>NZ_JCANUL010000001.1:0-722688 GCF_059568935.1 Diaphorobacter oryzae DSM 22780 | reverse complement strand
ATCGTGGCGATCAACAAGGACCCGGAGGCGCCGATCTTCTCGGTGGCGGACTACGGGCTGGAGGCAGACCTGTTCGCGGCCGTGCCGGAACTGGTCAAGGCGCTCTAAGCCGCAGTGCCGGCACAAAGGCATCGCTTGCGATGCCTTTTTTTTTCATCACATTCGTACTGTATTTGAGTTGGAGATCCCCATGAGCTACGTCGCCCCCGTGAAGGACATGCTGTTTGCCATCGAGCACCTGGCCCGCATCGACCAGGTCGCGCAGATTCCCGGCTTCGAGGATGCGGGGCTGGACACCGCCGCCGCCGTGCTGGAGGAATGCGCGAAGTTCAACGAAGGCGTGGTGGCGCCGCTCAATGTGGAGGGCGACAAGAACCCGTCGTCCTGGAAGGATGGCGCGGTCACGACCACGCCCGGCTTCAAGGAGGCGTTTCGCCAGTTCGCCGAAGGCGGCTGGCAGGGACTGCAGCACCCCGTGGACTTTGGCGGCCAGGGCCTGCCCAAGACCATCGGCGCGGCCTGCATCGAGATGATCAACAGCGCGAACCTGAGCTTCGCGCTGTGCCCGCTGCTGACCGATGGCGCCATCGAGGCGCTGCTCACGGCCGGCAGCGACGCGCTCAAGGCCACTTACCTCGACAAGCTCATCTCCGGCCAGTGGACCGGCACGATGAACCTCACCGAGCCCCAGGCCGGCTCCGACCTGGCTCTGGTGCGCACCAAGGCCGATCCTCAGCCCGATGGCACCTACAAGGTGTTCGGCACCAAGATCTTCATCACCTACGGTGAGCACGACATGGCCGAGAACATCGTCCACCTCGTGCTGGCACGCGTGGCCGGCGCGCCCGAGGGCGTGAAGGGCATCAGCCTGTTCGTGGTGCCCAAGTTCCTGGTGAATGCCGACGGCAGCCTGGGCGCGCGCAACGACGTGCACTGCGTGTCCATCGAGCACAAGCTGGGCATCAAGGCATCGCCCACGGCCGTGCTGCAGTTCGGCGACCATGGCGGCGCCGTGGGCTACCTCGTGGGCGAGGAAAACCGCGGCCTGGAGTACATGTTCATCATGATGAACGCCGCGCGTTACGCGGTGGGCGTGCAGGGCATCGCGGTGGCCGAGCGGGCCTACCAGCAGGCGGTGCAGTACGCGCGCGACCGCGTGCAAAGCCGCCCCGTGGACGGCAGCGTGGCGGGCAGTGCGGCCATCATCCACCACCCCGACGTGCGCCGCATGCTGATGACCATGCGCGCCTACACCGAAGGCTGCCGCGCCATGGCCACCACGGCCGCTGCCGCCTACGACGCCGCGCACCACCATCCCGATGCAGAAGTGCGCAAGCAGAACGCCACGTTCTACGAATTCATGGTGCCGCTGGTCAAGGGCTACAGCACGGAGATGAGCCTGGAGGTGACCAGCCTGGGCGTGCAGGTGCACGGCGGCATGGGCTTCATTGAGGAAACGGGCGCTGCGCAGTACTACCGCGACGCCAAGATCCTGACCATTTACGAAGGCACGACCGCCATCCAGGCCAACGACCTGGTGGGCCGCAAGACGGCGCGCGACGGCGGCCAGTCGGCCCAGGCTATTGCGGCCCAGATCGAGAAGACCGAGGCCGAACTGCTCGCCGCCGGAACGGACGACGCCAAGGCCGTGGCCGGCCGGCTGGCGGCGGCGCGCAAGGCGTTCCTGGACGTGGTGCAGTTCATTGCCGGCGGCGCCAAGGCGCAGCCCAATGACGTGTATGCAGGCAGCGTTCCCTACCTGATGCTGACCGGCAACCTGGTGGCCGGCTGGCAACTGGCGCGTGCGTTGCTGGTGGCGCAGGAGCTGTCGTCCAAGGGACAGGACGTGGCGTTCATGCAGGCCAAGATCGCTACTGCGCGCTTTTATGCCGAGCACATCCTGGTGAAGGCTCCGGGCCAGCGCGACGCCATCGTCGAGGGTGCGGCCAGCGTCACGGCGCTGCCGCTGGAGGCCTTCTGACGCCATCCACCAGGGTGTGAGGTTGCAATTAAATTGATAGCTGCTAGCGCTTTTCCATCAAGCGCTAGAGCCTGATTTTCATATAAATCTATTGGAGACTGTGTCGATGTCCAAGCTACCGCCCGTATTGCAGAAACTGTCACTGCCCGTGATCGGCTCGCCGCTGTTCATCATCAGCAACCCCAAGCTGGTGATCGAGCAGTGCAAGGCGGGCATCGTGGGCTCCATGCCGGCGCTCAATGCGCGCCCGGCCGAGCAGCTCGATGACTGGCTGGCCGAGATCACCGAGACGCTGGCGGCCTGGGACAGGGCGCACCCCGAGGCGCCTTCGGCACCGTTCGCCATCAACCAGATCGTGCACAAGAGCAACGACCGCCTGGAGCACGACATGCAGCTGTGCGCCAAGTACAAGGTGCCGATCATCATCACGTCGCTCGGCGCGCGCGAGGACGTGAACCAGGCCGTGCATGGCTGGGGCGGCGTGGTGCTGCACGACATCATCAACAACAAGTTCGCGCGCAAGGCCATCGAGAAGGGCGCCGACGGCCTCATCGCCGTGGCGGCGGGCGCGGGCGGGCACGCGGGTGTGAAGAGCCCCTTCGCGCTGATCCAGGAAATCCGCGAATGGTTCGACGGCCCGGTGGCGCTGTCGGGCTCCATCGCCTCGGGCGGCGCCATCCTGGCCGCCCAGGCCATGGGCGCGGACTTTGCCTACATCGGCTCGGCCTTCATCGCCACGCACGAGGCGCGCGCCCACGATGCCTACAAGCAGGCCATCGTGGACGGCACGTCGGACGACATCGTCTACAGCAACCTGTTCACGGGCGTGCACGGCAACTACCTGGCGCCGTCGATCCGTGCGGCAGGGCTGGACCCCGACAACCTGCCCGAGTCCGACCCGAGCAAGATGAACTTTGGCGGCGACGCCAAGAAGGCCTGGAAGGACATCTGGGGCTGCGGCCAGGGCATTGGCGCCATCCGAGAGGTCACGGGCGCGGGCGAGCTGATCGCACGCCTCAAGCGCGAATACCAGCAGGCGCGTGAGCGCGTGCTGGCGCCGGCCTGACGGCCCACCGCCGGCGAGGCGAACCCCCATCCCCCACACACGGCGCCTTCGGGCGCCGTTTTCTTTGGGGCTTCCGGCTCCCGAGAGGGGGCCACAGCGGCTGCCGGCCGTGATGGGCAGCGCGCACACCGGACTGCCGCACTCGGGTTCCGTCATCCTGTCATACGGCTAGTGCAATATTGTTTAGAATTGTTTGCGTAATTTCAGTAAATACTGAAATTTCAGAATAAATGAACAAACCTTGTGCTCCGTCATCGTCCGGTTTCGACCGGCTTGCGCGCCGACCCATGGCGGGGACGGGGCGGCTGGTACTGGCTTCGCTGCTGTGGCTGCCCCAGGCGCTGCTGCTGGCGCTGGCGGTGCAGGCCATCGCCGATGGGCGGGGCACGGCGCCGCTGTGGCCCCTGGCCGCTGGCGTGGCGCTGCTGGGCGCGCTGCGTGCCTGGTGCGAGGCCAGCGGCGCGCGCAGGGCCCAGTTGCAGGCGCGTTCCCTGCTGAGCACGCTGCGCATGCAGGTGCTGCGTTCGCTGGCGGGCACCTCGCCGCTGGACCGCCGGCGCGCGGCCTCCGGCCAGGCGGCCAGCGCCATCGCCGAGCAGGCCGAGGCCATCGTGCCCTGGCTGTCGCGCTACCAGACCGCCATGTGGCGCGTGCGCACCGTGCCGCCGCTGATCGCGCTGGCCGTGGCCAGCCAGAGCTGGGTGGTGGCCCTGGTCCTGGTGCTGGCCGCGCCGTTGATTCCGCTGTTCATGGCCATCGTGGGCTGGCGCGCCAAGGCGGCCAGCGAGGCGCAGATGGTGGAGCTGGGCGGCATGAATGCCTTCTTGTTGGACCGTCTGCGCGGCCTGTCCACGCTGCGCGCGCTGGGCGCCGTCGACGCCACGGCCCAGCGCCTGCGCGCCAACGCCGAATCGCTGCGCGAGCGCAGCATGCGCGTGCTGCGCATCGCCTTTCTCTCATCGGCGGTGCTGGAGCTGTTCTCGGCCCTGGGCGTGGCCATGGTGGCCGTTTATGTCGGTTTTCATCTGCTGGGCCATCTGCCCTTCGGCAGTTGGGGCCAGACCCTGACGCTGGGCCAGGCGCTGTTCGTGCTGCTGCTCGCGCCCAGCTTCTTCGATCCGCTGCGCGAGCTGTCTGCCGTCTGGCATGACCGGGCCAGCGGCGAGGCCGCGCTGCAGGCATTGGACAAACTGGGCCATGACGCGCAGCCGCTGCCCGGAGCCCTTGCCGCACCGGTCCGGTCTGGCGGCCGGGCCTGCGCCTTGCGCCTGGAACAGGTGCGGCCCCAGGCGCCCGGCGGTGCCTGCACGCTGGCCCCCCTGAACCTGGACGTGCGGCCCGGCGAGCATGTGGCGTTGTGGGGCCCCAGCGGCAGCGGCAAGTCGCTGCTGTTGGCGCAGATCGCGGGCCTGCTGCCCGTGGCCGGGCCGGGTTCCATCCATGTGGACGGCCAGTTGCTCGATGCCGAATCGGCGGGCAGGCTGCGCACGCGCATGGCCTGGATGGGGCAGAGCCCTTATGTGTTCGCGGGCTCGGTGGCGGGCAACCTGGCGCTGGGCCGCCAGGGCCTGGCCTTCGATGATCTGCGCCAGGCCATGCGGCTGGCGGGGCTGGGCGCGGTGGCCCAGGCGCGTGCCGGCGCCACGCTGGGCGAAGGCGGGGCCGGCCTGTCGGGCGGCGAGATCGTGCGGCTGGCACTGGCCCGCCTGGCCCTGGCGCCCGATGCCGGTCTGCTGCTGGTCGACGAACCCACGGCCCATCTTGACCCGGCCACGGCCGCGCAGGTCACCGACGCCCTGCTGCAGCTAGCGCGTGGGCGCACGCTGATCGTTGCCACCCATGATGCCGAACTGGCCGCCGCCATGCATCGCGTGGTGCCACTGGTGCCCGGGGCCGGGGCCCCTGCGCGGCACCGCCCGGCCGACATGGCCAGCGCGGAGTGCGCCGCATGAAGCCCCGCTCCCGCCTGTTGGATGTGCTCGCGGCCCTGGCCCGCATGGCGCCGCGGCGCCTGTGGCTGGGCGGCGCGCTGCTGGCCCTGCTCACGGTGCTCATGGGCATGGCGCTGCTGGGTCTGTCGGGCTGGTTCATCACGGCCACGGCGCTGGCCGGCCTGGTGCCGGCCACGGCCCTGGTCTTCGATGTCTTCATGCCCTCGGCCGGCATCCGCCTGCTGGCGCTGGGGCGCACGGGCACGCGCTACGCCGAGCGGCTGGTCACGCACGATGCCACCCTGGCCGTGCTGGCCGCGTTGCGCGAGCGGCTGCTGCGCAGTTGGGCCACGCCCGCCGCGGCGCAAAACCTGCGGTTGCGCCCGGCGCGGCTGCTGCAGCGGCTGACGGCCGACGTGGACGCGCTGGACAGCCTGTACCTGCGCCTGTTCGTGCCGCTGGTGGCGGCCGCTGGCGCCACGCTGATGGCGGCCATTGCCCTGGGGTTCATGCGCTGGTGGTTGGGCCTGGCCTTGGCCGCCTGGCTGTTGCTCACGGGGCTGGGCAGCGCGCTGTGGCTGGCGCGCGCCGCGCGCCGCCCCGCCGTGCGCCGTGCCTTGGCGCTGGAGTCGCTGCGGGCCCGCACCGCCGACCTGGTGGCCGGGCAGGCCGAGTTGGTCATGGCCGGCACCCTGGCCGCGCATGGCGAGCGCATCGCCGCGCTGGATGCGCGCGTGGCAGGCGCGGACCGCGTGCTCTACGGCCTGGAGGCCAGGGCGTCCTTCATCCAGGGCCTGTGCGCGGCGCTGGCACTGGCCGGCGTGCTGCTGGGCGTGGGCTGGCTGGCCCAGGCCGGCTTGCTGGGGGCGCCCGTGGCTGCGCTGGCCGTGCTGCTGGTGCTGACGGCCATGGAGCCGTTCGCCGCATTGCGCCGTGGCGCCCTGGAGGCAGGCCGCAGCGGCCTGGCCGCGCGCCGGCTGGCGCCCGCTGTGTGCGGCCAGGGCGATGCCGGCCAGATTTTGCCGGCCGCACCGCACGCCGGCCTGGCCGTGGAGCTGGAACAGGCCGTGGCACCCCATGGCGCCAGGCTGCCGCAGCGCTTGCGCATCCACGAGGGCGAGCGCGTGGCCCTGCTGGGCGCCAGCGGTGCGGGCAAGACCACGCTGCTGTCGCTGATGGCGGGCGAGCTGCAGCCGCTGGATGGAACCGTGCGGGCGCAGCGCTGCACCTGGATGACGCAGCGCACCGAGCTGTTCGAGGACAGCCTGCGCGACAACCTCTTGCTGGCCAGCCCCGGCGCCGACGATGCGCGGCTGTGGGCGGCGCTGGAGGTCGCGGGCCTGGCGACGGACGTGCGCGCCATGCCGCAGGCGCTGGATACACGCCTGGGCGAGGGCGGGCTGGGCCTGTCGGGCGGCCAGGCGCGGCGCCTGGCACTGGCGCGGTTGCTGCTGAGCCCCGCGCGCTGCTGGCTGCTGGACGAGCCCACCGAGGGGCTGGACGCGCCAACGGCTGCTGACCTGCTGGCGCGCCTGGAAGGCGCTGCGCAGGGGCATACCGTGGTCCTGGCCACCCACAAGCTGCGCGAGGCCCGGCTGGCCGACCGCCTGCTGTGGGTGCGCGAGGGCAGGGTGGTGTCACAGGCGCGGCGCGGCACGCCGGCCTTCGACGAGGCGCTGGGCCGTCTGCGACAGGACGCTTGAGCACAGGCTGGCCGCAAGGAATTCATCCCAAGTACCCGAGAGAAAGGATCTCACCATGGACCTCGACATCGTCGATTTATCGCGGCTGCAGTTCGCGGTAACGGCGCTCTACCACTTCCTGTTCGTTCCGTTGACCATCGGCCTGGCCGTGATCATCGCCATCATGGAGACCGTCTACGTGATGACGGGCCGCACCATCTGGCGCGACATGACGAAGTTCTGGGGCACGCTGTTCGGCATCAACTTCGCCATGGGTGTGGCCACGGGCATCGTGATGGAGTTCCAGTTCGGCATGAACTGGAGCTACTACAGCCACTATGTGGGCGACATCTTCGGTGCGCCGCTGGCCATCGAGGGGCTGATGGCCTTCTTTCTCGAAGCCACCTTCGTGGGCCTGTTCTTCTTCGGCTGGGACCGCATGAGCAAGGTGGGCCACCTGGTGGCCACCTGGTGCGTGGCCCTGGGCTCGAACTTCTCGGCGCTGTGGATCCTGATCGCCAACGGCTGGATGCAAAACCCCGTGGGCGCGCAGTTCAATCCCCAGACCATGCGCATGGAGGTCACCGACTTCTTCGCGGTGCTGACCAACCCCGTGGCGCAGGCCAAGTTCGTGCACACGGTCTCGGCCGGCTACGTGACGGCGGCCATCTTCGTGCTGGGCATCTCGGCCTGGTACCTGCTCAAGGGCCGGCACATCCACCTGGCGCGCCGCTCCATGACGGTAGCTGCCTCGTTCGGCCTGGCGGCCGCGCTGTCGGTGGTGGTGCTGGGTGACGAAAGCGGCTACCTGTCGTCGGAACACCAGAAGATGAAGCTGGCCTCCATCGAGGCCATGTGGGACACCGAACCCGCGCCGGCCGCCTTCACGGCTTTCGGCTTTCCCGACAAGGAGGCGCGCGAGACGCATTACGCCGTGCACATTCCCTGGGCCATGGGCCTGATCGGCACGCGTTCGCTGACCACCGAGATCCCGGGCATCAACGACCTGGTCAAGAAGACCGAGCAGCATGTGCGCGACGGCATCGTGGCCTACGACGCGCTGGAGACCATCCGCGCCGTGCGCGCACCGGACCCGGTGCCGGCCGAGGCCAAGGCAGCGTTCGAGGACAAGGGCGCCCTGCTGGGCTATGCGTTGCTGCTCAAGCGCTATGTGGACGACCCACGCCAGGCCACGGATGCGCAGATCCAGCAGGCTGCCTGGGACACGGTGCCGGCCGTGGGGCCGCTGTTCTGGAGCTTCCGCGTCATGGTGGGGCTGGGCATGTTCTTCATCGTGCTGACGGCGACCTTCTTCTGGCTGTCGGTGCGCCGCAGGCTGGACGCCCATCCCTGGCTGCTCAAGCTTGCGGTGTTCGCCATTCCACTGCCGTGGATCGCCGCCGAATGCGGCTGGATCGTGGCCGAGGTGGGCCGCCAGCCCTGGATCATCGAAGGCGTGCTGCCCACGGCGCTGGCCGTCTCCAACCTGGGGGCGGGCACGTTGCTGCTGACCATCGCCGGCTTTGTCGCCATCTACACCGTGCTCTTCGTCATCGAGATGAAGCTGCTGGTCAAGGCCATTCGCAAGGGGCCACAGGAGGAAAGTGCGCCGCACCTGACCACCTACTTTCCGTTGATGCAAAAGCTCGCCCGCGGGCAATGAGCAGGGGAGATTGAAATCATGATTCTTCACGAACTGCTGAGTTACGACGTCCTGCGCCTGCTGTGGTGGGGACTGCTGGGCGTGCTGCTCATCGGCTTTGCCGTGACCGACGGGTTCGACCTGGGCGCCGGTGCGCTGCTGCCGCTGGTGGGCAAGACCGACGTGGAGCGCCGCGTCGTCATCAACAGCGTGGGCCCCGTGTGGGAGGGCAACCAGGTCTGGTTGATCCTGGGCGGCGGCGCCATCTTCGCGGCCTGGCCGCAGCTGTATGCCGTGTCGTTCTCGGGCTTCTACCTGGCCATGTTCGCCGTGCTGGTGGCGCTGATCCTGCGCCCCGTGGCCTTCAAGTTCCGCAGCAAGCGCGAAGAACCCGCCTGGCGCGCACGCTGGGATGCCGTGCTGTGCATGGCCGGCGTGGTGCCGGCGCTGATCTTCGGCGTGGCCGTGGGCAACGTGCTGCAGGGCGTGCCTTTCCGCCTCGCGCCCGACATGCGCATCTACTACGAGGGCACGTTCTTCGGCCTGCTCAACCCGTTCGCGCTGCTGGCCGGCCTGGTCTCCCTGGCCATGCTGCTGATGCATGGCGCGTCCTGGCTGGTGTTCAAGACCGAGGGTGAGGTGGCGGCCCGTGCGCGCCGCTTCGGCGTGATCGCGGCCATCGCCACCACGGTACTGTTTGCCGTGGCCGGCGTCTGGCTGGCGGCGTTGAACGGCTACCGCATCACCAGCGTGGTCAACCCCGTGGGCCCGTCCAATCCGCTGTTCAAAACGGCCGAAGTGCATGCCGGCGCCTGGTTCGCCAACTACCGGGCACTGCCCGCGCTGTACCTGGTGCCGGCCCTGGGCCTGCTGCTGCCGCTGCTGGCGGCCCTGGGCATGTGGCTGCGCCGCGAGTGGCTGGCCCTGCTGTCCAGCGGCCTGGGCATTGCGGCCATCATCGCCAGCGTGGGAGCGTCCATGTTCCCGTTCATCCTGCCCTCGTCGCTGAACCCGCAGCACAGCCTCACGGTCTGGGATTCCTCGTCCAGCCATCTGACGCTGTTCATCATGCTGGTGTGCGCGCTGATCTTCGTGCCCATCATCCTGGCCTACACCAGTTGGGTCTACAGCGTGCTGCGCGGCAAGGTCGATCCCATGGCCATCATCGAAGGCCGGGGCCACTCTTATTGATTCGCCGGCTCACGAAGCTGCAAGAAAGGAAACAACACCATGTGGTATTTCGCCTGGTTGCTCGGCCTGCCGCTGGCGGCGGCCTTCGCGGTGCTCAACGCGATGTGGTACGAACTGATGGATGACGAGGCCACGCGCCGCGAGTTGCTGGCCCGCGAAAAGCCTGCCAAGCACTGAAAGAAAAACAGCTCCCTCGGGAGCTGTTTTTCTTGTCCGGGTGGCCCGTGATCAGTCGTTCGTCGCGTCGGGCTTGGCGCGGCCCTTTGTGCCCGTGACGCGGTCCTTGAACTCGAGCAGCCGCGTCACGGCCGTGCCCATGCCCATGAGCTGCATGGCGGTCTCGGGCGACAGGCGCTGCACGTCGTCGAACCAGTTCATGAGCCGGTCGATCAGCTCGTACATGTCGCGCATGCGCTGCTGGGCGTAGCGCTCCTCGTCGGTCGAGGCCTCTTCCAGCATGGCGGCGCGCAGCATGGACTGGGTGGGTTCGATCTCGCGGCGGCGGCGCTCCTCGGCCAAGCGGCGGAAGATCTCCCAGACGTCCTGCGGCGCCTCGAAATATTCGCGCCGGTCGCCGGGCTGGTGGCGCAACTGGACCAGGCGCCAGGCCTGCAGCTCCTTGAGCCCCATGCTGACGTTGGAGCGCGAAAACTCCAGCGTCTCGGCGATCTGGTCGGCGTTGAGCGGCTCCGGCGACAGGAACAGCAGGGCGTAGATCTGGCCCACGGTGCGGTTGATGCCCCAGCGGCTGCCCATCTCTCCAAAGTGCGAGACAAATTGCCGGTTCAACGCGGGAAGAGGTTTGGATTGCGCCATGGCCGTCATTGTGCCCCGCGCGCGCACAGCGCCGCCGCGGCTGCGGGCGCCGTGCATGCACGGGCCGAAAGGCGCACAATGGCGGCCTTGTTTTTTGCCTTCATCCTCTGTCGCAGGCACGGGTCCGGCCGCGCGGAGGCCCCACACCGTCCCGATTGCCACCCATGTCCCACGTTAGCCGCAGTGCGTTGATTGACTGCACCAAGGGCTTGGCCTGTGCGGCCATCGTCTGGCACCACCTGGCGTTCTATGGCCCCATGTCCGACGTGGCCCGCCAGGTCGTGCCCGGGCTGATCGACTGGCTGTACGAGTACGCGCGCATGGCGGTGCAGGTGTTCCTGGTGCTGGGCGGCTTTCTGGCTGCCGCGAGCCTGGCCCCGCAAGGGCAGGCGCGGTTCGATGCGCCCTGGACCCGGATCGCGCGCCGCTTTATGCGGCTGGTCGTGCCCTATGCGGTGGCATTGGTGCTGGCGATCGTGGTGCAGGCGGCCGTGCGGCCGTGGTTCGAGCATGAGTCGCTCTCCGGCGAGCCTGACCTGTGGCAGCTGTTGGCCCATGCCCTGCTGCTGCAGAGCATCCTGGGCGAGGAATCGCTGTCGGCCGGCGTGTGGTACGTGGCCATCGACTTCCAGCTGTTTGCGCTGACCACGCTGCTGCTGGCCGGCGTGGCATGGGCCGGTGCGGCGCTGCGCCGGCGCTGGGGCGATCAGATGCCGGCCCGCTGCTGGCCATGGCCCGTGAGCGTGGCCCAGGTGCTGGTGGTGGCGGGCGTGGCGGCATCGCTGCTGGGCTTCAACCGCGATGCGCAATGGGACATCTGGGCGGTGTACTTCTTTGGCGCCTACGGGCTGGGCATGCTGGCGTACTGGGCGGTGCAGGCTCCACGTGCCCTGGGGGCCTGGAGCTGGGCCCTGCTGATGACGGCCCTGGTGGTCGCGGCGCTGGGCCTGGAATGGCGCCCGCGCATCGCGCTGGCGGGCGTCACCGCGCTGGCCCTGGTGGCGGCCATGCGCAGCCCCGCCATGGCAGGGTGGAAGGGCTGGGCGCCGCTGAACCGGCTGGGGCAGATGTCCTACTCGGTCTTCCTCGTGCACTTCGCGGTGTGCGTGTTCGTCAATGCCGTGGTCAGCCAGGCATGGCCGCAGTCCATAGCCGCGGCCATGACGGGCATGGTGGCGGCGTTCGGTCTGTCCCTTGCCGCGGGCCATGTGCTGTACGAGCGCGTGGAGCGGCATGTGCCCACCTGGCAGTCCGCACTGCGCTGGCAGGCGGGGCTGGTGGGGACGGGGCTGCTCACCGCCCTGGTGGCGGGCTTTTACTGAACACAAAAAAGGCAGCCGGTGGGGCTGCCTGGATGTTCGGGGACCGAAGCCCGGCAGCGTTCAGCGGTGCAGTTCGCCCGCGCTTTCGGGCTGGAACTCGATGGCGTCCACGCGCACCGTGACCTGGCCCGTGGGGCTGGGCATCTGGAATTCGTCGCCCACGCTCAGGCCCAGCAGCGCGATGCCCACGGGCGCGAAGACCGACACCTTGTCGCTGGAGCCGTCCATCTCCCGTGGGTACACCAGGGTCAGCGTATTGGTCTTGCTCGACTCCAGGATGGTGAAGCGCACGGTGGAGTTCATGGTCACCACGTTGGGCGGCATGTCCTTGGGGTCGAACACATCGGCGCGGTCCAGCTCGGCCTCCAGCGCCTCGCGGCCGGGAAACGGGGTGCTCTGCTTTTCCAACAGGGCTTCGATGCGCTCCATATCCAGGGACGACAGGATGACGTGGGGCTTGCGCTGCATGGTATGACTCCCTTGTGGTGTGTGGGTGGCGAGGGGTCGCGGTCGCCGCTGCCTGCAGCGGCCGCTGGCGTCCCGACAACGCTCAAACGGACAAAAGCCCGGGCAACGGGGTTGTCCGGGCCAAGGCATGTACTCAGAAAGCACCATCTTGGTGCGATGGCTGGATTGTGGGGCCGAGGCCCGCTTTTGCCAAGAGATCTCGCACGCCGTCAGTGCGAATTGCCGCGGGCTTGCAGGAAGCCGGCAAATTGCGTAGGGACGGCCTGCGGGCGTGGTGGCTTGGCTACTGCAGGCCCAGCTGCTGCGCATGGTGGCGCAGGTGGTCGTCGATGAAGCTCTGGATGAAGTAGTAGCCGTGGTCGTAGCCCGCGTGGCGGCGCAGCGTGAGTGGCTGGCCGATGGCGGCGCAGGCAGCTTCGAACAGGTGCGGGTGCAGCTGGTCGGCCAGGAATTTGTCGGCCAGGCCCTGGTCGATGAGGATGCCGGCCGGGTAGGGCGCCAGCGGATAGTTCTCCAGGAGCACGGTGGCGTCGTGCTCGCCCCAGGTCATGCGGTCGGGGCCCAGGTATCCGGCAAAGGCCTTCTCGCCCCACGGGCAGCGCGTGGGTGCGCAGATGGGGGCGAATGCCGACAGGCTCTTGAAGCGGCCCGGGTGGCGCAGCGCCAGCGTCAGCGCGCCATGGCCGCCCATGCTGTGGCCGAAGATGCCCAGCCGCGCCTCGTCGATGGGCAGGGTGGCGGCGATGAGCGGCAGCAGCTCCTGGACCAGATAGCTTTCCATGCGCCAGTGCGTGGCCCAGGGGGCCTGCGTGGCATCGAGGTAGAAGCTGGCGCCCACGCCGAAGTCCCAGGCGTCCGACTCGCCGGGTACGCCGGCGCCGCGCGGGCTGGTGTCGGGCGCGATCAGGGCCATGCCCAGCTCGGCGGCCAGGCGCTGGGCGCCGGCCTTGACCATGAAGGTTTCCTCGGTGCAGGTCAGGCCCGCCAGGTACAGCAGGGCGGGCACCTTCTCGCCGGCCACGGCCTGCGGCGGCAGGAAGACGGAGAAGCGCATCGGCAGGCCGATTTCGCGCGATGCATGCTGGTAGAAGCGCTGCTCGCCTTGGAAGCAGGCATGTTCGCTCAGGAGTTCAACGGAAGTGGACATGGGCGGTATGCTCCTAGTTCAATAGCTGTTTGCGCTTGATCGGCAATGGTTCCAGGTATTAAATGCCATGAAACCATTGCGTATCAAGCGCAAGATGCTCCTGTTTTTGTCAGGCAGCGTAGCGGACCACCGAGCGGATGGACTTGCCTTCGTGCATCAGGTCGAACGCCGCGTTGATGTCCTGCAGGCCCATGGTGTGGGTGACGAAGGGCGCCAGCTGGATGGTGCCGGCCATGGCGTCCTCGACCATGCCGGGCAGCTCGCTGCGGCCCTTGACGCCGCCGAACGCCGTGCCCAGCCACTTGCGGCCCGTCACCAGCTGGAACGGGCGGGTGCTGATCTCCTGCCCCGCGCCGGCCACGCCGATGATCACGCTCTGGCCCCAGCCGCGGTGCGCGCATTCGAGCGCCGCGCGCATCACGTTGACGTTGCCGATGCATTCGAAGCTGTGGTCCACGCCCCAGCCGGTCATCTCCACGATCACCTGCTGGATGGGCTTGTCGAAGTCCTTGGGGTTCACGCAGTCGGTGGCGCCGAAGGTGCGAGCCAGATCGAATTTGCCTGGGTTGGTGTCGATGGCGATAATGCGGCCCGCCTTCGCCATCTGGGCGCCCTGGATCACGGCCAGGCCGATGCCGCCCAGGCCGAACACGGCCACGGTGTCGCCCTCCTGCACCTTGGCGGTGTTCTTCACGGCGCCCAGGCCGGTGGTCACGCCGCAGCCCAGCAGGCAGACCTGCTCGGGGTTGGCGTCGGGGTGGATCCTGGCCAGCGACACCTCGGCGACCACGGTGTATTCGCTGAACGTGCTGCAACCCATGTAGTGGTAGACGGGCTGGCCGTTGTACGAAAAGCGCGTGGTGCCGTCGGGCATCACGCCCTTGCCTTGCGTGGCGCGCACGGCCACGCACAGGTTGGTCTTGCCACTCTTGCAGAACAGGCATTCGCCGCATTCGGCGGTGTACAGCGGGATCACATGGTCGCCGGGCTTCACGCTGGTCACGCCTTCGCCCACTTCCACCACTATGCCCGCGCCCTCGTGGCCCAGCACGGCCGGGAACAGGCCCTCGGGGTCGTCGCCGCTCAAGGTGAAGGCGTCGGTGTGGCACACGCCGGTGTGGGTGATCCTGACCAGCACTTCGCCCTTTTGCGGCGGGGCTACGTCGATTTCGACGATCTGCAGGGGTTCTCCAGCCTTGAAGGCAACGGCGGCGCGGGATTTCATGGGTGGGCTCCTCAGTTCGAAAAGATACGGGGGTGAATCGGCAGAAAAATCATTTCAGGTACGAGCGCAGCAGGGCCAGGGTTTCCTGCACCGCCTCGGGCGACGGCGCGGGCTGCTGGGCCAGGGTTTCGCGCACATGGCTGTCGAGCAGGTCCGCCATCAACCCGTGCACGGCGCCGCGCATGGCGGCCAGCTGCTGCAGGATGGGGGCGCAGTCGCTGCCCGCCTCCACGGCGCGCTCCAGCGCCTGCGCCTGTCCGCGGATGCGGCGCAGGCGGGTGATGGCGCGTTGCTTGTCTTCGGGGGAGTGGGGCATCGGCGAAGCGGCGTTGCTGTGCTTGTACTGGGTGGGAGTATATGAACGAAGCGCTTATCCTGCTTGCGAAAGACCCTTGATAAGGATGGTTACCCCGGGGGAGTATGTGCGGGAAAGGTCTTTCCCGGCCAAGCAGTGGCCTGGATGGGTGGCGGGCAAGGGAGTGAAAAGGTGCCGAGGAACGGGCAGGAACGGCCGGCACGCGACAGGCGTGCAGAGCCAATGCGATTGCGCCGGCGAAGCTGAATTTTTTGGGGGTGGGGGTGTGGGCGATGTGCAAGTCCTGCTGGACTATCACCCGGAATGCCTGGTGCAGTTGGACAACCGCACCAGGATTCGCAGTGCCGAGAATTGGCTCCCCATATTGGGCTCACTGCGAACCGCAAGGCTGGTGCTGGTCCGGCCTGGGAATGTGATGGCGCGAAACCGTGTAGTTCCGTTGACGCTTGCGGCATGAGGCGGCATCGTGCGGTTCGCGCGGGTTGCCCGCGTGTCTCCAAAGGGAACTACCCGTTCGGGGCCGGTCTTACGGACTGGCCCCTTCTTTTTGGGGTGATATTTCTATGCGCAACGCTGCGCAATTTGGATTAAAGTCGCAGTGCCTGAGTGAAATCAGGCCGGGTTGGGAAGCCCGAATGGAGCGGCGCGAGCCGCTACGGATTACATAGCGGCTTTTTTGCGTCTGTGCCACGTTTACGGCGGCCCGGGCGTGGGGAGCCGTAATGGCTCGCCGGTGCTCCATCGGTCTTCCCACCCGCGTTCGGGCCGCCACCCTGTTGGGAAGCAGGGGGGCGGTACTTCAAACCGCGAATGGAGCACAGACATGAACCAACAAACCGACACCGCCGCGTCCGGCGGCGACCTGGGGGCGATACACGAAGATTTCCGCGAGGCCGTGCTGGAGGCCAGGCGCAGTCAACGCGCGCTGGGGCTGCTGGTGGGGTTGCTACACGGGGAAACCGAAGCGTCGTTCACCGTGACGGATCGGGAGGGCATGGCTGTGCTGCTGGAGAGCATTCAGGAGCGGCTGGACCTGTCGATTCAGGGCCTGGGCGCAACGGCCCAAGCGCTGGGTATGCCGGATGCGTGGGAGTTGGTGCACTGAGATGGCGGGGAGGGGTGATGGCGGACAACATGGATCTGTGGGCCAGTGCAATGGCCGAAGTCGAAAATCCGCAGGCACGTGACGCTGGCCTTTGGGCGAGGTGCTTTGCCGAAGCGGACGGGAGCGACGCCAAGGCGAAGGCCGCGTACATCAAGCTCCGGGTTGAACAACTGACGCCCGCGCCCGCCATCGGGTACTGCCCCAACTGCAACGCTGAACTTGCATTGAATGCGGAAACTTGCCTCAGATGCAAAGCGATCTTCACGCAGGGGTCGGATTGGGCGCCAACCGCTATGCCGCAGGGCGCCGTCTCTAGAGTCAGCGTGTCGCCAACGCCTTCCGAGCAGAGCGGCGCCAATGTTTCGAGAATCAAATGGTGGTTGTGGGTTCCACTCGCTTTAGTTGCGGTCTTTTTTCTCTTCCCATACATCGCTTACTCGCCCGCGAAGCGCGCTGCAATTTCTGCACGCGCGAACTGTGAGCGAGTTTTCCCTATGGAGAGGGGGCGCCAATGCGATCAGGTTTACGACGAGGCGCTTCGTCGGTACTCCAAATAGCTTTGATACAAGCCTGAAGGAGTCTGTGATGAGTTGGCTTGTCCATTGCCTGACTAAGCTCATCCTTGCTCTGTCGCTGATCGGTGCATTGAGCGTTGCCCATGCTGGACAGCAATGCGCAATCAGCGATGGGAACACTTATGTAGCGCTTCCCAAAGATGGTCCTATGCCTGCCTCCAGTCCCATCCAAATCAAGAAAGGGATGCGATACGAGGTCGGGCCACTGATGGCGGGTTGGATCGGCGTGCAGGTGAACGGCGACTTTGTGTGGGCAAGAGCGACCATCTTTGCGTACTCGTGCCATCCCACTGTTGGGGGGAAGACGTACGCGAGTCGCAATCCGCAACCCTTCAAGTCGCCCACTACAAACATCAATGTTTCGCCTCCACCCAGCGCTGGCGGATGTCCCTGCGGCAGTGGGCGTGTCTGCGTTGGTCCAAGAGGTGGGAGGTACTGCATCACCAGCGGTGGCAACAAGCGCTACGGGCAGTGATGCCTCACCTGGAACTATGAAATAAATAGCTTGAAGCGCTTTATTAACAAGCGCTGTAGCGTCATTTCACCCCCTTTTTCTGCTAGGACCTTGGGCGGCAAGATGCCAGCATGCCCAAGGATTGGTCCGCGCAGATTCCCACCGTCAATTTCCGCTGCGGCGCGTGCCGCCGCGCGTTCGAGGGGATTCCCGACCTGGTGGAGAACGTGCCGGATCAGGAATGGCAGCTGCCGGCGCACGGGCAAGACGGCGGTGAAGGAGATGTACCACCTGGAGATGCTGGCCACCACGCCCCACCAAGAGCTGGGCATCGTGGCGCCGCGCATGCAGCAGAGCCAGAACAACCTGAACTACCTGATCGACGGCATACGGCGCAGCGAGATGCTGACGGCCTTCATTGCCCACAAGCAGGGGCGCCCGCAGCTCAAGGACACGGCGTTCCAGTTCGTGAACGGCTCCAAGGCCAGCGCCTACGGGATCATGAGCCAGATCGACGGCGACTCGATCACCTACGCCAGCCTGGAGGAGACCGACGACATGCCGCAAGACCGGCTGATGTCGCGTTTTCTGCCCATGCTGGGCGCGGCGCGGCGGCTGGGGGTGGACCGGCGCGAGACGGTTTTCAAGCCCAGCATCCGCATCAGTGGCGTGTACAAGGGCGCCGACGTGCTGCAGCGCCTGATCGACACGGGCGAATACCACACGCTGCCCACAATAGACGTGCACCTGGGCGTGCAGCTGGGCCTGGTGGATGCGGACTGGGCGGCCAGCATGCAAAAGCAGCTGCCGCCGGAGGAGTACATCCGCCAGTTCCTGGGCATGAACATCCGGGCGCAGAACTGGATCTGGGAGGAGCACATTCGCCGCGCCAGCGCCCTGGGCCTGGAGGCAGGCCTGCAGCGCGCCTGCCCGCTGCCGGGCGAGCGGTACCGGCGCCGCGGCCTGCTGTCGCTGGGCTACGACCACACGGGCCACGGCGAAGACCCGGCCGCCTCCAAGTCCGCCCTGGTGATCTGCGAGCAGATCGGCAACTGGCTCACCTTCCCCTATGTGCGCATGTGGGCGCCCGGCGTTGATGACCGGGTGCTGGCGCGCGACCTGGTGGCGATCTGGGACTACTTCCGGCCCGACTACGCGGTGGGCGACGCCTACGGCGTGGGCATGCTCACGGCGGTGAACGACGAGCTGTTCAGCAAGGGGCTCACCCACATCAACCGCGAGACGGTGGCCGATGGCCAGAGCACGGCCACGGCCTGGAGCCAGTGGGCCTTTGCCCCGCAGCGCTTCGAGGGCATGGTCAAGCACATCATGGCCAGCGCCCTGCGCGAGGCCTTCCACCACAACCGCGCCGCCTTCCCCTACGTGGACACGGCGGACGAGCGCGAGCCCGAGGAATGGCTGGCCTTCGTGCGCCAGATGGGAAACATCAAGGCCCAGCCCACCCAGGCCAGCTACAGCAGCTTCTCGATGGTGGACCGCAAGACGGGCGACGACTTGTTCGACGCGGCCTGCGCGGCCGTCTACGCGCTGCTGACTCGCGGCCTGGCCGACGTGCCCACGGTGATCCAGAGCCGCAAGCAGACGCGCGAGCAGCTGCTGGGCATGGGCGGCGGTGTGGCCGGGCTGCTGCAGCGGGCCATGGGCGGCCTGCGCGCGTGGGGGCAGGCCTGGGCACCCAGCGCCGGCGGCGTGCTGGTGCCCGCATGAAAGGAAATAACACCATGCTCAAGCAACTGTCATCCCTGCCATCCGCCGCGGCGGCGCGGCTGGGCACCATGTGGCGGGAGTTCTGGCCCGCGGCCAACCGGCTGACGGGCGAGACCGGCGCGCGCCTGGCGTCCGACAAGGCCATGGAACGCATGTACCGCACCATGTGGCTGGATACCGACCGGCGCGCCATGGTGCACACCATCCGCGACATGGACCGGCGCGACGGCCGCGTGAAGGCCATCCACCGCAAGCTGGCGGGCGACTGCATTCGCGGCGGCCTGGTGCTGCAGGTGAACGAGCAGGCCAGCAGTGAAACCCTCAAGCGCGAGTGGAGCGCCCTCAAGGGCCGCATGCAGCTGGACGTGGCCGAGAAGCTGCGCAGCGACGCGCGCGGCTTCGTGATGGAGGGCAATCTGCCCCTGCAGCTGGTGCTGAACGAGCGGCTGGACGTGGTGGCCGGCATCCGCATGCCCAGCGACACTATCGTGCCGCTCACGGACAGCGGCGGGCGCTTCGTCAACCCGGCCAAGGCCTGGGAGCAGCGCGACGTGATGACCGGCACGCCCCTGGCGAGCTGGGCGGCCTACCAGATGGCCTTTGCACGGCTGGACCCGGACAACTTCGATGACCTGGGCAGCATGGGCCGCCCGTTCCTCGACGCCTGCGCCACGGTGTGGAAGAAGCTGATGATGACCGAGGAGGACCTGGTGATCCGGCGCCGCCAGCGCGCGCCGCTGCGGCTGGCGCACGTGCTGGAGGGAGCGCAGAAGGACGAGCTGGAAGCCTACCGCCTGACCGTGGAGGGCGAGAAGCACCAGATCAGCACCGACTTCTACCTGAACCGCAAGGGCGGAGTGCAGGCCGTGCAGGGCGACGCCACCCTGGGAGACATTGGCGACGTGGCGCACCTGCTGGATTCGTTCTACGCCGGCAGTCCCGCGCCCAAGGGCCTGTTTGGCTACACCGATGGCATGGCGCGCGACATTCTGGAAGACCTCAAGCGCAGCTACTACGACGAGGTGGACAGCCTGCAGGACGCCATGGCCGCAGCCTACGCAATGGCCTTTCGCATCCACCTGCTTTTCAAGGGGATTGACCCCGGGCCCGACGAGTTCACCCTGCGCTACGCCCAGCGCCGCACCGAGACGCCCAACCAGGTGGCCGACCTGGCGCTGAAGTACATGGCCCTGGGCCTGCCCGACGACATGGTGTTCTCGGACATGGGCCTGGATGCGGACTACGTGCGCTCCAAGCGCATCGAGCAGGCCGAGCGCAACGACCCCTACCCGTTCGCCTTCAGCCAGATCGATGAGGCGCAGGTGCTGTGCGTGCGCACGTCGCACGTGATGGCGCACATGAGCTCGACGCCGACGCTGCGCGAGTTCTGGGACGGCCTGCCGGTCAAGAGCGATCGGGTCTACAAAAAGATGCTGGCCGAGGCGGACGTGCTGATGGTGGACGGCAACGACCAGCCGCTGGCCGTGGAGCGCGTGGTGGGCAGCACACGGGTGTCGAACATGGTGGCCCTGTCGCTGTCGGCCCTGGAGCAGTACGGGCTGCATGCGGTGGTGCCCAAGGGGCCGACCGAGACGATGGAGCCGGATGACGGGTTTGGCAATGGGGGGGGAAAGCCATGGTGACCCGGCCGGCGCTTCGCTATCACGGCGGGAAGTTCAGGCTGGCGCCGTGGCTGCTGCAGTTCTTTCCGCCGCATCGCATCTACACCGAGGCTTTCGGTGGCGCGGCAGGCGTGCTGCTCCAGAAGCCTCGCAGCCATGGAGAGGTTTACAACGACCTGGATGGCGAGGTCGTGGCTTTCTTCCGCTGTCTGCAGCAGCCGGAACTGCGCGATCGCCTGGTGCAGGCCGTCACGCTCACGCCCTATGCCCGCGCTGAGTTCGACCTGGCCTGGGAGCCCACAGACGACCTGGTGGAGAGAGCGCGGCGCACGGTGATCCGGGCGCAAATGGGCTTTGGTTCCGCTGGCGCCACGAAGGGCGCAACAGGCTTTCGAGTGGACACGATGAGGCAGTATGCGACCGCTCAGATGGACTGGGCAGCTTACCCGCCGGTTCTGTTGGCCGCGGCGGAACGGTTTCAGGCGGTGCTGATCGAGAACAGACCGGCGCTGGACGTGCTGCGGCAGCACGATAGTGCGGAATCGCTGCACTTTGTAGACCCGCCCTATGTGCACAGCACGCGCAATCTACGCAACGTCAAGAGCTGCTACCGGCATGAGATGAGCGATGCCGACCATCGCGAACTGCTGCAGGCCCTGCAGGCCTTGCAGGGGATGGTGGTGTTGTCGGGCTACGACTCGGGCCTGTATGCCGAAGCCTTGCCGGGGTGGTGCGCATACCGCACTCAGGCGCGGATCTCTGCCGGCCGCGGAACCGGCATCCGTACCGAGGTGGTGTGGTTGAACGGGGCATGCCAGCGCGCGCTGGCCAGCGCCGCAGGCGGCCTGTTCGCGGAGCACCTGCCATGAGCTGCCCCGCCTTTTTCCAGAGCCTTCCGCGCCGCCAGGCGCGCCCTATGCGCGGCGTAGCCGCTGGCCAGGATTCATGCGCGCCGCGCATCGCCGCACCCTTCGCCCCCCGCACCCCCCAGCGCAAGAGGCGCCGCCGACTGTCGGGGGAAACCCTTGGAGCAAGGGGGGCCGGGCATAGGTTTTCTCAATGCCGGGGTACAGGGAGAGTCGCAAAAACCCGTGGATGGGGTTCTTTTTGGGCCTGCATTCCGCATGGCTGTAAGGCTGGCGCCCGATTTGGACTTGTGGATTCCCCACAGGTCGCGGCGTTTTATCCACGGGTCTGGCCTTTTTCCCCATATGTGGCTTTTCGCGGCGCGAGGCCCTTTTTCTTCTTTTCTTCTTCTTTTTTAGAGGAGAGAGAGAGGAAGAGAGGGGCGGCGGGCGGAAAAGCGCCATCCACAGGTCTGGAAACCTGTAACTGGAAGTGTCCACAGGTTGAGGTGGCCATCCACGGGTTTTTCGTGGCTGTCTTTTTGAGCGGAATCGTTGTCTGGCGCGGGTTTGCGGGCGGTGGGCGTGGCTATCCACGGCCCACGGCGGGAAATGCCTGTGTACCCCCCTGCGCCGGGCTGTTGGGAGGGAAGCATGGCGCGTAGAGGCTGGACGGACGAACTGTTGATTGATGCGTGGATGGAATATTTGCGCCTGAACCGGGCGCGCAGCGTGCGCACGATCGAGGCCTACCGGCTGGCGCTGGAGCGGCTGCGCGAGTTCGCCGCGGGCGCCGGCGGCGGCGGGGTGGAGTCGATCACGGAGCTGGACGGGGGTGCGCTGGAGGTGTTCTGCGGGATCTGGCTGCACCGCAAGGGTGTGGTGGCGCGCAGCCGCAAGCCGTACATCTCGGCGGTGCGGGGGTTCTTTCTGTGGTGCCGTGAGCGGGGCCACATCGATGCGAACGCGGCCCAGGCCCTGGCGCACCCGCGCACGGGCCGCCGCCTGCCCCAGGTCATCAGCCTGGCCAATGCCGAGCGGCTGATGAATGCGCCGGACCTCGGCACGTTCAAGGGAATCCGGGACTCGGCCATCCTGCACCTGCTGGTGGGCACAGGCCTGCGTGTGTCGGGGCTTGTGGCGCTGAACGAAGGGGACTTGCACCGTGACGTGATCGGCGGGCGGTCACGCATGTTCCTGCGCGTGGTGGAGAAGGGCGACAAGGAACGCCTGGTGCCGCTGCCGCGCGAGGCCGAGTCCATCCTGCTGGTGTACCTGGGGCATGAGGAACTGGCCGATATCGACCGCGACACGCTGGATCGCCACGGCCGTGCCGACAAGGTGCTGTTCGTCAACACGCGCAACACGACGGTGATCGAGCACGAGCACCGCGGCGAAGAGCGCCGGCTGTCGCGCCAGTCGGTGCATGACCTGGTGCAGACCTATGGCCTGAAGCTGGGCATCCCGGCCGGGCATCTGCATCCCCACGCCATGCGCCACCTGTACGGCACCGAGCTGACCGAGGAGGACGTGCCGACCCTGACGGTGCAGAGCCTCATGGGCCATGCCGACCCCAAGACCACCGCGATCTACACGGAGTTGAGCATCCGCAAGAAGGTGCGCGTGGTGGACGCCAACGGTCCGCTGGCCAAGATCCGTACGCCCGTGAGCGAAATGCTCAAGCGCCTGCCGCAGTCCTGATTTTCCCGACCTCCAAATTTCTCCACGGTATGAAGAGCCCAAGCCATATGCCCTTTCAACCCGCATGTCTACACAAACGCGAGTGGGTCAACCTCCGGCATGCCGAAAACCGGCGTCGCTGCGTGGTCTCGCGCCCCGCCGCAACTCGCCCTCGGAGCGGCCTAACTCGCCACGGCCTGCCGCTGCGCACTCTGTCGAACCTCGCAGTGAACGGGGTATGTCTCCCTCTGAACGATGGAGGCCGCGATGCATGAAAGGCGCAGTGGAATGAATGCAGGCGCGCAGTTGGACTGGGTGGAGCAGGCGACCGGGCAGGGGGTGGGGGCCCGGCAGGGCGGCGAAGCCGCACGCCCAGGGGGGGGGGGGTACCTGGATGAATGCACCCCGGCTCAACTTTGGGAAAAGGCCCGATTCCGCGAATTGGTCGACATGGGCCTGCCCCAGGTGTGGCTGGAGATCGCGCACGATCTGGGCTACGAGACGTTCATGCGCCTGTGGCGGCGGCTGGACGCGGTGATGGAGATGCGGTCCGACAACAACTCCATGATCGAGGTGAAGCTGCGGCGCTTCGGCTCGTTCCAGCGCTACCAGCGCAACCGCTTCATTGAGACGCTGGCGGACATGGGCCTGGGCAACCAGGCGATCCGCGAGCGTGTCAAGAGGGACTTGGGTGAAGAACTGAGCGAATCTCACATTCTTCGTTTGGCCGGCCGCCGTAGAGTCAGGGCATCATGAAGCGCGCCATCATTTACGCCCGCGTCAGCTCCAAGCGGCAGGCAGACGACGGCCTGCCGCTCGAGAGCCAGATCGACCACTGCCGCTCCAAGGCCGAGGCCTTGGGCGCCATCGTGTCGAAGGTGTTTGTGGACGGGGGCAAGACAGGCCGCACCGACCTGCGGGCGGCATTCCAAGACGCGCTGAACTACTGCGCGGTGATGGACGTGGACTACTTCATCACCTGGTCCTCCAGCCGCTTCGCGCGCAACCACCTCGACGCGGGCAAATACAAAGCCATGCTGGCGCGCTACGGCACGCGGCTGACGTATTCCAGTTCAGAGGTGGACATTCGCACCGACGACGGCTGGTTCGTGGATGCGATCAGCGCCGTCATCGATGAACGCTACTCGCGCCAGGTGTCCACCGATACCCGGCGCTCCATGCTCAAGGCGGCGCGGGATGGGTTCTTTCTGGGCGGCCGGGTGCCGTTCGGCTACGTGTCGGTGCCCGATGGCAAGCGCAAGCGCCTGGCCATCCACCCCACCGAGGGAACGGTGGTGAAAACCATCTTCGGCATGTCCCTGCAGGGCAGCGGCACCAAGCTGATCGCCATGCAACTCAACGCGCAGGGGCTGACCATGCGCGGGCGGCCATGGGCGAAGAACACCGTGAACTTCATCCTGAAAAACGAGGTGTACGCCGGCCTGATCGTGTTCAACCGCCGCAGCGCCCGCGTGCTGAACCCAGAGGCCGACTGGGTGAAAGTGCCCAGCCACCCCGCCATCGTGACGAACGAGGAATTCGAGAGGGTCAACGCCATGCTTGAAAACAGACAGCCGGTCAACGCCGGAGGATCCACGCGCAGCAACTTCGCCTTCACCGGGCTGCTCAAGTGCGGGCGGTGCGGAGCCAGCCTGCAGACCTGCAGCGGCAGCGGCCGCAGCCAGGTCTACTACTACTTCGGGTGCCGGGCCTCGCTCACCGGAAAGAACCGCTGCGAGCTGCCGCGCTTTCGGGCTGACCACTTCGAGGAATGGATGCTGGCGCAGCTGCTGGACCAGGTGATGACCCCCGAGCGCATCGAGGGCGTGATCCGCGAGGCCTACGCCCACCGCCGCGACTGGGTTCAGGAGCGCACCCAGCGCCGCGCCGTGATCGTGAAGGATCTGCGCTCGCTGGAGCGGTCGCGCTCCAAACTGTTCTCCATCCTCGAGGAACACGGGAAGGAGACACCGAACCTCCCTGATCTGACCAGCCGGCTGCGCGATCTGAACGCGAACATCAAGCTGCTGGAGAAGGCCCTGACGGATCTGGAAAACGAGGAATTGGCGCCGCCGGAAACTGGAGGCATCGACCCGGCCGCGGCGTCGGAAGCCTTGCGGGGCCTAGTGATGGAGTGTGATGACCCGAGGAAACTGCGCGAGTTCGTGGGTTCGTTCGTGAAGGAAATAACGGTGGGCGACGTGGAGGTCCTGGTGGACTATCACCCGGAATGCCTGGTGCAGTTGGACAACCGCACCAGGATTCGCAGTGCCGAGAATTGGCTCCTCAACCTGGGCTCGAACCAGGGACCTACGGATTAACAGTCCGGCGCTCTACCGACTGAGCTATTGAGGAATGTTCGGTATTTTTGCTGTGGATCTTGTGCGATTGCAAGACCTGAAATGGTGGCTCCTCGACCTGGGCTCGAACCAGGGACCTGCGGATTAACAGTCCGTCGCTCTACCGACTGAGCTATCGAGGAACAAGACCACGATTATATACACAAAAAACGCTCGTTTCGGCGAGACGGCGGTGCGGGCCTGCAATGGACGCCGACGGCGCTCAGCGGTGCGGCTCGGGCCGCAGCCAGAGCCAGGTGAGCACGCAGGCCATGCACAGGGATGCGCTGACCGAGGCCCAGCGCGGTATGTCCGCCACGAGCAGGACGAGCGCGCACAGGGCCATCAGGCCGCTGGCGCTCCACTTGGCATGGCGGCTCACGCGTCCGCCGTTGGCCCAGTTGCGCAGCATGGAGCCGAACAGGGGGTGGTGCCAGAGCCAGGAATACAGGCGCGGCGAACTGCGGGCCGCGGCCCAGCCGGCCAGCAGGACGAAGACGGTGCTGGGCAGGCCGGGAACGACGATGCCGATCACGCCCAGCGCCAGGAACAGCGCCGCCAGCACCAGCAGCAGCCAGCGCACCAGCGCCGGCAGGGGCGGGCGTTCGGGCACGGGCGGCAGGGGATCGGGCGCGGGCATGGCGCCCATTGTGCCCGTGCCCTGGCGGGCATTGGCGAGGGGTATGCTGCATGGTCGCAAAGGCGCCGTAGCCTTTTCGCCGCTGTTTTTGGGGATGCCCGAGATGACCATTCGCACCATTTTGAAGATGGGGGACGCGCGCCTGCTGAAGGTCGCCCAGCCCGTCACCCGCTTCGACACCGCCGAGCTGCACCGATTGGTGAGCGATATGCGCGAGACCATGGTCGCCGTGAACGGCGCCGGGCTCGCCGCGCCCCAGATCGGCGAAGACCTGCAAGTGGTGATCTTCGGTTCGGGCGAACGCAATCCGCGCTACCCGGACCGGCCCCTGGTGCCGCCCACGGTGCTCGTCAATCCGGTGATCACGGCGCTGGGCCCCGCGGAGGAAGAGGACTGGGAGGGCTGCCTGTCCGTGCCCGGCCTGCGCGGCAAGGTGCCGCGCTGGTCGCGCATCCGCTACACGGGCTTTGACCCGCTGGGCGCGCCCATCGACCGCGTGGCCGAGGGCTTTCACGCCCGCGTGGTGCAGCACGAATGCGACCACCTGATCGGCAAGTTGTACCCGATGCGGATGCGGGACTTCGCGCAGTTCGGCTACACCGAGGTGCTGTTTCCCGATATCGGACTGGTCGAAGATGAATGAGAGGCGAATTGGCCTCTAGCGCTTTTTGAATAAGCGCTAATAGCTATAAAAATAATAGCTATTGATCGGCCAGCGCCTGCAGTAGCTCGGTTTCGATCTGGATCTGGCGCGCGTTGTTCTGCAGTTCGGGGCCCTGGACCAGGAAGGTGTCTTCCACGCGCTCGCCCAGCGTGCTGACCTTGGCCAACTGCACGCTCAGGGAGTGGCGCGAGAGCACGCGCGCCACCATGTACAGCAGGCCGGCCCGGTCGCTGGCCGAGATGCTGAGGAGCCAGCGCTGGGCCTTCTCGTCCGGGCGCAGCGTGACGCGCGGCGCGATGGGGAAGCTTTTCACGCGGCGCGATACGCGCTTGCGCGCGGGCTCCGGCAGGCAGCGCGTGTCCTCGATGGCGTGCAGCAGGTCGCTTTCGACCATGTGGGTGAGTTCGCGGTAGGCGCCGGGCTGGCTGGATGCCACGACCTGGAAGGTGTCCAGCGCATAGCCGTTGGTGGCGGTGTGCACGCGCGCGTCCAGGATGGAAAAGCCCGCGCGGTCGAAGTAGCCGCAGATGCGCATGAACAGGTCGCTCTGGTCCGGCGCGTACACCAGCACCTGCAGGCCCTCACCGGCCAGCGACTGGCGCGCGCGCACCACGGTCTTGCCGGTGCCTACGTGGCGCGACAGGTGGCGGGCGTGCCAGGCGATGTCGGCCGCCTCGTGGCGCATGAAGTAGCTCACGTCCAGCGTGTCCCACAGCTTCCTGTGCGCCTCATGCGGCATGGAGTTGAGGGCCAGCAGCACCTGCGCCTCGCGCTTGCGCGCCTCGATCTCGGCGGCGGCGTCTGGCGCGCGCCCGCCCAGGGTGCGCAGCGTGGCCTGGTACAGGTCTTCCAGCAGCTTGCCCTTCCAGGCGTTCCAGACCTTGGGGGAGGTGCCGCGGATGTCGGCCACGGTGAGCAGGTACAGGGCCGTGAGGTAGCGCTCGTTGCCCACGCGCCGGGCGAACGTGGCGATCACGTCGGGGTCCGACAGGTCCTGCTTTTGCGCCACCTGGCTCATGGTGAGGTGTTCGGCGACCAGGAATTCGATGAGCCGCGCATCCTCGCGCCCGATGCCGTAGGGGGCGTGCTGGCGGCAAAAGCGCCGCACCTCCTGGGCGCCGATCTGCGAATGGTCGCCGCCGCGGCCCTTGCCGATGTCGTGGAACAGCGCTGCGATGTACAGGATCCAGGGCTTGTCCCAGCCTCCGGCCAGCTGCGAGCACGAAGGGTATTCGTGCACATGTTCGGCCATGAAGAAGCGCCGCACGTTGCGCAGCACCATGAGGATGTGCTGGTCCACCGTGTAGACGTGGAACAGGTCATGCTGCATCTGGCCCACGATGCGGCGGAAGGGCCAGAGGTAGCGCCCCAGCACCGAGGTCTGGTTCATGAGCCGCATGGCGTGCGTGATGCCCGCGGGCTGCTGCAGGATCTGCATGAACCGCGCGCGGTTCTCGGGATCGCGGCGGAACTGGCTGTCCATCACGCCGCGCGCGTTGTAGAGCGCGCGCAGCGTGCGCGCCGACAGGTCCTTGAGCCCCACCGTGGTCTCGTAGAGCAGAAAGGTCTCGAGGATGGCGTGCGGGTGCCGCTCGTACAGGTCGTCGCTGGCCACCTCGATCAGGCCGGCCTTCTCGAAGAAGCGCGGGTTGATGGGGCGCAGCTCGTGCGTGGAAGGGTTGAGCCGTTCCTCGATGCCCAGCAGCAGGATCTGGGTGAGCTGCGACACGGCCTTGGCGGCCCAGTAGTAGCGGCGCATCAGCGTCTCGCTGGCGCGCATGGCCAGGCGCTTGCCGTCCGGCGCGGTGGAGCGGTAGCCGAAAGACTCGGCAACGGCGGTCTGCAGGTCGAACACCAGCCGGTCCTCATGCCGCCCGGCGATGGCGTGCAGGCGCGCACGGATGAGAAACAGCAGGGCCTCGTTGCGCTCGATCTGCTGTACCTCGAAGGAGGTGGCCAGACCGTTGGCCGCCAGTTCGCGCCAGTTGCGCCCCAGCCCCGCGGCGCGGGCCACCCACTGGATCAGCTGCAGGTCGCGCAGGCCGCCGGGCGATTCCTTGCAGTTGGGCTCCAGCGCGTAGGGCGTGTTCTCGTACTTGGTGTGGCGCTGGCGCATCTCCAGCGTCTTGGCCAGCAAGAAGGCGCGCGGGTTCATCTGCGCGTCATAGCGCTGGCGGAACGCGTCGAACAGCGCGGCGCTGCCGCACAGCAGGCGTGCTTCGAGCAAGGCGGTCTGCACCGTGACATCGGCGGCGGCCTCGTTCAGGCATTCGCCCACCGTGCGCACGCTGGAGCCGATCTCCAGGCCCGCGTCCCAGCAGCTGCCGATGAAGGCTTCGATCGGGTTGCAGGGCGCGCCGCCGCAGTCGGCCGCCGCCATGCCATCGGGCAGCAGTACCAGCACGTCCACGTCGGAGGACGGGAACAGCTGCTCGCGCCCGTAGCCCCCCACGGCGATCAGCGCCAGCCCCTGCGGCAGCCCCGCGCGCTCCCAGAGGTGGTGCAACAGCCCGTCGGCCAGCGCGGACAGCTTGCGCAGCAGGCTGCGTATGCCGCGGGTGGATGCGCCGGGGGACTGCAGCGCGGCCAGCAGGGCCGCCTTATCCTGGCGGTAGCCGTCGCGCAGCGCGTGCAGCGGGGCCAGATCGGGTGCGGTAGCGGGCACGGGGGGCTGACGTGGATGCATGGGAGATGTTGAGCAAGAACCGTGCGTGTCGCCGCGCCCGCCGTGCGGCCGGGCCTCAGGTGGCCGTGGCCGTGACGAAGGAGGGCAGAGGAGGCGAGCCGGCGGAGAGCGTGAGCACGTCGTAGCCCGTTTCCGTGACCAGCACCGTGTGCTCCCACTGGGCCGACAGGCTGTGGTCCTTGGTGATGATGGTCCAGCCGTCCTTGCCCAGTTCCTTGATGTCGCGCCTGCCCAGGTTGAGCATGGGCTCGATGGTGAAGGTCATGCCGGGCACCAGCTCCTCGCCCGTGCCGGGGCGGCCGTAGTGCAGCACCTGGGGGTCTTCGTGGAACTTCTGGCCGATGCCGTGGCCGCAGAACTCGCGCACCACCGACAGGCCGTGGCCCTCGGCGAACTTCTGGATCGCGTGGCCGATGTCGCCCAGGCGCGCGCCGGGCCTGACCTGCTGGATGCCCAGCCACATCGATTCGAACGTGAGCGCCGACAGCCGCTTGGCGGCGATGGAGCACTCGCCGATCATGTACATGCGGCTGTTGTCGCCGTACCAGCCGTCCTGGGTGATCACCGTGACGTCCACGTTGACGATGTCGCCCTTCTTGAGGGCCTTGTCGTTCGGGATGCCATGGCACACCACATGGTTGACCGAGGTGCACAGATGGCCGGGGTAGGGCGGGTAGCCGGGGGGCTGGTAGCCGATGGTGGCGGACACGGTGCCCTGCTGCGCCATGCATTCGGCGCCGAGGCGGTCGATATCGGCGGTGGTGATGCCGGGCTTGATGTGCGGAGCGATGTAGTCCAGCACTTCGGAGGCCAGGCGGCAAGCCTCGCGCATGCCGGCAATGCCCTGGGCGTCTTTGATGGTGATGCTGCTCATGGGCGAAATTATCCCATTCGCGTTTGGCCCCTGCAGCGGCACGGCCGCGCCACCGGCGCCAACGGGCGGCGCCCGTTAAAATACCGGGTTACCACGAATACGCGCCGCAGGGCGTGGCGGCCCCATTCAGCGGCCGCCGTGCCTGGCGGCCATTGCCTCAATTTTCCCCATCACACAGGCCGCTACCGTGACCTTGCACATCACTCCGCTCGAGGGCGGCAATGCCCTCAGCACCTTCCGCGCCCAGCAGCTGCAGCCCGCCCTGGAGGCTATCCACCCCAAGATCGCAGGCATCGCGGCGCGCTTCGTGCACCTGGTGGCCAGGGACGCTGCCCCCACGCCGGCGGAGCGCGAGCGCCTGGCCGCCCTGCTAACCTATGGCGACCCCTACGCCGGCCCGGCCGATGGCGTGGCCCTCTTCGTCACGCCGCGCCTGGGCACGGTGTCGCCCTGGGCCTCCAAGGCGACCGACATCGCCCACAACTGCGGCTTGGCCGTGCGCCGCATCGAGCGCATCACCGAATACCGGATCAGCCTCAAGGGCGGACTGCTGGGCGGCAAGCCCGAGCTGTCGGCCGAACAGCTGGCGCAGGTCGCCGCGCTGCTGCATGACCGCATGACCGAGTCGGTGGTGGCCACCCGTGCCGAGGCCGAGCGCCTGTTCACCGAACTGGACGCCGAGCCCATGGCCTTCGTGGACGTGCTCGGCGGCGGCCGAGTGGCCCTGGAGGCCGCCAACAAGGCCTGGGGCCTGGCCCTGGCCGACGACGAGATCGACTACCTGGTCAACGCCTTCACCGGCCTGCAGCGCAACCCCACGGACGTGGAGCTGATGATGTTCGCCCAGGCCAACAGCGAACACTGCCGCCACAAGATCTTCAACGCCCAGTTCACCGTCGACGGCGTGGCGCAGGACAAGAGCCTGTTCGGCATGATCCGCAACACCGAGCAGGTCGCGCCCCAGCACACCATCGTGGCCTATGCCGACAATGCCTCCATCATGGAGGGCAGCGAGATTGAGCGGTTTGTAGCCAAATTCGAGTCTTTCGCAGAACAGGTGCGCGCACCCAGCTATCAAAAGACGAGCGCCACCAACCATGTTCTGATGAAGGTGGAAACGCACAACCACCCCACGGCCATCTCGCCATTCCCCGGCGCCTCGACCGGCGCGGGCGGCGAGATCCGCGACGAGGGCGCCACGGGCCGCGGCTCCAAGCCCAAGGCCGGCCTGACCGGCTTCACCGTCTCCAAGCTGTGGGGCAGTGAAATGGGCAAGCCCGAGCACATCGCCAGCCCGCTGCAGATCATGACCGAGGGCCCGCTGGGCGGCGCCGCGTTCAACAACGAGTTCGGCCGCCCCAACCTGACCGGCTACTTCCGCGAGTACGAGCAGCAGGTGGGCGACATCACCCGCGGCTACCACAAGCCCATCATGATCGCCGGCGGCCTGGGCGTGATCGACTCCGAGCAGACGAAGAAGATCCTGTTCCCCGCCGGCACGCTGCTGATCCAGCTGGGCGGCCCCGGCATGCGCATCGGCATGGGCGGCGGCGCGGCCAGCTCCATGGCCACGGGCACCAACGCGGCCGAGCTGGACTTCGACTCCGTGCAGCGCGGCAACCCCGAGATCGAGCGCCGCGCCCAGGAAGTCATCAACCACTGCTGGGCGCAGGGTGCGGGCAACCCCATCCTGGCCATCCACGACGTGGGCGCCGGGGGCCTGTCCAACGCCTTCCCCGAGCTGACCAACGACGCCGGCCGCGGCGCGCGCTTCGACCTGCGTGCCGTGCAGCTGGAGGAGTCGGGCCTGGCGCCCAAGGAAATCTGGTCCAACGAAAGCCAGGAACGCTACGTGCTGGCCATCGCGCCCGAGTCGCTGGCGCAGTTCACGGCCTTCTGCGAGCGCGAGCGCTGCCCGTTCGCCGTGATCGGCACGGCCACCGAGGAGCGCCAGCTGGTGCTGGAAGACACGGCCGTGGAGTCCGGCGACCAGAAGTTCCCGGTGGACATGCCCATGAACGTGCTGCTGGGCAAGCCGCCCAAGATGCACCGCGACGTCACCAGCGTGCAGCGCAGCTTCGCGCCCCTGAACGTGGACGGCCTGCCGCTGGAGAAGGCCGTGATCGAGGTGCTGGCTCACCCTACGGTGGCTTCCAAGCGCTTCCTGATCACCATCGGCGACCGCACCGTGGGCGGCCTGACCCACCGCGACCAGATGGTCGGCCCCTGGCAGGTGCCCGTGGCCGACGTGGCCGTGACCCTGGCCGACTTCCGTGGTTTCGCCGGCGAGGCCATGGCCATGGGCGAGCGCACGCCGCTGGCGGCCATCAATGCGCCCGCCTCGGGCCGCATGGCCGTGGCCGAGGCCATCACCAACCTGCTGGCTGCGCCCATCGCGCTGCCGCGCGTGAAGCTGTCGGCCAACTGGATGGCCGCCTGCGGCGAGCCCGGCGAGGACGCCGCCCTGTACGAGACCGTCAAGGCCGTGGGCATGGAGCTGTGCCCGGCGCTCAACATCTCCATTCCCGTGGGCAAGGACAGCCTGTCCATGCGCACGCAGTGGAGCGAGGGCGGCCAGACCCAGAAGGTGACCTCGCCCGTCAGCCTGATCATCACGGGCTTTGCCACGCTGGCCGACGTGCGCGGCACGCTCACGCCCCAGCTTGACGCCAAGGAAGAAGACACCACCCTGGTGCTGATCGACCTGGGCCGCGGCAAGATGCGCATGGGTGGCTCCATCCTGGGGCAGGTGCTGAACCAGAGCGGCGACGAGACACCCGACCTGGACGACGCCAAGGACCTCATCGCGCTGGTCGATGCCGTGAACGCGCTGCGCGCCCAAGGCCAGATCCTGGCCTACCACGACAAGGGCGACGGCGGCCTGCTGGCCACCGTGGCCGAGATGGCCTTCGCGGGCCAGGTGGGCGTGGCGCTCAACGTGGACATGCTCATCACCGAAGGCGACGGCATCAGCGACAGCCGCATGGACAGCGGCGACAGCAAGAACTGGGCGCAGCAGGTCAGCGGCCGCCGCGACGAGCTGACGCTGCGCGCGCTGTTCAACGAAGAGCTGGGCGTGGTGCTGCAGGTCAAGACCAGCGAGCGCAACCAGGTCATGCAGACCCTGCGCGAGCATGGCCTGGCCACCTGCAGCCATTTCGTGGGCAAGACGCGCCCTGCGTCCAGCGGCATCGACGCGGGCAAGGGCGAGCTGCAGGTCTGGCGCGACGCCAAGGCCGTGTTCAGCGCCTCCCTGTCCGACCTGCACCAGGTCTGGGACGCGGTGAGCTGGAAGATCTGCCAGCAGCGCGACAACCCGGCCTGCGCCGACAGCGAGCACGCGGTGGCCGGCGACCCGGCCAACCCCGGCATGCATGTGCACCTCACGTTCGACCCGCAGCAGAATGTGGCGGCACCGTTCCTGCACCTGGCCAGACCCCGCGTGGCCGTGCTGCGCGAGCAGGGCGTGAACTCGCATGTGGAGATGGCCTACGCCTTCACCGAGGCGGGCTTCGAGGCCTACGACGTGCACATGACCGATCTGCAGACCGGCCGCGCCAACCTGGCCGACTTCAAGGGCGTGGTGGCCTGCGGCGGCTTCAGCTACGGCGACACGCTGGGCGCCGGCATCGGCTGGGCGCGCTCCATCACCTTCAACGAGCGCCTGTCCGAGCAGTTCCAGCAGTTTTTCGGCCGCGCCGACACCTTCGGCCTGGGCGTGTGCAACGGCTGCCAGATGTTTGCCGAACTGGCTGACATCATCCCCGGTGCGCAGGACTGGCCGCGTTTCACCACCAACCAGAGCCACCGCTTCGAGGCGCGCCTGTCCATGGTGGAGGTGCTGGAATCGCCCAGCCTGTTCCTGCAGGGCATGGCCGGCAGCCGGCTGCCCATCGCCGTGGCGCACGGCGAGGGCTATGCCAACTTCCAGTACCGCGGCAACGCGGACCGGGCGATCGCCGCCATGCGCTACGTGGACAACCACGGCCAGGCCACCGAGCAGTACCCGTTCAACCCCAACGGCAGCGCTGGCGGGCTGACGGCCGTGACCACGGCGGACGGCCGCTTTACGGCCATGATGCCGCACCCCGAACGCGTGTTCCGCAACATCCAGATGAGCTGGACCGACCTGGCCGCGACCGGCGGCCGGGACGCGCTCAGCCCCTGGGCGCGTGTGTGGCGCAACGCGCGCAAGTGGTTGGGCTGAACTGCCTGGACCGGCCGGGAGGGGCTCCTCCCGGCTATGAAAAACATAGCTCCCAGCGCTTGACAGACAAGCGCTGGGAGCTTTTTTTATTCATAATGCGCGACCACCATTCACGGAGTGATTCATGGCCGGCGCCAGCCTTCTGACCCTGCTCGACGACATTGCCACCATCCTGGACGACGTGGCCCTCATGACCAAGGTGGCCGCCAAGAAGAGCGCGGCCATGGCCGACGACGTATCGGTCATGACCAAGGTGGCGGCGCAGAAGACGGCCGGGGTGCTGGGTGACGACCTGGCGCTCAACGCGCAGCAGGTCACGGGCGTGCGGGCCGAACGCGAGATTCCCGTGGTGTGGGCCGTGGCCAAGGGCTCGGTGGTGAACAAGGCCATCCTGGTGCCCGCGGCGCTGCTCATCAGCGCGTTCGCGCCCTGGGCGGTGACGCCGCTGCTCATGGTGGGGGGCGCGTTCCTGTGCTTCGAGGGCTGCGAGAAGCTGGCGCACAAGTTCCTGCACTCGCCCGAGGAGGACGCGGCGGACCATGCGCGCCATGCCCAGGCCAACGCCGATCCGAGCGTGGACCTGGCGGCCCTGGAAAAGGACAAGATCAAGGGCGCGGTGCGCACCGACTTCATCCTGTCGGCCGAGATCATCGCCATCACGCTGGGTGCGGTGGCGGGCGCGCCGTTCGTGCAGCAGGTCGCCGTGCTCGTGGGCATCGCCGCGCTCATGACGGTGGGCGTCTACGGCCTGGTGGCGGGCATCGTCAAGCTCGACGACCTGGGCCTGTGGCTCAGCGGCAAGGCGAGCCGCGCCGCGCAGGCGCTGGGGCGCGGCATCGTGGCGGCGGCGCCCTGGCTCATGAAGAAGCTGTCGGTGGTGGGCACGGCCGCCATGTTCCTCGTGGGCGGCGGCATCCTGGTGCACGGCGTGCCGGTGCTGCACCACGCAATCGAAGGCGTGGGCGCGGCCATGGCGGGCTGGCCCCTGGCCGGCCTGTGGGCGGCGGTCGCCACCAACGCGCTCAACGCGGTGGTGGGGCTGGCGGCCGGCGCCGCCGTGCTGGCGGCATGGATGCTGGTGGGGCGCCTGCGCGGCGGTTCCGCGTCCCATTGAGCCGTGTTCCAAGAAGATGACGGTGTGATGCTTCGGGACAACACCGATGGACAGAGGCGGATAAGGTTTGATCTGCGGCAATATTGACCTGACGATTCGTAGGCTTAATACATGCACGGGGGTCGTCCCCGTTCAACCGACGTATCGAGTCAACATGAAAAAGAATCTGCTGGCCCTGGCCGCTCTGTGTGCAATGACCTCCGGTGCTGCATTCGCGCAGCAGGCTGAAGAAGGTTCCTGGCTGGTGCGCGCTCGCGCCGTGAACCTGGACAGCGCCAACAAGGACAGCACGGGCCTGGGGTTGTCGATCAACGACAAGGTCATCCCCGAGGTCGATGTTTCCTACTTCTTCACGCCCAACATCGCCGCTGAGCTGGTCCTGACCTATCCGCAAAAGCATGACCTGCGCGCCAACGGCCTGGGCAAGATCGGTTCGCTCAAGCACCTGCCGCCCACGCTGCTGGCCCAGTACCACTTCACCAACTTCAGCGGCTTCAAGCCCTACGTGGGTGCCGGCGTGAACTACACGCGCTTCTCCAACGTGCGCTTCGCGCCCGCCGTGGACGCGGCCCTGAGCCCCTCCATCGACAAGAACAGTTGGGGCGGCGCGCTGCAGGTGGGTGTGGACATCCCCCTGTCCAAGAACCTGTACCTGAACTTCGACGTCAAGAAGGTCTTCATCAAGACCGACGTGCTCTCCGCCGGTGCCAAGGTCGGCACGTTCAAGGTCAACCCCGTGCTCGCGGGCGTGGGCCTGGGCTGGCGCTTCTAAGCCGGGCCCGGCAATACGGTTTCTTCATGGTGGGGTGGGCCGGCGCGCAAGGCGCCGGCCCTTTTTTGCTTTTTGGCCGCGCCCGGTCAGGAGTGGAGCCCACCGGCCCTCATGGCGGCCATCAGCTCCGTGGCGGCGGCCTCGGGCTGGTCAGCATTGACCAGCGCGCGCACCACGGCGATGGAGCCCACGCCCGTCGCCAGCACCTGCGCAAACTGCGACAGGCCTATGCCGCCAATCGCCACCTGCGGGTAGCCGCGCATCAGCCGCGCATAGGCGTCAAGCCGCGCCACGCCCTGTGGCACGGTGGCCATTTTCTTCAGCGTGGTGGGAAACACCGCGCCCATGGCGATGTAGCTGGGGCTGGCGGCATCGGCGCGCACCATCTCGGCGTAGCCGTGGGTGCTGACGCCCAGGCGCAGACCGGCCTCGCGGATGGCGCGCAGCTCGTCGGGCTGCAGGGCGTCCAGATCCTCCTGGCCCAGGTGCACGCCGTAGGCGCCCGCGGCAATAGCCGCGCGCCAGTGGTCGTTGATGAACAGCAGCGCATCGGTGCCCTGCATGGCCTGCACGGCGGCGCGCACCTCGTGCGCGATGGCGGCCTCGTCGGTGGATTTGTAGCGCAGCTGCACCGTGGGCACGCCGGCGCGCGCCATGCGGCCTACCCAGGCGGCGTCGGGCAGCACGGCGTACAGGCCCAGTGCCTGGGGGCAGGGGGCGAAGGGTTGTGCATGGGGAAGCGGCTGTAGGCCGAAGTCGGCCGGCTCGTCGGGCCAGCGGGCGGCGTCGAAACGCCCCAGGCGCCGCGTCTGCGCGGCCCAGGCGCGGGCCAGGCAGTCCGCATCGTGGGCGATGAAGCCCAGGGCGCTGCACGCGGCCAGGGCGGCGCGGTAGACCGGCTCATCCACTGCCGCCGCGGGCGCGGGTTGGGCGGGGAAGTCCGCGTAGGTCGCGGCGTGGCGCTGCAAGATGGCCTGCGCCATGGTGGCCTCGGAGGGATGGGTGGACGGCGCCATGCTCAGCCCTGCGCGTGGTGCCAGAACGGCGTGCCCAGCACGGGCGTGCTGGGCTGCGCGGCCTCCTGCGGCGCCATGGCGCCCGCCATGCGGGCGGCGCGGCCGGCGGCCACGGCGTCGGCAAAGGCGCCGGCCATCTGCACGGGGTCGGTCGCCAGGGCCACGGCGGTGTTGAGCAGCACGCCGTCGTAGCCCCACTCCATGACCTGGCAGGCGTGTGACGGCAGGCCCAGGCCGGCGTCCACCAGCATGGGGACGGTCAGCCGTTCGCGCAGCAGTTGCAGCGCATAGGGGTTGACGGGGCCGCGGCCCGTGCCGATGGGGGCGGCCCAGGGCATGACGGCCTGGCAGCCCACGTCCACCAGGCGCTGGCACAGCACCAGGTCCTCGGTGCAGTAGGGCAGCACATGGAAGCCCTCGCGGATGAGCTGCTCGGCCGCCTGCACCAGGTTCAGCGTGTCGGGCTGCAGGGTGTAATCGTCGCCGATCAGCTCCAGCTTGATCCAGGGCGTGTCGAACACTTCGCGCGCCATGTGGGCGGTGGTGATGGCTTCCTGCAGGCTGTGGCAGCCGGCGGTGTTGGGCAGCACGGGGACCTGCAGGCGTTTGAGCAACTCCCAGAAGCTGCCGCCTGTTTCGGCCGGGTTGCTGCCCTGGCGGCGCAGCGACGCCGTGACCATGGCGGGACGGGCGCGTTGCACCGCGGCCTCGAGCACGGCGGGCGAAGGGTAGCGGGCCGTGCCCAGCAGCAGGCGGCTCTGGAAGGTCTGGCCATAGAGCACCAGGGCATCGGCGCTGGGAGCGGGGGCAAAGTGGTGGTGGGTCATGGTGGTCAGCCGCCGGTCACCGGCGCAATGATTTCGATCTGGTCGCCGGGCTGCAGCGCGTGGGTGGCGTAGCGTGCCTGGGGCACGAACTGCAGGTTCACGGCCACGGCGAACGGGGGCTTGGGCTGCTGGTGCGCCACGGCATCGGCCACGGTGGCGCCGGCGGGCAGGTCAACGGCGGTCTGGTTGATGAGAACGTTCATGGACTGGTTCAAGGGTGGAGTGCCGCCTCGCGTTCGAGCTGCAACGACAGGTCGAACCCGGGGGCCAGCGCGGATTGTCCCGTGTTCAGCACCTGCATGACCACGTCGAGCATGGCGGGGGCGATCATGAAACCGTGGCGGTACAGGCCGTTGACCTCCAGCACCCGGTCGCGCACCACGCGCACGGCGGGCAGGTTGTCGGGCAGGGTGGGGCGGCACTGGGTGGCGATCTCGAGGATGCGCGCCTCGGCAAAGCCCGGGTGCACGGCATAGGCGGCGCTCAGCAGCTCCAGCGTGGAGCGCACGCTGGCCGGCGAGAGGTCGTCGGACTCGATCTCGGTGGCGCCGATGACGAACAGGTGGTCCTGCTTGGGCGCGATGTAGATCGGGTAGCGCGGGTGGACCAGGCGCGTGGGGCGCTGGAGCTCCACGTCCGGCGCATGCAGGCGCACGACCTCGCCGCGCACGCCGCGCAGCGCGGGCCATTGGGCCCGGGCGCCCAGGCCCCGGCAGTCCAGCACCAGGTCGGGCTGGCCGGCGCTGCCCGGGGCGAAGTCCGCCGGTGTGCGCGGGCTGTGCCAGTGAACGGCCACGCCCAGCCGCTCCATGGTGGTGGCCAGCGCGGCCAGCAACTGGCGGTTGTCGAGCTGCCCCTCGCCGGGCAGGTACAGGCCCTGGTGGAAGCGCTGGGCCACGGCGGGCTCCAGCGCGGCTACGCCCGCACCGTCGAGCGGCTGCATGTGGGGCAGTTGGGGCACCAGGCCCTGGGCCTGCTCCAGCTTGTGGCGCAGGCGGGCGGCCTCGGGGGCGTCCTGGCGGTGCCACAGGATCAGCGTGCCGTTGTGCTGCAGGTACACGGGTTCGGCCAGCGTTTCGAGCAACTGCGGCCAGCGCGCCAGGGAATGCTGGCCCATGCGCACCACGCCGGGTTCGGTCACCGCCGACTCGGCCAGCGGCGCCAGCATCGCGGCGGCCACGCGCGCGGCGGCGCCCTCGGCGTCGCGGCTGCCGGCCTCGTGGATCTCGATCCTGTGGCCCTGGCGTGCCAGTTCGACGGCCAGCAGGCGGCCCATGAGGCCGGCACCGAGGATGGTGATGGAGGAGGGGGAGCGAAGGGTGGGAAGGGAGAGCATCGTGTCCGTGTGCCAGCTGAGCCAAACAAGGGGACAAAACGGGGCAACGCACCGATGCTGGAAACTCCCCACGCCAGCATGACCTGGATCGGGTGGCGGGGCCGGCGCGCCGCCGCCCTGCGCATGCAAGGGCGGGCGGCGCGCCATCGCGGCCCCAGGGTATTTCTCAGTCGCCCGCCTGTGTGTGCGGCGGGGACACCCCTGTTTCGTCCGTGAAGGGCATTACAGCACAAGGCCCGAACCCCTGATGTTGACGTGGCGCAGGCTGTGGCGTTGCGGCCGGCGGTGCGGATGTTGGCCGATAATTTTTGCCATGAACAAAGACAACCAGTCGTCGTCCCCTTCCCATCCTGGCGGCCGGCGCTATGCCCGGGTGCTGTCGATCGCGGGCTCCGACAGCGGCGGCGGGGCCGGCATCCAGGCCGACCTGAAGACCTTCAGCGCCCTGGGCTGCTATGGCATGACGGCCATCACCGCGCTGACCGCGCAGAACACGCAGGGCGTGCGCGGCATCCATGGCGTGCCGCCCGGGTTTTTGGCCGCGCAGATCGATGCTGTGGTCGAGGACATCGGCGTGGACGCCGTGAAGATCGGCATGCTGCACTCGCCCGAGGTGGTGCAGGTGGTGGCCGATGCGATCCGCCGCTACGGCCTGCCCAACGTGGTGCTTGACCCGGTGATGGTGGCCACCAGCGGCGACCGCCTGATCGCCGAGGAAACGGTGGGCACGCTGGTGCGCGAGCTGTTCCCGCTGGCCGCGGTGGTCACGCCCAACCTGGACGAGGCGGGCTGGCTGCTGGGCCGCAGCGTCGCCGACGAGGCCGCGCTGGACGCCGCCGCCGACGGCCTGCTGGCCCTGGGTGCCCGCGCCGTGCTGCTCAAGGGCGGGCATCTGCCGGGCGACTGGGTGGTGGATGTGCTGGCGCTGCCCGGCGGCGAGCACCACCGCCTGGGCTCGGCACGCATCGCCACGCACAACGGCCACGGCACGGGCTGCACGCTGTCGTCGGCCATCGCAGCGCACCTGGCGCTGGGCCAGCCGCTGGTGACGGCGGTGGAGAGCGCGCGCCGCTACATCCTGGGCGCGATTGCCGCCGGTGCCGACGTGCACACGGGCCATGGCCACGGCCCGCTCAACCATGGCTACGCGCCGCTGCCGCAGCGCGTGCTGGGGTAAGGCCTACCAGCCCCAGGTCAGGCGCTTGGCCACCCAGCCCTTCTGGCCGCCGTCGCGCTGCACCCGGGCCCAGCCTCCGGACTGGCCCAGGGTGCGCACCACCTCATGCTGCTGCAGCTTGCCCACGGTCTTGTGCTGCTGGCTGGGGCCGGCGCGCAGGTTGGCGCTGCGCGCGGTCACCACGCGGTGGGGCGTCTTGTCGGTCAGCGGCGCGAACACCCAACCCAGCGGTGCCTCGAAATCCCGCACCTTGATCCACTGGCCCTTGCGCTGCTGGACCTGCAGCGGGTAGCCCTTGCTCAGTTCCCACAGCGTGTCGGAACGGGTGCTGGGCCGCTCGCGCACATTCACGGTATTGCCCTGGATGCTGACGAACTCGCGTGCCTGCGCCGCAACGGGCGACAGCAGGGGCGCGGCAAGTGCGGCGGTGGCAGCGGCGGCAAAAACCATGCGGGCGAAACGGGGCAGTGCAAAAGACACGGGGCGGAACTCCTTTTTCTGTGAAGACTGAGTGAAAGACCACCAGGGTGGAGGGCCTGCTGGGCGTGAAGTTCCGGCGATGTGCCCCGGAGACCCGTCTGGATGGTTGTTTTGCTATCAAAAGTGAAGCTGCTTGCGCTTTGTTGGTAAGGCGTAATGCCGGTTTTTATATGTTTTTTGGGGTGGGCGGGCCATGCCCTTCGCCCCGCGTCTGCGTGCCATGATGCACGGGCGTTGGCTTCAGGAGCGGATCATGAGACAGGCAGAAATGAGGGCGCGACGGCCCCGCCGCCGGTGGGCCATCGCGGTGTGCGCGGGTCTGGGCATGGCGGCCGCCTTGGGCGCCCGGGCCCAGGACGGCGCGCGGGTGCAGCCTGTGGCGGCGCGCAGCCAGGCCACGGCCGAGGTGGTGGCCACGGGCCTGGCCCATCCCTGGGGCCTGGCCTTTCTGCCCGACGGGCGCTTTCTGGTCACCGAGCGGCCCGGCCGGCTGCGCGTGGTGGAGCCCGGCGGCCGCCTGGGCCCGCCCCTGGGCGGGTTGCCGCGCGTGGCGGCGGGCGGGCAGGGCGGTTTGCTGGACGTGATCACCGACGCCGACTTTGCCCGCAACCGGCGCATCTTCTTTTGCTATGCCGAGCCCGCGCCGGGTGGCGTCAACGGCACGGCGCTGGCCAGCGCCACGCTGGCGCCCGGCGCATCGGAGTTGTGGGATGTGCGGCTGCTCTTCAGCCAGACCCCCAAGGTGGCAAGCCAGCTGCACTTCGGCTGCCGCATCGTGCAGGCGCCGGACGGCCAGCTGTTCCTCACGCTGGGCGAGCGCTTCGGCCGCAAGGACGACGCGCAGCGGCTGGACAACCACCTGGGCAAGGTCGTGCGCCTGGCGCCCACGGGCGGCGCCGCGCCGGGCAACCCGTTGACCGGCCGTGCGGGCGCGCTGCCGGAAATCTGGAGCTGGGGCCACCGCAACCCCCAGGGCGCGGCGTGGGGGCCGGATGGCCGGCTGTGGATCCATGAGCACGGGCCGCAGGGCGGCGACGAAATCAACCGCCCCGAGCCCGGGCGCAACTACGGCTGGCCCGTGGTCTCCCATGGCGAGAACTACGGCGGCGGCCGGATCGGCGAGGGCACGGCCAAGGCTGGCATGGAGCCGCCGCTGCACTACTGGGTGCCGTCGATCGCGCCCTCGGGCATGGCCTTCCTCACCAGCGACCGCTATGGCGCCGCCTGGAAGGGCAGCCTGTTCATCGGCTCGCTCAAGTTCGCGCGCCTGCACCGGCTGGAGCTGCACGAAGGCCGGGTGGTGCGCGACGAGTACCTGCTGGACAGCCTGGGCGCGCGCATCCGCGATGTGCGCCAGGGCCCCGACGGGTGGCTGTACCTGCTCACCGACAGCGCGGACGGGCAGCTGCTGCGCCTCAAGCCCTGAGCGCCAGCGCGCGAGCCCCGCCTGCGACAATGGCCGCCTGAATTTTGAACAGAACATTGACCGCCATGCTGCTTGACGCCTCCGAATCCCAACTCGTGCTCGTGGACTACCAGGAACGCCTGATGCCCGCCATCTTCGAAGGCCCGGCCGTGCTGGCCAACGCCCGCAGGCTGGCCCAGATCGCCCAGATGCTGGACGTGCCCGTGTGGGGCACGGAGCAGAACCCCTCGCGCCTGGGGCCAAATGACCCGGCGCTGCGCGCGCTGTGCCGCCGCACGCTGGCCAAGATGCACTTCAGCGCCACCGAGGAGGGCCTGGGCGAATGGCTGCGCCCGCCCGCCAAGCCCCAGGGCGGCAATGCGCGCAGCCTGCCCAAGCACCTGCAAAAGGCCCGCGAGCAGCAGCCGGCGCCCGAGCCGGGCAGCATCGTCATCGCCGGCTGCGAGGCCCATGTCTGCCTGCTGCAGACGGCGCTGGATCTGCTGGAGGATGATTTCGAGGTCTGGGTCGTCACCGACGCCTGCAGCTCGCGCACCGAGCGCAACCGCGACGCCGCCTTCGACCGCCTGGCCGGCGCGGGCGCCGAGCTGGTCACCACCGAGATGGTGGCCTTCGAGTGGCTGCGCAGCTGCGAACACCCGGCGTTCAAGGACATGCTGGCGCTGGTGAAATAAGGAGTTGGTGCATTTTGGGGCTCCAGCGCTTGTGTGGAAAGCGCTGGGTGCTATGAAAAAGTGACTGGGGTGCGGCCACGGCAGGTCAGGCAGGCGTCAGCTTCTCGCAAGCGCCGCGTGAATAATTACGGGCTCTGGATGATTCCCTCCCCACGCCAGGCCGGCGCGGGGCATTCCAAGGAGACAGCCCCATGGCCGCCGAACACGCCCCCTACGCCGATTTCCACCACCGCTCCATCGAAGAGCGCGACGCCTTCTGGGCCGAACAGGCCCGCCTGATCGACTGGCAGCAGCCGCCGCAGCAGATCTGCGACTGGAGCAACCCGCCGTTCGCCAAGTGGTTCGTGGGCGGCACCACCAACCTGTGCCACAACGCGGTGGACCGCCACCTGGCCGAGCGCGCGCAGCAGAACGCCCTGGTGGCCATCTCCACCGAGACCAACACCGAGCGCGCCTACACCTATACCGAGCTGCACCAGGAGGTGCAGCGCATGGCCGCCAGCCTGCAGGCGCTGGGCGTGCAGCAGGGCGACCGCGTGCTGATCTACATGCCCATGATCGCCGAGGCGGCGTTCGCCATGCTGGCCTGCGCGCGCATCGGGGCGCTGCACTCGGTGGTGTTCGGCGGTTTCGCCTCGTCGTCGCTGGCCTCGCGCATCGAAGACGCCGAGCCCGTGGTGATCGTGAGCGCCGACGCGGGCTCGCGCGGCGGCAAGGTCGTGCCCTACAAGCCGCTGCTCGACGAGGCCATCGAGCTGTCGGCGCACAAGCCGGCGGCCGTGCTGCTGGTGGACCGCGGCCTGGCCCCCGCCACCATGCGCGCCGGGCGTGATCACGACTGGGCTGCGCTGCGCGCGCAGCACCTGAATGCCCAGGTGCCCTGTACCTGGGTGGAGTCCACGCACCCCAGCTACACGCTCTACACCAGCGGCACCACCGGCAAGCCCAAGGGCGTGCAGCGCGACACCGGTGGCTACACCGTGGCGCTGGCGTCCAGCATGCGCCACATCTTCCAGGCGAACCCGGGCGACACATACTTCTGCACCAGCGACATCGGCTGGGTGGTGGGCCACAGCTACATCATCTACGGCCCCTTGATCGGCGGCATGACCACCATCCTGTACGAGGGCCTGCCCGTGCGGCCCGACGCGGGCATCTGGTGGAGCATCGTCGAGAAGTACCAGGTCACGCACATGTTCTCGGCGCCCACGGCGGTGCGCGTGCTGAAGAAGCAGGACCCCGAATACCTGAAGAAACACGACATCAGCAGCCTCAAGGCCCTGTGGCTGGCCGGCGAGCCGCTGGACGAGCCCACGGCCACCTGGATCAGCGGCGCGCTGAACGTGCCCATCATCGACAACTACTGGCAGACCGAGACCGGCTGGCCCATCATGACGCTGTGCAACGGCGTGGAGCCGCAGGCCTCGCGCTTCGGCAGTCCGGGCAAGGCGGTGTACGGCTACAACGTCAAGCTGATCGACGAGGCCACGGGCGAGGAACTGACGGCGCCCAACCAGAAGGGCGTGGTCGCCATCGAGGGGCCCTTGCCCCCGGGCTGCCTGCAGACCGTGTGGCGCAACGACGAGCGCTTCGTCAACACCTACTGGAAGAGCATTCCGGGGCGCCTGATCTACAGCACCTTCGACTGGGGCGTGCGCGACGCCGATGGCTACTACTTCATCCTGGGCCGCACCGACGACGTGATCAACGTGGCCGGCCACCGCCTGGGCACGCGCGAGATCGAGGAGTGCATCGCCGGCCACGCCAACATTGCCGAGGTGGCCGTGGTGGGCGTGGCCGACCAGCTCAAGGGCCAGGTGGCCATGGCGTTCGCCGTGCCGCGCGATGCCTCGGGCCTGGTGGACGATGCCGCGCGCCTGAAGTTCGAGGGCGAGGTGATGAAGCAGGTGGATGCCCAGCTGGGCGCCGTGGCCCGCCCCGCGCGCGTGATCTTCGTGACCATGTTGCCCAAGACGCGCAGCGGCAAGCTGCTGCGCCGCGCCCTGCAGGCCGTGGCCGAGCGGCGCGACACGGGCGACCTGACCACCATGGAAGACCCGGTGGCGCTGCAGCAGATCAAGGAGCTGCTGGGCTGACGGCCTGATCAGCTATGTTTTTCATAGCCTCTAGCGCTTGGTGGGTAAGCGCTAGAGGCTTTTTTCATGCTTATGCGCTGACGGATTCGGGGCAGGGCGCGGCCGCCATGCCCGGTGCGCCGGCCTTCTCGCCGGCCTTTTCTTCCGCCACTTCGCCGGCTGCCGCGCCCGCCGCTTCGCACCACAGCGCCGGTGCCTGCCAGTCCGCGGCCCAGGCGGCGAACTGCGCCGCCGGCATGGGGCGGGCGATGCAATAGCCCTGCGCCAGGCTGCAGCCCAGCTGCAGCAGCGCCAGGCCCTGTTCCTCGGTCTCCACGCCCTCGGCCACGATGCCGCAGCCGAAGGACCGGGCCAGGCCGATCACTCCCTGCACGATGGCGCGGTCGCCGGCGTCGGTCAGCATGCCGGCGACGAAGCTGCGGTCCAGCTTGAGTTGGTCCATGGGCAGGCGGCGCAGGTAGGCCAGCGACGAGTAGCCCGTACCGAAATCGTCGAACGCGATGTGCATGCCCAGCGCGCGCAGGCGCGCGAGTTCCTGCGCGACATGCTCGATCTCGTACAGCGCGGCGCTCTCGGTGAGCTCCAGGGCCAGCAGCCGCGGCGGCACCTCGGGGTGCTGGGCCAGGCGTTCGGCCATCCAGTCGGCGAAGCCGCGGCGGTGCAGGTGCTCCGGCGTGATGTTGATGCTGACCGGCAGGTGCAGGCCCTGGGCCATGAGCGCGGGAATGATCCCCAGGGCCGTGTCCACCACCCATTCGCCGAACAGCGCCTGCAGCTCCGCGTGCTCCTCGATGAGGGGCAGGAAATGCGCCGGCGCCAGCAGCCCGCGTTCGGGATGCTGCCAGCGCGCCAGCGCCTCCGCGCCGACCACCGTGCCCCGGCGCATGTCCACCTTGGGCTGCAGGTACAGCGCCAGCTCGCCGCGCTTGAGCGCCTGCGCGAGCTCCGCGCAGCGCTCGCGCTGGCGCTGGCGTGCGCGCTCCTCGGCCGCATCGAAGCCATGGAAGCGGTTGCGCCCGGCCTGCTTGGCAGCGTACATGGCCTGGTCGGCGTGGCGCAGCAGGGCGTCGGCGTCGGCGCTGTCGTCGGGGTAGAGCGTGTAGCCGATGCTGGCGGTGACCAGCACGCGCTCGCCGTCCAGGGTGTAGGGCGCTGCGACGCTGTCCATCACCGCGCGCAGCCGCTGTTCGCATTCCTGGGCGCCGGCCAGGCCCGGCAGCAGGATCACGAACTCGTCGCCCCCCAGCCGCGCCACGCAGTCGGACAGGCGCAGCGAGCGCTTGAGGCGTTCGGCCACCACCACCAACAGGCGGTCGCCGCAGGCGTGGCCCAGTCGGTCGTTGACGGGCTTGAAGCCGTCCAGGTCCAGGTAGGCCACGCCGAGCTGCAGGCCCTGCGCGCGGCAGTGCTCCATGCTTTTGCGCAGCCGGCGCTCCAGCAGGACGCGGTTGGGCAGGCCGGTGAGCGCGTCATAGAGGGCCATGCGTTCGAGCTGCTGCTCCTGCGCGCGCTGGCTGCTCACGTCGATGGACAGGCCCACCATGCGCGTCGGCCGGCCCGAGGCGTCGTGCGCCACGATCTTGCCCAGGCTGCGAATCCAGCGCAGGCTGCCCTGGGGGGACAGCACCTGGTAAGTGACGTCGAACGGCGTGCCGGGGTCGGCCAGGTGGCGCTGCAGCTCCAGCATGACGGCGTCAATGTCCTCGGGCGCGATGCCGGCGGTCCATTGCGTGGCCGATGGCCCGCCCGCCTCGGTGGGCTGCAGGCCGCACATGGCGCGCCAGCGGTCGTCGCCCGTGACCTCGCCGCTGGGCAGGTCCCAGTCCCACAGTCCCAGCGCGGCGGCGGCGATGGTGAGCGACAGCAGTTCCTCGCGCTCGCGCACGCGTTGCTCGGCTTGCTTGCGCTCGGTGATGTCGTGCAGCGCGAACAGCCAGCAGGCCTCGCCATTGACGTCGATGGAACTCATGGACTGCAGCACCGTGCGCTTGTCGCCGCCGCGCGTGGTCAGTTCTATCTCGTAGCCCACGAGCTGGCCCTGGCGCGTGGCGGCCTCTATGAGTTCGGCGCGCGCCTGCGGGGAATAGATGCCCATCTCCACCACCGTGCGGCCCAGCGCCTCGTCGCGCGTGAAGCCCAGCGCCTGCTCCCAGGCGGGGTTGACGTCGATGTAGGTGCCGTCCGCGCGGCGCGAAAACCCCAGCGGGTAGGGCAGCAACTGGAAGATGATCGCCAGCCGGTCCTCGGACGAACGCAGCCGCTGCGCCGCGCGGCGCTGTTCGTCGATGTCCTGCAGGATGCCGCGCACGCGCACCACGCGGTCGGCCTCCACGATGGGCTCGCCACGCACGCGCACCCACAGCGGGAGCCCGTCGGCCCGCAGGATCTCGATTTCCATGCTCCAGATCGCCCGTTCGCGCAGGCAGCGGCGCATCTGCATCTGCATGGCATCGCGCCACGCCGGCGCCACGAAGTCCTGCACATAGTCGCGCGGCAGCGGCTCGCCGGGCTCCAGGCCATGGATGGCAAAGCACACGTCGGACCAGTAGGTGATGCCCTGGCCGGGCACCTCTTCCCACACGCCCAGGCGTGCCATCCAGCCCGCCTGGCGCAGCAGGCTGTTGGCGGCCAGCAGCTCGTCGCGCACGCGCCGCTCCTGCGACAGGTCGTGGAACACGAAGACCAGGCAATCCTCCTCGCCAATGCGTGCCGAGCGGGCGGACATCAGGCCGGGTATCTCCTCCCCATGGCGGCAGGCGGTCATGGGCAGGCCGCGCACCTCGCCCTGCGTCTGCAGCACTTCCAGCAGGCGGTCGCGTTCCAGCGCGCTGGGCCAGACGCCCAGCTCCAGCGAGGTGCGCCCCAGAATCTGCGCGCGCGGCTTGCCCAGCAGGCGCTCGAAGGCCGGGTTCACGTCGAGGTAGCAGCCGTCGGCCAGCCGCGAGATGCCGGCCGCGTCGGGCAGCGTCTGGTAGACGGTGGTGTACTTGGCCTCGGAGGCCTGCAGCGCCTCGCGGATCTCATGGTGCTCGGTGATGTCCAGGTCGATGCCGGCCAGGCGCAGCACGCGGCCGCCGGCGTCGCGCTCCACGGCGTAGCCGCGGGAGGACAGCCAGCGCCAGCGGCCCTGGTCGTCACGCATGCGGTATTCGTGGTGGATGCTTTCCTCTCGGCCGTCCAGCGCGCGAAGCACCTGGGGCGTCAGGCGCTTGAGGTCGTCGGGGTGGCAGCGGGCGGTCCAGCGCTGCCAGGATGCGTTCTCGTCGATCACGCACGCGGGCCCGCTGCTGTCGTCGTCCGGGCTGCCGGGCAGGCCGAACGTGCGGTAGAAGCGCCCGCGGTACGAGAGCCAGCGGGTGCGCGTGTCCCATTCCCAGCGGCCGCCGCCCGCGGCCTTGAGTGCGCGCAGCAGGTCCTCCTCGCGCTGGCGCATCCGGATCAGCGCCCGCGCGCGCCCGCGCAGCAGCTCGGTGCTGCCGCACAGCACGACGGTGCCGAAGATATAGCGCCAGGCAGTGCCGTGCAGCAACCAGTCGCCCAGCGTGGAGAGCGGGGTGCCGCTCACCTCCGTCCAGGGTAGCAGCGCGGGGGGCAGCGCCAGGGCCAGGCCGGCCACGGCTGCCCATGCCGGCACCTGCCAGCGCTGGCGCGCCACCCGCACAAGGCTGCCCAGCGCGAAACTGCAGGCCGCCAGGCCCAGGGCGGCGCCCCAGTCGGGCGCCCCAGCAAGCCCATGGCCGGCCAGCGCCACGGCGGCGGCCACGCCCCCCGCCAGCGGCCCGAACAGGAAGGCCGCCGCGGCCAGGACGGGCGGGTGCACATGGAGAACGCCCGGGGCATTCAGCGGCAGTCCCTGCAGCGCCACCAGCACCGAAGCGATCCCGCCGGCCAGGCCCATCACAAGGCGCACATGGCGCGCGGGGTGCAGCAGGTCCTGCTGCGGTAGCGCCGCCACACCCGCGATCAGCAGCAGGTGCACGATGCCGGAAATCAGCACCTCATTCGGCATCGTTCACGCCCCCTGTGCGGGGCGGCTTTTGGGCGTGCAGGCACCTGCACCCGGCGGGGGCACGGGCCATGGGGATGGCTGGCGGCGCAATGGCGGCACGACTCGGCATGTATCCAAGTGTATTCTCGTGAGTTGACAGATGTCCGCTTCGAGCCCGCCGTGGCGACTGCTTCGGGGGAAGGAAAAACCCTGGGTTGCGTCCTAATCGGCCGTGGCGCCGGCCCGCGGGCGGGCGGGAGCGCCGATCAGCCCGGTGGACAGCATGGTGCCGCACACGATGATGCCACCGCAGGCCAGCATCCAGGGCGTGACGGCTTCGCCGAGGAAGACCGCGCCGTAGAAGACCGCGAACACCGGCGCGAGAAAGGTCACGGCCAGGGCCCGGCTCGGGCCCGCGTGGGCGATGAGGCGGAAGTACAGGATGTAGGCAATGCCCGTGCACAGCACCGCGATGGCCACGATGGCGGCCCAGGCGCGCAGGCCCGGCATCTGGGCGGGCCAGTACGCCAGCGTGGGCAGGGCCAGCCCGAGCGCCGCGCCCAGCTGGCTGCCCGTGGCAGTGGCCAGCGGCGGTATGCCCACCAGGTAGCGCCGCGCAAAGCTGGCCGCCACGGCATAGCAGGTGGACGCAAGCAGGCAGGCCGCGATCGCCCAGCCGGCATGGCTGCCTTTCACTCCCACGCCGGCGGGCGCGCGCCAGGCCAGCAGGGCCACGCCCACGAAGCCCAGCGCCAGCCCGAGCCAGCGCAGCCGGTTGATGCGGTCGCCCAGCCACACCCAGGCCACCAGCGCGCCGAACAGCGGCACGGTGGCGTTGAGGATGGAGGTCAGCCCGGTGGCGATGTGCATCACGGCCCAGGCGAACAGCGCGAACGGAATGGCCGAGTTGATGAGGCCGGCCAGCAGCACCGGCCGCCAGTGGCGGCGCAGCGCCGGCCATTCGCCCCGGTGCAGCAGGATGGGCCAGAGGAACAGCGTGGCCAGCGCCACGCGCAGCCCGGCCGTGGGCAGAGGCCCGAACTCGGCCGCGCCCATGCGCATGAACAGGAACGAGGCGCCCCACAGGCTGGCGAGCAGCACGAACTCGCCCACCCAGGCGGGTGCACGGGGGGCGGGGCGGCCGGGCGAGGGCGTGGCGTTCATGCGCAGGCGGGCAAGGGGTTGTCGGTGAGGGGCGCGGCGGGCTGCGCGGCCTCCAGCCGCAGCAGCGCCGTCTTGCGCGGCAGGCCGCCGGCGTAGCCCGTCAGCGCGCCGCCGCTGCCCAGCACGCGGTGGCAGGGCACGACCACGCTGAGGGGGTTGCGCCCCACGGCCGCGCCCACGGCGCGCACGGCGGCCGGGTTGCCGATCTGGCGCGCCAGTGCGCCGTAGCTGGTGGTGCTGCCGCGCGGGATGGCCAGCAGCGCCTGCCACACGGCCTGCTGGAACGGCGTGCCGCCCGACAGATCCAGCGGCAGATCGAACCCCGTGCGCGCGCCGTTCAGGTAGGCCTGCACCTGGGCCGCCGCCGCGCGCAGCAGGGGGTGGGCGTCGTCGGTGGGCCAGCAGCCCGCGCCGTCGAGCTGCGCCGGCAGGTGGCGCTGGCCGTCGAACCACAGGCCGACCAGGCCGCGCGCACTGGCGGCCAGGCGCATATCGCCCAGGGGGGTGGTGGTGCGGCTTTGCACCGTGTCGCGGGGGAATTGCATGGTGATTCCTTGATTAAACGCGAAATGGGCCATGAGCGCACAGGGGATAAGCGCTAGAAGCTATTGATTTGATAGCTTACGGGCCAGGCTGTCCCAGGCGCGGATCACGCCGTAGCTGCGCCAGGGGCGCCAGCCCTCGGCCATTGCGGTGGCGGCGCGCGCGGGCTGCGGCTGCCCCTGCACGCCCAGGGCCTTGTGCAGGGCCACGTCGCCGGCGGGGAAGGCGTCGGGCCAGCGCAGCGCGCGCATGGCGATGTACTGCGCCGTCCAGTCGCCGATGCCCGGGAGCTGGCGCAGCGCGGCAGTGGTGGCGTCCACATCGGCGCTGGCCTGCAGGCCGATCTGGCCGCTTTCGACCGCACGCGCCAGCGCCACGATGGCGGCCTGCCGCTGGCGCACGATGCCCAGCCGGCCCAGCGCATCGCCCTCGGCCGCGGCGAGCGCGGCGGGCGTGGGAAACAGCCGGTCCAGGCCCGGCCAGGGGGTGGCGATGGGTTCGCCAAAGTGCGCCACCAGCCGCTGGGCCAGCGTGCGCGCCGCCGCCACCGTGATCTGCTGGCCCAGCACGGCGCGCACGGCCAGCTCGAAACCGTCGAACGCGCCAGGCACGCGCAGGCCGTCGCCGTGCGCAAAGGCGGGGTGCAGCACGGCGTTGATGGCCTCGGGGTCGGCGTCCAGGTCGAGCAGGGCGCGCACGCGCGCGATCACCTGCGGCAGCACGGGCTGCAGGCCATCGCTGGTGCGCAGCAGCAGCTGGTCGCGGGCGGGGTCGAACTGCGCCTCCAGCCAGCCCGTGCAGGTGGCTCCGGCGCTGGTCAGGCGCACCGTGCGGCGCAGGAACGGGGCCCCGGGCGTGCCGACTTCCTCCAGTCCGTGGATCTGGCGTGCCCCAAAGAAGCCCAGCAGCGCCGCCACGTCGTAGGGCGGGCGGTAGCCCAGGCGAATCGGCCGGCTGCCCTGCTGCGCGCGCGCGTCGGGCGCGCCGCCCTGGCGGCGCAGCTGCGTGGGGTTGAGCCCGTAATGCGCGCTGAAGGCCGCATTGAAGCGCCGTACGCTGGCAAAGCCGCTGGCCAGCGCCACCTGGGTGATGGGCAGCGGCGTGTCGGTCAGGAGCTGCTTGGCCGCGAGCAGCCTCCGCGTCTGCAGATACTGCAGGGGCGATATGCCCAGGGCCGCGTCGAAGATGCGGCGCAGGTGCCGGTCGCTCACGCCCAGGCGCTGGGCCAGCCGGGCCACCAGGGCGCCGCCCTCGGGCTGGCCCCAGGACTCGGGCGCGTCCAGCAGCCGCAGGGCCTGGCGCACGAGGATGCCCGATGCGTCCTGTACCGACCAGACCAGCGCCTGCGGCGCCAGCTCGGGGCGGCAGCGCAGGCAGGGGCGAAAGCCGGCGCTTTCGGCCTGAGCGGCGAGCGAGAAGAATCGGCAGTTCTCGCGCCGCGGCGCGCGCACGGCGCAGACGGGGCGGCAATAGATGCCCGTGGAGGTCACGCCGGTGAAGAAGCGCCCGTCGAAGCGCGCGTCGCGGGCCTTCAGCGCGAGGTAGCGGGCGTCGTCATCGTCGGCGGGAAGTGGGGCAGGCATGGGGCACATGATAGGCCGCTCCCTGGCGTGCACTCGCCGTTTCCGGACATGCGCCTGGGCGGGTCAGTCCAGGAGGGCGCGGGCATGCACCCTTGCATCGCACAGCATGCGCAGATGCCGAGGCTCTGCCGTGCGGGTGGCTTCATATTTGGTAGCTGTCGGTGCTTGCCTGAAAAGGGGTGAGCGCAAAAAAGCCTGGGAAAAAGACCGCTGCCGCCTCGGGACTGGGAGCTTGTTTTCAGGGCAGCAAGGGGGCTGACAGCAGCCGCAACCCTATGGAAAACCAGCGTTGGTCGCCGCCGCCTCCGATGCGGTTGCCATAGGTCGCATCGATCTGCACGCGGTCTGGCACCAGCCAGTAGCGCAGGCCCACCTGCACCAGGGGCCTGCCCGAGCCTTGGCCATAGGTTTCGGCGATCAGCCAGGAGCGTGCCGCCAGCTGGGTTTCGGAGCCCAGCCCCCAGGTGGCGCGGTGGCTGCGCGTGCCTTGTTCGCGCAGCCAGCCTGCGTTGGCGTGCAGCACTACCGCGTCGTCCATCAGGGAGAAGCTGACGGGCACGTTGGCATACAGATCATGCCCGCCGCCTGCCGCAGGACGTGGATCGCGCTGCATGCCCAGCGTCAGGCCCACCCCCCAGCCATTGGTTTCCAGCGGCTTGAGCACGGTCTTGCCCTGCACCGTCTGGGCACTGTTGCGCGTGCTGCCATCCACCTGGGCCAATGCCCCGCCGACGGCCAGCTCCAGGTTGCCGGTGAAATTGCAGGCCGGCTGGACCCAGAACTCGGTGTGTCCCCGGGGACGCTTGACCCAACTTTCCACCTGGCAGGCCTTGGCGTCGACGATCCGGGCATCGTCCGTATTCATGGGGCGCGCGGCATGGGCGCCGCCAGTCAGCAGGGCTGCGGCGATGATCGTTGGCGTCAAGGGGCGCATGGGTTTTCCTTGGGGCTTCTTGCCGCGTCCAGCGCAGGCGTGCGTGGCGCAAAGCCGCGAGTCTAGCGCTGCATCGCGGCCTGAATGCGGCAAGGCGGGACCGCGTTGGCCGGTGCCGGCACCCCCTAAAATGGCCCGCTTCACGTTCTACCCATAGGCTTCGCAGTGCAACTATCTCCCTCGATTTTCAAGGCCTACGACATCCGCGGCATCGTTCCGAGCACGCTTGACGAATCCGTGGCACGGGGTCTGGGGCGCGCGTTCGGCATGGCCGCGCGGGCCGAGGGGCAGACCGTGGTGGCCGTGGGCCGCGACGGGCGCCTGTCGGGCCCGGCCTTGTCCCAGGCGCTGATCCAGGGGCTGGTGGACACGGGCATCGAGGTCATCGACATTGGCGCCGCCACCACGCCCATGCTGTACTTCGCGGCCAGCACGCTATGCGCCAGCGGCATTCAGGTCACGGGTAGCCACAACCCCAAGGACTACAACGGCTTCAAGATGGTGCTGGCCGGCCGCGCCATCTACGGCGAGGAAATCCAGCAGCTGCGCCGCACCATGGAGCAGGAAAGCTGGCAGCTCGCGCCCGGCGGCAGCGTGCGCCAGGCGGACGTGCTGGCGGCCTACGTGCAGCGCATCGTGGGCGACGTGAAGCTTGCCCGCCCGATGAAGATCGTGGTGGACAGCGGCAACGGCATCGCCGGCGCGTCGGCGCCCGGCATCTTCCGCGCGCTGGGCTGCGAGGTGGTCGAGCTGTTCTCCGAGGTGGACGGCAACTTCCCCAACCACCACCCCGACCCCAGCAAGCCCGACAACCTGCGCGACGTGATCGAGGCCCTGCGCAGCACTGACGCCGAGCTGGGCCTGGCCTTCGACGGCGACGGCGACCGCCTCGGCATCGTCACCAAGGACGGCCAGAACATCTTCCCCGACCGCCAGATGATGCTGTTCGCGCAGGACGTGCTGTCGCGCGTGCCGGGCGCGCCGGTCCTGTTCGACGTGAAATGCACGCAGCGCCTGGCGCCCGCGATCCGCGCCGCGGGCGGCGAACCGGTGATGTACAAGACCGGCCACTCGCTCATCAAGGCCCGCATGAAGGAGCTGAACGCCCCCCTGGGCGGCGAGATGAGCGGCCACATCTTCTTCAAGGAGCGCTGGTACGGCTTCGACGACGGCACCTACGCCGGCTGCCGACTGCTGGAGATCCTGAGCCGCCACGCCGACCCCAGCAGCGTGCTGAACCAGCTGCCCACCAGCCACTCCACGCCCGAGCTCAACGTGGCCTGCGAGGAGGGCGAGCCCCATCGCCTGACGGCCGAGCTGCAGGCGCTGGCCGCCGGCGCCTTCGCGGCGCCCGCCAGCATCAGCACCATCGACGGCCTGCGCGTGGACTGGCCCGACGGCTTCGGCCTGATCCGCGCGAGCAACACCACGCCCGTGCTGGTGCTGCGCTTCGAGGGCCACACGGCCGAGGCCATGCACCGCATCGAGTCCGCCATGCTCGCGCTGCTCGAGCGGGTGAAGCCTGGCGCCCAGGTGGGCGGCGCCGTACACTGACTGCCCCCTTCGGTCCACCCACGCATCGCATGCAGCGGCTAGCCCTCTGGCTCTACAGCCTGGCTCTGTGGCTGGCCACGCCGCTGCTGCTGCGCAAGCTGCGCCGCCGCGCGCGCACCGAGCCCGGCTACGCCGTGGCCGTGCCCGAGCGCTTCGGGCGTTACCCGCAGCCCCTGGACAGCCTGCTGCCGCGCGGCGCGGATGGCGCTGGCGAGGCGGTGGGCGCGGGCGAGTATTTCGTCTGGGTCCATGCCGTGTCGCTGGGCGAGACGCGCGCCGCGGCCATCCTGCTCAAGGAGCTGCGCCCGCTGCTGCCGGGCATGCGCCTGCTGCTCACGAACGGCACGGCCACGGGCCGCGCCGAGGGGGAAAAGCTGCTGCAGCCGGGCGACGTGCAGGTCTGGCAGCCCTGGGACACGCCGGGCGCCGTGCGGCGCTTTCTGCGCCAGTTCCGCCCGGCCATCGGCATCCTCATGGAAACCGAGATCTGGCCCAACCTCGTGGCCGGCTGCCGCGCGCGCCATGTGCCGCTGGTGCTGGCCAATGCCCGGCTCAACGAAAAGTCGCGCGCCGGCGCGCGCCGGCTGGCCTGGCTGGCGCGCCCCGCCTACGCGGGCCTGTCGGCCGTATGGGCCCAGACCGAAGAGGACGCCGAGCGCCTGCGCGACGTGGGCGCGCCGGTGGCCGGCGTGTTCGGCAACCTCAAGTTCGACGTGGTGCCATCGCCCGAGCAGCAGGCCCAGGGCCGCGCCTGGCGCGCCGCCAGCGCCCGCCCCGTGGTGCTGCTGGCCAGCAGCCGCGAGGGCGAGGAGGCGATGTGGCTGGAGGTTTTGAGGCAAAAATGGCCTCCAGGGCAGACTGGTGAAGCGCAAGATGCTATTAATACAGGAGCTATGATGCCCGTGCAGTGGCTCGTCGTGCCGCGCCATCCGCAGCGCTTCGACGCGGTGCAGCAGCTGTGCGAGGCCGCGGGCCTGCGCGTGTCGCGGCGCAGCCAGTGGGCCGGCGTGCCCGGCGCGGCCGACGTGTGGCTGGGCGACTCGCTGGGCGAGATGGCCCTGTACTACGGCATGGCGCATGTGGCCCTGCTGGGCGGCAGCTTTGCGCCGCTGGGCGGGCAGAACCTCATCGAGGCGGCGGCCGGCGGCTGCCCCGTGGTCATGGGGCCGCACACCTTCAACTTCGCCGAGGCGGCGCGGCTGGCCATGGCGGCCGGCGCCGCCGAGCGCGTGGAGGACATGGCCGAGGGCGTGCAGGCCGCCGTCGCACTGGCGTGTGACCCGCAGCGCCGAGCGCAGCTGTCCGAGCGTTGCCAGGCCTTCACTGAGGCCCACCGCGGGGCGGCCCTGGCCACGGCCCTGGCCGTGCTGCAACAGCTGCGCGAGGCGGTGGACGACCGGCCGGACTGACCCCGGCCCGTGCGTGGCGCAGGGCGCGCGTGGCGTGCGCCTGACGCAGCGCAAGCCGCCCGCAGCCGCGCCTCGCCAAGCGGGGAGGGATGCCCGAGAATCGGCGCACCATGATGGACAAGCACTACCTCACGCCCCTGTTCGCCCCCAGCTCGATCATCGTGCTGGCCGGCAGTGCCGAAGCCCCCGAAACGCACACGCCCCAGGCCCGGGCGCTGCGCGAGGCGCTGGGCGCGCAGCGCTACACGGGCACCCTGCAGTTTCTGGACATTCACACCAGCGGCACGCTGGCCGACCTGGCCCAGACCCGCGCGGACCTGGCCATCATCGCCCAGCCGCCGCAGGAGCTGCCCGCGGCGCTGGAGCTGGCGGGCCGCATCAACTGCCGCTCGGCGCTGGTGCTCTCCAGCGGCGTGGACGCGCAGCTGGCCGAACAGCTGCGCAAGATCGCGCGGCGCGAGGGCATCCACCTGCTCGGCCCCAACTCGCTGGGCATGCAGCGGCCGTCGCTGCAGCTCAACGCCAGCGCCGCGGGGCCGCTGGCGCGTGAGGGATCGCTGGCGTTGGTGTGCCAGTCGGGCGCGCTCACCTCGTCCATCCTGGACTGGGCCAGCAACAACGCGGTGGGCTTTTCCAGCGTGATCTCGCTGGGCCCGCACACGGACCTGGGCCTGAGCGAGGCGCTGGACTTCCTGGCCAACGACCCGCGCACGCAGAGCATCGTGGTCTACATGGAGGGCATCCAGAACGCGCGCCGCTTCATGAGCGCGCTGCGCTCGGCTGCCTATGCCAAGCCGGTGGTGGTGCTCAAGGCCGGCCGCAAGCCTGCGGGCAACGAGGCGGCGCAGACGCACAGCGGCGCCATCGTGGGCAGCGACGACGTGTTCGACGCCGCGCTGCGCCGCGCGGGCGCCGTGCGCGTGCGCTCGTTCGTGGAACTGTTCTCGGCCGCCAAATGCCTGGCCTCGCGCTACCGCCCCGTGGGCAAGCGCCTGGCCATCATCACCAACGGCGGCGGCCCCGGCGTGCTGGCGGCCGACTGGGAGAACGAGATCGGGCTGGATCTGGGCCGGCTGTCGGCCGACTCCTGCGCGGCGCTGGCACCGCAGCTGCCGCCGCTGGCCTCGCTGGCCGACCTGATCGACCTGTCGGAGGAGGCCGGGCCCGAGCACTACCGCCTGGCGCTCGAGGCGGCCTTTCGCGACCGCCAGATCGACGGCCTGCTGGCCATCTTCTCGCCCAAGGCCGGCACCGACGCCGCCGCCGTGGCCACCGTGCTGGCCGACGCCAAGCGCCTGGCCTCCAAGCCGCTGCTGACCTGCTGGATGGGCGATGCCTCGGTGGTGCCGGCCCGCCAGGTGCTGCGCACGGCGCAGATCCCGACCTTCCGCACGCCCGAGGCGGCCGTGGGCGCCTTCGGCAACATCGCCTCGTTCTACCAGAACCAGCAGCTGCTGCAGCAGACGCCGCCGCCGCTCACCACCCTGGCCAAGCCCGACATCGAGGGCGCGCGCCTGGTCATCGAGAGCGTGCTGGCCGAGCGCCGCAACATCCTCACCGAGATGGAGTCCAAGACGCTGCTGGCGGCCTTCCACATCCCGGTGACCAAGACGCTGCTGGCGCGCAGCAGCCATGAGGCCATGATGATCGCCACGCAACTGGGCTTTCCGGTGGCGCTGAAGATCGATTCACCCGACATCGCCCACAAGTCCGACGTGGGCGGCGTGGCGCTCGATGTGCCCAACGGCGCCGCCGCGCGCGATGCCTATACCGACATGGTGCAGCGCGTGGCGCGCCTGCAGCCGGGCGCGCGCATCAACGGCGTGACGGTGCAGAACATGGCGCGAGCGCGGCGCGGGCGCGAGATCTGCATCGGCCTGGTGAGCGACGAGCCCTTCGGCCCGGTGATCACCTTCGGCGCCGGCGGCACCATGATCGAGCTCATCAACGACCGCGCCATGGAGCTGCCGCCGCTCAACCAGTTCCTGGCGCGCCGCCTCATCGACCGCGCGCGCGTGGCCGAGACCCTGGGCGAGTGGCGCGGCGCGGCCGCCGTCCATCTGGAGGCGCTGGAGCAGGTGCTGCTGCGCGTGTCCGAGATGGTCTGCGCGCTGCCGCAACTGCGCGAGATGGACATCAACCCGCTGATCGTGGACGAGATGGGCGCCGTGGCCGTGGATGCGCGCATCGTCATCCACCAGACGGCGCAGGGCGGCGCGCGCGGGGACGTGGCCGGGCATGGGCATTACGGCCACCTGTCCATCCTGCCGTACCCGGCGCGCTACGAGGAGGTGTGGCCCCTGCGCGGCGGCGGCGAGTACCAGGTGCGCCCCATCCGCCCGGACGACGCGCAGATGGTGCAGCGCCTGGTCAAGGAGCTGTCGCCCGAGAGCCGCTACTTCCGCTTTGTCTCGCAGCTCGCCGAGCTACCGCCGTCCATGCTGGCGCGCTTCACCCTCATCGACTACGACCGCGAGATGGCCCTGGTGGCCGTGCACCGCGAACGGGTGGTGGGCGCGGATGGCGAGGTCAGCCACACGCAGCGCATCGTGGGCGTGTCGCGCTACGTGACCAATCCCGACCAGACCAGCTGCGAGTTCGCCCTGCTGGTGGCCGACGACTTCGCGGGCCGCGGCCTGGGCTCGCGCCTCATGCTCAGCATCATGGACGTGGCCCGCGACCGCGGGCTGGCCGAGATCCAGGGCCTGGTGCTGGCCAACAACCCGACCATGCTCAAGCTGATGCGCCGGCTGGGCTTCGACGTGCGCACCTTCGAGGAAGACCCGGAGTTCCGGCTGGTGGTGCACCAGCTGTGAGCGGCGGGGGGGGGGTGGTTATGCTTCAAAAAGCATAGCTGTCAGCGCTTGCTGCATAAGCGCTGGTGGCACAAAACGCTTGAAATCTACCGCGCCAGCAGCGCGTCCACCGCCGCCACGTCATCGGCGGTGAGCGTGCCGGCGGCCTGCTTCAGGCGCAGCGTGCCCATGAGCACGCTGTAGCGGGCCGCGGCCAGGTCGCGCTTGGTCTGGTAGAGCTGGCTTTGGGCGTTGAGCACGTCGATGTTGATGCGCACGCCCACCTGGTAGCCCAGCAGGTTGGCGTCCAGCGCGCTCTGGGTGGAGGCCTCGGCCGCCTGCAGGGCGCGCACCTGGCTCAGGCCCGACTGCACGCCGAAGAATGCGGCGCGCGTGGCCTGGGCCACGGTGCGGCGGGCGTTGTCGAGGTCGGCGCGGGCCTTGTCCTCCAGCGACAGGGTTTCCTTCACGCGGTTTTGCACCGCGAAGCCCGCGAACAGCGGCACATTGAGCGCCACGCCCACGCTGGCCACGTTGGCACGGGAATGCACGCCGGGCATGGTCGTGGTGCCGTTGGGCGTGCGCTGCACGTTGTAGCCGGCCTGCAGGTCCACCGTGGGCAGGTGGCCGGTCTCGGCCTTGGCGGTCTCCAGCCGCGCCACGTCGAGGGCGATGGCGGCCTGGCGCACCTGCGGCTGCTGCTCCTCGGCGGTGCGCACCCAGGCGTTCACGTCGGCGGGCAGCACGGCGGGCAGCTGCACGGGCTGCGCCAGCGGCAGGGGGCTGATGCCGGCGCGCCCCACGGCCTGGTCCAGCGCCAGGCGCTTGACGCGCAGGTCGTTGTCGGCGGCGATTTCCTGGGCGGAGACAAGGTCGTGGCGGGCCTGGGCCTCGCGCTCGTCGGTCACCGTGGCGGTGCCAACCTCGAAGTTGCGCCGGGCGGCGGCCAGCTGCTCGGCCACGGCGGTCTTTTGCGCCTGCACGAAGGCCAGGGTGTCCTGCGCGGCCAGCACGTCGAAGTAGGCCTGGCTCACGCGCACCAGCAGGTCCTGTTCGGCCCCCGCCAGTTGCGCCTGCGCGATGTCGATGCCGCGCTGGCCCTGCTCGAAGCCGATGCGGTTGGCCGGCCGGTACAGGGGTTGGGAAGCCACCACGCCCAGGGTCTGTGTGGGGCCGTTGACATTCACGTCTGGCAGGGACCGGCGTGCCACATCGGTGCGCGAGTAGGTCACGCCGCCACTGAGCCCCGCGCTAGGCAGCAGGCCGGCGCGGGCCTGCTCGGCGCGGCTGCCGGCCGCCTGCAGCTGGGCCTGGGCCGCAAGCCAGGGCGCGTCATACCCGCGCGCCAGCTCCACCAGGGCGGACAGGCTTTGCGCCTGCGCCGGCAGTGTGGCCGCGGCGCAGGCGGCGCCCACGGCCAGGGAGACGGAGAGAAACCGCTGCAGTGAGTTCATGGCGTTCTTCAGGAAGGTCGGCGTGATCGGGGAGAGGACTGCCGTGCGCCAGGTTTGGCCGGTGCCGTGGCTCAATACCGCGGCACGGCCGGGTCGCGTTCGTGCGACCAGGCGTCGATGCCGCCCGTGATATTGGCCACCTGGTCAAAGCCCTGGTGCACCAGAAAGCCGGCCACCCGCAGGCTGCGCATGCCGTGGTGGCACAGGCAGGCGATGGGGCGGGCGGGGTCCAGCTCGGCCAGCCGCGCGGGCAGTTCACCCATGGGGATGGCGATGAGTTCGAATCCTTCCGGCGCCACGCTGGCGGTCTGCCGCTCCCACGGTTCGCGCACGTCCAGCACCAGCGGGCGCTCTGCTTCATGGGCGCGGAGCCAGTCGGCGAGCTGGGCGGGGCGGACGTGGTCGATCATGCGGATTTCCTGAGGGACGCGGAATCAGAACTTGAAGGGCGAGGGCTCGGGGAAGTTGCGCAGGCGCGGTACGAGCACGTCCCAGGGTTGGGTGGTCTCGAAGCGGTCGCCCAGGCGGCGCACGATGGTGGCGCGCATGACGGGCTCGTGGCCCACGTAGGCGCCCAGGCGGCCGCCTTCGCGCAGCAGCGCCAGCAGCTTCTGGGGCACCTCGGCCACCGAGCCGCTGAGCACGATGACGTCGAACGGGCCATCGGGGATCGGGTCCAGCGCGCCGTCGGCCTGGCGCACCTCGGCGTTGTCCACGCCGGCGCTGCGCAGGTTCTCGCGGGCGAACTCCACCAGGTCGGGCTCGATCTCCAGCGACACCACGCGTTCCGCCTGGGCGGCCAGCAGCGCGGCCATGTAGCCCGAGCCGGCGCCGATCTCCAGCACGCGGTCGGTGGGCCGCACCTGCAGGTCCTGCAGCATGCGGGCGTCCACGCGCGGCTCCAGCATCACCTGTCCCAGGCGCTCGGCTTCTTCGGCCGAGGCGTTGAGCGGGATGCGCGTATCGGTGAAGGCAATGCCCTGGTGCACGGGCGGCACGAAGTCCTCGCGGCGCACGGTGGACAGCAGTTCCAGCACGCCCTCGTCGAGCACGTTCCACGGACGGATCTGCTGCTCCACCATGTTGTAGCGGGCCTGCTCGGTGGAATCGTGAATGTCGGCGGACGTGTTCAGAGGCATGTTCATGGGGTACTCCGGAGGCGGATCACTGTGGTTCAGACAAACCCGTGATTCTAGGACGGCCGCACGCACAGCCCCTGCAGCACGTTCTCGGCCTGCAGGCGGATGTATTCCTGGGCCGAGAAAGTGGCGGGGTTGGGGATGCACAGCGACAGCGAGGGCTGCGAGAACATCAGGAACATGAGCGGCGCGAGCACCAGATACACCGCGTGCTCCAGGTCCAGCGTGCGGAACTCGCCGCGGTCCATGCCGCGCTGCAGGATGCGGCGGATCAGCCGGTGGCCCGGCTCCACGACTTCCTGGCGGTAGAACTGGGCGATTTCGGGGAAGTTGTTGGCCTCGCTCAGCATCAGCTTGCCCAGGCCCGAGGCCTTGGTGGAGCCCACGCGCTCCCACCAGGTCTGAAAGCAGTACTGCACCAGCTCGCTGCTCGTGCCCGCGTAGGACTCCAGCTCCAGGTCCCACTCGGCAAAGCGGCCGGCGATGTTCTCGCGCACCACGGCCTTGAACAGGTCTTCCTTGCTCGGGAAGTAGAGGAACAGCGTGCCCTTGGAGACGCCGGCGCGTGTCGCCACCTCGTCCACCTTGGTGGCGGCGAAGCCCTTTTCCACGAAGAGATCCAGCGCCGCGTCAAGCAACTCGCCCGGCCGCGCCTCCTTGCGGCGGCCGCGCCTGGGGGCGTCGTGTGGATCGGGGGACGGGAGGGTGGTGGGCATGGAATTACTGACTGACTGGTTAGTAATATACCAACCGCCCCGCGGTGGCGTCAACGCACACGGGCCGCCCGGGTTCGGCATTCTTCCTATGATGCGGCCATCCATTGATGCCAGCGAGGTGCGCCCATGTCCGAATTGCAGACCATCACCCTGGGAGGCGGTTGCTTCTGGTGCACCGAGGCCGTGTTCGACCGCGTGCACGGCGTGACCGATGTGCAAAGCGGCTATGCCAACGGCGATGTGGCCGACCCCACGTACGAGCAGGTGTGCTCGGGCACTACGGGCCATGCCGAGGTGGTGCGCCTCACATTCGATGCGGCCCAGATCGGCGTGCGCGACATCCTGGAGATCTTCTTCGCCACCCATGACCCCACCACGCTGAACCGCCAGGGCAACGACGTGGGCACGCAGTACCGCAGCGGCATCTACTGGACCGACCCTGCGCACCGGGAGGTGGCCGAGGACATGCTGCGCCAGATGGGCCAGGACCAGCTGTTCGGCGCGCCCGTGGTGACCGAGGTGCAGCCGCTGGTGAACTACTGGCCGGCCGAGGACTACCACCAGGACTACTTTCGCAACCACCCCCACCAGGGCTACTGCGCCTTCGTCGTGGGCCCCAAGGTGGAGAAGTTCCGCAAGACTTTTGCGCAGCGTTTGAAGCCCGGCGCATGATTCCTGCGCTATCCTCCCAGGCCCATGCCGCACGGCCCCGCAGCGGGCCAGCTTCGCGGTAACGACCCTTCGGAGGACCACCATGAAACCATGGCTCGCCATGCTGCTGATCGCCTGCGCCGCCGTCGCGCAGGCCCAGGAGCACAACGACAAGCAGACCCAGGCCGACATTGAGCGCCACCGCGCCATGGCCGCCGCCCATGAGGCCGCGGCCAAATGCCTGGAGTCGGGCAAGGGCCACGAGGCCTGCCGCAAGGAACTGCAGTCCGCCTGCAAGAACCTGGCGATCGGCAAGTACTGCGGCATGAAGCACGCACACTGACCGTCCCGCCGTTCCTGCCCCGCATTTACCCCGCATGCCCTTGACACCGTCCCCGCTACCGCAGCTGCGCCACCGCCTCGCGCTGGCCTGGCTGCTGCTGGCGCTGGTGCTGGCCCCCACGCTGGGCCGCATGCACCAGGTGCTGCATGCCCCCGGCGGGGTGGCGCATGCGCTGGCCCCAGGCCATGCGCATGGCGGCGCCGAGTCCCCGGGGGCGGGGCAGCATGCACTTGACGCGCTGCATGCCCTCTTTGCCGGCCATGGCGCTGCCGACTGCCAGGTGCTGGACCAGCAGACGCTGGTGGGCGCAGCGCTGGGCCAGGCACCGGCGCTGCCGCAGGCGCAGCCGCAGCCGCCCCCGGTGGGCGCGCCCGCCGCCGCACCCGGCACGCGCAGGGCGACGCCCTTTCACGCACGCGCTCCGCCGCAGAGCGCCTGAGACAGCCCCTGTCTCCCGAAGCCGCCACATCGCGCCGGTGCCGCTTCCATAGATCTCATTTTTGATAGCTGCCTGCGCTTGCTACATAAGCGCTGGAGGCGTTTTTCATTGAAATTTCAGTGCGGCCGCGCACGGCCCGTGCCTGCGCGCTTGCCGCCACTTGTTGAGTGATTTGAGCCATGAATTCCTTTTCTTCTTACCGCCAGCCTGGCCGCCGCCATCCGCTGGCCTGGGCCGCGCTGCTCAGCCTGGCCGGTGCCACGCCCCTGGCCTGGGCGCAGGCCGAGGCCAGCCTGCCGGAGGTCACCGTCTCCTCCAGCGGCCTGCAGCTGGGCGCGTCGGAAATGACGCAGCCCGTCTCGGTGCTGGAGGGCGACGCACTGGTGCGCCGGCGCGAGGCCACGCTGGGCGAAAGCCTGGAGGGCGAGCCCGGCATCACCGGCAGCCATTTCGGCGCGGGCGCCAGCCGCCCGGTGATCCGCGGCATGGACGGCCCGCGCGTGCGGGTGCTGTCCGACGGTGTCGAACTGCACGACGCCTCCACCATCAGCCCGGACCACGCCGTGGCCGCCGAGCCCCTGCTGGCCACGCAGGTCGAGGTGCTGCGCGGCCCGTCGGCGTTGGTCTACGGCGCCGGTGCTGTGGGCGGCGTGGTCAATGTGCTGGATGCCAAGGTGCCCACGGCCATTCCCGAGAAAGGCTATGAAGGCAGCGCCGAGCTGCGCGCCGGCAGCGCGGCGCGCGAGAAGGCCGGCGCCTTCGCGCTGACCGGCGGCGCGGGCAATCTGGCCGTGCATGTGGAGGCCGCGGGCCGCGACGCCGGTGACTACCGCGTGGGCAGCGGCTGGGACGAGGGCCGCCGCGTGCCCGGCAGCTTCAACCGCACCGGCACGGGCAGCGTGGGCCTGTCCTGGGTGGGCAGCCGCGGCTACCTGGGCCTGGCCGTCACGCGCCAGAACGCCAAGTACGGCCTGCCCGGCCACAGCCATGACTACGAGGGCTGCCACACCCACGGCAACCACCTGCACTGCGGCTCCCACGGTCATGACCACGGCCACGGCGAGGAAGAGCACGACCACGATCACGGCCATGCCCCGGGCGACGTGCCGGTGGTGGACCTGCGCAGCGAGCGCCTGGACGTGCGCGGCGAACTGCGCGACCCGTTCGCCGGCTTTTCCGCGCTGCGCCTGCGCGCGGGCGTGACGGACTATGTGCACGACGAGGTGGAGGACGGCAGCGTTGCCACCACCTTCAAGAACAAGGCCCACGACCTGCGCGTGGAACTGCAGCACGCGCCCATCGCCGGGCTGCGCGGCCTGATCGGGGTGCAGACCTCGCAGCGCAAGTTCAGCGCCGTGGGAGAGGAGGCCTACGTGCCGCCCACGCTCACGCGCCAGTGGGGCCTCTTCGCGCTGGAGGAATACCGCATCGGGGACTGGCGGCTGGAGGCCGCGCTGCGCCACGACCGCCAGACCGCCGAGCTGCAGGAGAGCGGCGTGGAGCGCAGCCACAACGGCACCTCGGCATCGCTGGGCGCGGTGTGGCGCTTTGCCCCAGGCTACGCGGCGGGCGCCAGCCTCACGCGCGCCAGCCGCGCGCCCACGGCCGAGGAGCTGTACGCACGCGGCCTGCACATGGCCACCTCCACCTACGAGCGCGGCGACGTGAACCTGCGCAAGGAGACCTCGCGCAACATCGACCTGAGCCTGCGCAAGACCAGTGGCGACACCACCTTCGACGTGAGCGTGTTCCGCAACCGCATCCGCAACTACATCTACGGGCGCACGCTCGATGAACTGGACGGCCTGCAGCTGCTGCAGTACAGCCAGGCGGACGCCACGTTCACCGGCATCGAAGGGCGCGTGCGCCAGCGCCTCACGCGCCACCTGGGCGTGACGCTGTTCGGCGACAGCGTGCGCGCGCGCCTGGACGGCGGCGGCCTGCTGCCGCGCATTCCGCCCGCGCGCGTGGGCCTGCGGCTGGATGCGAACTGGCAGGCCTGGGAAGGCGAGGTGGAGTGGGTGCAGGTGGCGCGCCAGAACCGCGTGGCGCAGTTCGAGTCCGAGACCAAGGGCTACGGCATGCTGCACCTGGGCCTGGCCTACAACGGCCGTACCGGCAGCGGCACGCCCTGGCAGCTGTACCTGAAGGCGCGCAACCTCACAGATCGGCTGGCCTACGCCCATGCCTCGTTCATCAAGGACGCGGCGCCGCTGGCGGGGCGCAACGTGACGGTGGGCGTGCGCGTGTCGTTCTGACCCATCGCGCGCCCGGGTTGCGCGCGTAGGCGGCCCGGGCGCGGCTTGCACGGCGCCGCGGCAAAGACCGCGCGCCGCCGTGCGGCAAGGTTGCCGCGGGCACACCCGGCTGCTAGCATGGCCGGCCATGTGCCTCACCGCCCCCATGTCTTGCATGATCCCGCGCTGCCGCGTGGGGGACGGTGCCGTGGTGTGCGAGATCTGGCCATACCAGCCGGTCGCACATTCCTCCGCCCGGCGATAAAGCACCCTCCCTCTTTCCATCAGCGCAGAACCACCATCGCCGGGCGCCCGCTCTGCGCAATGGTGGCCCGGCGCCGCTCCACGCCCGCTTGAGCGGGCCGGCACCGCCCACCGGGTCAACAGGCCCCGACGCGCCAGCGTGGCGCACGGGGCGCCCCCTTCAGGATTGGAGCGTCGCATGGAATTCACCAAGCAGTTTCTCCGGGCCAAGAACCCGTGCGCCAACGGTTTTCGCTGGTTCGTGCGCCACATCGAGGACGGCGTGGGCTACCAGCATGCGCTGGACCAGCTGGTCGCCGCCGGCCGTGTGGACGATGCGCTGTGGCTGCTGGGCCAGTTCGGGCCGACGAACGCCGTGCTCAGCGTGGACAGCCTGGAGGCCGAGGCCGTGGTGTTCGCCGGCACCGTGCAGGTGCGCGGCGGCATCGACGTGGACACGGTCATCCATGCGGGCGGCGGCATCCACGCGGGTGGTGGCATACGCGCGGGCAGCGCCATCGTGGCGGGTGAGGAGATCCGCGCGGGCGCCAGCGTGCACAGCCAGGGCCGGCTGCACTGCGGTGGCGACCTGCGCGTGGACTGGGGCGTGCAGGTGCAGGAGTCGCTGCATTGCGGCGGCGACCTGCGCGCCGCGTGGGACGTGGTCTGCGAAGGCGCGCTAAAGGTGGGGGCCAGCGCCGTCATCGGGCAGGACCTCATCGTGCAGGGCGGCATCGACTGCGACAAGAGCCTGCGCGTGGGCGGCCACCTGAGCGGCGCGGGCAGCCTGCGGGCGGGGCAGGGCATCGTGGTGGGCGGCGCCATCAGCGGCGTGATGCACCTGGAGGCGGGCTGGGGCGTCAAGGCCGGCGAATCCATCCAGGCCAACGGCGCCATCAAGGTGGGCGAGAGCCTGTGCGCGCGCGAAGACATCCGCGCGGGCGAGGGCTACGGCATCTTCGCCGGCCTGAACGTGCAGGAAACGGCATGGGAGGCCGGCGCCCAGGTCTGGGCCCAGCACCCGCCCGCGGGCCTGCGCAGCGGCGTGTGGATGGGGCCCAGCGCCATCTGACCAGCACCGCCGGTGTGTGGCCGCCACGCGGGGGTCATGTCCTGTGGCGATACTCGGGGCCTGTCTTTTCACTGCCCATTCCATGCCCCCCACTCCGCACCATGAAGCGTCACCGGCTGCCGGCCGCGCCGGCGCCTGGCAGGTGTTCTGCATTTTTCTGCGCCTGGGCCTGACCTCGTTCGGCGGGCCCGTGGCCCATCTGGGGTACTTCCGCGAGGAATTCGTTGCGCGCCGCCGCTGGCTGGGCGAGCGTGCCTATGCCGATCTGGTGGCGCTGTGCCAGTTCCTGCCCGGGCCCGCCAGCAGCCAGGTGGGCATGGCGCTGGGCCTGCGCCAGGCCGGCATGGCGGGGGCGCTGGCGGCCTGGCTGGGATTCACGCTGCCCTCGGCCCTGATGATGGCGCTGTGCGGCCTGGGCCTGGTGGCGGGCCAGGGGCTGGTGCCTGCGGGTGTGCTGCAGGGCCTGAAGCTGGCGGCCGTGGCCGTGGTGGCGCAGGCCGTGTGGGGCATGGCCCGCAGTCTGTGTCGGGGAGCGGCCCGGCTGTTGCTGATGGCGCTGGCCTGCGCCCTGGCGCTGCTGTGGCCGGGCGTGGCGGGGCAGGTGGGGGCCATGGCGTTCGCGGCCATCGCCGGCCTGGTGCTGTGGGGGCGGGGCGCGGCGGCGCAGGCGCCAGCGCCGGCTGCCGAAGACGGTCTGGTGGCCGGCATGCGCCGGCGCACGGGGGCGTTGCTGCTGCTGGTCTTCGCGCTGCTGCTGGTGGCGCTGCCGCTGGCCGCGCGCGCCTGGCCGCAGGCCTGGCTGCTGTTGGCCGATGCGTTCTACCGCGCCGGGGCGCTGGTCTTTGGCGGCGGCCATGTGGTGCTGCCGCTGCTGCAGGCCGAGGTGGTGGCGACCGGATGGGTGGCGGCCGACGATTTCCTGGCCGGCTACGGCGTGGCGCAGGTGGTGCCGGGGCCGCTCTTCACCTTCGCCGCCTTCCTGGGGGCCGCCGCGCGCAACGGCGCGGGTGGCTGGCTGGGGGCGCTGGTGTGCCTGCTCGCCGTCTTTGCCCCGGCCTTTTTGCTGGTGGCGGGGGCGCTGCCGTTCTGGGAGCGCCTGCGCCACAACGCCCGTGCGCGCGCCGCGTTGTCGGGCGTGAACGCGGCCGTGGTCGGACTGTTGCTGGCCGCGCTCTACGACCCGGTGTGGACCGGTTCGGTCCACACGCCGGTGGACCTTGCGCTGGCGCTGGCGGCCTTCGCGGCGCTGGTGTGGGCGCGCGTGCCGCCCTGGCTGGTGGTGCCGCTGTGCGGGTTGGCCGGCCTATGGCTGGCCGGGTGATTTGAAGGAAAAAAGGCCTGTAGATCGCGTCTATCAAGCGCTATTAGATATCATTTTAATAGCATTTCAGGGTGCTAGGCGCTCGCGCACCCAGGCCTCGCCCTCCAGCCGGTAGCGCAGCCGGTCGTGCAGCCGGCTCTTGCGCCCCTGCCAGAACTCCCACTGGTCGGGCTTGAGCCGAAACCCGCCCCAGTGCGGCGGGCGCGGGGGCTTCAGCAGGAACTGCGCGCCGTACTTGGCCGCGTTGGCCACCAGCACGCCGCGGCTGGGAATCACCTGGCTCTGGGGGCTGGCCCAGGCGCCGATGCGCGAATCCAGCGGGCGGCTGTGGAAGTAAGCGTCGCTCTCCGCGTCGCTCACCTTCTCGACGATGCCCTCGATGCGCACCACGCGCTCCAGTTCCACCCAATGGAACTGCAGGGCGGCGTACGGGTTGCCCGCGAGCTGGCGGCCCTTGCGGCTGTCGTAATTGGTGAACCAGACAATGCCCTGCGCGTCGTAGCCCTTGATGAGCACCACGCGGGTGCTGGGGCGCAGGTCGCCGCTGACGGTGGCCACGGTCATGGCGTTGGGCTCGGGCACCTGGGCGGCCATGGCCTCGCGCAGCCACTGGTCGAACTGCTGCAGGGGATCGGCCTGGGAGGCGTCTTCGCTCAGTTCCGCGCGCTCGTAGCTCTTGCGCAGATCGGCGATTGAGGAGGAAATGGGGCTGCTGCTCATGCGGGCATTGTGCCCGCACCGCGGCCTGCGCCGGCGGCGCTCAATCGCGCCCGGACGACAGGGCGATCAGGCGCGCCAGTGCGCGGTCACGGATGCCCATGCGCAGCAGCTCGGCGTGCGTGGCCTCGGCATAGTCGCGCGTGCTGCCGTAGATGCCCTGGGCCTGGGCAAAGATGCGCCGATACTCCTCGTCCGCCAGCACGCCCGTGTGGCTGGGGCTCTTGCGCGACAGGGTGAAGGCCAGGGCGCGCACCGTGCCCTGCGGGGTCTGGCAGCCCAGCCAGCGCGGGTCGTACACGCCCAGCACCATCTCGCGCTGCCAGAGGTTGATCAGCACCTGGCGGGCGTGCTCGCGCTCCACGCGGAACACCATGCCGCGGCAGCTGCCGCCCGACAGCATGCCGAACACCAGGCCCGGGCATTCGGGCGTGCCGCGGTTGATGCGGCTCCACATCTTCAGCGCGCGGTGCCAGCCATGCACCCGCGCCGCGCGGCGTTCGGCAAAGGCAAAGTCGGGGCGCCAGATCAGCGAGCCGTAGCCGAAGACCCACAGGTCGCCGTGGCCGCCCCATTCATCGAGCGCGCGCTCGAGCATCGGGGCTGGATCACGCAGCGGGGCGGCAAGTGGCGACATGGCAAGACTCTACAATCGACGGGTTTTGTCCAACGCACGATTATTCACGGGAGTCTTCATCATGTCCTTCAATAGCTCCGACGACGACAGCCAGCAGCGCTTCGCACTCGGGTTCCTCTTTGCCCTGATCGCGCTGGTGGTCTCCACCGTCGTGGGCGTGACGGTCTACAAGCGCGGCATCGCGCATGCGCCGAAGGCGCCGGCCGCCGCCGTGGCGAACGCGGGCGACGCCGCCGCCCCTGGCGTGACCGTGACCGAGGACATCGCCTCCGTGGTGGTGGAGGGTGGCGTGGTGAAGTTCTTCTTCGCCACCGGCAAGGCTGAACTGGCCGGCGGCACCAACGAGGCACTGGCCGAAGTGGTCAAGGGCGTTCTCGAAGGCGGCAAGACGGCCGTGGTCTCGGGCTTCCACGATGCCACGGGCGATGCCGCCGTGAATGCCGAACTGGCCAAGCAACGCGCCCTGGGCGTGCGCGAGGCACTCAAGGCCCTGGGCGTGGCCGAAGACAAGGTGGAACTGAAGAAGCCCGAGGCCCTGCAGGGCAGCGGCAGCAATGCCGAGGCACGCCGGGTGGAAGTGGTGCTGGCCCCTTGAGCGCCAGACCGCGCCGCGGCACGGCCGGGGTGCGGTATTTTCCGGTTTGATATGAAAAGTGGCTGCAGCGCTTGCGTGACAAGCGCTGGCAGCTATCAAAACAGGATCACTTCGGTGCCAGGCGGATGGCACCGTCCAGGCGAATCACTTCGCCGTTGAGCATCTCGTTCTCGACAATGTGGCGCACCAGCTTGGCATAGTCCTGCGGTGTGCCCAGGCGGCTGGGGAAGGGCACGCCGGCGGCCAGCGCGTCCTGCACTTCCTGGGGCATGCCGAACAGCATGGGCGTGCCGAAAATGCCGGGAGCGATGGTCATGTTGCGGATGCCGTTGCGTGCCAGATCGCGCGCGATGGGCAGGGTCATGCCGACCACGCCGCCCTTGGAGGCCGCATAGGCCGCCTGGCCGATCTGCCCGTCATAGGCCGCTACGCTGGCGGTGGAGATCATCACGCCGCGCTCGCCCGTGGCTTCGGGTTCGTTCTTGCTCATGGCCTCGGCGGCCAGGCGGATCATGTTGAAGCTGCCGATCAGGTTGACCGTGATCGTCTTGCTGAAGGTGGCGAGTGCGTGCGCGCCATTCTTGCCGACGGTTTTCTCGGCCGGCGCGATGCCCGCGCAGTTCACCAGTCCCATGAGCTTGCCCAGGGAAACGGCCTTGGCCACCACGGCCTGGCCATCGGCCTCGCTGCTGACGTCGCAGCGCACGAAGCTGCCGCCGATCTCGCGCGCAACGGCCTCGCCCTTGTCCGCCTGCATGTCGGCGATCACCACTTGCCCACCCGCTGCGGCCAGCATGCGTGCAGTGCCTTCGCCCAGCCCGGAGGCTCCGCCCGTGACGATGAATACCTTGCCCTTGATTTCCATTGACTGTCTCCAAAAATTACGTTGACGTAAACGTCAATTATGGCGGAGATTGGGCAGGCACAAAAAAGCCCGGCAGTGCCGGGCTTGTGCTGCGTGCCGCCGGGAATCAGCGGAAGCCGACGCGGTCCAGCATTTGCTGCACCTTGACCGTGTTGGCGCCCACTGCGCTGATCGGAATGGTCTCGCTCTTGAAGGGCTTGTTGTCGGTCATGGCCTTGAGGGCCGGGTTGCCTGGGTCCACGCCCTTGGCTGCGGGCCATTCGTTGTTGCCATTGGCAAAGTAGTTCTGTGCCTCGGGGCTGGCCAGGTATTCCAGGAACTTGATGGCGTTGGCCTGGTTCTTGGTGTGGCGCGCGACGGCTCCGCCCGCGATGTTCAGGTGCGTGCCCCAGGATTGCTGGTTGGGGAACACCACCTTCACTTTGTCCACCACGGCCTTGTCCTCGGGCTTGTCGGAGCGCATCAGGCGGGCCAGGTAGTAGCTGTTGGTTACGGCAATGTCGCATTCACCGGCGGCCACGGCCCGGATCTGGTCCGTGTCGCCCCCCTTGGGCGGGCGTGCCAGGTTGGCTGTGACGCCCTTGAGCCAGGCCTCGGCCTTCTGCTCGCCCATGTGCTCCATCACGGCCCCGAAGAGGCTCAGGTTGTAGGGGTGCGAGCCCGAGCGGATGCACAGCTTGCCCTTGTTCTTGGGATCGCCGAGCTCCTCGTAGGTGTCCACATCGTCCTTGTTCACCTTGGCCTGGTTGTAGACGATGACGCGGGCGCGGGTGGACAGGCCGAACCAGGGAATGCCGCCTTCGGCCGCCGGCGTGGCGCGCAGGTTGGCCGGAATGGCCTCTTCCAGCACCTTGGAACGCACGGGCAGGAACAGGCCGTCGGCCTCGCCACGGTACAGGCGCGCCGCATCCACCAACAGGATCACGTCGGCGGGGGAGGCGGCGCCTTCCGCCTTGAGACGGGCCATGATGCCGGCGTCGTCCGAGTCCACACGGTTGATCTTGATGCCGGTCGCCTTGGTGAAGCCGTTGTACAGGGCTTCGTCCGTGGCGTAATGGCGGGCCGAATACAGGTTGACGACTTGGTCTTGTGCGCAGGCCGCGCCTGCGGCAGCCAGAACGCAGGTGGCCAGCAAGGATTTCATTGGCATGGACATGGAAGTCAGGTCTTTCTCTGGTTGGAATGTCTGGATGATAAGACAAACGAGAATCGTTCCTAAACTATTCCGCAGCCAAGGAGGGATTTCATGCCGGGGCACGGTGCGAGTGGAATGTCCCCGCTGAGGGGGGCCCCATCTACCGGTTGCAAGGCAGTTTTCGGGCAGGGCCCTATGCCTGCGTTTCTTGGCAAGCAGGAGGGCGCCTGGGCCGTTTTTTACTTCTTGTCGGCCTTGGGGCGGCCGGTCTTGATGGACGGCACGTCCTGCATGGCCTGGGCCAGTGCGGCCTCGTCCAACTTGGCCAGCAGTTTGAGACCGGCGCGCAGCAACTCGCTCTTCTTGGCAGGCTGGGACAGCTTGGCCGTGCGTTGCTTCAAGTCTTCGATGACCGCGTATTCATCCTTCGGGATGGTGAAGCTGTCGCGCACCAGCTTGGGCTTGCGGGACTTGGCATCCTTGTCGGCGGCGGGGGCGCTGGCAGGCGCCTTCTTGGCGGCTTTCACGGCCTTGGCGGGTGCGGCGGCGGATGCCTTTTCTTTGGGCTGGGCGGCCTTGGACTTGGAGCCCTTGGCGGGCGAGGGCTCCACTGGCTGGGCTGGCAGCGTAGCGGTTTCGGCTTTGGTGGTAGGTGCAGTGGTCATATTTGAGCAGGGTAAAACGATATAAACAGTTTATATCGTTTGCTGCTGTCGCACCATTCCTGCTACGAAAGGTCGGCCACAAAATCCCAGGGGGTCTTCTGCCAGGCGCTGCTTTCCTCGCGCAACAGGTGCGCCGATTGGGGATAGGCCGCAGACCAGCCTGATCTTGACTGCAAGATGCAGCGATGGCCTTCCTGGCGCAGGCTGAGTCCTTCGACATCGGGCGTGCGGCGTGCGTGGCACAGGGCTACGGCGGTCCGGAAGCACATGAGTTGCAGTGCGAACACGGGGTCGTTCAGGTTCGAGGCGTCCAGCTTGCGTACCTTGCCGCGGTGCCCCAGCACAAGCAGGCTCAGGCGGTGAAGCTCAGGCAGGGCAAAGCCGGCCGCGTCGGCATGGTCGAGGATGTAGGCCCCGTGGTGGTGGTAGTCGCTGTGCGATATGCGGCAGCCGATTTCGTGCAGGCGAGCGGCCCAATCCAGCTTGCGTGCCGCGCGTTCGCTGTCCGGTGGGGCCGCATCCAGAAACAGGCGGCATGCCAGTTGTGCGACGCGCTCGGCATGGTCGTGGTCCACGGAGAAGCGCTGCATGAGCGCGCGTACCGTGTTGGAGCGCAGATCGGATTCCGCTTGCTCGCGGTCGAGCAGGTCGTATAGGGCTCCCTGGCGCAATGCGCCCTGGGCCACGGTCATCTGCTCTATGCCCAGCAGGTCGAAGATGGCCCGAACAATGCTGACGCCACCGCCAATCACTGCGCGGCGGTCGTCCTTGAGTCCCTCCAGGCGCAGGCGATCGGCGTGGCGGGCGCGCAGCAATTGCTCCTGCAGCCAGTCCAGCCCCTCTTTGCGAATCACTCCTTCGCTGCCACCGGCTGCAGCCAGAATGGACCCCACGGCACCGATGGTGCCCGAGGAGCCATAGGCCACATCCCAGGCGCTGTATTGGTAGCTGCCGATGGCTTCGTCCAGTACCGCCTTGGCCGCAATCTCCGCGGACTCGAAAGCCTGGCGAGTGAAGGCGCCGTCGGCAAAGTAGCGCGCGGACCAGGCGACACTGCCCACGCGGTAGGACGCCACGGTGGCGGGAGTGAATTGCTGCCCGAGGATCAACTCGGTCGAGCGGCCACCAATGTCCACCACCAGCCGTTTCTCATCCGATTGGGGCAGCAGGCGGGCAACCCCCTGGTAGATGAGCCGGGCCTCTTCGGGGCCGGACACGATGTCAATGGGGAAGCCCAGAATCTCGCCGCCGCGCCCGATGAAGTCCTCGCGGTTGCGCGCCTCGCGCAGAGTCTGCGTGGCCACGGCGCGCACGTGGGCATGGGGGAAGCCGGCAAGTCGCTCGGCAAATCGGGCAAGGCAATCCCAGCCCCGCTGCATGGCGGGCTGGGTCAGATTGCGGTCTTCGTCCAGGCCTGCGCCTTGGCGAACCGTTTCCTTGAGATATTCGATGCGGTGAATTTGCCCATGTTCCAAGCGGCCGATTTCGAGGCGAAAGCTGTTGGACCCCAGGTCCACGGCCGCAAGCAATGTTCCGTCTTGCATTTGGGTGCACGCTTTGCGCAGGTTCTCAAGCGGCGCAGCATAGCACTTGCGCAAGGCCGACCATGGCTGGGTGGCGGCTATTTCAGCCAACGATGCGGCCATCGGTGGTCAGCATGCTTTGCGTGACGTGGGCGCTGGCAAGCTTGCGGCCCTGATAGGCCACCATGTACCCGCCGATCTGCATTCCGGTACGCTTTCTGCAGGCCACCAGGACGCTGGAGCGTGTGAGCGGGCCGGTGATGGAGGCGATCATCTCGGCCGTATAGCGGGCGGCGATGAAGCCTGCCAGGCCTTGGGGCGACGGCGGTTCGTCATAGAGCTTGGCCATCACGTCCCGGTAAGCGCGCACGATGGGCATGCCATGGGTCACGAGAGGCACGGGCTGCGTGGCGATCACCGAAATGCTGCGGGGGATGCCGCCCAGTTGCGCCAGCACCTGCAAATTCACATCGGCGAGGGCGATCACATAGCACTGGCGGCCCTGCGGCATGACCAGGCGGCTTACATAGTCATGGAGTTCGGGGGTGCCGCCGATGAAAAGCACAATGGCCGGGGGCGGGGCGCGGCGATCCGCGGCAGACAACGGCTGGATGCGCAGTCCCATGGCTTTGCCGGCATCGATGACCGAGCCTTGCAACTGCTGCTGCAACGCGGCGTTGGCAAACACCGCGTCGGCCTGCTGTACGCCCATCACGGCCAGTGAGCGAATGGCGTGGGCGATCTGTGCCTGGTAGTCAGGAAAGATGTTGAAGACGGTATCGCTCTCGTCCGTCCATTGGCGATGCAGCCACGGCGCCAAATGGGCCATGGCGGCATCACCCTTTTGCAGCGCCGCGATGGCGGCGGCAGTACTGTCACCCACACAGCCCGAGAGAGTCACGCAGGCCGGATTGTCTCGTGCGGCCAGCCAGGCCGTGCGTACGCCTTGGGCCGAACCGTCGGTTTCCAGCACCAGATGCTGCACGGCGCGACCGCGAATGCCACCACCCCGGGCATTGAGATCCGTCCATGCAGCCCGTGCGCCAATGAGGAAATCACGGCTCACGTCCTGGTTTTCGGGAGACAGATCCACGATCTGTGCCACGGCGATTGCGCGTTGTTCTTGCGCCCAGGCGGGCGCATGCGACATGGCGCCGATGGCGCAGGCCGCGCCAGCGGTTTTCAGCAGGGCACGGCGGTTCAGCAGGGGACTGCGAGGGATTGTGGGGTGCATGGCCTCGGTGGTGGGTGACAGCTGAAGGCTTACTTCTTGCGGGGGAGCGTCAGCACGCGGTCGATCACGTGCACGACACCGTTGCCGGCGCTCAGGTCGGCTTGCTCGACCAGGGCGTCTTCCACGGTCAGGAAGGAGCCGGCGCGGGCCAGGGAAATGTCGGCGCCCTGGAGCGTCTTGAGCTTGCCGGCCTTGGCGTTGGCCGTGGAAATGTTGGCGGCGGTGATGTGGTAGCTCAGGAGGGCCTTCAGCTGTTCCTTGTCGGCCTTCAGGGCATCCATGGTCTTGGCGGGCAGGGCCTTGAAGGCGTCGTCGCTGGGCGCGAACACCGTGTAGGGGCCCGTGCCGTTCAACGTGGCCGTGAGTCCGGCTTCGGCGGCGAGCTTGTTGAAGGTGCTCAGGTTCCGCGTCTGGGCCGTGACGGAAGCGACGGACTTGGGCGCGGTGGATGGGGTGGCGCAGGCGCCGAGAACGGCGGTGATGGACAGGGCTAGGGCGGTTTGGAGGGTCAAGCGACGGAACATGGAGTTCTCCCGTGTGATGTGTGTTTGTTACCGACTGTTGCCGGTGGCGGGAGCGTACGCCGCGCCTGCGACAGTTGTGTGACACCTCTGTGGCGCCGTCCTAGTCTGGCGTGCATGACGGTCATGAAGCTGTGTCACGTTGATGTCACAAACGACTTCTAGAGTCGCGGCATTGAGTTTTTTTAACCAAGAGGTCTCTTTTATGAAGCTCTCCGCGATTCGGGTTCTGGTGTCTGGTGTGGTGGCGATGGGTGCTTTCTCCAGCGCCTGGGCGCAGCAGGAAGCAACCGGCGCCGGCGCCAGTTTTCCCGCACCGCTGTACTCCAAGTGGGCTGCCGACTACAACAAGGCAACCGGCGTGAAGATCAACTACCAGTCCGTGGGTTCCGGCGCGGGTCTGCGCCAGATCGAAGCCAAGACGGTGGACTTCGGCGCTTCGGACGCCCCCCTGAAGGACGAGGACCTGGTCAAGAAGGGCCTGGTGCAATTCCCCACGGTGATCGGCGGCATCGTGCCGGTCGTGAACATCAAGGGCATCCAGCCTGGTCAGCTCAAGCTCAACGGCCAGGTGATCGGTGACATCTATCTGGGCAAGATCACCAAGTGGAACGACGAGGCCATCAAGGCTCTGAACCCTGGTGTGAACCTGCCCGACGCCGCCATCGCCCCCGTGCGCCGTGCGGATGGCTCCGGCACGACCTTCGGCTTCACCAACTACCTGAGCAAGGTGAACGCCGAGTGGAAGGCCAAGGTGGGCGAGGGTACCGCTGTGAACTGGCCGACCGGTGCAGGTGGCAAGGGCAATGAAGGCGTGGCCGCGTTCGTGGGCCGTCTGCCCAACTCCATCGGCTATGTGGAATACGCCTACGTGAAGCAAAACAAGCTGACCTTTGCCCAAATGCAGAACAGCACCGGCAATTTCGTCTCTCCGGACGAGTCCACCTTCAAGGCCGCGGCCGCTGGTGCCGACTGGGCCAAGAGCTTCTACCAGATCCTGACGAACCAGCCCGGCAAGGATGCATGGCCGATCACCTCCGCCACCTTCATCCTGATGCAGAAGTCGCAGGACAAGCCGGTGCAGGCAGCGACGGCGCTGAAGTTCTTCGAGTGGGCATACAAGTCGGGTGACAAGACAGCCTCCGATCTGGACTACGTGGCCATGCCCGAGAGCGTCAAGGCCGTGATCATGAAGTCCTGGGGCGACATCAAGGACACTTCGGGCAAATCCATCGCTCTGAAGTAAGCTGACGCAGTGGCCCGCCGACAAGGCGGGCCACTTGGTTGTTTCGTTTCACAAGGCAACAGACGTGTCTACTACGCTGCCCATCCACCAGGCGCCGCCGCTGAATGCGGCTGTTGGCGCATCCCGGGGGGCTCCGCCTCCTCGTACTACCATGTTCTCTGGCGTATTTGCTGATCGCATTTTTGGCTGGCTGGCGCGCGGCGCAGCAATCCTCACGCTGGCGTTGCTGCTGGGCATCATGGCGTCCCTGGTGTATGGCGCATGGCCCTCCATCCAGAAATACGGGGTCGGCTTTCTGACAAGCAGTGTCTGGGACCCGGTACAGAACGACTTCGGCGGGCTGGTGATGATCTACGGCACGCTGGCTACGTCGTTGATCGCCTTGCTGGTGGCGGTTCCCGTGAGCTTCGGCATCGCCCTGTTCCTGACCGAACTCTCGCCCGCCTGGCTCAAGCGGCCGTTGGGCACGGCGATCGAGCTGCTGGCGGCGGTGCCCTCTATCGTCTATGGCATGTGGGGCTTGATGGTGTTCGGCCCCATCCTGGCCACCTATGTCCAGCAGCCGCTGCAGTCGCTGCTGGATGGCGTTCCCTATCTGGGTGCCTTCGTGTCGGGCCCGCCCGTGGGTATCGGCATTCTCTCGGCTGGGATCATCCTGGCCATCATGATCATTCCCTTCATCGCCTCGGTGATGCGTGACGTTTTCGAAGTCACCCCCGCGCTGCTGAAGGAGTCGGCCTACGGCCTGGGATCCACCACCTGGGAGGTGGTGTGGAAAGTGGTTCTGCCCTATACCAAGTCGGGCGTGCTGGGCGGCATCATGCTCGGGCTCGGGCGCGCTCTGGGCGAGACCATGGCCGTCACCTTTGTCATCGGCAACATGAACCAGCTCAATTCGCTGTCCGTTTTCGAAGCGGCCAACAGCATCACCTCTGCGCTGGCCAATGAGTTTGCCGAGGCCGGAGAGGGGCTGCACCAGGCATCGCTGATCTACCTTGGCCTGGTGCTGTTCTTCATCACCTTCGTGGTGCTGTCGCTTTCCAAGCTGTTGCTGGCACGCCTCAAAAAGGGCGAGGGAGCACGTTCATGAGCACCTCTCAGAAACTCATCTCTGCGGCCGAACTGGCGCAGGTACGCGCGGCACGCTTCGCGGTGCGCAAGCGTTTGAACCAGGTCGCGCTGACACTGTCGCTGCTGGCCATGGCCTTTGGCGTCTTCTGGTTGATATGGATCCTCTGGGAGACCATTCGCCTGGGCATCGGGGGGTTGAGCGTGGCGCTGTTCACGCAGATGACGCCTCCGCCGAATGAAGTGGGCGGTATCGCCAACGCCATCTTCGGCTCCTTCGTGATGGTGCTGCTGGCGACCTTCGTGGGAACGCCGATCGGCATCATGGCGGGCGTGTACCTGGCCGAATACGACACACGCGGCTGGCTGGCATCGGTCACCCGCTTCGTGAACGACATCCTGCTGTCCGCCCCCAGCATCGTGATCGGCCTGTTCGTGTATGCCGTGGTGGTGGCCCGCTTCAAGAGCTTCTCGGCCTATGCCGGCATCATGGCCCTGGCGCTGATCGTGATTCCGGTGGTGATCCGCACCACGGAGAACATGCTGGTGCTGGTGCCTGCGAGCCTGCGTGAAGCCGCGTATGCGCTGGGCACGCCCAAGTGGCGGGTGATCACCATGGTGACGCTGCGCGCCGCCCGCGCGGGTGTCATCACCGGCGTGCTGCTGGCCGTGGCCCGCATCGCGGGTGAAACCGCGCCATTGCTGTTCACGGCGCTCAACAACCAGTTCTGGAATGGCGACCTGGGCAAGCCCATGGCCAGCCTGCCGGTCACCATCTTCAAGTTTGCGATGAGCCCGTATGAGAACTGGCAGCAGCTCGCCTGGGCTGGTGTGTTTCTCATCACATTGGCGGTGCTCGGGTTGAACATCCTGGCCCGTGTGCTGACCCGCCAAAAATAAATTTCTTCCCGGAAGACTTCCATGCCCTCCACCAAGAACGCCACAGCCGTGCAATCCAAGATCACGGTGCGTGACCTGAACTTCTACTACGGCAAGTTCCACGCCCTCAAGGGCATCAACCTCGACATTCCCGAGAAGAAGGTCACGGCCTTCATCGGCCCCTCGGGCTGCGGCAAGTCCACCCTGCTGCGGACCTTCAACCGCATGTTCGAGCTCTACCCGGAGCAGCGCGCCGAGGGCCAGATCATCCTGGACGGCGAGAACTTGCTGACCAGCAAGCAGGACGTGGCGCTGATTCGCGCCAAGGTCGGCATGGTGTTCCAGAAGCCCACGCCGTTCCCGATGTCGATCTACGACAACATCGCGTTTGGCGTGAAGCTGTTCGAGCGGCTGAACGCCGCCGACATGGATGACCGCGTGGAATGGGCGCTGCGCAAGGCGGCCCTGTGGAACGAGGTCAAGGACAAGCTCGACCAGAGCGGTTCGGGACTGTCGGGCGGCCAGCAGCAGCGCCTGTGCATCGCGCGCGGCATTGCCATCAAGCCCGAGGTGCTGCTGCTCGACGAGCCTTGCTCCGCCCTGGACCCGATTTCCACGGCCAAGGTCGAGGAACTGATCGCGGAGCTGAAGAACGACTACACCGTGGTCATCGTGACCCACAACATGCAGCAGGCCGCACGCTGCAGCGACTACACGGCCTACATGTACCTGGGCGATCTGGTGGAGTTCGGCGATACCGAGCAGATGTTCTTCAAGCCGCAGCGCAAGGAAACCGAAGACTACATCACGGGCCGTTTCGGCTAATGGAGACAGGCGATATGACCGACAAGCATCTTTCTTCGCAGTTCGACAGCGAACTGAACAATATTTCCGCGCGGGTCATGGAGCTCGGTGGTTTGGTGGAGTCCCAGATTCGCCAGGCCGTGTATGCGCTCTCGCACTTCAGCATGGACGCCGTGGAGCAGGTGGAGCAGCTGGAGCGCCGCGTGAACGTGATGGAGGTCGAGATCGACCATGAGCTGTCCACCATCATCGCGCGCCGCCAGCCCACGGCACGCGACCTGCGCCTGCTGATCGCTTTCTCCAAGGCGATTGCCAACCTGGAGCGCATGGGCGACGAGGCCACGCGCATGGCGCGCATGGTCAAGTCCATCATCGAAAGCGGCGCGGCCCGCTCTCTGCCGTCAGGCGACCTGCGCGTGGCGGCCGATCTGGCCTCCGGCCTGCTGCGCAAGGCGCTGGATGCATTTGCGCGCCTGGACACTAAGGCGGCCGTCGCCATCCTCAAGGAGGACGACCTCATCGACGAGGAGTTCGACGGTTTCGTGCGCAAGCTCATCACCTACATGATGGAAGACCCCCGCACCATCTCCGCCAGCCTGGACCTGCTGTTCCTGGCCAAGGCCATCGAGCGCATCGGGGACCACTCCAAGAATGTGGCCGAATTGATCATCTACCTTGTCAAGGGCAAGGACGTGCGCCACACCACGCTGGATGAAATCGAATCGGCCCTGGCCTGAGAAAGGCGGTGCATTGAATGAAGAAGCTTCCACGGGTGCTCATCGTCGAGGATGAGTCACCGATTGCAGAACTGGTGGCCGTGAATCTGCGGCACAACGGGTTTCAGCCTATCTGGGCGGAGAACGGCGAGTCGGCGCAGCGCGAGCTGGACGCCGTGCTGCCCGACGTGATCCTGCTGGACTGGATGCTGCCGGGCCAGAGCGGCCTGCAGCTGGCGCGCAAGTGGCGCGCCGACAGCCGCACCAAGCAGATCCCCATCTTGATGCTGACCGCGCGCGGCGACGAGCCCGACAAGGTGGCGGGCCTGGATGCCGGCGCCGACGACTACATCACCAAGCCCTTTTCCACACAGGAGCTGCTGGCGCGCATCCGCGCCGTGCTGCGCCGGCGCGCGCCCGAACAGGTGAGCGACAGCGTGACCATTGGCGAACTGGTGCTGGATGCGGCCACCTACCGCGTGACCTACCAGGGGCAGCAGCTCAAGGTGGGGCCCACGGAGTTCAAGCTGCTGCACTACCTCATGAAGCACTCGGAGCGCGTGCACAGCCGCGCCCAGCTGCTCGACAAGATCTGGGGCGACCATGTCTTCATCGAGGAGCGCACGGTGGACGTGCATGTCAAGCGTCTGCGCGAGGCGCTGGGTACGGCAGGAGCCATGGTGGAGACCGTGCGCGGCGCCGGCTATCGGCTCACGGCGCAGCCACAGGCGCTGATGCGCGCGTGATGCACAGGCGCATCACTCTTCCTCACTCCTCAGGCGCCCCATCTCTGATACGGGCGCCTTCTTGTTTCTAGTGGTGGCACGGTAGCCATGTTCCTGCGATTCTTCTTTTTCTTCATCGGCCAATTGATCGGCGGTGCCCTGGGCTGGTGGCAGGCGGGGGCCTGGGGGGCGGGCGTGGGGGCCTGTGCGGCGGCCTGGATGTGGTTTGTCTGGGACCTGTGGCGCGGCGCGCGCGTGCTGAGCTGGCTGCGCCATGGCGATCCGATGCAGGCGCCGCGCTTGAGCGGCCTGTGGGGCGAGGCGGCCGACCGCGCACGGCGCCTGGTGCGCCAGGGCCAGTTGCAGGCTCAGGCCGGCGATGCGCGGCTGCAGGAGATCCTGGAGGCGCTGCAGGCCTCGCCCAACGGGGTGATGCTGCTCGACGCCGAGGGGCGCATCGAATGGTGCAACCAGATGGCCGAGGAGCATTTCGGCATCGACGCCGAACGCGATGCGCGGCAGTCCATCGGCAATCTGGTGCGCGACCCCGACTTCAGCGCCTACTACGCCGCCCGCGACTTCTCCAGGGACGTGATGCTGCAGGGGCGCGCCAGCACCGCTTCGCGGCCCGTGCGCATCTCGGTGCACCTGCATCCCTATGGCGACGGGCGCAAGCTGCTGCTGTCGCGCGACGTGACGGCGCTGGAGCAGGCCGAGGCCATGCGCCGCGACTTCGTGGCCAATGTGTCGCACGAAATCCGCACGCCCCTGACCGTGCTCATGGGGTTCGTGGAGACCCTGCAGACGCTGCAGCTCAACGGCGATGAGCGGGCGCGCTACCTGCGCATGATGGCGCAGCAGGCCGTGCGCATGCAGAACCTGGTGCAGGATCTGCTGACGCTGTCGCGCCTGGAGGGCAGCCCCCTGCCGGGCATGAGCGAATGGGTGCCGGTCACGGTGCTGCTGCGCCGCTGCGAAGACGAGGCGCGGGCGCTGTCGGCCATACTGACCCAGAACCAGACCAAGCACCACCAGATTGCCTTTCCCGCGCCCGAGGCGGCGCAGGCGGCCGGGCAGGTGGCCTGCATTGCGGCCGAACTGCAAAGCGCCCTGGCCAACCTGGTCAACAACGCCGTGCGCTACACGCCCGCGGGCGGCAGCATCACGGTGAGCTGGGACGTGCTGCCGGAGGGCGGGGCGCGCTTCGTGGTGCGCGATACCGGCGCGGGCATCGAGGCGGAGCACCTGCCCCGCATCACCGAACGCTTCTACCGCGTGGACCGCAGCCGCTCGCGCGACACGGGTGGCACGGGCCTGGGCCTGGCCATCGTCAAGCATGTGGTCCAGCGCCATGGCGCCACGCTGCAGATCTCCAGCGTGGTCGGGCAGGGCTCGGTGTTCACCGTGGTGTTTCCGCCGGCGCGCGTGCGTCTGGCGACCAAGGCGGTCAGTGCGGATGCACAGCCGCCCGGCGCCGCTGCAGCCTGAGCACGGTCAGCAGCAGCGCGGTAAAGACCAGCGCCGTCACGGCCAGGGCCGCGGCGCTGGCGGCCCAGAACGGCATGGGGGAGTGATAAGGCCCCCAGCCGGCCCAGCCGTGGTAGGCCAGGGCATAGCCCCCGGCCAGGCCCGCGCCCCACAGCATGACGCAGTACACCACCAGCGGCGCCAGCGTGATGCGGTAGCTGCGCAGCACGAAGATGCACAGCGTCTGCAACGCATCGGCGACGTGGTAGGCCGCCACCCAGGTCAGCAGCATGGTGGTCAGCGCCACGACGTCGGCACTGGCTGAGTACAGGCTGGCCAGGGGTTCTTTTGCTATGAATAATATAGCTGCTAGCGCAATCCCCATAAGCGCTGCAAGCCAATAACCCTTCATGGCGGCGGCGGCGGCCTGGTGTTCGTCGCCCGCACCGCGCCAGTAGCTCACACGGGCGCTGGTGGCAATCGCGAGCGACAGCGGCACCATGTAGAGCACGGCGGCCAGGTTGGAGGCGATCTGATGGGCGGCCGACGCCAGCGAGCCCTGGCGCGCGATGAACAGCGCCATCAGCGTGAAGGAGGTGACCTCCACCAGGATCGACAGGCCCGCGGGAAGCCCCAGCCGCAGGAAGCGGGCGATCTGCTCGGGGTCGGGCCGCTCCAGGGGGCGCCACAGCTGCAGCGGCACATACATGGCGTGGCTGCGCAGCATGCGCCAGGCCAGCAGCAGCAGGCTGTAGTTCACCACCACCGTGGCCCAGGCGCAGCCGGCGGCACCTTGCGCGGCCAGCCCGGCGCCGCCGAAGGTGAACCAGATCGACAGTGGCACCTTGATCGCCAGCGACCCCACCTGCAGCCAGGTGACCAGCCGGGGGTGGCCCAGGGCCTGGTTCAGCGTGCTGTAGATGCGAAACAGCAGCGCCGGCGGCAGCCCGAAGGCCAGGATCGCCAGGTAGGTGCGCACCTCGCCGCGCAGCGCCGGCGGCACCTCGGTCCAGCGCAGGATGGGCTCGGGCGCCAGCAATACCGCCATGCCCAGCACGGTGAGCGCGGCCCACAGGTACAGCGACTGGCGCACGCTGGCGCCGATGGCCGTGGGCGTGTTGGCGCCGCGCTGTTCGGCCCAGACCGGCAGCAGCGCCTGCAGCACGCCCATGAGCGCCACATACACGCTGACGAACACGGCCAGGCCGACGGACAGGGCGGCCAGCGACTCCTGCGAATGCCGGCCGGCCACGATGGTGTCGGTCACGCCAAAGGCCATGACGGCCAGCTGACCCGCCAGCACGGTGAGCGCGTGCCGGGTGATGACGGACGACTCGGACATCAGCGCGCGCCGCCGGCGCGGTGCAACACCAGCATGCGGTCGCTGCGGTCCGTGGGGCGGCCGACGCTGGCTACCTCCTGCCACAGCGGTGAAGGCAGCAGGGTGCTCACCAGCGGTCCTGCCGTGGCATCGGCCACCGCCCAGTCGCATTGGGCCAGCTGCTCGGCCGGCACCATGCGCAGCTGCCCGTGGTGCTGCAGCGCCGCCACCTGCGCGCGGCTTAGGCCATAGCTGGCCACGCAGCCCTGGCGGTCGGTGATGGCGGCGGCCACGCCGGCCACCTGCGGCGCGAAGCTGCGGCCGTAGTCCAGCAGCGGCAGCCACAGCGTCATCATGAGCAGCCAGCCCAGCGTGGCACCGCCGGCGGGCAGCACCAGGCTCTTCCAGATGACGGGGCGGTTGCGCGCCGCACGCCAGCTCACCAGCGCGCACCATGCTGCCGTGGCGGCCAGCGCCACGCCGAAGCTGAGGGCGGAAAACGACGGCTCGTAGCCGGGCGCGAGTTTTGCCACGTTGGCGGCGGGCTTGGCGGGCACGCCCGTCTGCACCGCCAGCCAGACCACCCAGATGCCGATGGCCGATGCGCTGAAGAACAGCAGCGTGAACCAGTCGATCAGGGCGGAGATGCTGCGCCGCAGCGTGGGCAGGGCGAAGGCCGCCAGCGCCGCCAGCGCGGGCAGGCCCAGCAGCAGCGCGCGGTCCGCCGGCTGGGTGGTGAGCGTGGCGCCCACGGCCACCAGCACGAACCACAGGGGCAGCAGCAGGTGGCGGTGCCATTCATGGCTGACGATCTGGTGCCGCCAGCGCCACAGGGTCCACAGCGCCAGTGGCCAGGCGGGCCAGCAGAACCAGATGAACAGGCGCAGCAGGCTTTGCCATGCCTTGATGTCGTCGAAGGGCACGATGCGCCAGCGCCACAGGTCCAGCCACTGGGCCAGTACGGCGGCGGCCAGCGTGAGTGCCAGCAGTGCGGCCGCGGCCGCCGCACGCTGGCGCGGCGCGGCGCGTGGCGAGCAGCCCACCAGCCAGGCGCAGCCCAGTCCCAGCAAGGCGGCGACGGTGGGCGCTCCGCTGAGCACCAGTCCGAACAGCCCGGCGGCGACTGCGGCCACGGGCCAGGCCATGCGCCATGGCATGGCGGAGCCCGCATAGAACAGCAGGACCGTGCACGACAGCTGGGTGAGATAGCTGGTGGTCTCGTGCGACAGCTGGGCCAGACCCAGGCAGGCGATGAAGGCCAGCAGGCCCGCATCGGCCATGGCGCGGGCGTAGTCCACGGGGTGCGCCTCGCCGCCAAAGGCAAAGGCCACCGGCTGAGCGCCGGGGCTGCGTGCCAGGTGGTACACGCTGTGCCATGTGGCCGCCAGGGTCAGGAGCAGCAGTGCGATGAAGGGCATGCGCGCGGCCAGCTCGGGGGCCAGCCACCCGTCCAGCGCCTGCATGGCCCAGGCCCCCAGCCAATAGGGCAGCAGCCCATCGCCGTCGGGCGGTATGCCGGCCAGCAGCGGGTTCATCCAGGGGGTGCGTCCCTGGGCCAGCTCGCGCATGTAGCCGAACGATGCCACGTCGGCGTTGCGCCAGGGGTCGCGCCCCACGAATCCGGGAATGGCGTAGGCCAGGCACAGCAGCAGCATGATCCAGCGCGGCAGCGGCCGCACGGCGCTCTGGGCAACGATGGCAGGAGAGGGATGTATCACGCGGACGGTGCGAGTTGGCGGTCAGCCGAGGATAGCGGGAATGCACCAAGAAAAAAGGCAGCGCGGTGAAACCGGGCTGCCTGGGCTGTGCACGTGCGGGCGGATGCTGTTGCGGACTTGCCGCCCATCGGCCGGCACGGGCCCGCGCGCGTGGCGCAGGCCGCGCTGCCTTTACTTCGCTGCGGTCTTGCCGAAGCGGTTGCGGAAGCGCTCCACGCGGCCGCCCATGTTGTCCACGGACTTTTGCGTGCCGGTGTAGAAGGGGTGGGATTCGGAGGAGGTGTCCAGCTTGAACAGGGGATATTCCTTGCCTTCGAAGGTATCGTTTTCCTTGGTGTTCACGCAGGAGCGGGTCACGAACTTGAAGCCGTTGGACAGGTCAACGAACAGAACTTCGCGGTAATTGGGGTGAATGCCTTCTTTCATGATCTTCTTTCCTCAAGTCAGCGGGAGCCGTGCCGGCCATGTGCAACCTATTGCCCATTCAAAAAACGCGGCGTACTTTCCGCAAAAAGCCCTCCATTATCACATAGCTCGCCGACCGGAGAGCTGCGGCACTACGCCATGCTGCTGATGGTGCGGCGAAAGCGCGCCAGCGACAGCGCGAACAGCACGGCGCCGATGGCCGCCAGCGCCAGGAACTGGGGCCAGACCACGTCCATGCCCGCGCCGCGGTAGAGGATGGCCTGGCCCAGCTCCACGAAGTGGGTGGTGGGGGCCGCCAGCATCAAGTCCTGCACCAGTGCGGGCATGCTCTCGCGCGGCGTGGTGCCGCCCGACAGCAGCTGCAGCGGTATCAGCGTGAGCACCATGAGCAGGCCGAACTGCGGCATGCTGCGCGCCAGCGTGGCCATGAAGATGCCCATGGAGGTCGTGGCGAACAGGTGCAGTGCCGCGCCGGCCAGGAACAGCGCCAGCGACCCGCCGATGGGCACCTTCAGCAGCCCCTGCACGACGAACACCAGCGACACCGTGGCCGCCAGCAGCACCACCAGGGCCATGGACCAGACCTTGGCCAGCATGATCTCGGTGGGCGTGACGGGCATGACCAGCAGGTGCTCGATGGTGCCGTGCTCGCGCTCGCGGATCAGGGCCGCGCCGGTGAGGATGATGGACAGCATGGTCACGTTGTTGATGATCTGCATCAGGCTGCCGAACCAGGACTTCTCCAGCGCCGGGTTGAAGCGCATGCGCAGCGCCAGGTCCACGGGCGGGGCGGCGCTGCCACGGTAGCGCTGCACGAACTCGCCGACCTCGGCCAGCACGATCTGCTGCACGTAGGCATTGCCGCTGAAGGCCTGGCTCATGCGCGTGGCATCCACGTTCAGCTGGACCTCCGCCGCGCGCCCCGCCAGCACGTCGCGCTGGAAGTCGGGCGGTATGTTCAGCACGAAGGTGTAGCGCCCGGCGTCCATGCCGGCGTCCATCTCCCGCGCGGTGATCAGGGCGGGCGGGTTGAACTGCGGCGGGTAGAACGCCGACACGATGCGCTGCGACAGCTGCGACTGGTCCTCGTCCACGATGGCGATCGGCGCCTTGTGCAGCGTCTCGGGCATGGCGGTGGCGGCGGCATAGACCGACAGCGTGAACACGTAGACGATGAGCACCAGCATCGTGGGGTCGCGCAGCAGGCTCCACAGCTCCTTGACGCCCAGGCGGTAGACGTTGAGCAGGTGGCGGCGCAGGGCGGTCATGGGTTCAGCGCTCCTGCTTGCGCAGCAGCGCGACGGCCGCCAGCATGACCACGGGCACCGACAGCAGCAGCGGCAGCAGCGCGCCCTGCAGGTCGGCCAGGCCCAGGCCCTTGCTGAACACGCCGCGGCTGATGGAGAACATGAAGGTGGCGGGATAGATGCTGCCGATGAGGCGCCCGGTGCCTTCCAGCGACGAGACGGGGTCGATCAGTCCCGAAAACTGCACGGCCGGGATCAGCGTGCCGATCAGCGCGAAGAACATGGCGGCGATCTGGCTGCGCGTGACGCTGCTGGCCAACAGGCCCATGCCGGTGGCGGTGATGCTGTACAGCAGCGCCGCCAGCGCCAGCGTGGGATAGCTGCCGGTGACGGGCACGCCGAACACGGTCACGGCCAGCAGGCTCATGAGCAGGAAGTTCAGCATGGCCAGCGCCACGTAGGGCAACTGCTTGCCCAGCAGGAACTCGGTGCGCGTCACGGGGGTGACGTAGAGGTTGAGGATGGAGCCCATCTCCTTTTCGCGCACCACGGCCAGCGCCGTGAGCATGGCCGGCAGCATCAGCAGCAGCATCGGGATCACGGCCGGCACCATGGCTGGCAGGCTGCGCACATCGGGGTTGTAGCGGTAGCGCGACTGCACCGTGACGGCGCTGGCGGGGCGCAGGCCCGTGCGCTCGTGCAGCTGGGCGACCAGCCAGTGCTGGTGCATGCCCTGCACGTAGCCGTTGACGGTCTCCGCGCGCATGGGCATGGCGCCGTCCACCCAGGCGCCGATCTGTACGTTGCGCCCGCGCAGCACGTCGCGCGCGAAGCCGCTGGGGATCTCGATGGCCAGCGACAGCTCGCCGCTGCGCATGCGGCGGTCCAGCTCCGCGTAGTCGGCCAGCGGCGGCTGCTCGATGAAGTAGCGCGAGCCCGACAGCTCGTTGGCGTAGCTGTGGCTCAGCGTGGTCTGGTCGCGGTCGAGCACGGCGTAGCGCAGGTTCTCCACGTCCATGTTGATGCCGAAGCCGATCACGAACAGCAGCAGCAGCGACCCGGCCAGCGCCAGCGTGGCGCGCACCGGGTCGCGGCGCAGCTCCAGCGATTCGCGCCACATGTAGCTGAACATGCGCAGCAGGCTGAAACGGCGGGGTGTACTTGCTTCAAAAACAGGAGCTTCTGACGCTTTATCTTCGCTGGCTTCAGATGGTTTTCTCTCTGAATCCGAGGCGTGGAAAGCGCTGCCAGCTCCTGTTTTTGCAGCGCCAGTTTCGCTCGCCGACTCGCCCGAGGCCTCCAGCAGGTAGCCGATGAAGGCCTGCTCCAGCGTCGCTGCGCCGCGCTTGGCCACCAGGGCCGCGGGCGCATCGCTGTCGAGCACCTGGCCCGCATGCATCATGGACATGCGGTCGCAGCGCTGGGCCTCGTTCATGAAGTGCGTGGAGATGAAGATGGTCACCCGGTCGCGGCGCGACAGCTGCACCAGCAGGCGCCAGAAGGCGTCGCGCGCCACCGGGTCCACGCCCGAGGTGGGCTCGTCCAGGATCAGCAGCTCGGGCCGGTGCACCATGGCCACGGCCAGCGACAGGCGCTGGCGCATGCCCAGTGGCAGGTTGGCGGGCAGCGTGGCGCGCGCGTCCTGCAGGTCGAAGCGCTGCAGCATCTCGTCGACGCGCGCGGGCACCTCGGCCTCGGGCACGTGGAACAGGCGCGCGTGCAGCACCAGGTTCTGCTCCACCGTGAGCTCGCCATACAGCGAGAACGCCTGCGACATATAGCCCACGCGCCGGCGCGTGGCCATGTCGTGCGGGTCCACCTCCTGGCCGAACAGCCACGCGCGGCCTTCGCTGGCGGGCAGCAGGCCGGTGAGCATCTTCATGGTGGTGGACTTGCCGCAGCCGTTGGAGCCCAGAAAGCCGAAGATCTCCCCGCGCCGGATGCGAAAGCTCACATGGTCCACGGCCACGAAGTCGCCGAAGCGCATGGTCAGGCCCTGCGCCTCGATGGCGATGTCGGCATCGTCGGCCTGCAGCGGCGGAATCTCCACGGGGCTGTGGCCGCGCTTCTTGGCCTCGGGCAGCAGGGCGATGAAGGCCGCCTCCAGCGTGGCGGTGGCGGTGCGCTGCAGCAGTTCGCCGGCGGTGCCGGTGGCCAGGATGGCGCCGTCGTCCATGGCCACCAGCCAGTCGAAGCGCTGCGCCTCGTCCATGTAGGCGGTGGCGACGATCACGCTCATGTGCGGGCGCACGGTGCGGATGCGGGCGATCAGCTCCCAGAACTGGGCGCGGGCCAGCGGGTCCACGCCGGTGGTGGGTTCGTCCAGGATCAGCAGGTCCGGGTCGTGGATCAGCGCGCAGCACAGGCCGAGCTTTTGCTTCATGCCGCCCGAGAGCTTGCCCGCGGGCCGCGCGAGGAACGGGTACAGCCCGGTGCTGCGCGTGAGGTCGTCGATGCGCGCGCGCCGCTCGGCCGCGCCATGGCCGAACAGCCGGGCGAAGAACTGCAGGTTTTCCTCCACCGACAGGGTGGGGTAGAGGTTCTTGCCCAGGCCCTGCGGCATGTAGGCGATGCGCGGGCAGACGACGTTGCGGTGCGCCGCGCGGCGCATGTCGCCGTCCAGCACCTCAATGCGGCCCTGCTGCATGGCGCGCGCACCGGCGATCAGCGACAGCAGGCTGGACTTGCCCACGCCGTCCGGGCCGATCAGGCCCACCATGCGCCCCGGCGGCACGTCCAGCGTGATGCCGCGCAGCGCCTCGGTCTGGCCGTAGCGCAGGCGCACGTCCTGCAGCCGGGCCACGGGCGGGGCGGTCGGGGAGGGCTGGTGCATGGGCGTTTCCCGGTGCTGCCGCCCTTACGGGGTCACGGCGTGCTGCAGGTGCGCGGGCCAGTCCTGCGTGCCGTCCAGCCGGATCCAGGCATGGCCGGGCAGGCCGGTCTTGACCTGCGCGAGATGCTGGCGCAGCAGCTCGGGGGCGATGCGCGCCCGGACGCGGAACATGAGCTTCTGGCGTTCGCTGGCCGTCTCCACCGTCTTGGGCGTGAACTGCGCCGTGCTGGCCACGAACGACACCTTGGCGGGAATCACGTACTGCGGCGCCGCGTCGAGCACGATGCGCACCTCCGTTCCCAGGGCCACGCGGCCCGCCACGGTCTCGGGCAGGAAGAAGCTCATGTACACGTCGGTCAGGTCCACCAGGTTCAGCAGCTTGCCGCCGCCGCCCAGCACCTCGCCCGGCTGGGCCAGGCGCAGCTGCACGCGGCCGTCGCGCGGCGCGGTCAGCGTGCTGTCGTCCAGGTCGGCACGGATGCGCTGCACCGTGGCGTCGGCGGCCTTCACGGCCGACTCGGCGCCGGCCACCTGGGTGCGCGCGGCCTCGATCGCGGCCTTGGCCGCCTGCGCCTGCGCCTGCGTGGCCTTGAGTGCGGCCTGCACGCTGCGCACGCGGGCGCGGTCGTCGTCTAGCTCCTGCTCGGACGAGGCACCCTCGCGCGCCAGCGTCTCGGAGCGCGCCACGCGGCGCTGGGCGGCATCCAGGTCGGCCTCGCGCTGCGCAATCAGGGCCTGGGCCGCCATGTGCTCGCTCTCGCGCAGGGCCACCTGCGCGCGGGCCGAGGCGACGGCCTGCAGGGCGCGGTCGCGTCCGGCCTCGGCCTCGCGCTGCTGGGCCTGCAGGCTGTCCACCTGCATGTACGCCAGGGGCTGGCCGGCCTGCACGAAGTCGCCCTCCTGCACCAGGATGTCGGCCACGCGGCCGCCGTACTTGGTGGCCACATCCACCTCGGTCGCCTCGATGCGGCCGTTGCCGCCCACGAGCCCGGCGTTCTGCTGCGAGGCCTTCCACTGCAGCCATGCGTAGCCGCCCAGCACGGCGATGGCGGCCACGGCGGCGGTGGCGATGAGGATTTTTTTGAGAGCGGGGGAGAGTGCCTGTGTCATGCGGGGAATCCGTGGTGGGGTCAGCGGGCCACTGATGCGGCGGGGGGCTGTGCGGGTGCGCCGCCGCCCAGCGCCGCGTAGACGGCGATCTGCGCGGCCTGCAGGGCGTAGCGCGCCTGCACCAGCTGCTGCTCTGCGCTCAGCAGGTCGCGCTGCGCGTCCAGCACCTCGAAGTAGGGCGTGGCGCCATGCTCGTAGCGCAGTTGCGCCAGCCGGGCGCGCTCGCGCAGCGCATCGCGGTTGGCCTGCTGCAGGTGGATCTGCTGGGCCGCTGCCGCGCGCGAGGCCAGGGCGTCCGACATGTCGCGAAAGGCCGCCTGCACGGTTCTTTCGTATTCGGCCACGGCCATGTTCTGGCGTGCGGCGCTCAGGTCCAGGTTGGATTGCAGGCGCCCCCCGTCGAACAGCGGCAACGAGAGGCTGGGCGAAAAGGTCCAGGCGCCGCTGCCGCCGTCGAACAGGCCGTCCAGGTGGGCGCTGGCCGTTCCCAGGCTGCCGGTGAGCGCGATGCGCGGAAAGAACGCGGCGCGCGCGGCCTGCACGCGGGCGTTGGCGGCGCGCAGGCCGTGCTCCGCCGCCGCGATGTCGGGGCGGTTCAGCAACAGGTCGGAGGGCAGGCCGGCCGGCACGGCAGGAACCTCCAGGCTGGTGGGCTGCGCCGCCAGGCCGAGATCGCCCCAGGGCAGGCCCACGAGCTGCGCGAGGGCGTGGGCCTGCAGGGCCTGCTGCTGCGCCAGCTGGGTGCCGATGGACTTGGCCTGGTACAGCAGCGTTTCCACCTGCGTCAGCGCCAGGCGGGAGATGGCGCCCGCCGCATGCCGGCGGCTGAAGATGCGCAGGCTCTCGCGCCGCGTGGCGATGGTGCTTTCGGTCAGCGCGATGCGCTCCTGCGTCTCGCGCCAGGCGAGGTAGTTGCGCGCCACCTGGTTCACGAGGGCGGCCTGGGCCGCACGGCTGCCTTCGCCCGATGCCAGGTAGGCCTGCTGCGCCGCCGTCTCCAGGCTGCGCACGCGCCCCCACAGGTCCAGCTCCCAACTGCTGACGGCCAGGCCCAGGTGGCGCTCGCCTGCAGTCACGGAGCGGCCGGTGAGATTGAGGTCACCAGGAACCCGCGCCCGCGAGTGGTTGGCGCCCACGGCCAGCGTGGGCCAGCGGTCGGCCGACTGCAGGCCCAGGGCGGCCCGGGCTTCTTCGACGCGCAGGAGCGCCAGCCGCAGCTCGCGGTTGTTGTCCAGGGCCTTGCGCACCAGGCCTTGTAACTGCGGGTCGCTGTAGAACGCAGACCACTCGGCCATGCCCGTCTGGGCAGGGCCGTTGTCGGCCGTGGGCCAGGCAGCCGGCAGCAGTGTGGTGGACGGTGCGTCGATGCGCACAGGCCCGGCGCAGCCGGCAAGCAGGCAGGCCAGCACACCGGTGCCGAGCAGGGTGCGGCCGAAGGAGCCGGGCAGCGTGACGGGCAAATGCAGGGACATGCGCGGGCCAAGGATGGTGGATGGGCGGTGCAATCACATCACAGTTGCGTGACGCTCATGCGAGCCCAGCGCTGGCGCTGGTGCCCATGCCGGGAAGGTAAGGCCTGTCAGTATGCCCAGTGGGCAGTCTTGCGTCTTGATGCCCATCAAGCGGGGCCGCCTTGCGCGCCCCCGGTGCGCCGGGCGAGCGCCATGAAAAAGCCCCGCACGGTGGCGGGGCTGTCGGTGCCTGGGCGCGGGGCGGGTCAGCCGCCGCGGCGCATCATGTCGAAGAAGTCCACGTTGGTCTTGGTGGCCTTCATGTTCTTGATCATGAGCTCCATGGCCTCGATCTCGTCCATGTTGTACATGAACTGGCGCAGGATGCGGGTCTTCTGCAGGATCTCGGGGGGCAACAGCAGCTCTTCGCGGCGCGTGCCGCTCTTGTTCAGCTCGATGGCCGGGAACACGCGCTTTTCGTACAGGCGGCGGTTCAGGTGCACCTCGCTGTTGCCCGTGCCCTTGAACTCTTCAAAGATCACTTCGTCCATGCGGCTGCCGGTGTCGACCAGGGCCGTGGCGATGATGGTCAGCGAGCCGCCTTCCTCAACCTTGCGCGCCGCGCCGAAGAAGCGCTTGGGGCGCTGCAGCGCGTTCGAATCGACGCCGCCCGACAGCACCTTGCCCGAGCTGGGCACGACGTTGTTGTAGGCGCGGGCCAGGCGGGTGATGGAGTCCAGCAGGATCACCACGTCCTTTTTCAGCTCCACGAGGCGCTTGGCGCGCTCGATCACCATCTCGGCCACATGCACGTGGCGCGCGGCGGGTTCGTCAAAGGTGGAGGCGATGATCTCGCCCTTGACCGAGCGCTGCATCTCGGTCACTTCCTCGGGGCGCTCGTCCACCAGCAGCACCATCAGGTGCACGTCCGGGTGGTTGGCGGTGATGGCGTGGGCGATGCTCTGCATCATCATCGTCTTGCCGCTCTTGGGCGGGGCGACGATCAGCGCGCGCTGGCCGCGGCCGATGGGGGCGATGATGTCGATGATGCGGCCGGTGATGTTCTCCTCGCCCTTGATCTCGCGCTCGAGCTTCATCTGCTCCTTGGGGAACAGCGGCGTGAGGTTCTCGAACATCACCTTGTGCTTGTTCTGCTCGGGCGGACCACCGTTGACGGAATCGAGCTTGGTCAGCGCGAAGTAGCGCTCGCCGTCCTTCGGGGTGCGCACCTCGCCCTCGATCATGTCGCCGGTGTGCAGGTTGAAGCGGCGCACCTGGCTGGGCGAGATGTAGATGTCGTCGGTACTCGCGGTGTAGCTCGTGTCGGGGCTGCGCAGGAAGCCGAAGCCGTCGGGCAGGATCTCGAGCACGCCGTCGGCGAACACCTGTTCGCCGGCCTTGGCGCGCTTCTTGATGATGGCGAACATCAGCTCCTGCTTGCGCATGCGGCCGACGTTTTCGATTTCGAGTTCTTCGGCCTGCTTGAGGACTTCAGACACGTGCAGTGCCTTGAGTTCGTTAAGGTGCATGGGGTGACTCCTGGACGGAGTGGTATGTCTTCTTGAGGGGAGGAGGCTGTGTGTCGCGCGGGGCCATGGGTGATGGCGGATCTGGCGAGCCTGTGACCTGAAACCGGCCGCGATGAAAAACTGCGGCGAGGCGATCAGCGTGGATTATGACAGGAAAATTTTTTGAGCCACCGTCGGTGGTTGGCGGCATTGCTTGCCGCGCAAGGCTTGCTGTGCAAGGCCGGCCGCTTGGGTGGCGGCCGGCGGGGCTGTCAGCCGGAGAGGGTCAGGCCAGTTGCTGGTCGATGAAGGCCGTGAGCTGGGCCTTGCTCATGGCGCCGACCTTGGTGGCCGCCAGCTCGCCATTCTTGAACAGCATCAGCGTGGGAATGCCGCGGATGCCGAACTTGGCGGGAATTTCGCGGTTCTCGTCCACGTTCATCTTGGCGATGGTGAGCTTGCCCTGATAGGCACCGGCCACCTCGTCGAGGATGGGCGCGATCATCTTGCAGGGGCCACACCATTCGGCCCAGTAGTCCACCAGCACCGGGGTGCCCGCTTTCAGCACATCGGCTTCAAAGCTGGCGTCGGAGAGATGTTTGATGAGTTCGCTTGCCATGGCGCGTTCCTTAGTTCCTTGTTTGGGCGGTAGCAGGTGCTGATACGTATACAGTCCGGTCATTGTGACAGAAACCGAATCCCCGCATCCCGGTATGGCCGGTGCTTGTGACGCTATGACAGTCATAGCGAAAAGTGATCAGGTCGCGCGTTGTTGGCGGGCCGTGTTCGAGACAGTGCGCGCGCGCGCGGCGGAGCGCGCCGCCCATCTTGCCAGCACCGTGGTGCTGGTGCCCTACGCGCAGCTCATGGCCGAGGCGCGCCGGCAATGGCAATCCCTGTATCCCCAGGGTTTCGTGCCGCGCTTTGAAACCACGCGTAATTGGTCGCGCCAACTCGGCATGCCGCTGCCCGAAGGCAGCGAGTTCGCCGGCGACATGGCCCGCGATGCTGTCACGGCCCGATCGCTGCTGGAAAGCGCCGGCCTGGCGGAGCATCGCGAAGTGCTGGTCGGCCCGCTGCTGGAGATGGCGGCGCAGCTTGCTGGCGTGGTGGCGGCGGTTGCGCCCGCGGACCGCGCGGCCTGGGCCGACACGGCCCGCGACCTGCTGCCGGCGGCCGGCGATGGCGGTGCCCTGCGTCTGGAGGCCGCCGCCGCGCGCGTCGCGCTGGAATGGGTGCTGGCCTCGCGCCATGCGGGCGACGTGCTGTTCGAGCCCGGCGTGCGCATGGCCGTGGACCTGCTGGTGGTGGTCGAGGGCTTTCAGCCCGATCCGCTGGCCCGCGCCCTGGCGGAGCATTGGGGCCCGGCCGCCTGTACCGTGGGACTGCCGCAGGCGCAGGATGACGCACCGCCCGCGCACCCGTCCGCGCTGCACAGGGTGGCCGACGCGGAGGACGAGGCCCAGCGCAGCGCCGCCTGCGTGCTGGCGCATCTGGCGCAGGGCCATGTGCCTGTGGCGCTGGCCGCCAATGACCGCGCGCTCACGCGCCGCATCAGCGCGCTGCTGGGTGGCGCGCACGTGGCCGTGCATGACGAGAACGGCTGGATGCTTTCCACCACGCATGCTGCGGCGCAGCTCATGGCCGCGCTGCGCGCCTGCGCCTGGGACGCGACGGCCGACGCCGTACTTGACTGGCTCAAGCAGGCCGCCACCGTGGGCGGGGATGCGCTGCGTCCGCTGGAGCACTGGCTGCGCCGCACGGGTGCGCGGCAGTGGGAGCAGGCAGCGACCGAGCTGGAGGCCGCGGCCGATCGGCGCCCGGCCGAGGCTGCCCTGGCCACGCAGGTGCAGGACTGGCGGAACCGTCTGCGCGCCGCGCGGCCGCTGGCCCAGTGGCTGCAGGCGCTGCGCGAACTGCTGCAGGACTGCGGGTTGTGGGACGGCCTGCTGCTGGATGCGGCCGGCGCGCGTGTGCTGGCCGAGCTGCGCCTGCCCGAGGGCCTGCAGGCCGATCTGCAGACGCTCGACGGCGCGGGCCGGCGCATGGGCCTGCAGGACTTCACGCGCTGGGTGGGCGAGGTGCTGGAGTCCGCCCGCTACCGCCCTGAATACCTGGCCGACGCACCCGTGGTGGTGCTGCCGCTGCCGCAACTGCTGGCGCGCCCGTTTGCCGCCCTGGTGCTGCCCGGCTGCGACGAAAAGCGCCTGCAGGCCGCGCCCGAGCCGCCGGGCCCCTGGACGCAGGCGCAGCGCGAAGGCCTGGGCCTGCCCACGCGCGAGGAGCTGGCCGCGGCGCAGCGCGCGGCCTGGGCCAACGCCTTGCGCACGCCGCGCGTGGACATCCTGTGGCGCGTGGGCGACGAGGGCGGCGAGCCCTTGCTGGCCAGCCCTTTGGTGCTGGCGCTGCAGCTCGACGGCGGCGCGGCGCAGGGCGCCGAGACGCGCGTGCCGCGCACCGTGCCGGCGGCGCCCGTGCAGCGCCCCCTGCCCGTGGGCGCGCAGCTGCCGGTGCAGCGGCTGTCGTCATCGGCCTATTCCGACCTGCGCCACTGCCCCTACCGCTTCTTCGCGCTGCGCCAGTTGGGGTTGCAGGAGGAGGATGAGCTGGGCGCGGAGATCGACAAGCGCGATTTCGGCACCTGGCTGCACGCCGTGCTGCAGCACTTCCACGAAGCGCTGCGCGATGCACCCGTGGCTGATGATGCGGAGCGCGCCGCCCTCATGGACCAGGCCGCGGCCCGCGCCACGCGCGAGCTGCGGCTGCAAGAGGGCGACTTTTTGCCCTACGCCTCGGGCTGGCCTGCGCTGCGCGGCGGCTACCTGGAATGGCTGGCCAAGCATGAAGCCGGCGGCGCCAGCTTTCGCCAGGCCGAGCTGCGCGCGCGCCAGCCGCTGGGCGCGCTGGAGCTGGTGGGCACGCTCGACCGCGTGGACGCGGTGCGCCCCGAGGGCGGCGGCGAGCCCCTGCCCATGGTGATCGACTACAAGACCGAGAGCGACGCCGCCACGCGCGGCCGCATCAAGGCCGGGGCCGAGGACACCCAGCTGGCCTTCTACGCCGCGCTGATGCAGGACGACCACCTGCGCGCCGCCTACGTGAACGTGGGCGAACGCGGCGAAACCCGCCTGCACGAGCAAGACGACGTGGTGGAGCTGCGCGACCTGCTGATAGACGGCATCCGGCACGACATGGCGCGCATCGCGCAGGGCGCGCCACTGCCCGCGCTGGGCGAGGGCGCCGTGTGCGACTGGTGCGCCGCGCGCGGCCTGTGTCGCAAGGATTTCTGGAATGACTGAAGCAGCCCGGGCGGCCGCCATGCAAGCTGCCTACGAACACAACGGCCAGAGCGTCACGCGCGAGGCCTTCTACGCCATCGCCTGCGACCCCGCGCGCAGCGTGGCGGTGGAGGCCTGCGCCGGCGCGGGCAAGACCTGGATGCTGGTCTCGCGCATGCTGCGCGCGCTGCTCGACGGCTGTGCGCCGCACGAGATCCTGGCCATCACCTTCACCAAGAAGGCCGCGGGCGAGATGCGCCAGCGCCTGCAGGAATGGCTGCAGGAGTTCTCCGCCCAGCCGCTGCCCGCGCTGGAGCGGGAGCTGATTGCAAGAGGAATCAGCCCCCAAGGCGCACTGGATAAGCGCGAGCAGCTACAAAAACTATACCGCCAGACGCTGGATGCGGGCCGCCCCATGCAGATCCGCACCTTCCACAGCTGGTTCGCCGCGCTGCTCGGCACGGCGCCGCTGTCGGTGCTGGAGCAGCAGGGCCTGCCCGCGCACTACGAGCTGCTCGAAGACGACGCCGAGGCCGTGCGCGCGGTCTGGCGCCCCTTTCTGCAGGCCGTGGCGCAGGACGCCCCGCTGCGCGCCGACTACGAGGCCTGCGTGGCGCGCCACGGCCGGTCGCAGACGCACAAGGCGCTGGAGGGCGCGCTGGCCAAGCGCGTGGAATTCACGCTGGCCGACGAGGCGGGCGTCATCGACGCGTCCATCCCGCCCTTCGGCGCGCAGTTCGCCGATCTGGCCGGCCTGGCCGATCCGGCCGAGGCGCTGGCCACCGACGCGGCACGCCAGCGCTGGCACGCCTGGGCCCAGGCCCTGGGGAGCGAGTCGAACAAGACCCCGCAGAAGGCCGCCAACGCCGTCATCGACGCCTGGCTGTGCGATGACCTGGGCCGGCGCCTGGAGATGTTGCGCAAGGCCTTCTTCGTCGCCAGCGAGGACCGCCTGAGCAAGAACCTGGAAAAGTTCGCCGCCGCCCAGGAGGCCGAGGGCGAGCTGCAACGCCTGTGCGCCGCGCGCCGCCAGCACGAGGCCTGGCAGCACCAGCAGCGCATGGCGCGGCTGGCGCGCGCGCTCGTCGCGCAGTTCGGGGCGCTCAAGCGCGAGCGCGGCTGGGTGGACATGAACGACGTGGAGCGCACGGCGCTGGTCATGCTGTCCGACCCCGTGCTCTCGGGCTGGGTGCAGGAGCGCCTGGATGCGCGCGTGCGCCACCTGCTGGTGGACGAGTTCCAGGACACGAATCCGCTGCAGTGGCAGGCGCTGCACGCCTGGCTGGCCGGCTATGCGGGCGCGGGCGGCGGCGCCAGCGGCCAGCAGCCGCCCAGCGTGTTCATCGTGGGCGACCCCAAGCAGAGCATCTACCGTTTCCGCCGCGCCGAGCCCCAGGTGTTCCTGGCCGCCCAGGCCTTCGTGCGCGAGGCCTTCGGCGGCGACCTGCTGTCGTGCGACCACACGCGGCGCAACGCCACGGGCGTGATCGCGGCGGTCAACCAGGCCATGCAGGCGGCGCAGGCGCAGGGTGAGTACGCCGGCTTTCGCGGCCACACCACGGAATCGCAGGACCCCGGGCGCCTGCTGCGCCTGCCCGCGATCACGGCGGATGCGGCGGATGAGGGCGCTGCGGCAGACACCGCGGCCGATACGCCCGCCTGGCGCGACAGCCTCACCCAGCCGCGCCATGAGGCCGAGGAAACCCTGCGCATGCGCGAATGCGCCCAGGCCGCCCAATGGGTGGCGGCGCAGATCGCCGCCGGCGTGCCCGCGCAGGAGATCATGGTGCTCGCGCGCAAGCGCGACCGCCTGGCCGCCATGCAGGAGGCGCTGCGCGCGCTGCACATTCCCTGCGTGCAGCCCGAGAAGGCGGAGCTGGGCGAGGCGCCCGAGGTGCAGGACCTGGTGGCGCTGCTGGATGCGCTGGTCTCCCCGGGGCATGACCTGTCGCTGGCCCGCGCGCTCAAGTCGCCGCTGTTCGGCGTGCCCGACGATGCGCTGGTGCAGCTCGCGCTGCTGTCGCGCCAGCCCGCGCAGGCGCCGTGCAGTTGGTTTGATGTGCTGCAAAAAAGTGAGCTTCTACCGCCTATCCTGCAAGCGCTACAGCCCGATTTGGCTCAATACAAGCGCTGGGCCGACACCTTGCCGCCGCACGATGCGCTGCACGCCATCTACCAGCATGGCGACGTGCTGGCGCGCTTTGCCGCGGCCGCGCCCGCCACGCAGCGCGCCAGCGTGCTGGCCAACCTGCGGGCGCTGCTCGCGGCCGCGCTGCAGGAGGGCGGCGGGCGCTACCTCACCTCCTACGCCTTCGTGCGCGCCATGAAGCGGCCGGGCCTGCGCGCGCCCGGCCGCGTGGATGCGCAGGCCGTGCGCCTGCTCACCGTCCACGGCGCCAAGGGGCTGGAGGCGCACAGCGTGCTGCTGCTGGACACCGACGCCCGCGCGCAGAAGGCTGAAACCATGGGCGCGCTGGTGGACTGGCCGGGCGAGCAGGCCGTGCCGCGCCGCTTCGTCTTCCTGGCCAGCGAGTCCAGCCCGCCGCCCAGTGCGGTTGATCTGCTGGCGACCGAGCAGGCGGAGCGTCAGCGCGAGGAACTCAACACCCTCTACGTGGCCATGACGCGCGCCAAGCATTGCCTGGCGCTGTCGGCGGTGCAGTCGTCCACGGCCGCGCCCGGCAGCTGGTGGAACCGGCTGGCGCCGGACATGGCCGATGCCGACCTGCCGCCCGCCGCGCAGGGCGATGGCGCGGCCGACCCGGCGGCCGCGACCTTGCTGGAGCTGCCGCCCTATGCGGGTCGCACGGCGGCGGAAGGCGCCGCCAGCGCGGGCGCACCGGTCACCACGCCGCAGTCGCGCCAGGGCGAGGCCATGCACCAGCTGCTGGAGCAGGCGGGCGTGGCGGGCGGCCCGCTGCAGGCCCTGCGCGACGGCGGCTGGCCCGCGCAGCGGCTGGCGCGGCTGGCGCGCGACTTTGACCTGGCACCCGACGCCGCCGCGCAGGCCGCGGCCATGGCGCGGCGCATCCTGCAGGGCGAGGGCGCCTGGGCCTGGGACGCGGCGCAGGTGGAGCGCGCGATCAACGAGGCGCCCCTGGTGTACCAGGGCCAGAGCCTGCGCCTGGACCGGCTGGTGCGCCGCCGCGCCAGCGCCGCTGCCCCGGCCGCCTGGTGGGTGCTGGACTACAAGAGCGCCACCACGCCCGAGCGCCAGCCCCAGCTGCTGGCCCAGATGCGCCTGTACCGCGAGGCCGTGCGCGCCCAGCTGCCGGGCGAGCCCGTGTACGCCGCATTCCTTTCGGGCGACGGACGCCTGGTGCTGGTGGACGATGCCCCGCCCCAGGGCGAACTGTTTTGATGGACGAGCTATGACCGAACCCGATTCCCTTCCCCTTTCCTGCGACCTGGCCGTGATCGGCGGCGGCCCCGCCGGCCTGATGGCGGCCGAGGTGGCCGCCGGCGCCGGCCTGCGCGTGCATGTGTTCGACGCCATGCCCTCCGTGGGACGCAAGTTCCTGCTGGCGGGCAAGGGCGGCCTTAACCTCACGCATTCCGAGCCGTTCGAGCCCTTCGTCTCGCGCTACGGCGCGCGCCAGGCGGCGCTGGCGCCCTGGCTGCGGGATTTCGGTCCCGATCAGCTGCGCGCCTGGGCCGAAGCGCTGGGCGTGGAGACCTTCGTCGGCACCTCGGGCCGCGTGTTTCCGCGCGACATGAAGGCCGCGCCGCTGCTGCGCGCCTGGCTGCAGCGCCTGCGCGCCCAGGGCGTGCAGTTCCACATGCGCCACCGCTGGGTGGGCTGGGCGCCCGCCGACGGCGCGGCGCAGCGGCTGCGCTTTGCAGCGCCCGCGGGCGAGGCGATGGTGGCCGCGCAGGCCGTGGTGCTGGCCCTGGGCGGCGGCAGCTGGGCGCGGCTGGGCTCCGACGGGGCCTGGGCGCCGCTGCTGGCCCAGCGCGGCGTGCCCATCGCGCCGCTGGCGCCGGCCAACTGCGGCTTCGACGTGCCGCGCATGGACGCGGGGGCGCCCGTGGGGGAAACCCGCCGCGCGTTCCTGCAGGAGCTGCTGGGCCGCCAGCCGGCGCCGGCCGTGGGCTGGACGCCGCACTTTGCCGAGCGTTTCGCGGGCCAGCCCTTCAAATCGGTGGCGCTGGCGTTTACCGACAGCCAGGGCCAGCACTTCGAGCGCCGGGGCGAGTTCGTGGCCACGGCCACGGGCGTGGAGGGCAGTCTGGTCTACGCCGTCTCGGCCCTGCTGCGCGACGAGATCGCCGCCCACGGCCATGCGACCTTCCACCTGGATCTGCTGCCCGACCACACGCCCGAGCGCGTGCTGGTCGAGGTGCGCCACCCGCGCGGCTCGCGCAGCCTGTCCAGCCACCTCAAGGGGCGCCTGGGGCTGGAGGGCATCAAGACCGCCATCCTCTACGAGCAGCTGGGCAAGGACGGCATGGCCGACCCGGTGGCGCTGGCCCGCGCCATCAAGGCCCTGCCCATCACCGTGGTGGCCGCGCGTCCGCTGGACGAGGCCATCAGCACTGCCGGGGGCGTGCCGTTCAAGGCGCTGGACGAGCACCTCATGCTGCGCGAACTGCCCGGCGTGTTCTGTGCCGGTGAGATGCTGGACTGGGAGGCGCCCACGGGCGGCTATCTGCTCACCGCCTGCTTCGCCACGGGCCGCGCGGCGGGCGAGGGCGCCCGGCAGCGGGTTCAGAACTTGGTGCGGTAGTACAGCATCGGGCCGCCGCCCCGTGCGCGCAGCAGCAGGCGCGAGTGGCCCTCCAATTGCACGCCGATGGCGCCGAACTCGGGCACCAGGCCGCGGGTGCGGGAGTTGGTCCACTGCACCTCCAGCCGGGTGCCGAAGCGGCCCTGCTCGCGGTGCCAGATCATGCCCATGGCGTCGGGCTCCTGGCCGGCGTAGGCCGTGCGCGTCCAGGCAGCCATGTCCAGATGGCGGCCGCTGCCCAGTTGCGTGCGCCAGCGCACCCCGATATCCATTCCCCAGGGGGAGGGTGCCATGCTGTGCGGCAGCAGGTTCGAGCGGGTGGGCAGCGTCAGCCCCAGCGAGAAGCCCAGGCTGCTGGCGCTGCCCGGCGATAGCCAGCGCGTGACGTCCAGGCGCTGGGATTCGCCCAGCGTGTCCAGAGGGGAGGGGCTGCCCGAGACCTCCAGAAGCGCCATGGCCGCAGCGGGCGGCGCAAAGCCGGTGTCTGCCGCCGCCTGGGACAGAGGGGCGCAGGCCAGCAGCCACGCCAGGCCCTGGCGGTAAGCGGGAGTCCGTGCTGACGCAAGCGATGGCATGGCGTCACTCCAGGCAGAAGGGCGATCAATGTCTTCAGTGTGAGAGTGTGCCGCGCGTCTGGAGTTTCACAAGCGCGCATTGGCTTGTAGGACAGGACCGCACGCCGCCGCCGCTGGTGCGAGGGGCTTGATCCAGGTCAGAGCGTGGGGCCGGAAATGGCATTTCGTTATATTTGGATATATATTGCGACATGTAATCGTGACGCCACCGCAGAACCCCAAGGCGGTGGCTTTTGTTTTGTCTATCGCTATATACAAACTTCTATAGCGAATCGAGGAGATGAGATGACAGGGAGCGCGTTGGCCGTGGATCGAGGGCGCCGGCGGAGGGCGGCGGGCCCGGTGCTGTTGGCGCTGGGGCTTTCCGCAGGGGCCGTGCAGGCCGCGCAAGGCGTTTTTGAGCTGGGCACGGTGACGGTGGTGGGCTCGCCCGTGCCCGCCAGCACTGCCGACGAGGCCGTGCTGGGCCAGCAGGAGATCGCGCGCGACAACGCTGACACCGTGGCCGATGCCGTGCGTCTGCTGCCCGGCGTGAGCCTGACGCGCAACAGCCGCAACGAGGAAATGCTCTACCTGCGGGGCTTCGATGCGCGCCAGGTGCCGGTCTATGTGGACGGCGTGCCACTGTACGTGCCCTACGACGGCTATGTGGACTTCGGCCGCTTCACCACCTTCGACCTGGCCGAGATTCGCGTCGCCAAGGCGGGTGCGTCGCTGTTGTATGGCCCGAACACGCTGGGCGGGGCAATCAACCTCGTCACGCGCAAGCCGGTCAAGGCCTTCGAGGGCGATGCGCGCCTGGGGCTGGGCGCGGGCCAGACGCGCAAGGCGGCCGTCAACCTGGGCGGCAACCAGGGCCTTTGGTACTACCAACTGGGCGCCTCCTACCTGGATGCCGACGGCTTTCCGCTGCCCAAGGGGTTCACCGACTACAAGCGCAAGCCCACGGACACCGGCAGCCGCCGCGAGAACGCCTACCGCACCGACAAGCGCCTGTCCTTCAAGCTGGGCCTCACACCCAACGCCACCGACGAATACGCCCTGGGCTACGTGCGCCAGGAGGGCGAGAAGGGCAACCCGGTCTATACCGGCACCTCCGCGCAGAAGAATGCCGTGCGCTACTGGCGCTGGCCGTACTGGGACAAGGACAGCGTCTATTTCCTGAGCACCACGCGCATCGGCAGCAACAACGTGCTCAAGACCCGGCTGTACCACGACACTTACAAAAACGGCCTGGATATGTACCGGGACGCCAGCTACACCCGGCGCGACCCGACCAGCAGCTACAAGGACACGAGCAAGGGCGCCACCATCGAGTGGGCCAACTACAGCCTGCAGGGGCATGAGCTGCGCTTTGCCGCGCACTACAAGCGCGACGAGCACGACGATGAGGGCAAGTTCTACCGCGACGTGACCACCTCGCTGGTGGCCGAGGACACCATCGCACTGTCCGAACGCTGGCAACTCAGTCTGGGCGTGAGCCACGAAAAGCGCGACGCCAAGCGGGTCCACCAATGGCCCAAGGGTTCCGCCGACGCCACCAATGGCCTGGCCCGGTTGAGCTACGCGCTCACCCAGTCCGGCGACGAGGTGTATGCCATCGCCTCACGCAAGACGCGCTTTCCCACCATCAAGGACCGCTACTCGGCGCGCATGGGCCGGGCCCTGCCCAATCCCGACCTCCAGCCCGAGACCGCCAACCACCTGGAGCTGGGCGTGAGCGGCCAGCCCTGGCCGGGCGGCCGGGGGCAGGCGGCCCTGTTCCACAGCCGCGTGAACGACCAGATCCAGACGGTGGTGGTGCCCTCCAGCGCCTGCGGCGGCAGCACCTGCAACCAGGCGCAGAACGTGGGGCGCACACGCAACATGGGGCTGGAGCTGTCGCTGGCCCAGCAGTTGTCGGCCCAGTGGAGCATGAACGCCAGCTACACCTATCTGGACCGCACCAACCTGAGCGACCACCGCGTGACGCTGACCGAAACGCCGCGCCACCGCCTGTTCGCCGCGCTCAACTGGCTGCCCAGCGCGCAGTGGGAGCTGCGCGCCACGCTGGAGGCCGAGCAGGGCCGCCGCGTCAACTTCGACGGCGGCAGCTATCGTCAGCTTGGCGGCTTCGGCACCGCCGGGCTCAAGGCAGTCTACAAGCCCGTCAAGGACTTCGCGCTGGACTTCGGTGTGAACAACCTGGGCGACAAGTGGTACGAACTGGCCGACGGCTACCCCATGCCGGGGCGCTTCTGGTACATCAATGGCACCTATCGTTTCTGATCTGGCGGCCATCGTCGTTCCCGGCGACATGGACCACGGCGACGCCGCCGACGCCCTGCTGGCCGACTTCTGCCGGGCCTTGCAGGGCCTGGGCTGGCGCGTGGGCGGCCTGGCGCAGCGGCGCCTGCCGGCCGAGGGCGGCGGCAAGCCGCGCATGCAGCTCGTGGACCTGCGCACGGGCCAGGTGTTCTCCATCTCGCAAGACCTCGGGCCGCTCTCGCGGGCCTGCAGCCTCGACCCTGGTGGGGTGGCGCGGGCCAGCGGGGTGCTGCGCCAGGCGTTGGCCGACCGGGTGCAGCTGGTCGTCACCAACCGCTTTGGCGAGCTGGAGTCCACCGGCGGGGGCTTTGCCGCCGAGATGGCGGCGCTGGCGGATGCGGGCATCCCCGTGCTCACCGTGGTGGCGCACCGGCACCTGGATGCCTGGCGCCGTTTCACGGGTGGCATGGGCGATGAACTGCCCGCGCGTCTGTCCGCGCTGCAGGCCTGGTTCACGCTGGCCGCGGGCCGCGCCGCGCATGCGGGGGGCGCCTGATGCGGCGGCGCTGGCTGCTGCAACTGCCGCTGGCCCTGACGGCCGCGCGCGTGCAGGCGCGCGAGGAGACAACAGGGGAGCCGGGGAGTGCGGCGCGAGCCGGCGGCGGCGTGGTCGTGGCGCGCTTCGGTGCGCTGCCCGCGCCGCCGCAGGTGCGCAAGGTGTTCGCCGCGGGCCCGCCCGCGGGCGTGCTGGTGGCGGCGCTGGCGCCGGAAAAGCTCCTGGGCTGGCCCACCCCGCTGGGCGACGCGGCGCGTGCGCTGCTGGGGCTCCGGCTGCGCGCGCTGCCGCACACGGGGCGTCTGTCGGGGCGCGGCAGCACGGTGCCGCTCGAGTCGCTGCTGCAGCTGGCGCCCGACCTGGTGATCGACGCGGGCACGGCCGATGCCACCTATGTCTCCGGCGTGCGCCGCGTGAGCGAGCAGACCGGCTTGCCCACGCTGCTGGTGCAGGGCCGCATCGCCGACCACGCCGCGCAGCTGCGCGAGGTGGGGCGCCTGCTGGGCGTGGCCGAGCGCGGCGAGCGGCTGGCCCGCGATGCCGAGGCGGCCATCGCCCTGGCCGAGCGGGTGCGCGCCAGCGTGCCGCCCGCCGGGCGCCCGCGCGTCTACTACGGGCGCGGCGCGGACGGGCTGGAGACGGGGCTGGCCGGCTCCATCAACGTGGAGCTGCTGGACTTCTGTGCGGGCCGCAACGTGGCGGCCGAGGCGGGCCAGGGCTCGCTCACGCGCGTGTCGCTGGAGCAGCTGCTGCGGTGGAACCCCGAGGTCATCGTCACGCAGGATGCGGCCTTCGCGCGCCGGGTGCTCACCGACCCGCTGTGGCGCGACCTGGCCGCCGTGCGCGCCGGCCGGGTGCACTGCGCGCCCGTGCTGCCCTTCGGCTGGCTGGATGGGCCGCCCGGCGTCAACCGGCTGATCGGCGTGCGCTGGCTGCTGGAGCACCTGCACCCCGGCCACCCGGCGCTGCGCGCGCTGGCGCCCCTGCACGAGGCGGTGCGGGACTTCTACCAGGTCTTCTACGGCGCCAGCTTGTCTGCGCAGGCCGTGCAGCGCTTGCTGGAGGGCGAGGGTGGAGTTTGAGTCAAATCGGGCTCTGGCGCCCGTGCAACAAGCGCAAATAGCTACTATATTTATAGCAAATTCGCTGCGCTGGCTGCTGGCCGTGGCGCTGCTGGTGGCCGTGGTGGTGCTGGCCTTCGCCTCGGGCCAGTTCCCCATCGGGCCCGGCGAGCTGTGGCGCGCCGTGGCCGCGCGCCTCACGGGGGCCGACTCGGGCCTGCCGCCGGCGGTGGAAACGGTGGTGTGGAACATCCGCCTGCCGCGCGTGGCCGCGGGGCTGCTGGTAGGCGCGGCGCTGGCGGCGGCCGGTGCGGCCTACCAGGGCATGTTCCGCAACCCACTGGTCTCGCCCGACATCCTGGGCGTGTCGGCCGGTGCGGGGCTGGGCGCGGTCGTCGCCATCTATGCGGGCCTGCCCATCGTGGCGGTGCAGGCGCTGGCCTTCGTGGGCGGGCTGCTGGCCGTCGGCGTGGTGCTGGCGGTGGCGGGCCTGGTGCGCCGGCACGACCCGGTGCTGGTGCTGGTGCTGGCCGGCGTGGCCGTGGGCGCGCTGCTGGGCGCGGGCATCTCGCTCATCAAGATCCTGGCCGATCCCACCACGCAACTGCCCTCCATCACCTTCTGGCTGCTGGGTGGGCTGAACGCAGTCACGCCCGCAGACCTGGCCGCCACCGCGCCCGCGCTGCTTGCCGGGCTGGTGCCGCTGGCGCTGCTGCGCTGGCGCGTCAACCTGCTGTCCCTGCCCGACGAGGAGGCCCAGGCGCTGGGCGTGGCCGTGGGCCGCCTGCGCCTGGTGCTGGTGGCCGCGGCCACGCTGGCCACGGCGGCGGCGGTGTCGCTGGCGGGCATTGTGGGCTGGGTGGGGCTGGTGGTGCCGCATGTGGCGCGGCTGCTGGTGGGGCCGGAATTCTCGCGGCTGCTGCCCGCGTCGCTGCTGCTGGGCGGAGGCTTTCTGGTGGCGGCCGACACGCTGGCGCGCACCGCGGCGTCGATCGAGCTGCCGCTGGGCATTCTCACCGCGCTGGTGGGCGCGCCGTTCTTCCTGTTCTTGCTGGCCCGCTCCGGGGGGCGCGAATGAGCGCCGTGCTGGAGGCGTGCGCGCTGTCCGTGGGCCACGGCAGGCGCTGCGTGGCGCAGGGGCTCTCTTTCGCGCTGGCGCCGGGCGAGGTGCTGTGCCTGCTGGGTGCCAACGGCAGCGGCAAGACCACGCTCCTGCGCACGCTGCTGGGCCTGCTGCCGCCGCTGGCGGGCGAGGTGCGCTGCAATGGGCAGAACGTGGCCGCATGGCCGCGCGCTGCCTTCGCCCGGCATGTGGGCTATGTGCCGCAGGCGCATGCGGGGCTGTTCCCCTTCACCGTGGAAGACGTGGTGCTCATGGGCCGCGCCGCGCGCGTGGGGCGCTTTTCCGCGCCGGGCGCACATGACCGGCAGCTGGCGCGGCAGTGCCTGGAGATGCTGGGCATCGCCCGCCTGCGCACCAGCAGCTACACCGCCATCAGCGGCGGCGAGCGGCAGCTGGCGCTGATCGCCCGCGCGCTCGTGCAGCAGCCGGCGCTGCTGGTGATGGACGAGCCCACGGCCAGCCTGGACTTCGGCAACCAGATCCGCGTGCTGGAGCACATCGAGCGCCTGCGCGCAGGCGGCATGGCCGTGCTCATGACCACGCACCAGCCCGAACACGCGCTGCGCATCGCCGACCGCATCGCGCTGCTGGGCGGCGGGCGCCTGGCGGCCATCGGCGCGCCGCACGCCACCGCCACCCCGGCGGCGCTGGCCGCGCTCTACGGCGTGAGCGAAAGCGCCGTTGCCACCACCTTGAACAGGATGACAGCATGACCATGGACACCATCGACTTCGGCCGCCTGTACCGCGACCATCTGGCCCTTGCCACGGGCGCGGCCCAGCGCACGCGCAAGACCGCCAGCGACTGGGATTCCTGCGCCGCCGGCATGGCCGCCAGGGCGCAGCGCAGCGGCTACACGCAGGACTTCGTCGCGCGCATGGACCTGGCGGGCGCCGAATCGCTGCTCGACGTGGGCTGTGGCCCCGGTACCATCGCGCTGGCCGTGGCCCCAAGGCTGCGGCGCGTGGTGGGGCTGGACTACAGCGCCGCCATGCTGGAGGCCCTGCGCGCGCAGGCGGCCGCACAGGGCTTCACCCACGTCGAGACGCTGCACCGCGCCTGGGAAGATGACTGGAGCGACGTGCCCGTGTGCGACATCGCCGTCGCCTCGCGGGCCACGCTGGTGGACGACATCGCCGCGGCGCTGGCCCAGATCGACGCCAAGGCGCGGCGGCGCGTGTACCTCACGCACCCGGTGGGCGGGCATTTCATCGACCCGGCGATCCAGCGCGTGATCGGCCGCAGCCTCACTGCCATGCCGGACTACATCTACGTCGTGAACATCCTGCACCGCATGGGCATCCACCCCGGCCTGTCCTACATCACGCAGGAGAGCCGCCTGGCCGATGCGCCGGACTTCGACGAATACGCCCGCCGCGTGGCGTGGTCGCTGGGCCGGCTGGACGAGCAGGAAACCGCGCGCCTGCGCGCCTGGTACGGGCGCGCCACGCCCGCCGAGCGCGCGGGCCAGCCCATGCGCTGGGCCTTCATCTCCTGGGAGAAGGAGCCATGCTGAACGCCAGTCCCGACGGCCTGCTGGCCGAGCTGCATGCCGATGTGCGGGATGCGCTGGGCGTGCGGGCCCTGGAGCGTTTGCACATCGCGCGCCGTGCTGGGCATCTTCTTCACGGGCGTGCAGCTCGACAACGGGGTGGGCGGCCTGTGCGCCACCCCGGTCAAGAGCGTGCCCGACGCCGTGTGCTGCCCCAGCTCCGCCCAGGCCATGCCCGTGCCGGGCCGCATCGCGGGGCGCAGCGCGGCCGAGGTGCTGCAGGACCTGCACCGCCCGCAGGACCTGCGCCGGGCGCTGGCCATCGCCACGCTGAATGCGCTGGCCGAGACGCTGTGGCAGCGGGACGGCCCGCCGCCCGGTGTGCGCGTGGCGCAGGGCGATGCGTTCGACGCGCTGGCCATCGCGCCCGGCCAGCAAGTGGCCCTGGTCGGCGCTTTCCCGCCCTACCTGCGCGCGCTGCGGCGCGTCGGCCAGCCCTTCCATGTGCTCGAAATCGACCCCGCGACCCTCAAGCCCGAGGAGCTGCCGTTCTACGTTCCCGCGCAGCGCGCGCCCGAGGTCGTGGCCCGGGCCGACGTGCTCATCACCACGGGCACGACCCTGGTCAACGGCACGCTGGACGGCCTGCTGCGCCACCTGTGCCCCGGCGCGCAGGCCGCGGTGGTGGGGCCCACGGCCACCCTGCGCGCGGCGCCGTTCGCGCGCCGGGGCGTCACCGTGGTGGGCGGCACGCGCGTGCGTGCGCCTGCCGAGCTGCTCGACCTGTTGGCCGAAGGGGGCTCGGGCTACCACTTCTTTGGCAAGTCGGTGGAGCGCGTGTGCCTTTGTCTTTAGTGTTTTCAAAGGAGTTTTTTCCCATGCTGCAACGTTGTCTTCTGGCCTGCATGGCCTTCCTTCTGGCCGCCAATGCCTGGGCCGATACGCTGCTGGTCGCCGCCGGGGCGGGCTACCGCCGGCCGGTGATGCAGCTGCTGGAGGACTTCACGCAGTCCAGCGGCATCCGCGCCGAGGCGAGTTTCGGCAACATGAAGCAGGTGGAGACGCAGGCCAGGCAGAACCCGGACATCGCGCTGCTGATTGGCGACCGCGCCTTCCTGGAACCCATGGGGCTGGCCGAGCGCTTCCAGCACCTGGGCAAGGGCCAGCTGGTGCTGGTGGCGGCGCGCGGGCAGGCCATCGCTTCGCTGGACGAGCTGCGCGAGCCGCGCTTCAAGCGCATTGCGCTGCCCGACCGCACGAAGGCCGTCTACGGCAACGCGGCCGCCACCTGCCTGGAGCGCCTGGGCCTGGCGCAGCCGCTGCAGGGCCGCCTGCTGGAGGTCGCCACCGTGCCCCAGGTGGGCGCCTATGTCGCCACGGGCGAGGTGGACGCGGGCTTCGTCAACCGCACCGAGGCACTGGCGCTGCAGGGCCGCGCGGGTACCAGCATCGACGCGCCGCAGGACTGCTACGCGCCCATCGAGCTGAGCGTGGGCGTGCTCCAGGGCCGTGCCGACGGGGCCGCCGCGCGCGCCTTTCTCGACTATCTGGCTTCGCCCGCCGCGCGGCGCGTGCTCGAACGCCACGGCATGTGAGGCATGTGGGGAGGTTGCCCGGGAGCGCCGCTGCCGCTCACCTTCGCCGTGGTGGCGTGGAGCATGGGCCTGCAACTGGTGCTGGGCACGGCCCTGGCGTGGCTGCTGGCGCGCAGGCGCTTCGCGGGGCGCGGGCTGCTCGACGCGCTGGTCACGCTGCCGCTGGTGTTCCCGCCGATCGTGCTGGGCTATGGCTTGCTGCTGCTGCTCGGGCGGCAGGGCTGGCTCACGCAGTGGCTGCCGCCCTTGCTGCGGCCCGAGATCGTGTTCACGCAGACGGGGCTGGTGATCGCGGCCTTCGTCGCCGGGCTGCCGCTCATGGTCTAGCCCGCGCAGGCGGCGTTCGCGGGCATACCGCCGCGCGTGCGCGAGGCGGCGGCGCTGCTCGGGCATCGGCCCTGGAGCGTGTTCTGGCGCATCGAGGTGCCGCTGGCCCGCCGGGGCGTGGCGGCCGGGCTGGTGCTGGCGGGCGGGCGCGGCCTGGGCGAGGTGGGGCTGTCGCTCATGCTGGGCGGCAACATCGCCGGGCGCACCGAGACGCTGTCGCTGGCCATCTACAACCATGTCATGGACGGCAACCTGGCCTGCGCCAACGCGTTGTCGCTGCTGCTGGCGGGCATGGCCCTGCTGGCCTTCTTCGTTTTGCGCCGATGGGGAGCGTTATGAATTCCGTATTTTTTGATCACGCCACGATAGACGCCTGGATTGCCGAGGACGCGCCGCTCGTGGACCTGACCACCCACCTGCTCGCCGTGGGCTGCGGGCAGGCGCGCATGCGCTTCACGGTGCGCGGCCAGGCCGTGGCCGCCTGCACCGAGGAGGCCGCGCGCATCGTGCGCCACTGCGGCGGACAGGTCGAGGCTCTGCTGCCCAGCGGCACGCCTGTGGCGGCGGGCGACGTGCTGCTGGCCGCCACGGGCGATGCGGCCGGCCTGCTGCGCGCCTGGAAGGTGGCGCAGAACCTGCTGGAGTACGCCTGCGGCGTGGCCGGCGCCACCGCGCGCATGGTGCGTGCCGTGCAGGCCGCCGCGCCCGGCGTGGCCGTGCTCACTACGCGCAAGCATGCGCCGGGGTTGCGCCGCATCGCGCTCAAGGCCACCCTGAGCGGCGGCGCGTTTCCGCACCGCCTGGGCGTGGGGGAGACGGTGCTGGTGTTTCCCCAGCACCGCGCGCTGCTGGGCGGCTGGGAGGCCCTGGCGGAGCGCCTGGCGGCCGTGTCCCCGGCGCTCGCCGAAAAGAAATGCGTGGTGGAGGCCCATACGCAGGAGGAGGCGCTGCGCGCGGTGGCCGCGGGCGCCGACGTGGTGCAGTTCGACAAGGCCGCGCCCGAGGACCTGCGTGCCTGGTGCCCGCGCCTGCGTGAGCAGCATCCCCGGGTGCACCTGCTGGCGGCGGGCGGCATCCATGCGGGCAATGCGGCGGATTACGCGGCCAGCGGCGTGCATGCGCTGGTCACGAGCAGCCTGCACTACGCGCCGCCGGCCGATGTGGGCGTGAGCGTGGAACCGCTGTAGCGGCCTGCCACGCATCGCGCCCCGGGGCAAGGGGTGCGGCGCAAGTCGCGCGGCTGTCCTACCTGCGGTGCGCGTCATGGCTGGCGCCGCGCCGGGCGGGGCCGGGCCTACGCTGCCACACCATGCCCGCAGCCTTCAATCCCGGCCTGTCGCCAAGCGCCCAGGACGCACAGCGCGTGCGTGTGCGTGGCGACCCGGGACATTGCGGCCCGTGGCCGGCGATGCCGGCGGCCGAGCGCGGCGCCATCATTGCCGCGCTGCAGGCCCCCCGGGCGGCCATAGCGCCCAAGTATTTCTACGACCAGCGCGGCTCGGAACTCTTCGAGGCCATCACGCGCCTGCCCGAGTACTACCCCACGCGCACCGAACGCGCGCTGCTGCGCCGCCATGGCCGCGCCATCGCGCAGGCCGTGGGCACCGGCCGCGTGGTGATTGAGCCGGGCGCGGGCAGCTGCGAGAAGGCCCGCGTGCTGTGCCGGCTGCTGGGCGCCACGCATTTCGTCGGCGTGGACATCTCGGCCGACTACCTGCACGGCGCCATTGCGCGCCTGCGCGCCGCGCTGCCCGGCCTGGATGCACGCGCCGTGGGCGGCGACATCACCCAGGGCGTGCGGCTGCCGACCGGCATTCCGCAGGCGCGGCGCCTGGTGTTCTACCCGGGCTCTTCGATCGGCAACTTCGACCCGCCCGATGCGCTGGCCCTGCTGGCCCACATGCGCGAGCTGGCCCTGGGCGACGGGGAGGCGGGGCAGGGCGACGGCGGCCTGCTGATCGGCATCGACCTGCCCAAGGACGTGGCCGTGCTCGAGGCCGCCTACGACGACGCGGCCGGGGTCACCGCCGCCTTCAACCGCAACGTGCTGGCGCATGTGAACCGCCTGATCGGCAGCGATTTCGACCCGGGGCAGTGGCGGCATTGCGCGTTCTTCAACGGCGCGGCGTCGCGCATCGAGATGCACCTGCAGGCGCTGGGGCCGCAGCGCGTGCGCTGGCCGGGCGGCGGGCGCGACTTTGCGGCCGGTGAGCGCATCCACACCGAGAACAGCTACAAGCACCCGCTGCACGCGTTCACGGCCCTGCTGCGGCAGGCGGGATTTGCCCACACGCAGGCCTGGACCGACGCGCGCGGCTGGTGCGCCATGGTGCTGGCGCGCACCTGAGCCGGAGCCGCCCGCATGCGCCTGTCCATTCCCGCAACCCCCTTGCACCGCTACGAAGCCGTGCGCGCCGCCACCGAGGGACTGGCGCGGCCGCTGTCGGCCGAGGACTGCTGCGTGCAGTCCATGCCCGATGCCAGCCCCACCAAGTGGCATCTGGCGCACACCACCTGGTTCTTCGAGACCTTCATCCTGGAAGCGCACGAGAGTGGCTTTCGTCCCTTCGACCCCGCGTTCCGCGTGCTGTTCAATTCCTACTACCAGGGCGTGGGCCGCCAGCACCCGCGGCCGCAGCGCGGCCTGCTCACGCGGCCGGGCCTGGCCACCGTGCTGGCCTACCGCGCCGATGTGGACGCGCGCATGGCGCGGCTGCTGGCGCAGGCCGGGTTGCCGCCCGGGGTGCTGGCGCTGCTGGAGCTGGGCCTGCAGCATGAGCAGCAGCACCAGGAGCTGATCCTCACCGACATCAAGCACCTGCTGTGGTGCAACCCGCTGTGGCCGGTCTACCGGGGCGCGCCGGCGGCCGGGGCGGCGGCCGAGCCGGCGGTGGCCGCGTCCGCGTGGCTGCGCCTGCCGGGGGGGCTGGTGCAGATCGGCCATGAGGGCGCGGGCTTCGCGTTCGACAACGAGAGGCCCCGCCACGGCGTGTACCTGCCGCCCTACGAGATCGCCACCCGCCCCGTGGCCAATGCCGAGTACCTGGCCTTCGTGCGGCAGGGCGGCTACCGCGAGCCCGCCCACTGGCTGGCCGAGGGCTGGGACTGGTGCTGCGCGCAGCGGCTGGAGCACCCGATCTACTGGCGCCGGGAGGGCGATGGCGACCGTGCGGGGGCTGGCTGGAGCGAGTTCACGCTGGCCGGCGCCCGGCCGCTGGCGCCGGGGCAGCCGGTGGTGCACCTGTCGTACTACGAGGCCGACGCCTATGCCCGCTGGGCCGGCGCGCGCCTGCCCACCGAGGCCGAATGGGAGGCCGCCGCGCGCGCGGCCGCGGCGCCGCAGGCCGGGCACTTCGCCGACAGCGGCGTGCTGCACCCGCGCCCTGCGCCACCGGAGGCGGGGCAGGGCGGGGCGCTGCTGCAGATGCTGGGCGACGTGTGGGAGTGGACGCAGTCCAGCTACGCGCCGTATCCCGGCTTTGCCCCCGCGCCCGGCGCCGTGGGCGAATACAACGGCAAGTTCATGGTGAACCAGTACGTGCTGCGCGGCGGCTCCTGCGCCACGCCGGCCGGGCATGTGCGGGCCAGCTACCGCAACTTCTTTCCCGCTGCGGCGCGCTGGCAGTTCACGGGGCTGCGCTTGGCGCGCGATCTGCCTGGTGGATAGCAAAAATGATAGCTGCTAGCGCTTTGTGCATAAGCGCTAGCAGCCAAAATGGCTTAAAACTGCGCCCCGCGCATCACACCGCGTCCAGCGCCTGCGCCAGATCGGCGCGCAGGTCGTCGATGTGCTCGATGCCGATGGACAGGCGCACCATGCCCTCGGTCACGCCGGCCTGGGCCAGTTCGGCGGCGTTGAGCTGGCGGTGCGTGGTGGAGGCCGGGTGCGTGGCCAGCGACTTGGCGTCGCCGATGTTCACCAGGCGCGTGAACAGCTGCAGCGCGTCCAGGAAGCGCGCACCGGCGGCGCGCGGGTCGCCACCGTCCTGCTTCAGGCTGAACGACAGAATGCCCGAGGCGCGGCCGCCCAGCTGGCGCTGCACGACGGCGTGGTCCGGGTGGTCCGGCAGGCCGGCGTAGCGCACCCATTCCACCTTGGGGTGGGCCTGCAGGTAGTGTGCCAGCGCCAGCGTGTTGTCGCAGATGCGGTCCATGCGCAGGGCCAGGGTCTCGATGCCCTGCAGGATCAGGAAGGCGTTGTGCGGCGAGATGGCCGCGCCCGTGTTGCGCAGCGGCACCACGCGCACGCGGCCGATGTAGGCGGCCGGGCCCAGGGCCTCGGTGTAGACCACGCCGTGGTAGCTCACGTCGGGCTCGTTCAGGCGCTTGAAGCGGGCCTTGTGCTCGGCCCACGGGAACTTGCCGCTGTCCACCACGGCCCCGCCCACGCTGTTGCCGTGGCCGCCCAGGTACTTGGTGAGCGAGTGCACGACGATGTCGGCGCCATGCTCGATGGGGCGCAGCAGGTAGGGGCTGGGCACGGTGTTGTCCACGATCAGCGGCACGCCGTGGGCATGGGCCACGTCGGCCAGCGCGCGGATGTCGGTCACGTTGCCCAGCGGGTTGCCGATGGATTCGATGAACACGGCCTTGGTGCGCGCGTCGATCAGCTTGCCGAAGCTGGCCGGGTCGCGCGGATCGGCGAAGCGCACCTCAATGCCCTGCTGCGGGAAGGTGTGGGCGAACAGGTTGTAGGTGCCGCCGTAGAGCGTGCTGGCGCTGACGATGTTGTCGCCCGCCTCGGCGATGGCCTGGATGGCGTAGGTGATGGCCGCCATGCCCGAGGCCACGGCCACGGCGGCGATGCCGCCCTCCAGCGCCGCGACGCGCTTTTCGAGCACGTCGGTGGTCGGGTTCATGATGCGCGTGTAGATGTTGCCCGGCACCTTCAGGTCGAACAGGTCGGCGCCATGCTGGGCGCTGTCGAAGGCATAGGCCACCGTCTGGTAAATGGGCACGGCCACGGACTTGGTGGTGGGGTCGGGCGAATAGCCGGCGTGAACGGCCAGGGTCTCGATGCGCATGTGTTTCCTTTGCGGGTGAAGCGGTGTTCCATCCACGGCATGGGCGGCGCCGGGTGCGCCGGCCGCGCCATGGTGCCCGGCGATTATGGGCAGGCGGGCCGGACGCACCAACGACGCAATGGCTATGAGGATATGCAGCGCGCCTCGATCCAAGGGTTATCCCCTATGTCTGTGGGCCGTGCTGTGGATAACCCATGGAACAACCGCGCAAACCCGCGCCAGTCAAGGCCCGGGACGGATTGCCCAAGCTTTGGGCAGCGCGCGGGCGGGTGGCGCCAGCGGGGCCGGGTCAGGCGGGGGTCTTGCCCGGCTGCGGCTGCGGGCGCGTGCGGTAGAACTGCATCGGCTGCTCCTGCATCTCCTTGAGGTGCTGGTTCATCACCGACTTCTTCATCTTGCCCACCACGTGCATCTCGCAGGGCTTGCAATCGAAGCGCAGGGTGAGCTTTTCCTTGCCGTTGATCAGCTGCAGCGGCTCGGCCTTGATGGTGCCCTTCACGCCGATCACGCCCTTGGCCTGCTTGGGGCACAGGCTCATGGAGAAGCGCACGCAGTGCTTGGTGATCATCAGGCTCACCTCGCCTTCTTCCTCTTTCGATTCGTAGGCGGCGTCGATCACCTTCACGCCGTGCTTCACGTAGAAGTCGTGCGCCTTGTGGTTGAACACGTTGGCCAGGTAGGTCAGCGTGTCTTCGGGGAAGGGCGCGGGCGGCTCCACCGGCACGGCGCGCGGCAGGCGCATGAAGCCGGCGGCGCGCGCCTGCTCCAGTGCGGCGGTGGCGTCGCGGCGCAGCTGGTTGAGTGCGGAGGCGGGCACGAACCAGGGCTGCGTGAGCTGCAGCGCAATGTCATGCACGGCGAAGATCGTCGTGCCGAAGCGGCCCAGCTGCTCGCGCAGCGTGGCCTCGGCCTTGGCGGCGTCGGTGGCGCTCTGGTGCGGCTGCGCGATGGCGGCCTGGCCGGCAAAGCCGTCCTCGTCGGTCAGCGTCAGCGCAAAGCCGTCGGCCGTTTCCCGGAACTCGGCCCACAGGCCGATGCGGCGCTCGCTGCTCTTCTTCTCCAGCGCGCGCACCCACTCCATGTCGCGGTTGCGGTTGATCTCCAGGCCCTTGCGCAGGTCCTTGAAGCTGGCGATCTCGTTCTTGGGGAACACGCGCCAGATGCCCTTTTTGGCGTTCACGGCCTCGGCGCGGTTGATGTGCACGCCCACCAGTTCCTTTTGCAGGTCGTAGTAGCACAGGCCGTCGCCGTTGTGCAGCTCGGTGGCCTTGTCGCTGGCCTCCAGCTCGAACCACTTGTCGCCGATCTGGGTGACCCAGCCGATGGCGCGGCCCGGCGTCTTGGGTGTGTCGAAGGCGCCGATGTCGTCCTTGCGGCCGTTGACGAAGTAGTCGGTGAACTCGCGGTTGAAGTTCTGGTCCGGGTCGGGCTCGAAGTTGAAGGTGGTGCGGCCGCTGGAGGAGCGCGCCAGCGGCTGCTCGGAGAACTCGCGCTCCTCGATGATCTCGTCCAGCAGCTTGCGGTAGTGGGCCGTGATGTTCTTCACGTAGCCCATGTCCTTGTAGCGGCCCTCGATCTTGAAGCTGCGCACGCCGGCGTCGATCAGCGCGCGCAGGTTGTCGCTCTGGTTGTTGTCCTTCATGGACAGCACATGCTTTTCGTGGGCGATGATGCGGCCGCCCGCGTCCAGCACCTCGTAGGGCAGGCGGCAGGCCTGGTTGCAGTCGCCGCGGTTGGCGCTGCGGCCGGTGTGGGCGTGGCTGATGAAGCACTGGCCCGAATACGCCACGCACAGCGCGCCGTGGATGAAGAATTCAATGGTGGTGCGCGCGGGGTCGGTGGCGGCGCGCACGGCGGCAATCTGGCCCAGGTCGAGTTCGCGGGCCAGCACGATCTGCGACAGGCCCGCGTCCTGCAGGAAGCGCGCCTTCTCGGGCGTGCGGATGTCGGTCTGCGTGCTGGCGTGCAGCTGGATGGGCGGCAGGTCGAGTTCGAGCAGGCCCATGTCCTGGATGATGAGGGCGTCGGCGCCGGCGTTGTAGACCTGCCAGGCCATCTGGCGGGCGCCCTCCAGCTCGTCGTCGCGCAGGATGGTGTTGAGCGTGATGAAGATGCGGCTGCCGAAGCGGTGGGCGTGCGTGATGAGCCGCTCCAAGTCGCGGATGTCGTTGCCCGCCGTGGCCCGCGCGCCGAAGGCCGGGCCGCCGATGTAGACGGCGTCGGCGCCATGGTTCACGGCCTCGATGCCGATGTCGGCGTCGCGCGCGGGGGAGAGGAGTTCGAGCTGGTGGGGCTGGAGAGACATAGGGCGCGAATTATCCCGGTGTCTGCCCGGGCTTGCCGGGGCAGGGGTACGCCGGCAGAAGGGACTTGTATGCGTCTGGCAAAATCGCGGGTTTTCCCGGGTGGTTCATGGACAAGGGCGCTAGGCGCGCGTGTGGCTTGTGCGCCTGCGGTTTTCACCGCCAGCGGCACGGCATGAGGTTGCGCCAGCCAGAGCGGTTCTTCCTCTGACATCACATGGATATACAGTTCGGCACCTACTACACCCTGATCCTCGCGGCTATCGTGCTGCTGGTGGGTAAGTTCCTCGTGCAGCGCGTTCGCTGGCTGCGCGAGTTCAACATTCCCGAGCCCGTCGCGGGCGGCCTGGTCGCGGCGCTCATCTCCTGGGGCCTGAACGCCGTCTTCGACGTGCGCGCATCGTTCGACACCAGCCTGCAGACGGCCTTCATGCTGGTGTTTTTCTCCTCCATCGGCCTGAGCGCGAACTTCCTCAAACTGCGCGAGGGAGGCATGGGGCTGATCGTCTTCCTGCTGGTCGTGGTGGTGTTCATCGTCGTGCAAAACAGCGTGGGCGTGGCGCTGGCCACCGCGCTGGGGCTCGACCCGCTGATCGGCCTGATCGCCGGCTCCATCACCCTGGTGGGCGGGCATGGCACGGCCGGGGCCTGGGGCGCGGTGCTGGAAAACGACCATGGCATCCAGGGAGCCATCACACTGGGCATTGCCTGCGCCACCTTCGGCCTGGTCATCGGCGGGCTGATCGGCGGGCCGCTGGCCAAGTGGCTGATCCAGCGCCACGGCCTGAAGCATCCGCAGAGCACGGGCGACGCCGGCGCGCTGGAGGCGGGCACGCCCAACTTCGAGTTTCCGCACAAGACGCGCCTGATCACGGCGGACGCGGCCATCGAGACCATGGCCCTGTTTGCCGGCTGCCTGGCCTTTGCCGAGTTCATGGCCCAGCTCACCAAGGGCACGGCGCTGCAGCTGCCCACCTTCGTGTGGGCCCTGGCCGGCGGCGTGCTGATCCGCAACGTGCTGGACTATGTCTTCAACTTCGAGGTGTTCGACCGCGCCATTGACGTCTTCGGCAACACCGGGCTGTCCGTCTACCTGGCGATCGCGCTGCTGTCGCTCAAGCTGTGGGAGCTGGCGGGGCTGGCCGGCCCGCTGGTCATCATCCTGGGCGTGCAGGCGCTGGTCATGGCGGCCTACGCGGGCTTCATCACCTTCCGCCTGATGGGTCGCAACTACGATGCGGCCGTGCTGTGCGCCGGGCATTGCGGCTTCGGCATGGGCGCCACGCCCACGGCGGTGGCCAACATGCAGGCCATCACCAACCAGTACGGCGCCTCGCACAAGGCGTTCCTGATCGTGCCCATGGTGGGTGCGTTCTTCATCGACCTGGTCAACGCGGTGGCCATCCAGGTCTTCATCAAAATGTTTGGTTGAGCGCCTGTCACGGCGGGGAGGACAAGCGATGCGCATGGGGTTCGGACTGATCGGGCTGCTGCTGGCCCTGGCCATCGTGGCCGTGCTGGTCAAGAAACAGATGGGCGCCACGCGCGTGGCCGTGCCGCCCGCCGTGCAGGGCCTGCCGGCGCAGACGCCCACGGATGGCGCGGAGCCCGCGACGGTGCGCGAGCAAAGCCAGCAGATTCAGCAGCAGTTCAAGCAGCAGATGGACACGCTGATGCAGCAGCCGCGCGGCCTACCCGAAGATTCGCAGTAAAAACAGCCTTTTGCGCTTGATGGGAAAGCGCGAATAGCTATTAAAAGATGAGCGAAGCCGACGACGCCACCTGGATGCGCGAGGCCCTGGCCCAGGCGCGCGCCGCCCTGCAGGCGGGCGAGGTGCCCGTGGGCGCCGTGCTGGTGCGTGACGGGCAGGTGATCGCCACCGGGCGCAATGCGCCCATTGCCTGCCACGACCCCACGCAGCATGCCGAGATGGCCGCGCTGCGCGACGCTGCGCGCCAGATGGCCAACTACCGGCTCAACGGCTGCACGCTCTACGTCACGCTGGAGCCCTGCGCCATGTGCAGCGGCGCCATGCTGCACGCGCGCCTGCCGCGCGTGGTCTATGGCGCGGCAGACCCCAAGACCGGCGCGGCGGGCTCGGTGGTGGACCTGTTCGCCGAGCCGCGGCTCAACCACCAGACGCGGGTGGAGGGCGGTGTGCTGGCCGATGAATGCGGCGCGCTGCTCAGCGACTTCTTTCGCGCGCGCCGTCAGGCCCAGCGCGCGCAGCAGCTGGCCGCCCACCCGCTGCGCCAGGACGCGCTGCGCACGCCCGAGCGCGCCTTTGCCGGCCTGCCGGACTACCCCTGGGCGCCGCACTACCTGAGCGACCTGCCCGCGCTGGCCGGCCTGCGCCTGCATTACCTGGACGAAGGCCCGCGCGATGCGCCCCGCACCTGGCTGCTGCTGCATGCCAGCCCGGCCTGGAGCTACCAGTTCCGCCACATGCTCCCCGTGTTCACCGCCGCCGGCGACCGCGTGGTGGCGCCCGACCTGATCGGCTTCGGCAAGAGCGACAAGCCCAAGAAGGAGGGCGCGCACGGCGCCGCGTGGCACCGCCAGGTGCTGCTGGAGCTGCTGCAGCGCCTGGACCTGCACGATGTGGTGCTGGTGGCGCAGGGCGGCGCCTTGGGCCTCGCGCCGGCCCTGGCCGCGGCGCGGCGGCTGGCGGGCGTGCTGTCGCTGGAGGCGCCCGTGCCCGGCGGCGGGGCCTATGACGCGCCGTTCCCCGACGCCGGCCACCGCGCCGCGCCGCGCGCCTTTGCCGGGTTCCGGGCTGAAGACGCCGCGGCGCAGGCGGCGCCGTGGCCTCGGCTGAGCCTGCGCTGCGCGCCGGACGAGCCGTCGTCGGCCCGGGCCGCGGCCGCGCGTGCTGTGGAATACTTTCGTTTTTGATCCCTGGCGCCGCTGCTGTGGCGCCCCCTTCTGCACGGAGCGCGCCCGCAGGGGCGCGAAACACCGCCTTGTCCCTCGATCACGATCACGACCACTGCGGCCACGACCACGGCCCGCGGCACATCTACATCTACTCTCCCTCCGGCGCCGTGCGCGACAAGGCCGCGTTCCGCCGCGGCGTGGCGCGACTCAAGGCCCTGGGCCATGAGGTGGAGGTGGACCCCGACGCGCTGGCCGCCCACACGCGCTTCGCCGGCGACGACGCCACGCGCCTGGCGGCCATCCACCGCGCGGCCGCCAGCGGCGCCGACGTGGCGCTCATCAGCCGCGGCGGCTACGGCCTCACGCGCATCCTGCCCGGCATCAAGTACAAGGCCGTGGCCAAGGCGGTGGAACAGGGCACGCAGTTCGTCGGCCTGAGCGACTTCACGGCTTTCCAGGCCGCGCTGCTGGCCAAGACCGGCGCCACCACCTGGGCCGGCCCGGCGCTGGTGGGCGACCTGGGCGTGCAGGGCGAGCCCGACGACATCATGCTGGCCTGCCTGGAGGATTTGTTCACCGGCCACGGCGAGGGCAGCGGCTGGCGCATGCACCACGAAAAGCCCCGGGCCGACGGCAGCCCCGCCGTGCGCGACGTCTACGTGAAAAAGGCGCAGCTGTGGGGCGGCAACCTGGCGATGCTGTGCTCCCTGATCGGCACGCCGTACTTCCCCGAGGTGAAGGGCGGCGTGCTGTTCCTGGAGGATGTCGGCGAGCATCCCTACCGCGTCGAACGCCTGCTTGCCCAGCTGCTGCACGCTGGCGTGCTCGCCAAGCAAAAGGCCGTCGTGCTGGGCCAGTTCAATGGCTACCAGCTCGGCGCCCACGACAAGGGCTTCAAGCTGCAGAGCGTGGTGGACTGGCTGCGCACGCAGATCAAGGCCCCCGTGCTCACCAACCTGCCGTTCGGCCATGTGCCCACCAAGGTGCTGCTGCCCGTGGGGGCCGAGGTGTCGCTGTCCGTGGAAGGGCGCGATGCGCTCATCTACTGGGGCCATGCGCATTGATTTGCTATCAATAAGTGAGCTTTTGCGCAATATGGACGGCCTTTTCGCGCTGATTTGATGCCTTTTTGCGCCAGGCGCTGCCGCCGGCCGTCGTTTTTTTGCCAACCCGGTTCGGCGGGAATGCCTGGTAAACCAGCCGGGTGGTCAATCTGCATAAGATGCGCCGGTGGCTTCGCCGCAGCGCGCTCCGGCGAAGGGGCGCGCGGGCGGGGTGTGTGGTGCAGGCAGCATGAGGAAGGGGCCGAGTGGAAGCAGGCGTGAACTCCGTCAAGACCGTGGTGTTTGCAGACATTGCAGGCAGCACGGCGCTGTATGAGGCGTTGGGCAACGAGCGTGCGGCGGCCCTGGTGGCGGAGCTGACGCGGGGCATAGGCGCCTCCATCCAGGCGCATGGCGGGCGCGTGGTGAAGAATCTGGGCGACGGCGTGCTGGGCGTGTTTGCAGACGCCCAGGATGCCGTGCAGGCGATGGTGGACCGCATGCGCGCGCACCGCCAGTGGGCACGCACCCAGCCGCAGGCGCTGCGCGTGGAGATGCGCGTAGGCCTGGCCTCCGGCGACGTCGTCGATGTCGGCGGCGACTGCTATGGCGATGCGGTGAACGTGGCCGCGCGCCTGTGCGAGCGCGCGGGCATCGCCGAGATCTGGGCCACCGAGGCCCTCGTCGCCGGCCTGTGGGCGCCGCGGGGCGTGCGCTTCATCCGCCTGGGGCTGCTGGAGGTGCGCGGCAAGGCCGACCCGCTGCTCATGTACCAGGTCGAATGGCGCGAGGAGGAGGACGTCGATTCGCTGACTATGCCCGCGGGCCTGATGAGCGACTTCGCCACGCTGGCCACCGGCCCCGCGGAGATTCAGCTGTCCTGGCGCGGCGACAGCCTGTCGTTCACCTCCGCGGAGGCGCCGGTGCAGGTGGGGCGCGCGCCCGATTCGCAGCTGTGCATCGCAGACCCCCGGGTGTCGCGGCTGCATGCGCGCGTGGACTGGCGCAACGGCGCCTTCGTGCTCACCGACCTCAGCAGCTTCGGCACCTGGGTGCGCTTCCAAGGCAGCGGCACCCCGCCGGTGCAGCTGCGGCGCGACAGTTGCCTGCTGCACGGCACGGGCGAAATCGCACTGGGCGTGCCCTTCGCGGACGCGAGCGCGCCGACCGTCGCCTTCCAGGTGGCAGGCTCCAGCATGCGCCTGGGCTGAGGCCCGGGGCCTGCGGGTGCGCCCCGGCGTTTGCCTAGGGCGGCGCGGCAGGGATGCGGACTGCGGCGAAGAGGATTACAGTGGGGCGGACTGGCTGGGTCGGGCTTGCGCCCCGGCTGGGCAGTGCCAGGTATTTCCACTCACTTCGTTCAGGAGATATCCCCTCATGTCCACCACCCACACCTCCTATCCCTCGGCCTCCCAGTCGCTGTCGCTGCTGGTGAGCCGCCTGCTGATGGCCTGGCTGTTCCTGCCGGCCGGCATCGGCAAGATCACGGGGCTTGCCGGCACGGCGGGCTATGTGGCATCCAAGGGCCTGCCCATGCCCGAGGTGATGACGGTCCTGGCCATCATCGCGGAGGTGGGCGGCGGCATCGCGCTGCTCATCGGCTTCAAGACCCGCTGGGCGGCGTGGGGGCTGGCGCTGTTCTCGGTGGCGGCGGCCGTCTTCTTCCACAACTACTGGGCGCTGCCCCTGGCGGAGCAGGCCATGCAGCAGATCAACTTCACCAAGAACCTGGCCATCGCGGGCGGCTTGCTGGCGCTCTCCGTCTGCGGTGCGGGCGCGTGGAGCGTGGACGGCGCGCGGCGGGATGCATAGAGCCTACGACAACGGAGGAACAGCGCTATGAGCGTGCAATTGCAGCGTTTTCAGGGCGCGCCCATGGCGCAGCACCTGCATATTCGGGCCCATGAATGGGTGGTGGACGGTACGCAGGAAGAGGGCGGCTCCGACGCCGGCCCCAACCCGCACGACCTGTACGACGCGGCGCTCGGCGCCTGCAAGGCGCTCACGCTGGTGTGGTATGCGCGTCGCAAGGGCTGGGCCGTGGAGGATGTGCGCACGGTGGTGGAGCGCGACGCCTCGCAGGAGCGCGCCGGCGTCTATCGCCTGGCCACGCGCCTGCAGGTGCAGGGCGACCTGAGCGACGAGCAGATGGCGGAGCTGGAGACCATTCTGGGCAAATGCCCCGTCCACAAGCTCATGACCCGCGTGACGACCGAGATCACCACCACCGTTGAGCGCATTCCGCAGCTGGCCGCTCCCGGGCACGCGCCATGACGCAGCGCGCTCCAGAGACGCAGACGCCGCCCCGGCTGACGGGGCATTTCAAGGACCTGGGCGGTGGCTTCACCGTGCGCCGCCTGCTGCCTGCGCTGCAGCGCCGGTCGGTGGGGCCGTTCGTCTTCTTCGACCATTTCGGCCCAGCGACGGTGACGCCGGCATCCGAATACGACGTGCGGCCGCACCCGCACATCGGGCTGGCCACGGTCACCTACCTGTTCGAGGGAGCGATCATGCACCGCGACAGCCTGGGCTCGGTGCAGCAGATCGAGCCCGGCGCCATCAACTGGATGACGGCCGGGCGTGGCATCGTGCATTCCGAACGCCGCCCGCCGGCGCTGGCGGACAGCACCTATGTCAGCCACGGCATCCAGCTGTGGGCGGCCTTGCCTGGCGCACACGAGGAGGCGGAGCCCGCCTTCGTGCACACGGCCGCCGCAGACATCCCGCGCCACCAGGCCGGCGGTGCCACGGTGCGCGTGCTCATCGGCTCGGCCTTCGGGCAGACCTCCCCCGTGGCGACGTTCATGCCCACGCTGTACCTGGACCTGCAGCTCGAACCCGGCGCCGTGCTGGAGCTGCCACCGCTGGCGCCCGAGATTGCGCTCTATACGGTGGACTCCGGCCTCTGGCTGGACGGCGAGCGCATCGGCGCCCAGACCCTGGCGCTGCTGGAGCCCGGGCAGGTGGCGCGCCTGCGCGCCACCGAGGCCGGCGTGCGCTGCATGGTGATCGGCGGTGCGCCGCTGGAGGGGCCGCGCCACATCTGGTGGAACTTCGTGTCCAGCCGCAAGGAGCGCATCGTTCGCGCGGCGCAGGACTGGGAGGAGGGCGCCATGGGCAGCGTGCCCGGCGAGACCGAGCGCATCCCCCTGCCGCCGCGGCGCTTCAAGCCTTGAAGTTTGAAGTCAAATAGGGCTCTAGCGCTTTATGGATAAGCGCTAGCAGCTCATTTTTCAGGAGTTTTTTGGGGGCTGCCGGCCGGACTGGCCAGATCCGCGCCCAGCACCTCGCGCTCGTCGAACACGAAGCAGCCGCCGTGGTAATGCGCCCCGTCCGTCAGCTCGAAGTACTTGAGGATGCCGCCCTCGAGCTGGTAGACGTTCTGCACGCCTTCCTCCGCCATCAGGATGGCGGCCTTCTCGCAGCGGATGCCGCCGGTGCAGAAGCTCACCACCGTCTTGCCCGCCAGCTCGTCCTTGTGGGCGCGCAGGGCGGCGGGGAACTCGGTGAACTTTCCGATGCGCCAGTCGATGGCGTTGTCGAAGCTGCCGTGGTCCACCTCGAAGGCATTGCGCGTGTCCAGCGTGACCACGGGCCGCCCGGCATCGTCGTGGCCGGTGTCCAGCCAGCGGCGCAGCGTGGCCGGGTCGACCGACGCGGCGCGCCCCGCCGCGGGGCGGATGGCGGGCATGTCCATGCGGATGATCTCGCGCTTGACCTTCACCAGCATCTTGCGAAAGGGCTGCGTGGCGGACCAGCTTTCCTTGTACTGCAGCGGTGCGAAGCGCGGGTCGGCACGCAGTGCGTCCATGAAGCCGCGCACGGCCGGCGCCGGCCCGGCGAGGAACAGGTTGATGCCTTCCTCGGCCAGCAAGATGGTGCCCTTGAGCGCCGCCGCGGTGGCTCGCGCGTGCAGCCGGTCGCGCAGGGCCGGCGCGTCGGCCAGCGGCACGAACAGGTAGCTGGAGATGTTGAGGATGTCGTTCACGCTCGCCTTGCCGCGCGGGCCGTCATTCGGCCGCGGGGGCGAGCAGCGTGGACTCGACCTTGTTGGCCAGCTGGGCCACGGCCAGGGCGGCGGGGCAGCCGGGCATCTGCAGCATCAGCAGCTGGCGGCGCATGACCGCGTCGCGCACGGAGGCATCGGCCGGAATGTCGCCCATGTGCACCAGCCGTATGGGCCGGCCGGTGGTGGTGGTGACGAAACGGTCCAGCACCTGCTGCAGCTGGCTGGTGATCGCGCGCCCGTCGCCCGGGCGCGCGGCCTGGTTCACCACCATGCGCACCTGCTGGCGCTTTTGCTGGGTTGCCAGCACCTTGATCGCGGCATAGGCATCGGTGAGCGAGGTGGGCTCGGGCGTGGCGACGATGAGCACCTCATGGGCCAGCGACACGGAGAACAGCACCACGTCGGAGATGCCGGCGCCGGTGTCGAGCAGCACCACGTCGTAGCGCGGCGCCAGGGTCTGGATGACGTTGAAGAATTCGTTGCGCACCTCGGGCGTGAGGCGTGAATACTCGACCATGCCCGATCCGGCCAGCAGCACGGAAAAGCCGCCGGGCGCCTTGATCACGGCGTCTTCCAGCTGGGCCTTGCCGGTGAATACGTCGTGCAGCGTGATCTTGGGGTGCAGGTTCAGCACCACGTCCAGGTTGGCCAGACCCAGGTCGGCGTCCAGCACCAGCACGCGGTGCCCGCGCCGCGTGAGCGCGGCGGCCAGGTTGGCCGATACGAAGGTCTTGCCCACGCCGCCCTTGCCGCTGGTGATGGCAATGATGCGGGCATCGACCGGCGCGCCCACGGCGGGCAGGGTCGCGGGCGCCGGAGTACCGGCCGAGGGGGTTGTCGATTGAGGGGACAGCGCGTCGTTCATCGCTTGGCTTTCAATAGGCGCTGCCTGTGGATGGATCCAGAGGCGGGGGCAGGTCGCCCCATCCCGATGGAGTGTATAGCGGGCCGAACAGCAAACTCTTCTCCTCTGCGCTCACGGTGCTGTCGGGTTGCTCCTCGATGCTGATTCGGTTGCGCCCGCCGACCTTGGCCTTGTAGAGCTCGGCATCGGCGCGGTCGGTCCACAGCGCGGTGGTGCTGCGAATCCACTGCAGCGCGAAGGCGCCGCCGATGCTCACGGTGATGTTCAGCGACAGGGAGGGCGAAACCCGCACCGGCGTGGATTCGACCGCGCGGCGCACGCGCTCGGCGATCACGCTGCCAAAGCCGAACTGGCAGGCGGGCAGCACGATGGCGAATTCCTCGCCGCCGTAGCGGGCGACGGTGTCCATGGGGCGCACGCAGGATTCGAGGGTGCGTGCGACCGACTGCAGCACGATGTCGCCGGCCAGGTGGCCGTGGGTGTCGTTGACCTGCTTGAAGTGGTCGATGTCGAGCATCAGCAGCAGCGCCGCTTCACCGGACCGGGCCACGCGGTCGATCTCGCGCTCGAGCACGGCGCGCACATGGCGCCGGTTGGCCAGCCCCGTGAGCGGGTCCTTGAGCGAAATTTCGCACAGCCCGTCGATCAGGTTCTGCAGATACAGCAGCGGTGTCTGTCCATGCAGGGTGATCTCGGAGCCCAGGGACTGGGCCACCAACGCGTGTGCCGTGGCCAGGCGCAGATCGCGGAGATGGACGGAAGCGGAAGGCGCGGTTTTGGTCACAAAATGAAACAAATTACCCTGCAGGCAGTTTAGCAGCTAGGGCGTTTTGTCCTCGTGCGCAGGGGAAATATCGGGGGGAGGCTCTGGGTTTCCCTGCGTCGAGGCGGAGGGATTTGCGGCCGGTGGGCGCTCTTGCCGGAGCGCGGCGATGGCTTCCGCATCGGTTCGGTAGGTGATGAAGTTGGGACCGTGTACGAGGGCCCCAGCATTTTCCAGCGTGCGCTGCACGGGCAGCTTGATGCCGGTCACATGCAGCACGCCGCCGCGGCCCTGCAGCAGCGCGCGCAGCCGCATGAAGGTCTCGACGCCGGTCACGTCAATGCGGTTGATGGGCAGCGCGAACAGGCACAGGTGCCGCATGTCGGGCCGGCTGGCCAGCTCGTCGGCGACCCGGCGCTCCAGCGCGTTGGCGGAGGCGAAGTCCAGCTCCGCATCCATGCGCAGTGCCAGCACCTGGGGCGCGAGCGGGGCGAGCTGCCACAGGTGGCGGTCGCGCAGGCTGCCGTCCGGGTGCAGGCCCACTTCGATGATGCGCGGGTGCAGGCGCTGGTAGAGAAAGTGGCTCAGGTTCATCAGCAGGCCCACCAGCACGCCCCAGTACATGCGCGGCGCCGTGGCCAGCGTGAGCCCGAAGGTCACCAGGCCGATGGCAGTCTCCACCCGCGAGACGCGCCACAGCCGGAGCATGCCGGCGGGCTTGATCAGGCTGGTGACGGCCGTCACCACCACGGCGGCCAGTACCGACTGCGGCACATGGTAGAGCGCGGGCATGAGCCACAGCAGCGTGGCCAGCACCAGCACCAGCGCGAACAGTGTTGCCCAGCCGGACTTGGCGCCCGCATACAGGTTGATGGCGGAGCGCGAGAACGAGGCGCTGGTGGCGAAGCTGCCGCACAGGCCCGAACTGATCTTGGCCAGGCCGTGGGCAATCAGGTCCTGGTTTTCGTTCCAGCGCGTGCCGCCCTGGTGGTGCTCGACCTTGGCGCTGGATGCCGTTTCCAGAAAGCTGACCAGCGTGACCACCATGACCGGCATCACCAGCGCGCCCATCTCGTCCCATGAGAGCCATCCCGGCCAGTAGGGCGCGGGCAGGCCCGAGGGCAGATGGCCGATCACGGCGCCGTCGGCATCCGCATAGCCCAGGGCCCAGCTGACGAGCGCGGCCAGGGCGATGACCACGATGGCGGCCGGAAAGCTCGACCGCCAGCGCCGCGCCAGCACCAGAAGCGCCAGGCTGCCCAGCCCGAAGGCCAGTGCGGTGAGGTCGAAATGGTGCAGCGACGGGCTTGTGGCCAGTGCGCTCCAGCCCGTGCGCAGGCCCAGCAGCGCCGGCAGCTGCGACGCCAGGATGAGCAGGGCCGCCGCCTGCGTGAAGCCGTTGAGCACGGGCGAGGTGACCAGGTTGAGCAGCCAGCCGAAGCGCACGGTGCCTAGCACCAATTGCAGCAGGCCCGACAGCAGGGCCATCCATGCGGCCAGGGCCACCCAGTGCGCGCTGCCGGGCTCGGCCATGCCGGTGAGCGATGCGCCGATGAGCAGGCTGGTGAGCGCCGTCGGCCCCACGCCCAGCCGGGTGGAGGAACTCCAGAGCACGGCGATCAGTGCCGGCACCAAGGAGGCGTAGATGCCCGTCACTAGGGGCATGCCCGCCAGTGCCGCGTAGGCCACGCCCTGCGGCACCAGCATCAGCCCGACGGTCATGCCGGCCCAGAACTCTCCCCGCAGCAGTTGGGCCGTGGGGCGCGGCCAGGCCAGGAAGGGAAACCAGCGGTGCAGATAGCGAGCGGACATGCGGGGATTGTCGCGCCGCTCGCCCTGGGGCGGCGCCAGCGCTGCCGTTGTCCTACTGCGGCTTTGGCCCTTTCTGGCGCCTGCCCGGCGACAGGCCCGGCGCGTTGGCATGTGCATCGGCGGGGCAGGGGCGACTCCGAGCGCCGCACGCTGCGGCTTGCGCCGGCTGCCGCTAACATCCGCGCATGACCGAGCCCACTGCAACCGATCTGTCCACCCGCCTCATTCACCACGACTACACGCCGCCCGCGGGCTTCCAGGCCCCGCAGCCGGCGGTGCACAAGGCGTCCACCGTGATCTTCCCGAACGTGGCAGCCATGCGCGCGCGCGAGTGGAAGGACAAGAGCAGCTACACCTACGGCCTGCATGGCACGCCCACCACCTACCAGCTCGAGGAGCGTATCGCCACACTGGAGGGCGGGCTGCAATGCCTGCTGGCGCCCAGCGGCCTGGCGGCCGTCGCCACCGTGTCGCTGGCCCTGCTACGCCAGGGCGAGGAGGTGCTGATCCCGGACAACGCCTACGGACCGAACAAGGCGCTGGCCGAGGTGGAGCTGCGCCACTACGGCATCCGGCACCGCATCTACGATCCGCAGGACCCGGCCGACCTGGCCGCCAAGATCAGCGACGCGACGCGGCTGGTGTGGCTGGAGGCGCCGGGCTCGGTCACGCTGGAGTTTCCCGATCTGCCGGAGCAGGTGCGCATCTGCCGCGCACGCGGCGTGACCAGCGTGCTGGATAACACCTGGGGCGCGGGCCTGGCCTTTGCGCCCTTCGACCTGCTGGGCGATGGCCAGCTTGGCGTGGACATCTCCGTGCACGCGCTCACCAAATACCCCAGCGGCGGCGGCGACGTGCTCATGGGCAGCATCACCACGCGCGACGAGGGGCTGCACCTGCGCATCAAGCTCACGCACATGCGGCTGGGCCTGGGCGTGGGGGCCAACGACGTGGAGGCTGTGCTGCGTTCCCTGCCCAGCATGGCGCTGCGCTACCGCGCGCACGACGTTGGCGCGCGTGCCCTGGCACGCTGGATGGGCACGCAGGCGCCGGTGGCGCAGGTACTGCACCCGGCGCTGCCGGATGCGCCCGGCCATGCGCACTGGAAGGCACTGTGCGGTGGCGCACACCAGGGCGAGGGCGCGGCGGCCGGCCTGTTCAGCGTGGTCATCGACGCGCGCCATACCCAGGCGCAGGTCGACGCGTTCTGCGATGCGCTGCAATTGTTCAAGCTGGGCTACAGCTGGGGCGGGCCCATGAGCCTGGTCGTGCCCTATGACCTGCGCGCCATGCGTTCGGGCGCTCCTGCGCACCTGAAGGCCGGTTCTGTGGTGCGCTTTTCGGTGGGGCTGGAAGAGGTGGCGGACCTGCGCGAGGACCTGGCGCAGGCCATGCACAGGGCCTTTGCCTGAGGAGACTGCCGGGGCTCGGGCGCCTGGCGCCGGGCTCAGTCGGCCGTGGGGTGGGCCACGCCCAGCCGCTCGTGCAGCCGGGTGCTGGTGGTGGTGTATTGCAGCGCCACCGGCGCGTCGTTCAGGAACTCCGCGGCACCGAAGGCGGCCAGGGTGGCCTCGTGGAAGCCGCACAGGATCAGCTTGCGCTTGCCGGGATAGGTGTTGATGTCGCCCACGGCGTAGATGCCGGGCACGCTGGTGCGGAAGGACTCCGTGTCCACCACGAGCTGCTTGCGCTCCAGGGCCAGGCCCCAGTCGGCGATGGGCCCCAGGCGCGGGGAGATGCCCAGGTAGGCCAGCAGCAGATCCAGTGGCAGGCGCTGTGCCTGGCCTTGGGGGTCGAGCAGATCCAGGGCCTGCAGCCGGCCGTCGGGCGCGGCATGTGCGCCGGTGATCTGGCCGATGGCCACGCGGATGCGGCCGGCCTCGCGCAGCGCCTGCAGCTGCGCCAGCAGTGCCGGTGCGGCCTGAAAGGCGTCGCGGCGGTGCAGCAGCGTCACGCTGGCGGCCTGGGGCGCGCAGGCCAGGGCGACCTGCACGGCGGCCTCGTCGCCGCCATGCACCACCACATGGCGGCCTTGGCTGGCGCTGGCGGCGTCATTGTCCCCGGGGTGGTAGAACACCTGGCGGCCCACCAGCGCGTCGATGCCGTCCACCTTGATGGTGCGCGGCACGAAGGCGCCCACGCCAGCGGCGATGAAGACGGTGCGCGCCAGCAGTGCCGTGCCCGCGGTGGTCTGCAGCAGCATGCGCCCGTCGGCCTGCACGGCCAGCGTGCTGACCTGCTGGCCCAGGTGGCGCGTGGGGGCGAAGGGGGCGATCTGCCGTTCCAGCAGCGCCACCAGTTCACGCCCGGAGCACACGGGCACGCCGGGAATGTCGTAGATGGGCTTGTCGGCGTAGAGCTCGGCGCATTGCCCGCCCGTGTGGGGCAGAGCGTCGATCAGGTGGGCCGAAATGCCCTGCAGCCCGAGCTGGAAGACCTGGAACAGGCCTACCGGGCCCGCGCCGATCACCACGGCATCGACGGGCTGCGGCGAGGGGGCGGCGCTGGCGAGGGCGGGCATGCAGGCGGGCGGGGCAGGCGCGCTCAGCGCTCCAGGTGCGCGATCTTGCCGGGCTTGCCGTTCCAGTCGTCGGCCTCCGGCAGGGCGGCCTTGCGCTTGGTGATGCTCTTGAACTTGGGCGTCAGCTCGGCGTTGAGCTTGATGAACGCCAGCTGATCCGCGGGCAGGTCTTCCTCGGCGAAGATGGCGTTGGCCGGGCATTCGGGAATGCACACGGCGCAGTCAATGCACTCGTCGGGGTCGATCACGAGGAAGTTCGGGCCTTCGCGGAAGCAGTCCACGGGGCACACATCCACGCAATCGGTGTATTTGCACTTGATGCAGTTTTCGGTGACGACGTGAGTCATGGGAATCGGTGTGTTCTTGCTATACGGTGTAACCCGCGATTCTAGGCCGTCGGCCGCCCCGGGCATGGGGCGACCATGCCCGCGGCGCGGAAACCTTAACCACGGTCAATGGGAGGCGTGCACCAGCACGGCGCCGGCGGTCTTGTGGCTGGCGGTGTCCACCAGGATCATGGAGCCGAGCGCGCGGGCCTGTGCAAAGGGTGCCGCCGGCAGGGGCTCCTGCAGCTGCAGCTCCACATGGCCGATGGCATTGGGTTCGAGCTGTGCGGCGTCTTCCTCGGCCAGGCTGTGGATGTTCAGGCGGTGCACCACGCGGCGCGCCTTGGCCTTGACCCAGCGGTGGCCGTGCAGCGCCCAGTACACGCGGCCGGCGACCAGGGGTTCGTCGTCCATCCAGGCCACGGTGGCCGTCAGCTCGCGCCGGGCGGGCCAGGGGCTGGGCGGCGCGGGGGCGTCGAAGTCGTCCGCGGCCGCACCGGCCGAGGCGTCGGGCGCCGGGGGCGCGGCCAGGATCCAGTCGCCGCGCGATACGTCCACCTCGCGGTCGAGCACGATGCCGGCGCTGGTGCCGGCGGGCACGTCGCCGGGGCGGCGCGCGTGGTCCAGCACCTGGGCCACGGTGGCGGTCTGGCCGCTGGGGAACAGCTGCACCTCGGCCCCGGGCACGGCGTGGCCGGCGGCCACGCGGCCCCAGAACACGCGGCGGCCCTGGGTGGTGTCGCTGGACGCGGAGAACTTCTCCACCCATTGCACCGGAAAGGCCAGCGGCAGATGCGTGTCGGCCGGGGTGTGGGGCAGCTGTTCCAGCAGCTGCAGCAGGCTGGGGCCCTGGTAGCCGGCCCAGCCGGGTTCGGCATCGACCACGTTGTAGCCCTTGAGGGCCGACACCGGCACCGTGGCGCGCACGGCGATGCCGGCGGCCTGGGCGAATGCGGCCAGCCGGTCGCGGATATGGGCGAAGGCCAGCGCCGGGTCGGCCACGGCGTCGAGCTTGTTCACGGCGAACACCAGCGATGGCACGCGCAGCAGGTTGACCAGCAGGCTGTGGCGGCGCGTCTGTGGCAGCAGTTGCAGATCCGGGTTCTGCCAGTCGAGCTTGGTGGCGTCCACCAGCACCACGGCGGCGTCGGCGCTGGAGGCGGCCGTGACCATGTTGCGCGTGTACTGCTCGTGGCCCGGCGCGTCGCCGATGATGAACTTGCGGCTCTCGGTGGCGAAGTAGCGGTAGGCCACGTCGATGGTGATGCCCTGCTCGCGCTCGGCGCTGAGGCCGTCGGTCAGCAGGGCCAGGTCGGTCTCGCCCTGGCGCTGCACGCCGGCCAGGTGGTCCTGCAGCACGGCCTTGCTGTCCACCAGCAGGCGGCCGATCAGCGTGCTCTTGCCGTCGTCCACGCTGCCGCAGGTAATGAAGCGCAGCGCGGGTGCATGGTCATTTTGGGCTGCAGCGCCCTGCTCATCAGCGCTTCCAGCTATGAATTCAGTAGTGCTCATCAGAAATACCCGTCCTTCTTGCGCTTTTCCATCGAGGCGTCGCTGGTCTTGTCGTCCATGCGCGTGGCGCCGCGTTCGCTGACCTCGGCGGCCAGGGTTTCGATCACGATGTCGGCCGCCGTGGCGGCTCGGCTTTCCACGGGGCAGGTGCAGGTGATGTCGCCCACGGTGCGAAAGCGCACGTCGCGCACCACGATCTGCTCGCCGTCCTTCGGCGGCGTGAGCGGCGTCACCGGCACCAGCAGGCCGCGGCGCTCCACCACCTCGCGCGGGTGGGTGTAGTAGATCGAAGGGAGTTGGATCTGCTCGCGGTCGATGTATTGCCACACGTCGAGTTCGGTCCAGTTGCTGATGGGGAACACGCGGAAATGCTCGCCGCTGCCTAAGCGCGTGTTGAACAGCGTCCACAGCTCGGGGCGCTGGGCCTTGGGCTGCCACTGGCCGAAGCTGTCGCGGTGGGAAAAGATGCGCTCCTTGGCGCGTGCCTTTTCCTCGTCGCGGCGCGCGCCGCCGATCAGCGCGTCGAAGCGGAACTCCTCGATGGCCTCCAGCAGCGTCACCGACTGGTGGGCGTTGCGGCTCTCGCCCGCATGGGCCAGGCGCACCGTGCCACGGGCCATGGAGTCCTCGACGCTGCGCACGATGAGTTCGGCGCCCAGTTCCTGCGCACGGAAGTCGCGGAAATCGGTCACTTCGGGGAAGTTGTGGCCCGTGTCGATCATCAGGAGCGGGTAGGGCAGGCGGCCGCGGCCGAAGGCCTTCTCTGCGCAGCGCAGCATGACCAGCGAGTCCTTGCCGCCGGAGAACAGCAGCGCGGGGCGCTCGAAGGCGGCGGCCACTTCGCGCAGGATGAAGATGGTTTCTTCCTCCAGCGCATCCAGATGGCGGTTGCTGAGGGGGCTCAGCACGGTGGTGTCCACACGGGCATTCATTCGGCTCTCCAGTCAAACAGGGCTCTGGCGCTTGTCCATCAAGCGCTGGCAGCTATCATTTTTATCAATGAACCAGGTGCAGGCCGCACTCGCGCTGGTCTTCGCCCTTGGTCGGGTCCACGTAGTCGAAGTTGTTGGGCAGGCCATGCTGCTCGCAGTACTGGTACAGATCCTTGGAGGTCCAGTGCAGCAGCGGCGCGACCTTGATGAGGCCGTCGGGGTTGATGCTCACGGGCTCCATCTGGGCGCGCACGGCGCTGTCGGTGGCGCGCAGCGCCGTGAACCAGACCTGGGGCGCGGTCTCGCGCAGCGCGCGGGCAAAGGGCTCGAGCTTCAGCTCTTCGGTGAAGGCCGCGTGGCGCAGGTCGCCGACCGCCGGCACCGGGCCGTCCACCGCCTCGCGGTGCGCGCGCGAGCGCAGCGGCAGGTAGATGCGCAGGTTGAGCCCGAGCTGCCGGGTCACCGCGTCGGCGAACTGGTAGGTGGCCTCGGTGTTGTAGCCGTTGTCCATCCAGATGACGGGCACGTCGGGCTGCACGCGCGTGACCAGGTGCAGGATCACCGCCTCGAACGGGCGGAAATTGGTGGTGACGATGGAGCGCCGGCCCAGGGCCAGCGCCCAGTTCACCAGGGCGGGGGCATCGCGGCCGTGCGTGGCGTTGACGCGGGCGAGTTCCGCGGCGCTGACGGTGCTCATGCGGCCTCCCGGGAGAACAGCGGGCGCGGCTGCTGCGCGTCGCCCTGGTAGAAGGCCTGGTAGCGCGCGAACTGGCGCTCGGCGGCCTCGGGGTTCTGGCCCACGGCCAGCACGGCGCTGGTGAAGCCGCTGCGCTGCATCTGCACCAGCTGGTCGATCAGCACGTCGCCCGTGGCGCGGATGTCGCCCGCGAAGCCGTAGCGGCGGCGCAGCAGCACGGCCTGGCTGAAGGCGCGGCCGTCGGTGAACTTGGGGAAGTCCAGCTCGACGCGGTCCACGCCCTGCAGCGCGCCGCCGGCGGCGATGTCGGCCAGTTCGGCGTCGTTGGCGATTTGCAGCACTTTTTCGGCTTCAGGGGCCGTGGATACTGCGTTGCTAGCAATGATTTTCATAGCAGTCCAATCGGGTAGGGGCGTGCTTACTCGGCCAGGGCCTCGGCCAGCCGGGGGTGGCGTGCGCCGTTGGCGGCGGCCTTGAATGGGTCGTGGCCCACGCGGCGCAGGGTGTCGATGAAGAACTCGCCGCTCTTGCGCTCGGCGCGGTAGGTGGCCAGCACGGCCTCGATCACGTCGGGCACCTCGGCGGCCGAGAATGCGGGGCCTACCACCTTGCCGGCGATCGCCGGGCCGGACAGGCCGGAGCCGTCGGAGCCGCCCAGCGTGATCTGGTACCACTCCTTGCCGTCCTTGTCCACGCCCAGGATGCCGATGTGGCCGCTGTGGTGGTGGCCGCAGGAGTTGATGCAGCCGCTCATGTGCAGGTCGATGGGGCCGAGGTCGAACACCTCGTCCAGGTCCTGGTAGCGCTCGGTGATGGCGGCGGCGATGGGCAGCGAGCGGGCGTTGGCCAGCGCGCAGAAGTCGCCGCCGGGGCAGGCGATCATGTCGGTCAGCAGGCCGATGTTGGGCTGCGCCAGGCCCAGCTTGCGGGCGGCCTCGTACAGCGCGGGCAGGTCGGACTCGAACACCCAGGGCAGCATCAGGTTCTGGTCGTGCGTCAGGCGCGCCTCGGCCGCGCTGAACTGCTCGGCCAGCTGGGCCAGCGCGTCGATGGTGTCGGCGTCGGCATCGCCGGGCGCGAAGCCGACGCGCTTGAACGACAGCGTCACGGCGCGCATGCCCGGCAGGCGGTGGCCGTGCACGTTTTGCTGCAGCCAGCGCTGGTAAAGCTGGCCCTGCGGGTTGACCTTGGAGGGCAGGTTGGCGGGCTTCAGTTCGGGCACCACGAAGTGGGCGGTGACACGGTCGAGCTCGGCCCGGGTGATGGTGTGCGGTGCGCCGTCCTGCTGCACGATGGCCTGGTACTCGGCCTCCACGGCGTCGATGAACTTCTGGCCCTCGGCCTTCACCAGGATCTTGATGCGCGCCTTCCACTTGTTGTCGCGGCGGCCGTAGCCGTTGTAGACGCGCACCACGGCCTCGATGTAGTTGAGCAGCTGGTCCCAGGGCAGGAACTCGCGCACCACGGTGCCGATCACGGGCGTGCGGCCCATGCCGCCGCCGACCTTGACCGTGAAACCGATCTCGCCCGCGGCATTGCGCTGCGCCTGCAGGCCGATGTCGTACCAGCCGGTGGCGGCGCGGTCTTCCTCGGAGCCGTTGAAGGCGATCTTGAACTTGCGCGGCAGGAAGGCGAACTCGGGGTGCAGCGTGCTCCACTGGCGCAGGATTTCGGCGAAGGGGCGCGTGTCGGCGATGCCGTCCTCGGCGATGCCTTCATAGGCCTCGCTGGTGATGTTGCGGATGGTGTTGCCGCTGGTCTGGATGCCGTGCATGTGCACGCTGGCCAGCAGGTCCATCACGTCGGCCGCCCGGGTGATGGGGATCCAGTTGAACTGCACGTTGGTGCGCGTGGTGAAGTGGCCGTAGCCGTACTGCAGCGGCGCTGCCTCCAGCGTCAGGCCCGGCTGCGCGGCCTGGAGCTGGTCCTGCGTGGACTGGGCATGCTGCAGCAGTTCGGGGCTGGGGCGGTCGTACTCGCGGGCGATGTGGGCCAGCATGCGCAGCTGCTCGCTGCTGATCTCGCCATAGGGAACGGCGATGCGGGCCATGGGCGCGTAGCGCTGGATGTACCAGCCGTTTTGCAGGCGCAGCGGCAGCAGCTGCTCGTCGGTCAGTTCGCCACGCTGCCAGCGTTCGAGCTGGTCGCGGAACTGCTGGGCACGCAGATGGACGAATTGGCGGTCGAATTCTGTGTATTGGTACATGGTGGGGCCCGTCAGGCGGTTCTACGCGGTGCGCCGCCGGGCCTTGCAGGCCCCACGGCAGCGGGGATGGGCGCCACTGTAAAAGTCCGTCTTATAAAAACAAACTATTCTTTAATGCTTCATATATTCCGTAATTTATATATGAAGCGTGTCCTACAGCCGCTCGGTGCTCAGCGCGCGCGCCAGCCGCGCGTCCAGGGGCAGCGGCTCCGCGTGCAGGCGGGCGGCCACCAGTTCGCCGCACAGCAGGGACAGCGTCAGCCCGCGCGCGCCCATGGCCGTGCAGACCCACAGGCCGGGCAGGCGCTCCGCATCCACCGGCCCGGCGATGGGCAGGCGGTCGGGCGAGGCGCAGCGCACGGCCGCCCAGGTGCGGATGGCGCCCTGGGGCTGGGCCGGGGCGCCGGCAAACGCGGCGGCCAGGGCCTCGGCCAGCTGGGGCAGCAGGGCTTGCAGCTTGGCCTGGTTGGCGTGCAGGCCCGCCTGCTGCTCCGCCGGGCTGGGGGGCAAGGCGGTCTGGTCGCGCTCGAAGGTGGAGCCTAGCACCCAGCCCAGGCCGCCCTGTAGCGGCACCCGCGGCACCAGGTTGCCATGCCCGTTGAGCGGCTGCGGCGGCCATGGCGCGTTCGCAGGGGCCTGGTCGTGCAACCCCCAGGCGATTTGCCCGCGCAGGGCCTGCAGGGCCCAGGGCGCCTGCGCGAGCGGCATGCTGTGCGGCCCCGCGCAGACGACGACGAGCGGCGCCTGCGCCAGCACGGCACCGGCGCCATCCAGGGCCTGCCAGCCGGCCTGCGTGCCTTCGGTGCGGCGCAGCCGTGCCACTTCGGCCCCGCCCTGCCAGTGGATGCCCGGCTGGTCGAGCAGATGCCGGATGAGCTGCGGCGGCCGTACCCAGCCGCCGCGCGCATGCCAGCAGGCCGTGGCGTCGGCGGGCAGGCCGTTGGCGGCCAGTTGCTGCGGCGTGGCCGGCTGGCTCCAGTCCAGGCCGGGGCCATCAACCCAGGCCAGGCCGGTGCTGCCGTCCACGCGGTGCTCCAGCGTGCCGCAGTCGCTCCAGTCGGCATCGCGGGTGCTGGCGGGCAGTTGGGCCAGGGCCTGCAGCGTGGTGCGCACGCCGGCACGCGACAGGCGTGAGAGCACGCTGTCATCCGGCGACACATGCGAGGCGAATACGCCCGCGGCCAGGCCCGAGGCGCCGGCGGCGGGGGCGTCGGCCCGGTCCAGCACATGCACCTGCCAGCCGCGCCGCGCCAGGCTGGCGGCCACGGCGGCGCCGGCCAGCCCGGCGCCGATCACCAGGCAGCGGCCGGGTGCCGCCACGCCCACGCCGGGCAGTACCGGGTGGCCGGGGCGCGGCTCCCAGCGGGGGTGGAAGCGGGCCCGCAGGCTGCCGTCGTGCGTTTCGTGTACCTCGAAGCCGCATTGCGCCAGGCCCTCGCGCAGGGCGCGTGCCATGCCCAGGCTGGCCAGCCCTGTGCCACGGCGGCAGCAGCGCGCCACGGCCTTGAGGGTATGGGGGGGCCATGTCTCAGGCGGGTGGGCGGTGCCGCCGCCATTCAGGTACACGGAGTCGGCCACGGGCTGCTGTTGGCGCAGCATGGACTGCGTATCGCCGATGTACAGCGTGAGCAGCACGCGGCCGCCCTCGAACGCCAGGCGGTGCACGCCCGGCAGCAGGCCCCAGAGCTGCGCCTGGAGCTGCCTTGCCAGCGCGTGCAGCGCGGGATCGGCCGCGGTGCCGTGAAACATATCGTTGGCAGGGACGGGCGGGGCCGCGCAGGCGACGAAGTGCAGCCGCTGCGGGCGCGCCGGGTCGGCCCGCCAGGCCGCCCAGGTGAGCAGGAAGTTCAGCCCCCGGCCGAAGCCGGTTTCCAGGATGCGCCATTGCGCCTGGCCTGCCCAGGCGGCCGGCAGCCCGCAGCCCGCCAGGAACACCCGGCGGGCCTGTTCATCGGGGCTTGGGCCTGAGGAGCGGGAAGGGTGGGGTGTGCCGTCGGCACAACCGTCGGTAGGTTCAGGCATGGTGTCGGTGGGGCGGCGTCACTCCCAGCGTTGCTGGTAGGAGAACACGGGCAGGCGCCACTGGAAGCGTATGGCCAGCAGCCGCAGTGTCAAGCCGCCGGCGAAGCACACGAGGGTGCTGACGTTGGAGCCGACCTCCAGCGTGCGCAGGCCCAGGAACAGCAGGCACACGGCCAGCGAGACGCTGGCATACAGCTCGCGCCGAAACACCACCGGCACCTGGTTGCACAGCACGTCGCGCAGGATGCCGCCGCTGATGCCGGTGAGCATGCCCGACATCACAACCACCATGGGCGGGTAGCCCAGCTCCAGCGCCACGTTGCAGCCGATCAGCGAGAAGGCGATCAGACCCATGGCATCCAGCAGCAGGAACACCTGCTTGAGGTGGTGCATGTAGCGCGCCACCAGCGTGGTCAGCAGGCCGGCCGAGATCACGAGGTAGACGTATTCGGGGTGCTGCGTCCAGCCTATGGGGTAGTGGCCCAGCACCATGTCGCGGATGGTGCCGCCGCCCAGCGCGGTGACGAAGGCGATCACGGCCACGCCGAAGATGTCCATGTTGCGCCGGCCCGCGGCCAGGGCGCCGGACATGGCCTCGGCCGTGATGGCCACGAGATAGATCACCAGCATGGTGGTGAACTGGGACAGTTGGAACGATTCCAGTAGCGAAACCGATGGAAGCATGGAAAACCCTGATGGAAACCTGCCTGTGCCGCGATGGCGGGGCGACTCTTGCCCGCCATCGCGCACAAGGGCGCTTGGTGTGGCGGATGGTAGCCGCAGCAGCGGCACCGCCCCCGCCACGGTCACGCGGCGGGGGCGGTTGCAGAGGGGTGGGGAGGTGTGGGTGTCCGGCGGCAGCCAGCCGCCTGTCAAGGCCGTGGCATGCGCTCGGTCGCGCCAGGCCTTGGGGCGCTCAGCGCCCGGCGGAATTACGCGCTGGGCGGGACGTAGCCGGCTGCAGCGTCCGCGCCGCCGCCGAAGAAGTGGTTTTCCATCTGGCGGGCCAGGTACTGGCGCGCGCGCGCGTCGGCCAGGTTCAGGCGGTTCTCATTGACCAGCATGGTCTGGTGCTTGAGCCAGTCGGCCCAGGCCTGCTTGCTCACGCTCTCGAAAATGCGCTTGCCCAGCTCACCGGGGTAGGGCGGGAAATCGAGGCCTTCGGCTTCCTTGCCGAGCTTGATGCAGTGGACGGTGCGTGCCATGGGGAGACGTTCCTTGGATTGATTTCAGATGTTTGAGAAATAAAGAACTGAAATCTTATTGGTTTAAGTTCTGACGAGTGGCTTTCAGAATGCGCTGCATCGGTGGTCTGCGCCGAACAACCCTGTAACGAAAGCCCGTCATGAAAAATCGCCGCCACTTTATCAAGTTTCCTCTGGCCGCCGCCTTGAGCGCGGTCATGTCCCTGGCGGCCGTGCCGTCGTTCGCGCAGCCGGTGCAGTTTCTGAATGTTTCCTACGACCCGACCCGGGAGCTGTACGCCGAATACAACCAGGCCTTTGCCAAGCACTGGAAGGCCAAGACGGGGCAGGACGTGCAGTTCAAGCAGTCGCACGGCGGCTCGGGCAAGCAGGCGCGGTCCATCATCGACGGCATCGACGCCGATGTGGCCACGCTGGCCCTGGGCGGTGACGTGGACGCGCTGGCTAAGCACGGCCTGCTGGCCGCCGACTGGCAAAAGCGCCTGCCGCACAACGCGGCGCCCTATACCTCCACCATCGTGTTTCTGGTGAAGAAGGGCAACCCCAAGGGCCTGAAGGACTGGGACGATCTGGCCAAGTCCGGCGTGCAGGTGATCACGCCCAACCCCAAGACCAGCGGCGGCGCGCGCTGGAACTACCTGGCCGCCTGGGAGTTCGCCAAGCGCAAGTACGGCGGTGACGCCCAGGCCAAGGATTTCGTGTCCAAGCTGTACAAGAACGTGCCGGTGCTGGACGCGGGCGCACGCGGCTCGACCATCACCTTCGTGCAGCGCGGCGTGGGCGACGTGCTGCTGGCCTGGGAGAACGAGGCCTTCCTGGTGCTCAAGGAGTTTGGCAAGGACAAGTTCGAGATCGTCGTGCCGTCGCTGTCCATCCTGGCCGAGCCCACGGTGGCCGTGGTGGACAAGGTGGTGAACAAGAAGGGCAGCCGGGCGCTGGCCGAGGAATACCTCAAGCACCTGTACTCGGACGAGGGGCAGGAGATTGCGGGCAAGAACTACTACCGCCCCACCAGCGAAAAGGCGCGGGCCAAGTTCGGCGCGCAGTTCCCCAAGCTCACGCTCGTGACCATCGACCAGGCGTTCGGCGGCTGGGCCAAGGCGGACAAGGACCACTTTGCCGACGGCGCGAGCTTTGACCAGATCTACACCAAACACTGATGCTGTGTGCGCGGCGGAATATGCATGAAAAGTGCCAATTGCGCTTATCCATAAAGCGCATGAAGCTATAAAAAAATAGCATAATGTGCCGTGCCGCCACTCCTTTGAAGAGACCCCATGCCTGATACCCCCGCCCATCGCCCCGTGTTCACCACGCCCCCCGTCTACTGGCAGCACCTGCGCGTGCTGCGCACCACGGCATCCGCCTGGGGACTGGCCCGCCCGTGGCCCCTGGCGATCGCGTACTGAACGACTGCCAGCGCCGCACGCCGGGCCACGGCTGCTGCACCTCGCATGCCCCACCGCAATTTCGAAGGAACAACCATGTCCATTCAAGCCATCAACGTGCGCAACCAGTTCAAGGGCAAGGTGCGCGAGATCATCCGCGGCGATGCCTTCTCCGAGGTCGACGTCGAGACGCCCTGGGGCATCGTCACCTCGGTCATCACCACCCGCTCGGTGGACGACCTGGGCCTGGCCATCGGCTCCGACGTGGTGGCGCTGCTCAAGTCCACGGAGGTGTCCATCGCCAAGCTGTGACATCCTCTTGTGCGGGCATGGGGGCACGCCCCATGCCCGGCTGGAAGGGCTCGTCAAATCACGCATTCGCCTCGAACGGCATGGCGATGTGCGCACCCATTTTCCTTTCTGCTTTCAAAATTGATAGCATCTTGCGCTTGCCAGGAAGGCGATAGCGCCTGATTCTTCTTTGATCCGACGGCCTGTGGCCGGCAGCTTCCTTGCGGCGGCGGCAAGCCCCGCCAAGGCCCGCCCGTATAATTTGACCACCATGCCGAGATGGTTGATTGCGGTCTTTACCCTCCACTTCCTGCTGAGCGTTGGTGTTTCCGCCTTTGGCAAGACGCCTGAGGTGGGGCTCCCGCAGCAGATGGGTACGCCCGCCGTACAGAGCGTTTTCGTGCATGAGGGCTTCGTGGACACCAAGGCGGAGCCAGCGCCTGCGGCGCAGAAGACCTCCGTCGATGCGCATGGGCATGGCCTCGCGGATGCCCATCAGGATCTGCCGGACGACCAGAGCATCCGCCGCGTTCTCGCCAGCCCGAGGCACACGCTGTTTCATTGCCCCGCCCAGACGGCCGTCGCGCACCCGTCGCCTGCGCTGAAAAAGCAACCCAAGCCCCCACGGGCGGGCGACATGCTGCTCGCCTGAGCCGTCCAGGGTGCCGGCGCACCCGGCTGACGTCTCACCACCCCTTACGGGGCCGCTCAGGCCCACGCGGCAGCCACCTTATCTGCCGCCCCCGCGCATCCGCGCAAGCCAGTACGGCACAGAATTTTTCATCAGGAATCCACCATGCGTTTGACCACCCGGGGCAAGCTCGCTGTCACGGCCATCACGGACCTGGCCCTGCACTCGCACGGCCAGCCCGTGGCCCTCCCCACCATCAGTGCCCGGCAGGGCATCTCCTTGTCTTATCTGGAAGAGATCTTCAGCGCGCTGCGCCGCGCGGGCCTCGTCAACAGCATCCGCGGTCCTGGCGGCGGTTACACGCTGACGCGCCAGCCGACGGATCTGTCGGTTGCCGACATCGTCACGGCCTCCGAGAAGTACATGGCGCGCACCGAAGACAAGGCTTCTCCTGCCCTCGCCAGCCAACTCTCGGGCGAAATGACGGCGGAGCTGTGGGCCAACTTCCACTCGCGCGTCATGGAGTACCTGCAGTCCATCACCGTCGCTGACCTGCTTGCCCAGCAGCACAGCAGCGCCGGCCATGCCCACAGGCCTGCGGTCGTGGCGCCTCCGGTCTCCGCACGGTCGGGTGGCGCCGTGAAGACGCAGCTGCCTGCCAAGAATGTGCCGAATTCGGTCTTCGCATTGGGGCTGTCCAGCCTGGCGACGCCCAAAGCCTGAATTCTCAGCTTCCGCCTGAGGGCTCAAGCCCCTTGGGCATGGGCGTTCTCAGGCTCAGCCGGCATGGGCCTGCAGGCGGGCGTACAGCCCGCCGCGGGCCATCAGCTCGGCATGCGAGCCCTGCTCGGCGATCCGTCCGCGCTCCATGACGACGACGCGGTCGGCGTGTTCGATGGTGGACAGCCGGTGCGCGATCACCAGCGTGGTGCGCCCGCGCATCAGGCGCTGCAGGGCCTCTTGCACCAGACGCTCGGATTCCGTGTCGAGCGCCGATGTGGCCTCGTCCAGGATGAGGATGGGAGCATCCTTGTACAGCGCCCGCGCGATGGCCAGGCGCTGGCGCTGGCCGCCCGAGAGCTGGGTGGCGTTGTGGCCCACCACCGTGTGCATGCCCAGGGGCAGGGCGGCCACGTGGTCGGCGAGGTTGGCTGCGGCCAGGCATTGCTGCACGCGCTGCTCATCCATGTCCGCACCCAGCGCCACGTTGGCGGCGATGCTGTCGTTGAACATCACCACGTCCTGGCTGACCATGGCGAACTGCGCGCGCAGGGAGGGAAGGGCCCATTGCTCGGCGGGTACGCCGTCAAGCAGCACCTGGCCACTGCTGGGCGCGATGAAGCGCGGCAGTAGGTTGACCAGCGTGGTCTTGCCGGCGCCCGAGGGGCCGACGAGCGCCACGACCTCGCCGGGGCGGATGTCGAGGTTCAGGCCGCTCAGTGCGGGGGCATGCTCGGCGTTGAAGGACACCGACACATCGCGCAGGGCAATGGCTCCTTGCGCGCGCGCCACGGCATGCGTGCCGCCGGATTCCACCTGGGTGTCGTTCAACAGCGCCAGGCCGCGCTCCAGGGCCGCCACCCCGCGCGTGATGGGGTTGGCGATGTCGGCCAGCCGGCGGATGGGGGCGATGAGCATCAGCATGGCGGCAATGAACGAGGCAAAGCCGCCCACCGTCACTTCCTTGGCGCCGTTGCCATGGCTTTGCCACAGCGCGATGCAGATCACGGACGAGAGCGCCCCTGCGGCCAGCAACTGCGTGGTGGGCGTCATGGCGGCGGAGGCGATCGTGGACTTGATGGCCAGGCGGCGCAGCCGCTGGCTGAGTTCATTGAACCGGCCGGCCTGCTCGGCCTGCGCGCCGTGCAGGCGCACCATGCGGTGGGCCAGCACGTTTTCCTCGACCACGTAGGCCAGGTCGTCGGTGGCCTGCTGGCTGCTCTTGGTGATCTTGTACAGGCGCCGCGAGAGCGTCTTCATGACCCAGGCAACGCCGGGTACCAGCACGGCCACGATGAGCGTGAGCTGCCAGTTCAGGTAGATCAGATAGCCCAGCAGGGCCACCAGCGTGAAGCCGTCGCGCGACAGACCCAGCAGCGCCTGCACCAGCGACGTGAAGCCGGTCTGCACCTCATACACCACGGTGTTCGAGAGCGCGCTTGCCGATTGGCGATGGAACAGGCCCATCTCGGTGGCCAGCAGCCGGTCGAAGAGTGCGGTGCGCAGCCGCAGCATGCCCTCGTTGGCGATGCGGGTCAGTGCGTACTGGCTGGTGAACTGGGCCAGCCCGCGCACGAGGAACACGCCGATGATCGCCACGGGAACCATCCACAGATCCAGCGATCCTTCCGTAAAGCCCTGGTCGAGCAGTGGTTTGAGCAGTGCGGGAATCAAGGGCTCGGTGGTTGCCGCCACCAAGGTGGCCAACAGTGCCATGGTCCATGCCAGACGCTGGTAGCCAAAGTACGCATGCAGGCGCCGCAAGCGCTTCAGCAGAGGGAGAGGCTGCGCCGCATCCGGCAAGGAAGCCTTCGTCGCGCTATGATTCGAGTCTTGCATGAGGGGCGGATTCTACGTTTCGGCTATTGCAGGGCAGCACAGTTTGTCACATGGTTCGCTACGCTATGTGTAACATGCGAGGCTCTGTTTTCCGGCATTTGACGGTTATTCGATGGTTGCCAATGACTATTGACCGCACCCCACTTCACTATTCTTCTCTCGCGGCCCTGCCGCAACTCTCGCGACGCCATGCCGTCGCAGCCCTGGCTTCCGGCTCCGCATTGCCCGCCCTCGCGCAGTTCCGCGTCGAGATCACCGGCGTGGGACTGACGCAGTTGCCCATTGCCATTGCGCCATTCCGGGGCGAGGCGCAATCCCCGCAAAAAATCTCTGCCATCGTGCAGGCGGATCTGGAGCGCAGCGGCCGCTTCATCGGTGTGGATGCCTCGGGCACCGCGCTGGATGAGTCTTCACGCCCCGACGTCACCCTGTGGCGTCAGCGCAAGGCCGATGCGCTCACGTCCGGCAGCGTCACGCGTCTGGCCGATGGCCGCTTCGATGTGCGCTTTCGCCTGTGGGATGTGGTCAAGGCCCAGGACATGGGCGGGCAGAGTTTCGTGGTCACACAGGCCGATCTGCGCCTGGTGGCCCACCGCATCGCCGACTTCATCTACGAAAAGCTCACGGGCGAGCGTGGCATCTTTTCGACGCGCATCGCCTACGTGACCAAGGCGGGAACGCGCTACAGCCTGTGGGTGGCCGACGCGGATGGCGAGAATGCCCAGTCCGCGCTGTCGAGCTCCGAGCCCATCATCTCACCGGCCTGGTCGCCCACCGGCACGCAGTTGGCCTATGTGTCGTTCGAGTCGCGCAAGCCTGTGGTCTATGTGCACGACGTGGCTTCTGGTCGTCGCCGGCTGATCGCCAACTTCCGTGGCTCCAACAGTGCGCCGGCGTGGTCGCCCGATGGCCGTACCCTGGCCGTGACGCTGAGCCGCGATGGCGGCTCGCAGCTGTACACCATTGATGCCAACGGCGGTGAGCCGCGGCGTCTGATGCAGAGCAGCGGCATTGACACCGAACCGGTGTTTTCCGGCGATGGCCGCAGCATCTACTTCGTGAGCGATCGCGGCGGTTCGCCGCAGGTGTACCGCGTGGCGGCCACGGGGGGCAGCGCCGAGCGCGTCACGTTCAATGGTTCCTACAACATTTCGCCGAGCATCAGCCCTGACGGTCAATGGTTGGCCTACATCTCCCGTGTGGGGGGGGGCTACAAGCTGCACGTGATGGATCTGAGGTCGGGTTCCGTGACGGCGGTGACGGACACCTCTGCCGACGAGAACCCCAGCTTTGCACCCAACAGCCGACTCATTGTCTACGCCACCCAGCAGCAGGGCCGCGAGGCTCTCATGACGACCACGCTGGACGGCAAGATCAAGGCCCGCCTGGCAGGGCAGGGTGGAGACATCCGGGAGCCCGACTGGGGCCCATTCCAAAAACAGTGACTTTTCATTTTTTCGAACAACAGCTCTTCAGGAGAATTCAGATGATCCGTTTCCCATTCAAGCGCGTGTCCATTGCGCTGACCGTTGCGGCCCTCATGGCCGGTTGCAGCTCTGGCGTGAAGCTTGACGATGTGCCCGTCGAAGACAAGGGCGCGACTTCCACCGTGCCTTCGGGCGCCAATTCCGGTGGTGCGGGCCAAAGTGGCGTGGCTCCGGTGGACCTGAGCCAGTCGGGCCGCGATGCCGCTGGCCCCGTAGGTGTGGCACGCATCGTTTATTTCGACTTTGATAGTTTTATCGTCAAGCCGGAATTCCAGTCGCTGCTGGAGGCCCATGCCCGCTACCTGAAGGCATCTTCGGCACGCAAGCTGATGATCGAAGGCCACACCGACGAACGCGGAGGCCGTGAGTACAACTTGGCGCTGGGCCAGAAGCGCGCCGAAGCGGTGCGTCGCTCCCTGACGTTGCTGGGTGTCCAGGACGCGCAGATGGAAGCCGTGAGTTTTGGCAAGGAAAAGCCTGCCGCTCAAGGCTTCTCCGAGGACGCGCACGCGCAGAACCGCCGCGCTGAACTCGCATACCGTTGATGGTTGTGCGCATGTCTTTTCCTCCTCGTTCGCGTGCCCTGGCGGCAGCGGTGTTTTCGCTGGCGGCGGCGTGGGCCGCTCCGAGCTACGCACTGTTTGAAGATGGCGAGGCGCGCCGCGCCATTCTTGAACTGCGTCAGCGCGTGGATGCCCTGCAGCAGGCCAATCAGCGTGCGGGAGAGCGTTCGGGTGACGATGTCTCGCAGCTGCGGCGCAGTCTGCTGGATCTGCAGACACAGATCGAGGCATTGCGCACGGAGCAGGCCACCCTGCGGGGACAGAACGAGCAACTGCTGCGGGATGTCGCAGAACTGCAGCGCCGGCAAAAGGATATTGCGCAGGGCATGGACGAGCGCCTGCGTCAGTTTGAACCGGTGGCGGTGAATGTGGACGGGCGGGAGTTCCGTGCGGACCCGGCGGAGAAGCGCGACTTTGAAGCCGCTTTGGCGGTTTTCCGTGCGGGCAAGTTCGCCGACGCCGTCCCGGCTTTCGGCAGCTTTGTGCGTCAGTATCCCCAGTCGGGCTATGTGCCGTCGGCACGCTTCTGGCTGGGCAATGCGCAGTACGCGACGCGTGACTTCAAGGAGGCTGTCAACAATTTCAAGGCACTGTTGGCTGCTGCGCCAGATCATGCACGTGCACCTGAGGCAGCCTTGTCGATTGCGAACTGCCAGATTGAGCTGAAAGACACGCGCGCAGCCCGCAAAACCCTGGAGGATCTGCTGCGTGTCTATCCACAGTCCGAGGCTGCTGCAGCCGCCAAGGAACGTCTGGCGCGCCTGAAGTGAGCGCCGCCGCTGTGGTGCCTGCGCATCAGCCGGCCGTTGATCTGGAGCGACGCTTTAGCGGCTTGGAACGGCTGTTTGGCGTGGAGGGGGCGGCACGCATCCGTGCGGCCCATGTCGCCATCGTTGGTATCGGCGGCGTTGGCTCATGGGCCGCAGAGGCATTGGCGCGCAGTGGCGTAGGGCGTTTGACGCTGATCGATTTGGACCATGTGGCCGAGTCGAACATCAATCGCCAGATTCATGCCTTGTCCACTACGCTGGGCCAGGCCAAGGTTCTCGCGATGGCCGAGCGCATTGCACTCATCAACCCGGAGTGCAAGGTCGAGTGCATAGAGGAATTCGTGGAGCCGTTGAACTGGCCAGCCATTTTGCCGCTCTCGGTAAGCGCTGTGATTGACGCCTGTGACCAGGTCAAAGCCAAGGCCGCTATGGCCGCCTGGGCGCTTAAAACGCGTCAGCCCTTCATCAGCGTAGGGGCCGCCGGCGGCAAGAAGCTCGCGCACAAGGTGGACGTGGACGATCTGGCTCACACCACACACGATCCTTTGCTGGCGCAACTGCGCTATCGCCTCCGAAAGGAGCATGGTGCAGCGCGCGATGGCAAGCGCATGGGTGTCGCTTGTGTTTTCAGCCGAGAAGCCGTCGCCCCGCCGCACGCTTCTTGCGACGCATTGGGCGGCGATGGCTCATTGAACTGTCATGGCTATGGTTCCTCCGTGGCCGTGACGGCTACATTCGGGCAATGCGCAGCAGGCTGGATGTTGGACAGTCTGGCATCGCAGGTGAAGGCAGGTAAATAGCGCTATAATCTAATGCTTTGCAGACTCTGGGACGTTAGCTCAGTTGGTAGAGCAGCGGACTTTTAATCCGTTGGTCACAAGTTCGAATCTTGTACGTCCTACCAATCTATACAAGATAAGCGCGCTATCGAAAAGGTAGCGCGCTTTTTTCTTTCTGATTCAGTACGCGGGCGAATGTACGTGATCAGGGTGTGCAGCCGGGCATGCTCATAGTTGTCGTATCCCGGACGATTGCATAGACCCCAAACGCTACCCGCTTTTCATGACCAGGTTCGGTCATGCAGTCATCACCGCAGCGGCAGGCAGCTTTCTGTTGGATGACGTCAACTTGTTCGCAACCCAAGTTGACATCCACAGTCTGCCTGCGTGATGGCTGCGCCGTCACGGGGCGGTTAAGGCTTGAAGTCCAGCCCCGTTTGCACAGCCTCTTTCATTCGACGATCGCGCTCTTCTCCGGAAACCGGTTTGCTGTTTCGATCTTCAATGGTGGCATCTGACTCGGTGAAAGCAGGGACTGTGCTGCGCTGAACGGTGCCTTTCGGCGTGTAAGACGGTTGGGCAGCGAGATAGACGGCCAGGAGGACGACGGTCGCCAGCAACACCCAGAGGCGGCGCAGCTTGAAGCTCAGTACCGCCCCCGCAAGCGCAAGCAGCCAGGGCAAGATGTTGAGTAGTAGGATCACTTCAACTTCACCATTGGAGTCATGTCGCCAAGTGTGGTTGTCGGCAGTTTGCCGTCCCACTTGTCGATCCAGGCGCGCTGGTTCTCCAGCTTACGCAACTCCAGAACCCGGCTGTCCACAGACTGCGCCAGCACTGTCTGTGCAATGGCCTCAGTCTCGGCCTTTTCCTTCTCAATGGCGCGGTTGAGGCGGGCCTCCTGAAGCTCGCGTTCAAGCTGTGCCTTGCTGATGGCCAGTTGGGCTTCTTCCTTCTGGATCGCCTCGCGTCTTTCAGCGGCGGATTCCTGCGCGTCCGTGATGATCTTGGGATACTTGAAATTGGTGATACCCACGTAGCGCACGGAGAACGGCGTACGTGCTTCAATCACCTTGCCAAGCTGCATGCGCAGATCGGCGTTGATCTTCTCGTTGCTGGAGGCGATTTCGCTGATGCTGAACTTGCTGAGGTATTCGCGCACTTCCGCCTGGATGATCTGGCTGGCATAGGTGCGGTACACCTGTTCGTTCCCGATGACTGTCTCATCTTTGCCGGAACTCGTCGGACTGATCGTGTTGAAAAGCTCCGAGGTTTTGGCTGCATTGATGCTCAGTGTGGCGCGCACGGCTACCTCCAGGTTCAGCTTGTCCTCAGGGATAAAGATGGACAGGACTTCCTGGTATGCCTTGTCCGAAACATCCAACAGCACCAAGCGGTCGCAGTAGGCCCAGCAAGGACTCAAGCGGAACTTGGATGTGGGTATCAGGGCTTCCTGGTATCCATCCTTGGTCATGATCTTGCCGACGTGTGCAGGCGGGACTTCAACCCGCTGTCCGCACGCTGCAAGCAAGAGGGCGACCGCTGCGGCCGTTAGGATGTTTCCCAGTCTGATGATGGATCGCATATTTACCGCCTCCTTTGCGGCATATGTGTTGAAATCCAAGCATTCTCGTCAGAAAGCGCGGGGTCAAGACATGTAGGTGCACACGGCGATAGCACTGCATCTAGATGAGGCCGGAAACACCGATTTTCTTGCCTTTCATTCACATGGGCCAAAATGGCATCAGGCATGGCTAAATGATCTGATTGTTCTGGGACAAGATGGCAATACACGGCAAGACTGCGGCGGAAATCTTTGACTGCGTGCGAGCCCTGGCACATACTCGGCAGCTGCTTCCGGGTGAGTTGCTTCCTCCCGTGCGCGACCTGGCTGCCGAACTCGGTATCAGCCGAAACACGGTTGCTGCGGCCTACAAGCGGCTTGCCGTCACGGGGATTACGGTGACACAAGGACGGCTGGGGACGATTATTCGCGACCAGCACGGGCATGGGGAACAGGAAGGTGCTGAGCACGGTACACCGCTGACAGACCTGGCTAGCGGCAACCCAAACGTTGCATGGCTACCAGATCTGAACGCTGTCTTGAAGGCTGGGCACTACCAGCCGAGGCTCTATGGGGAGCCGACCGTTAACGCAGGGCTGGGAGAGTATCTCCACCAGTGGGTCGAGCCCGACTGCCCTGCGGATTTCGAAATTGATCTGACCCACGGCGCAGTGGACGCCATTGAACGGTTGCTGACCTCGTATTTGGTCACCGGGGACAAGGTGGCGGTGGAGAATCCCTGCTTTCTGAGCAGCATCAATACACTGCGCATACTCGGGCTGCAGCCTATCGGGGTGTCCGTCGATTCAGAAGGCATGCGTGTGGATGAGTTGGACGCCGCACTTGCCAAGGGCGCACGTGTCGTCATCTTGACGCCGCGAGCACACAACCCGACTGGTTGCAACCTCAGTGAACGGCGCGCGCGGGCATTGTCGCGGCTGCTGGCCAAGCATCCCAATGTGTTGTTGATTGTGGACGACCACTTTGCTCTGCTATCGAGCGCTGCGTACCACAACGTGATTCCACGCAACGCAGTTCGTTGGGCCTTGGTGAGGTCCTTTACCAAGGCATTGGGGCCGGATGTGCGCGTTGCCGCCGTAGCGAGCGATGCCGCCACGTCCAGACAGTTGCGCTTGCGTCTGGCGTCCGGTACGAACTGGGTGAGTCATCTTTTGCAAGATGTCGTGGAGGCTGTCGTTACACATCCCGACACTGCAAAGCTGATGGCCCGAGCGCGGTCTGACTATGCTCTGCGCCGTCGTGCTTTGGAACAAGCCTTGAACAGCCAAGGCGTCGTGTTCATGCCCCATGGGGATGGGCTCAACCTCTGGGTTCCTCTACAGACTGACGACCAGGCGGTCGCGCTGTCTCTGGCGCGCTCCGGCTGGCTTGTTCGGCATGGGGGCAGTCTCTCTGCCCAAGACCCCGTGCGGGGTCTAAGAATCACGATTTCCAGCATCGAACAGACTCAGTGCGATCAGCTTGCACGAGACATCAAACGCTGCCTGGGTTAGGCACTACTCCCTCGTTCTTCTGCCGTCACTGCAGAACGGGTCCAGTGAGGCCACCGCAAGGCTGTCTTTGATGGAGGCGCGGGTTGGAATCGAACCAACCTGAATGGATTTGCAATCCATTGCATGGCCACTTTGCTACCGCGCCTTTTGTCATGTGACAAGGTGAATTATGATCTGGTTCAAATGATTGGGCAAGCATTTTTCGTTTGCCTTGGTCATCGACATGCTGCGGTGCCCACCAGCCGCAGCGACTTGGGACGTGTTTCAAGGCAGAACCACTCATGCAGCTCCACTTTCCGATCGTCATCATTGATGAGGATTTCCGCTCGGAGAACACATCAGGCCTGGGCATTCGTGCGCTAGCACAGGCGATCAAGTCCGAAGGGTTTGATGCGTTGGGTGTCACCAGCTATCACGATCTCAGCCAGTTCGCCCAGCAGCAGAGCCGGGCCAGCGCCTTCATCCTGTCGATTGACGATGAAGAATTCACCAGCGATGTAGAGACCGCTCCGGCGCTGCAAAGCATCCGAGCGTTCATCGGTGAGGTGCGGCGGCGCAATACGGATGTGCCCATTTACGTCTATGGGGAGACGAAGACGGCTCGGCACATGCCCAATGACATCCTGCGCGAACTCCATGGTGTCATTCACATGTTCGAGGACACCCCTGAGTTTGTGGCGCGCCATCTCATCCGAGAGGCCAGAAGCTATCTTGGCCGCATCAAGCCCCCGTTCCTGAAGGCGTTGCTCGACTATGCCGAGGATGGCTCCTACTCGTGGCATTGCCCGGGGCATTCGGGCGGTGTTGCCTTTCTCAAAAGCCCGGTAGGCCAGGTCTTTCACCAGTTCTTTGGCGAGAACATGCTGCGCGCAGACGTCTGCAATGCCGTCGAAGAGCTGGGGCAACTGCTTGACCACAACGGAGCCATTGGCGCCAGCGAGCGCAATGCGGCACGTATCTTCAATGCCGACGACTGCTTTTTCGTGACCAACGGCACCAGTACCAGCAACAAGATCGTCTGGCAGCATGTGGTGGCGCCAGGCGATGTGGTGCTGGTGGACCGCAACTGCCACAAATCCATCCTGCACAGCATCGTCTTGACCGGGGCGATTCCGGTTTTTCTACAACCCACACGCAACCTTCTGGGCATCATCGGGCCGATCCCGCGTGAAGAGTTCTCTGTGGATGCGATCAAGGCCAAGATCCGTGCGCATCCGTTGTTGGCGGGCAGGGATCCCGATGCGGTTCGACCCAGAGTCATGGTGCTCACGCAGTCCACGTATGACGGCATCCTTTACGACACCGAGACCATCAAGTCAGCCTTCGATGGCTACGTAGAAGCGCTGCACTTTGACGAGGCCTGGATTCCGCACGCGGCCTTCCATCCCTTCTACGGCACCTTTCACGCCATGGGCAAGAAGCGCTTGCGTCCAACCGAGTCGCTGGTGTATTCGACGCAGTCGACCCACAAGCTCCTGGCGGGTCTCAGCCAGGCGAGCCATATCCTGGTGCAAAACTCGGCAACGCGTCGGCTCGACCGCCACCTGTTCAATGAGGCCTACCTCATGCACACCTCCACCTCGCCGCAGTACGCCATCATTGCCAGTTGCGATGTGGCTGCGGCCATGATGGAGCCGCCGGGAGGGCAGACCCTGGTGGAGGAGAGTCTCATCGAAGCGCTGGATTTCCGGCGCGCCATGCGCCAGGTGGGCGAGCAGTTCTCGGCGGATGATTGGTGGTTCAAGGTCTGGGGGCCCGATACGCTGGCGCAGGAAGGCATCGGGCATGCCGCCGACTGGATCATCTCGGGTGATGGGGAGCAGGCTTCATGGCATGGCTTCGGCCGGCTGGCGCAGGGCTTCAACATGCTTGATCCCATCAAGGCGACCATCATGACGCCTGGGCTGGGCATGGACGGCCAGTTCGGCCCTGTCGGCATCCCCGCCCCAGTCGTCACCAAATTCCTTGCCGAGCATGGCGTGATCATCGAGAAGACAGGCCTCTACAGCTTCTTCATCATGTTCACCATTGGCATTACCAAGGGGCGTTGGAACTCGTTGGTCACCGCATTGCAGCAATTCAAGGATGACTATGCGCGAAACGTGCCCATGTGGCGCATCCTGCCGAACTTCTGCAAGAAGTATCCCTGCTATGAGGAAATGGGTTTGGGTGACCTCTGCCGGCATGTGCATGCGGTTTATGCCCAGCACGATATCGCCAGATTGATGACCGACATGTACCTCACGCCAGCCGTGCCGGCAATGAAGCCGAGCGACGCCTACGCGCACATCGCAAATCACAGGACGGAGCGTGTGGAGATAGACCATCTGGAAGGCCGCGTCACCACGAACCTGATCACACCATATCCGCCAGGCATTCCGCTATTGATCCCCGGCGAGGTCTTCAACCGGAGCATCGTCGATTACCTGAAGTTTTCGCGTGAACTCAACCGATTGGCGCCCGGCTTCGGTACCGACATCCATGGCTTTGTGGAGTTGCCTGGCGAGGATGGCCAGCCGCGCTACTACGTGGACTGCGTTGCCTGATGCGATTCTTGTGTCGATAGCTGTAACCGGCCGTGCTATGACCCGTCTGGGCCGTTGCTCAGATGAAAGGATGCCGCGTGGCAGCCAGCCACGGCATCCTTCTCCAGACACTTGCTTGCGCGGCCTTATGCTGCCTGGCGCAGCTTCACCACGGGGAAGTCCACGGGCACGGCGAATGCAATGTTGATGTAGTTCGTGAAAAGATTCAGGGCGACGTGCGCGAGTATTTCGACGATCTCCTCATTGCTGAAGCCGGCATCGCGCACCGCCTGCACGTCGGCATCGCTCACCTGCCCGCGCGCATCGACCAGTTTCAGCGCGAAGCGCAGAGCAGCGGCGGTCTTGGGGTCGGACGATTCGCCGGCCTGTGCTGCGGCAAGCTCATCGGACGTGGCTCCAGCCTTGCGGCCCAGCACGGTGTGCGCGGCCAGGCAGTATTCGCACGAATTGCGGTCGGCCACGGCCACAGCAATCTGCTCGCCGAGCTTGGCACCGATGGCGCCTCCACCCAAAGCGCCGAACGAGCCCCACAGGCTCTTGAGGGCTGCCGTGGAATTGGCGGTGGCTTTGAACATGGCGGGCGTTGCGCCGAAGGCGCCGTGGATCTGTGTCAGCAGCGCTTGGCGTTCGCCGGCGGCGCTGCTGGTTTCGATAAGGGGAACTCGGGACATGATGGAACTCCTTGAGATTGGTAGAGGCCGTACGCAGGGGCTGCGCACAGAAGAAATGGTAAGTAGAATTTTTGGACTTATATTGGATAAATGTCCATGAAAGTTGTCCAAGAATCCAAAAATCAGACTGAACCATCTCCGTCTTCGATAGATCGGCTGTCCGCGGTGCTGGATCGCTTTCGCGTGCGGGCTGCGCTCTTCCACTCTGGGATGCTGTGTGGAAACCACAGCTTCGAGGCGCAGCCGGGTCGTGCATTCATGCACGTCCTACGGCGGGGGGGGATGGAAGTACGGCATCTACCTGGCGAGGCCGCGGTGCCGAACCTGCGCCTCACCGAGCCCACACTGCTCCTCTACCCCAGGCCGCTGCACCATATGTTCGTAAACCCGCCGCAAGACGGCGCAGACTTCACCTGCGCAACATTGGACTTCGACGGCGGTGATCGCAATCCGATCGTGCGGTCACTGCCTTGGGTCATCAGCGTGCCGCTGGATGCCATCGAAGGGCTGCAACCTGCGTTGGATCTGTTGTTTGCGGAAGCCGACCATGTGCGCTGCGGCTCGCGCCTGCTCGCCAACAGATTGTTCGAGGTCGTGCTGATACAACTGCTCCGCTGGATCATTGACCATCCCACGCAGGCCGGTGTCACCAGCGGCCTGGTCATGGGACTGTCCGAACCGCGCCTGGCCAAGTCTTTGGTGGCGTTGCACCATGCGCCGCACGAAGACTGGTCGCTGGAGCGGATGGCGACGATGGCTGGCATGTCGCGTAGCGCATTTGCGGCTGCGTTTAAGGCAGCAACTGGTACCACGCCAGCTTCCTACTTGACCGATTGGCGGTTGACCCTTGCGACATCCATGCTGCGGGCAGGACAACCGGTGAAGCAGATTGCCGCGGAACTGGGCTTCTCTGGTACGGCATCCCTGTCCAAGGTGTTCCGGCAGCGCATGGGGGCTTCGCCGCGCGAGTGGCTGGCTGCGTCGGGCTCGGTGGAGGCCGTCCCTCAGAGCAGGTAGTGATCGGCCAGCAGCGCTGCAAAAGTTCCGGCCAAGTGCCACAGCGACCAGCGGAAGGTCTTCATTGCCAACGCGTCGGAATAGTGCTGTCGTAGCTGCCAAGCATGAAGGCAGAATACCCCGCTCAAGACCACTGCCACACACAGATAGAGCCACGAGCTCATGCCCAGAGCAACTGGCAGAACGCAGACCCCCAGCAGTGCCAGTGTGTAGTAGAAAACGGCCCGGCATGTGTAATCGCGGCCGTGGGTCACAGGCAGCATCGGCAGGCCTGCCCGGCGATAGTCCTCGGCCCGGTACAGCGCCAGGGCCCAGAAGTGAGGGGGCGTCCAGATGAAGATGATCAGAAAGAGCAGCCAGGCCTCGGCAGATACCGTGCCGTGCATGGCGGCCCAGCCGAGCACGGGTGGCATGGCGCCGGCTGCGCCGCCCAGCACGATGTTCTGGGATGTACGAGGTTTGAGCACGATGGTGTAGACCATCGCATAGCCGACGAACGCCGTCAGCGTCAGCCACAACGTCAGTCCATTGACGTAGCGCCAGAGAATCCAGGCGCCAATGACGCACAGGGCGGACAGAAACAGTAGCACCTGCCCGTCCTGCAGCTCACCCCTGGCGGTAGGGCGCCAATCAGTCCGACGCATGCGCGCGTCGATGCGCTTTTCCACCAGGCAGTTGAAGGCCGCTGCGGCCGAGGCCACCAGCCAGATGCCCAGGCAGGCGGTCGCTATGCGCCTCCACTGGGTGGCTGTGGGCCAGTTTTCGAGCGCGAGCAACATGCCGATGGCTGCGCAGAAAACGATCAGTTGAACGATCCGTGGCTTGGTCAAACCCCAGAGTTGCGACCAGCGGGTTCGTGCGCCCCGGTAGAGAACGATGGTCTTCACGAATGGGGTACCTCTACACGCTGGTCCAGCGCACCGCTGTGAGACTCGGGGGCAGGGCACAGCTCCAGGCTCCGGGTCGCTGCCACGCCAATGGCCGATATGACCCGCATCGGTTCATCCCTCGCACCGTTCGAAGTCGCGAAGATATGCCACCAGCGCATCGACTCCTTCATCGGTCATCGCGTTGTAGAGACTGGCGCGCATTCCCCCCACAGAGCTGTGACCCCTGAGTTGCAAGAGTCCCCGCTGGGCGGCGCCGTCCAGAAACGCAGTCTCACGCCGCTCATCCGCCAGGAAGAACGGCACGTTCATTCGTGAGCGAACGGCCGGCTGCACCTTGTTTTCATAGAGACCGCTGGCATCAATGGCCGCGTACAGCTTGTTTGCCTGCCGTTCGTTGCGGGCGCGCAGCGCGGGCACGCCGGTCAGATTCCCTTCCCGTTGCCTGAGCATCCATTGCGCCATCAGACCGACAAGGTAGATTCCCCAGGTCGGGGGCGTGTTGTACATCGACTGATGACGTGCGACCAGCTCGTAGTCGAAGGCGCTAGGGCAAATGGATAGCGCGCGCCCAAGCAGTTCCTCGCGGACGAAGACCAGTGTCAGCCCGGCGGGGCCCAAGTTCTTCTGTGCGCCGGCGAAGGCCATTCCCACACGACTCCAGTCGAGAGGGCGCGAGGCAATGTCTGAGGAGCAATCCACGACGAGCGGCGCACGTGAGCCCAAGGCCGCCAGGTCGGGCAACTCGGGAAACTGAACGCCCTCGATGGTCTCGTTGCTGCAAATATGCACATAGGCCGCATCCGTGCTGACCCGCCAGGCCGAAGCAGAGGGAATGTCGGTGAAACCCGCCGGTTCCGAACTGGCCGCGACACGGGCGGCGTGGACGTACTTGCCCGCTTCGCTGCGGGACTTCTTGCTCCAGCTACCCGTCAGCACGAAGTCGACGACCCCTGCCTGGGACAGATTGAGGGGTGCGATCGCATTCTCACCAATGCCGCCGCCCTGAAGGAACAGGATGTGGAACTCGTCGGGCACTTCGAGCAGCGTGCGCAGATCTGACACCGCCTGCTCGTAGATCGAGATGAACTCGTTGCTTCGGTGGCTCATCTCCATCACGCCCATGCCGCAGCCGTTCCAGTCCAGCATGTCATTGGCCGCCTGTCGGAGCACCTCTTCAGGCAGCACTGACGGCCCCGGACTGAAGTTGAACGGTCGCCTCCATGCGACAAGTCCGGTGTTCATGTGATTCATGGGATTCCGCTTCCTTTCAAGCTCAAAAACCTCGATGCGACAACTGCATATTGCATGCTTGTTTATATTGTCATGTGACATAGTGTGTTGTGTCTAGGTACAATTGTGGCAATCCATGAATCTTTTGCCCAATGACTATGTCGGTCCTGCTGCAGCGCCACGCCCCCATGCACCTGTTGACGCGATGTGCTGGTCGCTTGGCGCAATGCCGCCACCCCTGGGTCGCGCAGTTGCTGATACGCACGTTCGTGCGCTGGCACGGCATTGACCTGCATGAGGCCATGCGCAGTGACCCGTGTTCTTATCGAGACTTCAACGACTTCTTCGTCAGGACGCTGCGGCCGGGCGTTCGCCCTTTGGCCGCGGCGGATTGGACGAGCCCCGTGGATGGAACTGTGAGTCAGATGGGGCGAATCCAGGCGGGGCAGATGATCCAGGCCAAGCAGCGTGCATACAGCGCAGCGCAACTGTTGGCGGATGCTTCCCTTGCGCATCAGCTTGAAGGTGGGAGCTTCACCACCGTATACCTGAGCCCACGTGACTACCATCGGGTTCACATGCCTTGCGAAGGGCGGTTGCTGGGTATGCGCCATGTGCCGGGCAAGCTGTTCTCCGTCAGACCAGAGATCGTGCAGGGCATTGACGGATTGCTAGCCCGCAACGAACGGCTCGTTTGCTGGTTCGAGCACCCTTGGCATGGCGTCTTCGCCATGGTGCTGGTAGGCGCCGCCATCGTCGGCAGCATCGGCACCGCGTGGCACGGGGTCGTAGCGCCCCCCAGGCATGCGCGCATCCAGCAATGGAATTACGCCGATGCGGATGCTTGCTCGCCGCCCATGCATTTCGCCCAGGGGGAAGAGATGGGGCTTTTCCAGCTGGGCTCCACCGTCGTCCTGCTGATGCCGCAAGCGGCATGGCAATTCGATGCCCAATGGCAGGTGGGAGAGGCGGTGCGGCTCGGACAGGCGATCGCCAGGCTGGCCTGAGCCGCGCGCTCAGGACCTAGCGGCTATCGCCGGAGGGCAGGGGAAGACCAATCGGTTAATAGCCCTGCCATGCGGGAGCGGCTGGCTTGCCATGCGGGTTCTCCTGCAAATGCACATGCCATGGCCCCAGACAATCCAGCAGCAAGCAATCGTCCACGCTGGCCAGGTTGTCCTTGTGCCGAGTTTGTGCACCGGCGAGCAGGCATTCCAGGGCCCGCTGCTTGGCTTGTGCGGCATCTTCGGCGACGAAGAGCCCAAACGCATGCTGCTCCACAAGGGTTTCCGGCAGGTATCCGCCGACATTGACGAAGTACAGGTGCTTGCCGCTTTGCGCCGGCGCCTGTGACAACCGTATGTCATGCCCGTCCGCCCAGGTGATGACGCTATAGCCGTCAATATGCAGCTTGTGCTTGTTGCCGAACCAGGCCTCGCGCAGAAGGGGCCATGCGTCCCGAGGACAGCGGACAGCGGCAAACTGCACGTCATGCACTTCAATATTCGACCTTCCGGCACCGCCGCCCAGGTAGAACATGTGCAACTCCGTGGAGGTCTGTGGCGAGCCGGCTTCTCTCAAGGTCATGGCCACGCCTCATCGCAGATGAGCGTGGATAGCAGGCGGCTGGACCTTTCCCGCTTCGTTGTGATGAGCGGCAAAGCTCCTCCGTACGTTCCCTGGTCAAACATAGCGGACTTCTTTTTTCGGCGTGCTCTCGATTCCATCAAGCCACGCTTGGAACACCTCGATGGAGGCCGTGGCCAGACGTTCCCGCACTTGCCGTGCCTGGGCACGCAGCGTGCGTGGCTCCATGCCGGCTTGCCCGAGCTCGCAAGCATGGCCGACCAGCCAATGTTCGATATGGCGGGTGTCGGCCTCCAGGTGGAACTGAAGCCCCAGCACCGTGTCGCCCATTGAAAATGCCTGGTTCGTACCGATCGCCGTGCCGGCCAGCCGCACGGCGCCAGGGGGAATGTCGAACTGGTCGCCATGCCAGTGCAGCACCGGCGTCTGCCCCAGCGCGGCCAGCACGGAATGCCGGCCCAACTCCGTCAGCTGGAGCGGACTGAACCCGATCTCCTTGGTGCCCAACGCGTAAACACGGGCGCCCAGGGCGCGGGCCATCAGCTGTGCGCCCAGGCAGATGCCGAGTATGGGTCTCTGGCTGGCGAGCCGGCCCCGCACCAGTGCGAGTTCGTCCGATAGGAATGGGTAGATCGCCTCGTCAAAGGCACCGACCGGACCGCCCAGCACCACCAGCAGGTCCGGCGCCTGCGCGTCCAGTCGGCGCAGGTCGTCCACAGGTGCATCGACATACTGCACGGCATAGCCCCGCTCGCGCAGCAGGGGCCCCAGCGTACCCAGATCCTCAAAATGGACATGGCGGATGGCAAGGGCGGTTTTCATGGTCGATATGGCTCCTGGATATGTGCGATGGACCAAGTTGGCGAGCCAATTTATATCTCTGAGATGGCTCGATGCTTCAGGCCATTTCTTCCTGGAGGCGCAGACCAATTGTTCGGGTGCGCCCCAACAGTCGGTACCAAGGAAGCTCAGGCCCTTGGCTCGATCAAGGCCGTGTGCCCGGAAACTCCAGAAGGTCGCGCTCCACCTGTGCGCGGCGACCGATGACCAATGCATGCCCAGCGTGCGGACACTCCACGTCGTTTGCAGGGCGAATGGCCTTGGCGGCCATGCGTCCACTCGGAACGCCCAGTGTCGTATCCCGGACGGTCGTATGGTCGTCTGCGCTGAATGCAGGCGGTAGCCCACACATGATGTCTTCAAGTCCACTGTGCGCTTCGGACATGAGGGCGCCGTACACTCGCCGGTTTGCTTCTTGCTGAGCGCCCGCTCCACAGGACAGGCAGGGCCGTGTGCTCCTGGCCCTCGCAGTGCTCAAGCTGCCGACAGCCTGTCCGGGTCTTGGCTGCTACTCGTTCACAACACGCTCAAACCAACAACAAGGATCTTCTGCACCATGTCGCTCCATCTCAGCCTTGGCCCCCTGGTCTCCCTGATCGCCGGTATCCTGATCCTCATCAGGCCCAAGCTGCTGCACATCATCGTTGGCCTGTACCTGGTCGTGATGGGCGTGCTGGGGCTGCTGGGGATCCACACATTGCGGCTGTGAACCGTGAGGGGCGGCTGAGCTGGCCGCCTCCTCACGCCGGGCACTGTCCCGAGGGGCAGCGCGAGGGCTCAGCGCTTGCGCTTGGAGGGCGTGCCGCCCTTGCGCGAGGGGCTGGCCTGGGCCGTTCGGGTGGATGAGCGGCCGGAGGGCTGCTTGGCGCTGGCCCGCGTCTTGGAGGCGGTGGTCAGGCGCACGGGCAGGTACATCACCACGCTTTCGCCGGCCCTGAAGCTGCTGGAAGTTTTCACGTCGTTCCAGTCGGCCACATCGGCGGCGCTGACCCTGTAGCGGCGGGCGATGCTGGCCACGGTGTCGCGCTTGCCGGCACGCACCGTGGTGCGGCGCGTGACGCTCTCGGGCGTGAAGGCGATCTGTCCGTTGTCGGCCAGGTGGCTGGAAACATCCTGGTGCGTGGTAGCGGCGCGCGGCACCATCAGGGCCGATCCGGCCTTGATCATCATGCGTGGCGGAATGCCGTTCACCTGCCGCAGGTCGCCCTCGCTCATGCCGGTGCGATGGGCGGCGGCGGACACGCTCATGGTGCTGGGCACGGTCCACACCGTCCAACTGGCGTACTGGCCTTCGGTGTAGGCCTCGAGGTTCTTGCGAAACACCTGCGCGTTGTCCCAGGGCAGCAGGATTTGCGGCATTCCCGCGGCCAGGATCACGGGCCGGTGCAGCGAGGGGTTGAGCGCCCGGAAGTCCTCCAGGCGAATACCTGCCAGGTTGGCGACCAGCGACACGTCGATGTCGCGCGTGATCTCCACGCTCTGGAAGTAGGGATGGTTCTCGATCAGCGGCAGTTCGGTGCTGAACTTTTGCGGGGCCGCCACGATGTTCTTCACCGCCTGCAGCTTGGGCACGTACATGCGCGTCTCGGCGGGCATGCTCAGCTCGGTATAGCTCGTACCCAGGCCCTGCTTTTCGTTGCGGGCGATGGCGCGCGCCACGCTGCCTTCGCCCCAGTTATAGGCGGCCAGCGCCAGGTGCCAGTCGCCAAACATGCCATAGAGCTTCTGCAGGTAGTCCAGCGCGGCGCGGGTGGAGGCCAGCACGTCGCGCCGGTCGTCGCGGAAGGCGTTCTGCTTGAGGTCGAAGTAGGTGCCGGTGGCCGGCATGAACTGCCACATGCCGGCCGCCTTGGCGCTGGAGACGGCCTGCGGGTTGAAGGCGCTCTCGATATAGGGCAGCAGGGCCAGTTCGGTGGGCATGCCGCGGCGCTCCAGCTCTTCGACGATGTGAAACAGGTACTTGCTGGAGCGCTCGGTCATGCGCTGCATGTAGTCGGGGCGGGTGGCATACCACTGCTCCCGGTCGCGCACCAGGTCGGTTTCCAGGTCGGGCATGGCGAAGCCGCGGCGGATGCGGTCCCAAAGGTCGGCGGGGGCGCTGATGCCGGCCACGGCGTAGCTGCCGGCGGCTCCTGCCGTGATGGGCCGCAGCGGGCCCGAAGGGTACACCGGCGTGTGGCTGGCGGTGGTTTCGTTGGTGCTGCCGGGCGAGGTGCCGGCGGCGGAATCGCCCGGGGTGCCGGTGGTGGCGCAACCGGTCAGCCACAGCAGGCTTGCCAGCCACAGAATGTGCAGGATTCTCATTGGAACTCGTTCTTCCATTGGCGCAGCGCGGCCAGCACGGCCACGGGTTCGCGAAGGTCCACGTGTGCGTCATAGCCACGGGCCGCCTGGGCGACCGTGGTTTCGCGCGTGCGCAGAAAGGGATTGATGGCGCGTTCCGTGGCCATGCGCGAGGGCAGCGTAGGCTGCCCGGCGCGGCGCAGGGATTCGCAGTCGGTGATGTACTGGAGCAGTGCCGCGTTGCAAGGTTCCACGGCGCGTGCAAATTTCAGGTTCGACAGCGTGTACTCGTGGGCGCAGCACACGCGGGTGTCGCCGGGCAGGGCCGCCAGCGCATCGAGCGACGCCTGCATCTGCGCGGGCGTGCCCTCGAACAGGCGCCCGCAGCCGCCCGAGAACAGCGTATCGCCGCAGAACAGCAGCGGCGTGCCGTCCACATCGGGGCAGTAGTAGGCGATGTGGCCCGCCGTATGGCCGGGCACGGACAGCACTGCAAAGTGCAGGCCCAGCACCTGGACCGCATCGCCGCCGCTCAGGCGCGTGATGGGTTCGGGCATTGGCTCATGGGCGGGGCCGTACACCGCGGCGCCGGTGGCTTCCCGCAGGGCGGGCACGCCGCCGACATGATCGCCGTGGTGGTGCGTGACTAGAATCGCCTGCAGTGACAACCCCATGTCGCGCAGCGCCTGCAGCACCGGCGCTGCATCGCCTGGGTCCACCACGACCGCATGGTGCGCGTCGTGCAGCATCCAGATGTAGTTGTCGGTAAAGGCGGGCAATGGCAGCAAGGTCATGAGCGGCGAAATTATAGGTTTGCACCGTTGGTTCGACTCTCCACCGGGCCGCTACCTGATGGCCTGGGAGCAGGAGCGTTACGACGAGCTGGTGGCCGACATCTTCGGCTACCACGCGCTGCAGCTCGGCATGCCGGGCTTGGCGGGCCTGCGCAGCAACCGCATGCCGCACCGCTGGCTGGCGGTGGGCGAGGGCGAGGCGCAACTGCTGAGGCAGGGCGGGGTGCCTGCCGGGGCAGACGCAGTGGCGCCGGCACTGCTGGCGGAGTCCGTGGCCCTGCCGTTTGCCGAGGGCAGCCTGGATCTGGTGGCCATGCCCCACACGCTGGAGCTGAGCGTGGACCCGCACACCGCGCTGCGCGAGGTGCAGCGCGTGCTGGTGCCCGAAGGCCGCGCCGTGATCAGCGGCCTGAACCCCTGGAGCCTGTGGGGTCTGCGCCAGCGCCGTGCGCGGCTGTACCAGCGCTGCGGCGCGGGCTGGCAGCCGTACCTGCCGGACGTGGGGGAGTTCTTCGCGCCGGGCCGCCTGCGCGACTGGCTGCGCCTGCTGGGCTTCGAGCTGGAGTCCGTGAGCTTTGGCTGCTACCGGCCCGCGGTGACCAGCCAGCGCTGGCTGCAGCGCTATGACTGGATGGACGGCCTGGGGGCGCGCTGGTGGCCGATACTCGGGGCCGCCTATGTGATCGTCGCGGTCAAGCGCGTGCAGGGCATGCGCCTGCTGGAGCCGTCCTGGCGCAAGGCGCCGCAGGCGGCTGCCGCGCAGGTGCAGGTGGCGCGGCGCCAGCGCGCCGGCGCCGACAACCCGCCCTGAAGGGCGGGCTTTTTGTTTTTTGGGAGCTTTTTTTGAATCAGGTGGTGATCTATACCGACGGTGCGTGCAAGGGCAATCCGGGCCCCGGCGGTTGGGGGGCGGTGCTGCGTTCGGGCACGCTGGAAAAGGAACTGTTTGGCGGCGAGCTGGGAACCACCAACAACCGCATGGAACTGATGGCCGTGATCCAGGCGCTGGGGGCGCTCAAGCGCCCCTGCCAGGTCGCGCTGTACCTGGACAGCCAGTACGTGCGCCAGGGCATCACCGAGTGGATCCACGGCTGGAAGAAGAAGGGCTGGCGCACGGCCAGCGGCCAGCCGGTGAAGAACGTGGAGCTGTGGCAGCGCCTGGACGAACTGGCGCACCAGGCGGGTCACCGCATCGAGTGGCACTGGGTCAAGGGCCATGCGGGCGACCCGGGCAACGAGCACGCCGACGCGCTGGCCAACAAGGGCGTGGAGCAGGCACTGGGGCGCTGAGCGCGGGCGCCTTCAGGCGCCGGCCGTGATGCTGTGCACGGCCTCCAGAATGCTCTGCGCCGTCTGCGGGCGCACCAGGCGCGCGGCCTCTTGGCCGTCGCGCAGAAAGACCAGCGTGGGCCAGAGCTTCACGCCGAAGCTGCGCCCCAGGCGCTGGCCGGGGCCGTCTTCCACCTTCAGGTGCTGCACCTCGGCGCGGTCCTGCAGCGCCTGCGCGATGAGCGGCTGGGCGCGCTGGCAGTGGCCGCACCAGGGCGTGCCGAACTCAATCACGGCGGCGCCCGGGAGCCGGTCCACGGCCTCGCGCGTGGGCGGGGTGGCCAGGTGGGTGGCGGCAAAGGGCATGGCGATCCTTGCGTGGGGCGCGCGCCTTATATCGCGCCGTCGAACATCATCACATCCACCAGGTCGCCCGGGGCCACATGGCCCTGGCCGTGGTGCAGCACGATGAGGCCATTGGCCTGCACCATGGAGCTGAGCACGCCCGAGCCCTGGTTGCCGGTGGTGCGCACCTGCAGCGAACCGTCCGCCGCCGTGGTGACCAGACCGCGCTGGTACTCGGTGCGGCCGGCCTTCTTGCGCATGGCCTCGGTGCTGGTGGCGCGCAGCAGGGGCGGCGCGCCGCGCGTGCTGCCCATCATGCGCAGCAGCGCGGGCCGCACGAAGGCGAGGAAGGTGACCATCACGGCCACCGGGTTGCCCGGCAGGCCGAACAGCACGCTGCCGCCCGATGTGGTTACATTGCTATTATTTTGGTAGCTATTCGCGCTTGATGGATGGGCGTCAGGTGCCGATTTGGCTTGTATTTCTGGCCGGATGCGGCCCACGGCCATGGGCCGGCCCGGGCGCATGGCGATGCGCCAGAAGGCCACGTCGCCCAGTTGCTTCATCATGCTGCGCGTGTGGTCGGCCTCGCCCACGCTCACGCCGCCGCTGGTGATGACGGCGTCGGCCTCGGCGGCCGCACGGCGGAAGGCCGCCAGCAGCAGCGCGGGCTCGTCGCGCACCACGCCCAGGTCGATCACCTGCACGCCCAGGCGCGTGAGCAGGCCGAACACCGTGTAGCGGTTGCTGTCGTACACCGCGCCCTCGCGCGGCGGTTCGCCCAGCGTCAGGATCTCGTCGCCCGTGGAGAAGTACGCCACGCGCAGGCGGCGGTACACGGTCACCGTCTTCAGGCCCAGACTGGCCACCAGGCCCATGGCGGCGGGCGTCAGAAGCTCTCCTTTTGGTAGCGCCACGCGGCCCTGCAGAAGGTCCTCGCCCCGCAGCCGGCGGTTGTCGCCACGGCGCAGCACGTCGGCGGCGATGCGCAGGGTGCCGTCGGCTTCGGTGGTGGTGAACTCCTGCGGCACCACGGTGTCCAGCCCGGCGGGCATGATGGCGCCGGTCATGATCTTCACGCACTCGCCCGCGGCCACGTCGCCCGCCCAGGCCGTGCCGGCGAAGGCCGTGGGGCCCACGGGGCGCAGCAGCAGCGGCTGGCCGGCTTGCAGCTGCGCGCCGTCGAAGGCGTAGCCGTCCATGGCGGAGTTGTCGTGCGGCGGCACGCTGATGGGCGACACCACGTCCTGCGCCAGCACGCGGCCCAGGGCGTCGAAGATGCCGACCTGCTCGGTCTCGGTGACGGGTGCCACCAGGCGCTCCAGAAAGGCGTTCACGTCGGCGGCGCGCAGGGACTGCGGGTCGTAGCCCTGCAGTTCGGCGGCGATCTGGTCAATGGTCTTCATGGGGTAGGGGCCGTGGGCCGGGCTGGAGGGCGGGCGTGCAGCCCTTCCAGGGCCTGCAGTTCGGCCAGGGTGTTGGCGTTGTAGAAGGCGTGGCCGTCGTCACCCGGCTGGTCGAAGGGCTCGACGGCGCAGGGGTGCAGGGCGGTCCAGCGGTGGATCGTGCGCCCGCCGTCGCCCGTGAAGCGGGCCAGGCTCTCGCGCAGCGACGCGCGCAGCAGGCAGAACACGGGCTGGGGGCGCACCTGCATGGCGCCACTCTCGTCGGCTTCGGGGGCGGAGGCGATGGCGATGTCGGCGCCCTCGCGCTCGGCGGCCCGGGCCAGGCGCGCGGCCAGGTCGGGCGGGAACAGCGGCGTGTCGCAGGGCACGGTCAGCAGCCAGGGCGTTGTGCAGCGCTCCAGCCCCGTGAGGAAGCCCGCCAGCGGACCAGCGTAGCCGGCCAGGCCGTCGGGCCAGACCGGCAGGCCGAACGCCTCGTAGGCCGGCAGGTTGCGGTTGGCGTTGATCGCCACATGGCCCACCTGGGGCAGCAGCCGCGCCAGCGCGTGCTGCGCCAGCGGCAGGCCGCGAAAGGGCTGCAGGCCCTTGTCCACCCCGCCCATGCGGGAGCCCCGCCCGCCGGCGAGAAGGAGGCCTGTGATGTCGTGGGTGTCGATCATGGGGCGTGTCGAGGACGGCGGGGGGCTGCGGCGCCGGTGCGGCGCCCCGGCCCGCTCAGCCGCCGATGTAGCTCATTTCCACGCGCCGCTGGCCCTGGCCCGCGTCGGGCGGCAGGCTGGCGCGCAGTTCGGAATAGCGGTCGCCGCGGCCCTGCCAGATGTGGGCGAGGGCGGCGCTGACCTGCGCATCGCTGGCGTTGCCGCGCAGCAGGCTGCGCAGGTCCCAGCCCTGCGAGGCGAACAGGCACAGGTACAGCCGCCCCTCCATGGACAGGCGGGCGCGGTTGCAGTCGCCGCAGAAGGCCTGGGTGACGCTGCTGATCACGCCCACCTCGCCCAGCGACGGGTCGTGGCGGCCGTCGGCGCCCGTGTAGCCCCAGCGCTTGGCGGTTTCGCCGGAGGACTGGGCGGCCAGGGGCACCAGCGGCAGCTCGGACTGCAGGCGTGCGATCACCTCGGCCGAGGGCAGCACCTCGTCCATGCGCCAGCCGTTGGTGGCGCCCACGTCCATGTACTCAATGAAGCGCAGGGTGATGCCCGTGCCGCGGAAGTGGCGCGCCATGGCCAGGATCTCGTGGTCGTTCGTGCCGCGCTTGACCACCATGTTGACCTTGATGTGGGCCAGGCCCGCGGCCTGTGCGGCCTCGATGCCGGCCAGCACCTCGGCCACGGGGAAGTCCACGTCGTTCATGCGGCGGAACACCGCATCCTGCAGGCTGTCCAGGCTCACGGTGACGCGCTGCAGGCCCGCGGCCTTGAGCGCGCGCGCCTTGCGCGCCAGCAGCGAGCCGTTGGTGGTGAGCGTGAGGTCGGGCGTGCGGCCGTCCAGGGTGCGCAGCTCGGCCAGCTGGGCGACGAGGTTCTCCAGGCCCTTGCGCAGCAGGGGCTCGCCGCCCGTGAGGCGGATCTTGCGCACGCCATGCGCCATGAACAGGCGCGCCAGCCGCGTGATCTCCTCGAAGCTCAGCAGGTCGCTGTGCGGCAGGTAGCGGTAGTGCTTGTCGAACACTTCCTTGGGCATGCAGTAGCCGCAGCGGAAGTTGCAGCGGTCGGTGACGCTGATGCGCAGGTCGCGCAGCGGCCGCCCGAACATGTCTTGCAGCAGTCCGGTGGCGGGCATGGCATCTGCGCCGGCGGGCACGGTGGGCAGCAGCGCCATGCTGCGCTGGTCCACGAGAGGAATGACACGTTCAGCCATGGCCAAATTGTGCCCCATGGACGCCGTAGGGGTATGGCGAGAGGCGGGCAAATTGATGTGTGTCAATCCGCTGTCGCAGGCGGGACAGCGCTGCCATTTGACAAGGGTCAGTGGCGGTGCAGGGGGGCAATTTGAGAATCGGACGCATGCACAACCCTTGCCCCCACCCCACCCCTTCTTCCTCCGCCTCCTGCCGCCGGGGCCGCCGCACCGCCGTGCGCGCGCTGGCCACCGTGCTGCTGGTGCCGGCGCTGCCGCTGTCGGCCCAGGCGCGCATGGCCCTGGCCACGGCCATCAACCGCACCGCGCGCTTTCGGGCGCTGTCGCAGCGCGCGGCCAAGGCCTATGGCCAGCTGCACCTGAACGTGGCGCCCGAGCGCGCCCGCGAGGTGCTGGAGCACACGCGCCGCCAGGTGCGCTCGGGGTTCGAGGACATGGACCGCCAGAGCTGGCCGCCCGAGGTGGCGCGCCTGCTGGGCGACGTGCGCCGCAACGCGGACCGCCTGGATGCGCTCACCGCCCAGGCGCCCTCCAAGGAGGGCTTCCATGCCGTGTCGGCCCAGGCCGACCAGATGATGGCGGCCGCCAACACCGCCACCGAGGCCCTGGAGCGCCTGGCCCAGGCGCCCACGGCGCGGCTGGTGAACACCGCCGGGCGCCAGCGCATGCTCTCGCAGCGCCTGGCCAAGAACTACGCGCTCACGGCCGCGGGCCTGGACGGCCGCGCCGTGCGCGAGCAGGTGGCGGGTGACGCCGACGAGTTCCAGCGCGCCCTGGCGCAGCTGACCAAGGCGCCCATCTCCACCCCCGCCATCCGCTCGGCGCTGGAACTGGGCCAGGCCCAGTGGCTGTTCTTCGACGCGGCCCTCAAGCGCCAGCCCGACGCGCGCGGCCTGGAGGCGGTGGCCACCACCAGCGAACGCCTGCTGGAGGTCATGGACAGCCTCACCTCGCTGTACGAGGTCGCCCTGCAGGACGTGCTGGGCTGACCCCGCGCACCTGACGCACCCGGGTGCAGCGCACCGCGGCCACGCATGAATTTCGCACAACCATTGGAGACCATCGCATGCCCCTGCCCAGCCATTCCCTTGTGACCACCGCCGCACGGCGGCGCGCCTTCCTGGCCCTTGGCGCCGCAGTGGGCGGCGGGCTGGCCCTGGGCGGACCCGCCTGGGCCGCGCCCCGGGCGCCGCTGGCCGCCGCCATCAACCGCGCCGCGCGTTTTCGCGCGCTGTCGCAGCGCATGGCCAAGGCCTATGCGCTGCTGCTGCTCGACGTGGAGGCCAAGGGGGCGCAGGCGGCACTGGGCACGTCACGCAAGCTGGCGGCCGCGGGTTTCGAGGAGCTGGACCGCGGCGGCTGGGGCGCCGAGGTGGCCGCGCTGCTCACCCCGCTGCACCGCAGCTTCGACGCCTTCGACGCCGCACTGGCGCGCCCCCTCAGCCGCGAGGGGCTGGCGGACGTATCCCGGCATTCCAACCAGGTGCTGGTGGCCGCGGATCTGCTGACCGAGGCGCTGGAGCGGCAGTCCAGCTCCGCGGGCGACAGGCTGGTAAACCTGGCCGGGCGCCAGCGCATGCTGTCGCAGCGGCTGGCCAAGAACTACTGCCTGGTGGCGGCGGGCCTGGACGATGCAACGGTGCAGGAGCAGCGCCGGCTGGACGTCGAGGAGTTCCGCCGCACGCTGTCCGCGCTGGCCCAGGCGCCGGCAACTACCGGCGCTATCCGCGCCGACCTGCAGGCGGGCGAGGCGCAGTGGGTGTTCTACGAGGCTGCCCTGGTGCGCACGCCCGACCCGCGCGGCGTGCGCAACGTGGCCATGGCCAGCGAGCGCATGCTGGAGATCATGGACGGCATGGTCGTGAAGTACGAGGCGGCGGCCACCGCGGCCGCGGCCTGACGGGCAGGTTGGATGCAAAAACAGCACCTGGTGCTTGTGCATCAAGCGTTGGGCGCTATTGTTTTGGGAGTGTTTCGCGCGTTCAGGCCGCCGTCTTGGCCGGCAGCGGCGCGCGGCCGTGGAACTGCGGGTAATGCACCTTCACGCCATCGCCGTTGAAGTCCCAGCCCGTGCACTGACCCAGGTGGCGCGGCGGCTCGTCGCCCTCGCTCTTGAACGCGGCATGGATGGTCTGGAACGTGGCCGTGGCCAGGTTGAACAGCAGCTCGCGCAGGTGGGTGCAGCTGGCCACGCCGCCCAGGTGCGTCTGGATGGCCTGGCGCCAGCCGCGCACCATGCTGCAGCCCACCATGGCCTGCAGGGCGCGCTGGGCCTCGGAGCAGCCGGCCAGGGGATGGGAGTCCATGGCGGACTCGATGGCGCGCACGACCAGATGGCGGTCCACCGTCACGCGCAGCCACAGGTGGTGCACGGGCTCGCCCGCGCGGCGCACCCGGGCGGGGTCGCGCAGCGAGGGCAGGTCGTGGGTCTTGCTGTCGTGCAGCTCGCCCTCGATGTCCCATAGGCCATCCTCGCGTTCGAAACCCTGGTAGGTGACGCGGCGGACATGCTGGGCGGTGCGGGGAACGGGAGGCGACAGGGGCATGGGAAAAACGCGGGAAACAAAAAAGGCGGGACAAACCGGGGCGGGCCGGCACCGCGGTGCCACGGCCCGCCACGAAGATCAACCGTGGCGGATGGCCACGGTCTTGAGCGTGGTGAAGCCGTAGAGCGCCTCGAAGCCCTTCTCGCGCCCGTGGCCGCTGGACTTCACGCCGCCGAAGGGCAGCTCCACCCCGCCGGCCGCACCGTAGTTGTTGATGAACACCTGGCCGCTGGCGATGCGCCGCGCCATGCGGAACTGGCGCGCGCCGTCGCGCGTCCACACGCCGGCCACCAGCCCGAAGGGCGTGCCGTTGGCCAGTTCCACCGCGTGGTCTTCGTCATGGAAGGCCATGGCGGCCAGCACGGGGCCGAAGATCTCTTCCTGCGCCAGGCGGTGCTGCGCCGGCACGTCACGCAGCAGGGTGGGGGCCTGGTAGAAGCCGGTGTCGGGCGCCTCGTCCACCACCGTGCCCTGGGCCACCAGGGGAATGCCGGCGACCTGCGCGTCGGACAGAAAGTCCCACACGCGCTGCTGCTGGCTCTGGCGGATCAGCGGGCCCAGGTTCAGGTCCATGGCCGCGGGGCCCACGCGCAGCGCCTCGAAGGCCTTGCCCAGGCGTTCAAGCAGGGGCTCGTAGATCAGCGAGTCGATCAGCACGCGCGAGCCGGCCGAGCAGGTCTGGCCGGCGTTCTGCACGATGCCGTTGACGATCATGGGCACGGCAGCGTCCAGGTCGGCGTCGGCAAAGACGATCTGCGGGCTCTTGCCGCCCAGCTCCAGGGTCACGGGGCAGTGGCGCTCGGCGGCGGCCTGCTGGATCAGCGTGCCCACCGTGGGGCTGCCGGTGAAGCTGATGTGCTGGATGCCCGGGTGGCGCGCCAGCGCGTCGCCCACCTCATGCCCGTAGCCGGTCACGATGTTCAGGGCGCCGGCCGGGAAGCCCACCTCGGCCGCGAGCTGGGCCACGCGCAGCAGGGACAGGCAGGCGTCCTCGGCCGGCTTGACCACGCACACGTTGCCGGCGGCCAGCGCGCCGCCCACGCAGCGGCCGAAGATCTGCATGGGGTAGTTCCACGGCACGATGTGGCCGGTCACGCCATGGGGCTCGCGCCAGGTGAGCACGCTGAAGCCGTCGGGGTAGGGGATGGTCTCGCCGTGCAGCTTGTCGCAGGCGCCGGCGTAGAACTCGAAGTAGCGCGCCAGCGCATGGGCGTCGGCGCGGGCCTGGCTGGTGGGCTTGCCGCAGTCGCGCTGCTCGATGGCGGCCAGCTCTTCGGCATGCTCGGTGATCTTGTGGGACAGGCGCATCAGCAGGCGGCCGCGCTCGGCCGGTGCCAGCTTGCGCCACACGCTTTCGTAGCACTGCTGCGCGGCGCGCACGGCGGCGTCGATGTCCTCGGGCGTGCCGCGCTGGATCTCGTCGTAGGGCTGGCCGTCGGAGGGGTCGATGACGGCGATGGTGCGCCCGGAGGTCGAGGCCACGCCCGCATTGGCAATGTAGTGGAGCTGCATGCCCTGATTGTGCGGCAGGCGCGCGCGGCGCGCTGGGCTGAAGCCAAACTGGCCTCTGGCGCCCAGTGGTAAAGCGCTGGCAGCTCTCTTTTTGATAGCTTTCTGTTCAGCCCGCGTGGAACTTCACCACCAGCGGCACGATGAGCAGCGCCACGATGTTGATGATCTTGATGAGCGGGTTCACCGCCGGGCCGGCCGTGTCCTTGTAGGGGTCGCCCACGGTGTCGCCGGTCACGGCGGCCTTGTGCGCGTCGCTGCCCTTGCCGCCGTGGTGGCCGTCCTCGATGTACTTCTTGGCGTTGTCCCAGGCGCCGCCGCCGGTGCACATGCTGATGGCCACGAACAGGCCCGTGACGATGGTGCCCATGAGCAGGCCGCCGAGCGCCTGCGGGCCGAGCGCCAGGCCCACGACGATGGGCACGGCCACGGGCAGCAGGCTGGGGATCACCATCTCCTTGATGGCGGCGCTGGTCAGCATGTCCACGGCGCGGCCGTATTCGGGCTTGGCCGTGCCGTCCATGATGCCGGGAATGTCGCGGAACTGGCGGCGCACCTCCACCACCACGCTGCCGGCCGCGCGACCCACGGCCTCCATGGCCATGGCGCCGAACAGGTAGGGAACCAGCCCGCCGATGAACAGGCCGACGATGACCATGGGGTCCGACAGGTCGAAGCGCACCGCCATGCCGTAGCTCTCCAGCTTGTGCGTGTAGTCGGCGAACAGCACCAGCGCCGCCAGGCCCGCCGAGCCGATGGCGTAGCCCTTGGTCACGGCCTTGGTGGTGTTGCCCACGGCGTCCAGCGGGTCGGTGATGTCGCGCACGCTGCTGGGCAGCTCGGCCATCTCGGCAATGCCGCCGGCGTTGTCGGTGATGGGGCCGTAGGCGTCCAGCGCCACCACGATGCCCGCCATGCTGAGCATGGACATGGCGGCCACGGCCACGCCGTACAGGCCGGCCAGCATGTACGACACGATGATGGCCGCGCACACGAAGAGCACCGGCCAGGCCGTGGAGCGCATGGATACGCCCAGCCCGGCGATGATGTTGGTGCCGTGGCCGGTGGTGGAGGCCTGGGCGATGTGGCGCACGGGCGAGTACTGGGTGCCGGTGTAGAACTCGGTGATCCACACCAGCGCGGCCGTGAGCACCAGCCCCGTGGCGCAGGCGCCGAACAGGCGCGCCTGCGCCCCCGTGCCGCCCAGGGCGTTGTCGGGAATCACCCAGGCGGTGACGAACCAGAAGGCGACGAGCGAGAGCACGCCCGCAATGGCCAGGCCGCGGTACAGCGCGGGCATGACGTTCTTCATGCCCGGGCCGGCCTGCACGAAGAAGCAGCCGATGATGGAGGCGATGATGGAGACCGCCCCCAGCGCTAGCGGGTAGGCCACGGCCGCCACGGGCGCCGTGCCGACCAGCAGCGCGCCCAGCACCATGGTGGCGATGAGCGTGACGGCGTAGGTCTCGAACAGGTCGGCCGCCATGCCGGCGCAGTCGCCCACGTTGTCACCCACGTTGTCGGCGATCACGGCGGGGTTGCGCGGGTCGTCCTCGGGGATGCCGGCCTCCACCTTGCCCACCAGGTCGGCGCCCACGTCGGCGCCCTTGGTGAAGATGCCGCCGCCCAGCCGCGCGAAGATGGAAATCAGCGACGAGCCGAACGCAAAGCCGATGAGCGGGTTGAGCAGCGCCGGCAGATTGGCCGTGGGGGTTAGCCGGCCGTTGCCCACCAGCACCCACGCGAAGGCCGTCACCCCCAGCAGGCCCAGGCCCACCACCAGCATGCCGGTGATGGCGCCGCCGCGAAACGCCACGTCAAGCGCCGGCCCCATGCCCCGCGTGGCCGCCTGCGCCGTGCGCACGTTGGCCCGCACCGAGACGTTCATGCCGATGAAGCCGCAGGCGCCCGAGAGCACGGCGCCGACGACGAAGCCCACGGCGGTGGTGGCGTCGAGGAACACGCCGATGAGCACGGCCAGCACCAGGCCCGCCAGGGCGATGGTCTTGTATTGCCGCGCCAGATAGGCGGATGCGCCGGTCTGGATGGCGGCGGCGATCTCCTGCATGCGGGCGTTGCCCGCGTCCTTGGAAAGAATCCAGCTGCGGGCCCACAGGCCGTAGGCCACAGCAATCAGTCCGCAAACCAGAGCCAGGATGAGAGGGGCAGTCAGCGCTGAGGTGGTGCCAGCCATGCGTGTATCTCCATCGGTTGTCAGTTGCACGGAAAGGAAACACGCAACGCGGGCGGTGGTGCTTCCGCAGCGTTGCTTCCTCGCCATGACCGGCACCGCAGCGCGCGGGAGACGATTGGCCAACGCAGCCAATTTACTGCGAAACATCTGTTTGCAAGCCGGCTGCAAGGAGCATGGGCCTAAAATCAGGGTTAATCCCGACCGAATACATGGGGCACTTTCGATGGTGCGGCCCGTGCGGGACCCGTGTCATTCCAACCACTCGCTTACTACAACCATGTCGCTGAACAACGTCAAGCCTGGCAAGAACCTTCCCGAAACCTTCAACGTGGTGGTCGAGATTCCGGCAGAGTCCGATCCGATCAAGTACGAGGTGGACAAGGAGTCGGGCGCCGTCTTCGTGGACCGCTTCCTGACCACGGCCATGTACTACCCCTGCAACTACGGCTACGTGCCCCAGACCCTGTCGGGCGACGGCGACCCCGTGGACGTGCTGGTGATCACGCCGTACCCGCTGCTGCCCGGCGTGGTCGTTCCCTGCCGCGCGCTCGGCATCCTCAAGATGGAGGACGAGGCCGGCGTGGACGGCAAGGTGCTGGCCGTGCCCACCACCAAGATTCTCAAGATGTACGAGAACTGGAAGACCGTGGAGGACGTGAACCCCATGCGCCTGAAGGCCATCAGCCACTTCTTCGAGCACTACAAGGACCTGGAAGAAGGCAAGTGGGTCAAGGTGCTGGGCTGGGAAGGCGTCGAGGCCGCCCACAGGGAAATCATGGACGGCATCGCAAACTACGCCAAGGGCTGAGCCCCAGGCGGCCGCCGTGGCCGCCGGTCTGTCAAAAAGCCTGCAGGCTCCTGGCCCGCAGGCTTTTTTGTGTCGCCGCCAGCGCGTGCCGCCACCCCGGTTTTGCACAATTGTCAGCATAGGTAACATCCGACTGCTATGCTGCCGGGGTTTGCAGCGCCGAGCGCCGGCACGGGCCGGCCCGCGCGTTCGCCCGAGACCATTTCCCTAGGAGTTGCCATGTTGTCTTCCACCGCCCAGCGTTCTTCCTCCGGCAATGCCAATGGCAGCGGCGCCGCGGAATACCTGACCTTCCGCCTGGGCCAGGAGGAGTACGGCATCGACATCCTGCGCGTGCAGGAGATCCGCTCCTACGAGCAGCCCACGCGCATGGCCCATGCGCCGGACTTCATCAAGGGCGTGATCGACCTGCGTGGCGTCATCGTGCCCATCGTCGATTTGCGCCTGAAGCTGCACTGCGCGACGGCCGAGTACACCGACTTCACCGTGGTCATCATCCTCAACGTGGGCGGCACGGTGCTGGGCGCGGTGGTGGATGCGGTGGCCGACGTGGTGGCCCTGCCGGCCGACGCGATCAGGCCCGCGCCGCAGTTCCAGAGCCAGGTGGATGCCTCGTTCGTGCGCGGCATCGCCTCGGTGGGCGAGCGCATGCTGATCGTGGTGGACATCGAGTCGCTGCTCAGCAGTTCCGAAATGGGCCTGGTGCAGCAGGCGGCCGTCGCCGCCTGAGGGCCCGCTCCCCGGCTTCAGCAAGGCGCGCCCACCGGGCGCGCTTTTTCTTGGTGCCAGGGCTTCAACCCGCCTGCCGGAAGGGGTTGCGCGCGCGCAGGTCCTCCAGGTAGTGCGCCATACCTTCGCCCTCGCGCGCCAGAAAGCGGTCCACGGCGTCGGCGAAGGCCGGGTGGGCCAGCCAGTGCGCGCTGCTGGCCTGCACGGGCAGCAGGGCGCGGGCCATCTTGTGTTCGCCCTGGGCGCCGCCCTCGAAGCGTTGCACGCCCTGCGCGATGCACCAGGCGATGGGCTGGTAGTAGCAGGCCTCGAAATGCAGGCAGTCCACGCGCTCCAGCGCACCCCAGTAGCGGCCGTAAGCAACAATGTTTTGGTCTTTTTGGCCTGTGGCGCTTGATAGATAAGCGCTGATAGCTATCAAACTGCTAGCGATTGGGCGGCCCGCGCGTTCCGCCACGAACAGCACCCAGGCCTCGGGCATGTGCCGCTGCATCTGCGTGAAGAACGCGCGCGTGAGGTAGGGCGGGTTGCCGTGTTCCAGGTAGGTGCGTTCGTAGCAGCGGTAGAAGAAGTCCCAGTCGGCGGCCGTGATCTCGCCGCCACGCAGCACGCGGAACCGCACGCCGGCCTCCGCCACGCGGCGGCGTTCCTGCCGGATCTTCTTGCGCTTGTCCTGCGACAGCGAGGCCAGGAAGTCGTCGAAGTCGCGGAAGCTGCCGCCGTCGGCGCCGTGGATTGCGGGGTGCCGGTTGTGCCAGTGGAACTGCACGGTGTGGCGCAGCATGAGCCCGGCCGCGCTTGCGGCGGCCACATCTTCCTCGCCAGCGAACAGCAGATGCAGCGACGACAAGCCGGCCTCGCCCGCCCAGGCCAGCAGAGCCTGCAGCAGCGCGGCCCGTGCAGCACTATCGCGCGCCAGCAGCCGCGTGCCGGGCACGGGCGTGAAGGGCACGGCCGCCACGGCCTTGGGGTAGTACGCCAGGCCGTGGCGCGCGTAGGCATCGGCCCAGGCCCAGTCGAAGACATATTCGCCGTAGGAATGCGCCTTGACGTAGAGGGCGCAGGCCGCGCACAGGGTGCTGCCTTGCCACAGGGTCACGAAGCAGGGCGTCCAGCCCGTGCGCGGCGTGGCGCTGCCGCTGGCCTCCAGCGCGGCCAGGTAGGCGTGGCGCATGAACGGCGTGGCCTGCGCCTGCATGTCCAGCAGGGCATTCCAGGCGGCGGCATCGACCTGGGTGGCCGAATCATGCAGGCGAAGTTCGTAGCGGGGGGCGGGGGCGGACAAGGGCGGCGGACGGGCGTGGAATGCGGGGCGCCCATCATGGCGCCAAAGCCGTTGCCCCGCGGGGCATGGGGGCACCGGGTGACATAATGGATCGAGTCTTTTCATCTCCCCGTATGCCATTCGTCATCAGCATCGCCCAGCTCAATTTCGTGGTGGGTGACGTGCAGGGCAATGCCCAGAAAATCATCCACGCCGCGCGCCAGGCCCATGCCGCCGGCGCCCGCCTGCTGCTCACGCCCGAGCTGGCCCTGTGCGGCTATGCGGCCGAAGACCTGTATCTGCGCCCGGCCTTCCTGACCGCCTGCGAGCAGGCGCTGTCCGAGATCGCCGCCGCGACGGCCGAACTGCCGGGCCTGGCCGTGGTGGTGGGCCATCCGCAGCGCATGCGCCACGCCGTGGGCGAGGCCGACCACAGCCTGTGCCACAACGCCGCCAGCGTGCTGCGCGCGGGCCGCGTCGAGCAGACCTATGCCAAGCAGGAGCTGCCGAACTACGGTGTCTTCGACGAGCGCCGCTATTTCGTGCCGGGCCAGAGCAGCTGTGTGTTCGAGGTCGAGGGTGTGCGCATGGGGCTGCTGATCTGCGAGGACGCCTGGTTCCCCGGCCCCGCCCGCCGCGCGCGGGAGGCGGGGGCGCAGATGCTGCTCACGCTCAACGCCTCGCCCTACCACCTGGGCAAGGGCGCCGAGCGCGAGCAGGTCATGCGCGAGCGCGTGCGCGAGACGGGCCTGCCCCTGGTCTACGCCCATCTGGTGGGCGGGCAGGACGAGGTGGTGTTCGAGGGCCGATCGTTCGCCCTGGCGGCCGACGGCAGCGTGGTGGCACGCGCGCCGGGATTTGAAGAAAAATTGCTGTTTGCGCAGGTGGATAAAGCGCAAGCAGCTATCAATATTGAAGCAGAGGTGGCGCCGCAAGAAAGCTGGGAGGCCGAGCTGTGGTCGGCCCTGGTGCTGGGCGTGCGCGACTACGTGGGCAAGAACCGCTTTCCCGGCGTGCTGCTGGGGCTGTCGGGCGGCATCGATTCGGCCCTGGTGCTGGCCATCGCCGTGGACGCCTTGGGCGCGGACAAGGTGCGCACCGTGATGATGCCCTCGCCCTACACGGCCGACATCAGCTGGATCGACGCGCGCGACATGGCCGAGCGCCTGCAGGTGCGCTACGACGAGATCGCCATCGCACCGCAGTTCGAGGCCTTCCAGGCCGCGCTGGCGCTGCATTTCGCCGGCCTACCCGAAGACACGACCGAGGAGAACCTGCAGGCGCGCATCCGCGGCACGCTGCTCATGGCGCTGTCCAACAAGTTCGGCAGCGTGGTGCTCACCACGGGCAACAAGAGCGAGATGGCGACGGGCTACTGCACGCTCTATGGCGACATGGCCGGCGGCTTTGCCGTCATCAAGGACGTGGTCAAGACCCGCGTGTTCGCGCTGGCGCGCTGGCGCAATGCCCATGACCCCTACGGCACGGGCGCCAACCCCATTCCCGAGCGCATCATCACGCGGCCGCCCAGCGCCGAGCTGCGCCCCGACCAGAAAGACCAGGACAGCCTGCCGCCTTATGAGGTGCTCGATGCAATCGTCGAGCGCTACATGGAAAATGACGAACCCATCGACGACATCGTGCGCGCGGGCTTTGACCGGGCCGACGTGGAACGCGTGACCCGCCTCATCAAGATAAACGAGTACAAGCGCCGCCAGGCGCCCGTGGGGGTGCGCGTCACGCGCCGCAGCTTCGGCAAGGATTGGCGCTACCCCATCACCAACCAGTTCAGGGCCTGAGCCGCCGCCACGTTGCTGCGCTGCCCGGGGCCATGCCCACCGCCTTTACCCACCATTCAGGAGTTCCCGCCATGCAAATGATCACCGCCGTCATCAAGCCCTTCAAACTGGAAGAGGTGCGGGAGGCGCTGGCCGAATGCGGCGTGACGGGCCTGACCGTGACCGAGGTGAAGGGCTTCGGCCGCCAGAAGGGTCATACCGAGCTGTACCGCGGTGCCGAATACGTGGTGGACTTTCTGCCCAAGGTGAAGATCGAGGTGGTGGTGCGCACCGAGGACGTGGACCGCTGCGTGGACGCCATCGTGAATGCCGCGCGCACCGGCAAGATCGGCGACGGCAAGATCTTCGTGACCGCCGTGGAGCGCGTGGTGCGCATCCGCACGGGCGATCTGGACGACGCGGCCGTGTGACGACGCGGCGGGCGCCGCCGTCTGTTCAGATCACGCTGCGCAGCGGAATGGCCTCGGCGTTGGCGCCCGCGTCCTGCACCAGCGAGGCGAGCAGGGCATCGGGCTCGCTCCCCGTGCGGATCAGTCCCATCTGCCACTCGCCCATGAGGCCGCTGCGCACGGCGTGCTGCAAGAAGCCCAGCATGTCGGTGTAGTAGCCATCGGTGTCGAGCAGGCCGATAGGCTTGTCGTGGTAGCCCAGCTGGCGCCAGGTCCAGACCTCGAACAGCTCCTCCAGCGTGCCGATGCCGCCGGGCAGGGCCACGAAGGCGTCGCTGCGCTCTGCCATCATGGCCTTGCGCTCGTGCATGCTCGTGACGATGTGCAGCTCGTCACACTGGTGGTTGGCCAGCTCCTTGTCCACCAGGGCCTGCGGGATCACGCCCACCACGCGGCCGCCGGCCTGGCGGGTGGCCTCGGCCACCGTGCCCATGAGGCCACTGCGGCCACCGCCATAGACCAACTGCCCGCCATGCTCGCCAATCCAGCGGCCCACGGCCACGGCGGCCTCGGTGAACAAGGGGTTGTTGCCCGGGCGGGAGCCCAGGTACACGCAGATCGAAAAAGCGACGTCAGCCATGAAAAAACCTTTGATAGAGCGCTGCAGCCCAGATGCCGGCGCACAGCAGCAGGCTGAGCAGCACGGCGGCGCTGCCCATGTCCTTGGCGCGTTTGGACAGGTCGTGCAGTTCGAGGCCGATGCGGTCAATCGCCGCCTCGATGCCGGAGTTGAGCAGCTCGGTGATCAGCACCAGCACCACGGAGCCTGCCAGCAAGGCCACCTGCACCCAGTCCTGCCCCAGCCAAAGCGATAGCGGCAGCAGCACGGCGGCCAGTAGGACTTCTTGACGGAAGGCCTTTTCCCCCCAGCCCGCGCGCAGGCCCACCAGGGAATAGCCCGTCGCATGCCATAGCCGGTTCAGGCCGGTGCGGCGCTTGTGGGGGTGGACGGTCGAGTCGTTGGGCATGTGTTGGAGATGGTCGCGCCGGCAGCAGGTGTTCTGGGTGGGAACGGGGTTGTGCCCGCGCGGGAAAGGGAAAACCTGCCCGCTATTTCTTCTTGCGTGGACGTGGCGGCACCTCGTGGTGCACCAGGCGGGTGCCCGCCAGCGCGTCGTGCCAGAACTGGCGCTGCGGGTGGAAGCGGCTCAGCAGGGCCCAGACGGCTACCCAGCCCAGGACGAGTACGGTGGATTCTCCGCCCGACAGATGGAACGGTGCGATGGCCGCAAGTGGCGGCAGGAACCACAGCCAGCTCAGCACGTAGCGCAGCAGGGCGCGTGGCTGGCTGATGGCGCGGCCCTGGCGGTCCACCATGCGGATATGCCAGGTTTTCATGGCCAGGGTATGCCCCCGGGACCAGAACCAGACGAAGTAGATGCCGAAGATGACGAACAAAAAAGCCTGCAGCGCATGGCGGTTGTCCAGCGCATGGCGCGTCTGCGTCAGCGTGCCGAACAGGTAGCCGGCGATGAACACCACGCCGAACATCAGCATGCCCTCATACAGCCAGCAGGCCATGCGCCGGCGCAGCGGCGGCGCCATGCCGCTGCTGGTCATCGGGGTCTGCGCGGATGGGGCTCCGGCGGAAGGTGGCAGGGCGGTGCCTGGCTGGCTGGAGGCGGGCATGCGATGCGGGAACAGGTCGACGGGCGTTTACTGGGGCGGGTGCAACGGCGTGAGGTCGTGCAGCGGCTCTTCCTTCACCTCTGGCTCGGAGGCGGGTGGCAGCGGCGGCAGCGGCGCAGGCACGGCCGATGGGGCTGGAATCGCCATGGTTTCTACCACGACCGGTGGGGGCGGGGGCGGTACGGGCAGGGCCTGGGGGGAGTGGAACTCCGCAGGTGCCTGGATTTTCGGCGGGTTGAGCACGGCGGGCGGCGCGCTGGTGGCCGCTGGCACGCGTGCCAGCTTCTTGGGCGAAACCGGGCGTACGGAGGTGGCGGCGCCCGTGGGCCTGGGGGCGGCCTTGGCCGCCAGTCGTTTCTTTTCCTCTGCGCTCAGGGCCTGGTATGCCTCCCACTGGGCGCGCTTGCTGTTGGGGGTGAGCTTGCTGGCTGCCGCGTAGTTCAGCCGTGCCTGGCTGCGCTGCTGGGCACTCAGGCTGGCCCAGTCCGTGATGCGGTCGAGCATCTTGGCTTGCTCTTCCGGGGATAGCGCATGAAAGCCCGCCGCCAGGGTCAGCCAGTTGCGCTTTTGCACCTCGCTCAGCACGCTCCAGCGCTCGGCCAGCGGGTAGAGCGCTTCCTTCTGGGCAGTGTTCAGCGCGCTCCACGGCGGGCCTGCCTCCGGCTGGGGGGTTGCCCGGGCTTCGCCATGGACCTTGTGCTTGCCCCCGCCCAGCGCCTCCACGGGGACGGGAGTGCTGGGCGCGACGCGCACATAGGCCGCCATCTTCCAGCCAGCCACCGCCAGCAGACCCAGCAACACAAAAGCCAGCAGGATTGCTGGCGACTTGTGGGGGGGGGCGTGCGGAGGCGAGACGTGCATGCAGACGGCGGCAAGTGGGTAGGGTGTTACTGGGTCTGGGTGTCAGACTTGAGGAACTGAAGGAAGCCCGGATCGGCGTAGGCCGAGGGGGGCAGGTCGTCCGTCAGCAGAGCGGCGTCCACCTCGGCAATTTCCGTGGCTACTGTCTCATCTTGCACCATGTTGATGAAAACCAGACCCGCGAACAGGGCTGTCAGCGGAACGGCGGACACCAGTGCGCGCCACCAGTTGCCGCCCTCGCTGCCCCAGCCGCCCAGGGTGGCGGTGGAGCCTTGCGAGGTGACCTGCGTGGCCACCGGGGCGTGCCTGACGGTCTGGGCCGCGGGCATCTTGCGCTTGCCCAGGGCCTGCATGCGGGCGGCGCGCAGGCGTTCGGTGATGTCGTAAGGCAGATCCGCACTGCCGTGCGTGAGGCGCGTGGCGATGCGGCGCGCGTACGCGTCGGCCGCCTGGGATGCTTCCATGGTGGGTTCTGAGGTGCGGTTCATAGCACGATTCCTTTGGCCTTCAGTGCCTTGCTGAGGGTTTGGACGGCACGGAAACAATGTGTCTTGACGCTGCCTTCTGAGCAACCCATGGCGGCAGCCGTTTCCGCGACGTCCATTTCTTCCCAGTAACGCATCAAAAATGCCTCGCGTTGACGCGCGGGCAATTCCTGGATTTCCGCTTCGATGCTGCGCAGGACTTGCGTGCGCCGAACGGCATCTTCCGCGCTTTGCGCCAGTTCGCCCTCGGGCGCGGCGGCGTGGACCTCGAGAAGATCGAAATCGGCGCCATCCTCGCCGGGGCCCTCGAAGTCGCTGAGGCTGGAAAACAGCGCGTTGCGGGTCTTTTGCCGACGAAACCAGTCCAGGGTGCAGTTCGTGAGAATGCGCTGAAACAGCATGGGCAGTTCGCCCGGCGGCTTGTCTCCGTAGTGCTCCGCGAGCTTGAGCATGCTGTCCTGGACGATGTCCAAGGCGGCTTCCTCGTTGCGGACGTGGTAGAGCGCGCGCTTGAAGGCACGCTTGTCCACGCTTTTGAGGAAGTCGGAAAGCTCTTGTTCTGTAGCCAAGGAACGAAAGGCCCCTGAGGGGCGGGCTGAAGCGTCAAAGGGGCACGCGGCGCAGGCTGAAGCCGGCCATTATGGCATTGGCGCGGTTTTTTTTGCGTATGGCCGCGCCAGGCGGTGTGTGCAGTGCAATAATCGGCCCTGCAATTCAAAAAGGCAAACGGGTCCCGGTCCGGCGTAGCACTCATAGCGCCCATGGCCGAGGCCTCAAGTCCCAAGGCGGCTTCACAAGAGCACGCACGAGGGGCACCCAAGGTTTTTCGTTAGAGAAATTCGCAAAGGTTGATCATGGAAATCTCTAAGGCCGAATTGACTTCGGCGGCCGCTGCATCGCACGGCAACAATCCCTCCGCATCGGGCTCCCAGGAACTCATGGGCGCCGAAATCCTCGTCAAGGCCCTGCAGGCCGAGAACGTCCAGTACATGTGGGGCTACCCTGGCGGTGCCGTGCTCTACATCTACGATGCGCTGTACAAGCAGGACACCATCCAGCACGTGCTGGTGCGTCACGAGCAGGCTGCCGTGCACGCCGCCGATGGTTACGCCCGTGCCACGGGCGAGGTGGGCGTAGCGCTGGTCACGTCCGGCCCCGGGCTGACGAATGCCGTCACGGGTATTGCCACGGCCTACATGGATTCGATCCCCATGGTCATCATCTCCGGCCAGGTGCCCACGCCCGCCATCGGGCTGGATGCCTTCCAGGAGTGCGACACCGTGGGCATCACGCGCCCCATCGTCAAGCACAACTTCCTGGTCAAGGATGTGCGCGATCTGGCAGTGACGCTGAAAAAGGCCTTCCACATCGCGCGCACCGGCCGGCCCGGCCCCGTGGTGGTGGACATTCCCAAGGACGTCTCGTTCAAGAAGACTGCCTACCAGGGCTACCCGCAGAGCGTGGAAATGCGCTCCTACAACCCCGCGAAGAAGGGGCACGGGGGCCAGATTCGCAAGGCGTTGCAGCTGCTGCTGACGGCCAAGCGCCCCTACATCTACACCGGCGGCGGCGTGCTGCTGGGCAATGCCTGCAATGAACTGCGGACCCTGGTGGATATGCTGGGCTACCCGGTTACCAACACGCTGATGGGCCTGGGCGCCTATCCGGCCAGCGACCGCAAGTTCCTGGGCATGCTGGGCATGCACGGCACGATCGAGGCCAACAACGCCATGCAGAACTGCGACGTGCTGCTGGCCGTGGGTGCGCGCTTCGACGACCGCGTGATCGGCAACCCCAAGCACTTTGCGCAGAACGACCGCAAGATCATCCACATCGACATCGACCCTTCCTCGATCTCCAAGCGTGTGAAGGTGGACATTCCCATCGTGGGCGACGTGAAGGATGTGCTGACCGAGCTGATCTCCATGGTCCGCGAGACGACCACGCGCCCCGAAGCCGGCGCGCTCGCGGCCTGGTGGGACCAGATCGAGGGCTGGCGCAGCCGCGACTGCCTCAAGTACGACCGCGGCAACCAGGAGGTCATCAAGCCTCAGTATGTGGTCGAGACGCTCTGGAACATGACCAAGGGTACGGACACCTACGTCACGTCCGACGTGGGCCAGCACCAGATGTGGGCCGCGCAGTACTACCGCTTCGACGAGCCGCGCCGCTGGATCAACTCGGGCGGCCTGGGCACCATGGGCGTGGGCATTCCCTACGCCATGGGCATCAAGCTGGCCAAGCCCGATGCCGAGGTGTTCACCATCACCGGCGAAGGCTCGGTGCAGATGAACATCCAGGAGCTGTCCACCTGCCTGCAGTACAACACGCCGATCAAGATCTGCTCGCTGAACAACCGCTACCTGGGCATGGTGCGCCAGTGGCAGGAGATCGAATACTCCGGCCGCTACAGCCACAGCTACATGGACGCGCTGCCCAACTTCGTGAAGCTGGCCGAGGCCTACGGCCACGTGGGCATGCTGATCGAGCACCCTCGCGATGTGGAGCCCGCGCTGCGCGAGGCGCGCAAGCTCAAGGACCGCACCGTGTTCCTGGACTTCCGTACCGACCCCACCGAGAACGTGTTCCCGATGGTGCAGGCCGGCAAGGGCATTACCGAGATGCTGCTGGGGTCGGAAGACCTTTAAGCACAATCGGCCTCCAGCGCTTGTTCATCAAGCGCAAGAAGCTATCAAATGGATAGCATTCACTTTTGACGAATCTATTGCCTGCCGAGCCTGCGCATTACCGTGCGCGGGGGAGGGCAGCGAAAAGAGGAATCTGCACCCATGAAACACATCATTGCCGTTCTGCTCGAGAACGAACCCGGCGCGCTGTCGCGCGTGGTCGGCCTGTTCTCGGCCCGTGGCTACAACATCGAGTCGCTCACCGTGGCGCCCACCGAGGATGCATCGCTGTCGCGCATGACCATCCAGACCACGGGCTCCGACGACGTGATTGAGCAGATCACCAAGCACCTGAACCGCCTCATCGAGGTGGTGAAGGTGGTCGACCTCACCGAGGGTGCCTACACCGAGCGCGAGCTCATGATGGTGAAGGTGCGCGCCGTCGGCAAGGAGCGCGAGGAGATGAAGCGCATGGCCGACATCTTCCGCGGCCGCATCATCGACGTCACCGAAAAGAGCTACACGATAGAGCTGACCGGCGACCAGTCCAAGAACGACGCCTTCCTGCAGGCCATCGACCGTACCGCCATCCTGGAAACCGTGCGCACGGGTGCCAGTGGCATCGGCCGTGGCGAGCGCATCCTGCGCGTGTAAGACAATCCCCGTTTTCCCCTCATTTCCACCTGAACAGAATTTCAACCGGAGCGATCATGAAAGTTTTCTACGACAAAGACTGTGACCTGAGCCTGATCAAGGGCAAGACCGTGGCCATCATCGGCTATGGCTCGCAAGGCCACGCCCATGCCCAGAACCTGAACGACAGCGGCGTGAAGGTCGTGGTCGGCCTGCGCAAGGGCGGCGCATCGTGGGACAAGGTCGGCAAGGCCGGCCTGAACGTTCTGGAAGTGAACGACGCCGTGAAGGCCGCCGACGTGGTCATGATCCTGCTGCCCGACGAGCAGATCGCTGAGGTCTACAAGAACAACGTCGAGCCCCACATCAAGCAGGGCGCCTCGCTGGCCTTCGCCCACGGCTTCAACGTGCACTACAACCAGGTCGTGCCCCGCGCTGACCTGGACGTGTGGATGGTGGCCCCCAAGGCCCCCGGCCACACCGTGCGCAACACCTACACCCAGGGCGGCGGCGTGCCCCACCTGGTGGCCGTGCACCAGGACAAGTCCGGCAAGGCCCGTGACTTGGCCCTGTCCTACGCCATGGCCAATGGTGGCGGCAAGGCCGGCATCATCGAGACCAACTTCAAGGAAGAGACCGAGACCGACCTGTTCGGCGAGCAGGCCGTGCTGTGCGGCGGTGCCGTCGAGCTGATCAAGATGGGCTACGAAACCCTGGTCGAGGCCGGCTACGCCCCCGAGATGGCCTACTTCGAATGCTTGCACGAGCTCAAGCTCATCGTGGACCTGATCTACGAAGGCGGCATCGCCAACATGAACTACTCGATCTCGAACAACGCCGAGTTCGGCGAGTACGTGACCGGCCCTGAGGTGATCAACGAGCAGTCGCGCGTGGCCATGCGCAACGCCCTGAAGCGCATCCAGAACGGCGACTACGCCAAGATGTTCATCCAGGAAGGCCGCCTGAACTACCCGAGCATGACGGCCCGCCGCCGCAACACCGCCGACCACAGCATCGAAGTGGTGGGTGCCCAGCTGCGCGCCATGATGCCCTGGATCGCCAAAAACAAGCTGGTCGACCAGACCCGCAACTGATGCGCAGCACGCGGCCCACGCCGCGTGCCTGCCGCGCTGACACAAGGCCACTTCGGTGGCCTTTTTTGCGTGGGTGCAGCGGATACACTGCATCTTTTCCGCCGGTGCGCGGAAAGACGGTTACTATAAATTTAATAGCTATTCGCGCTTGATGGTAGGGCGCTGGAGGTCAATTGAATGCATGATGGCAATGACGCTGCCGAGGGCGCAGGCGTGATGGTGCGCAAGCGCCGCAAGGGCATCTACGTCCTGCCCAACCTGTTCACGCTGGCGGCGCTCTTCGGCGGGTTCTACGCCATCGTCATGGCCATGGATGGCCGCTTCGATTTCGCGGCCGCGGGTGTGTTCTGTGCCATGGTGCTCGACAGCCTGGACGGGCGCGTGGCACGCATGACCAATACCCAGAGCGCGTTCGGCGAGCAGATGGATTCGCTGTCCGACATGGTCTCGTTCGGGGTGGCGCCGGCGCTGATCGCCTACGAGTGGGCGCTCAGCGGCCTGGGCCGCTGGGGCTGGATCGCGGCCTTCGTCTATTGCTCCTGCGCCGCGCTGCGCCTGGCGCGTTTCAACGTCAACACGGGCACGGTGGACAAGCGCTGGTTCCAGGGGCTGCCGTCGCCGGCGGCGGCGGCGCTGGTGACGGGCTTCATCTGGCTGCTGGCCGACGCCGGCCTGGAGCGCGGCCAGGACGGGCTGCTGACCTGGGAGCAGCTGACCTGGGTGATGTTTGCGCTGACCCTGTATGCCGGGCTCACCATGGTCACCAATGCGCCGTTCTACAGCTTCAAGGATCTGCACCTCAAGCGCAGCGTGCCCTTTACCGCCATCGTGCTCATCGTGCTGGGCATCGCCATCATCAACATCCATGCGCCCACCGTGCTGTTCAGCATCTTCGTGTTCTACGGCGTGAGCGGCTATGGCGTGTATTGGTGGCGGCGCGCGAAGGGCCATCGCGCCAGCGTGATCAGTACCTCCAAGGACGAACCCGAAGAGCGGGGCCTGCATGAGTGAGGCGGGCTGGCGGCGACGGGCCGTGTTTTGTGCTAGAGTTCCCCGCATGCAATTCCTGTCGCTAGCCCTACTACCGATCTTGTCCAACGGGCAGGCATAGTAGCGCGCGCGTACACACACCTACTTCCACGGCCCGTGAGCACCAGCGACGGGCCGTTTTTGTTTCTTGGAGTCGCTGGGGCACAGGCCAGATTCACTGCTGTTCCACGAAAGAGAGCTCCAATGTTGCAGAACCCCTCCACCAAGTACCGCCCCTTCACTCCCGTGCGGCTCAAGGATCGCACGTGGCCCGACGCGCAGATCACCCGTGCACCCATCTGGCTGTCCACCGACCTGCGCGACGGCAATCAGGCGCTTATTGAGCCCATGGATCTGCAGCGCAAGCTGCGCATGTTCGAGATGCTTGTGCGCATCGGCTTCAAGGAAATCGAGGTGGGCTTCCCCGCCGCGTCCCAGATCGAATGGGACTTCGTGCGCAAGCTCATTGACGAGGACCGCATTCCCGACGACGTGACCATCCAGGTGATGACGCCGGCGCGCGAGGAGCTGATCGGGCGCACCGTCGATGCCGTCCAGGGCGCGCGCCGGGTCATCGTCCACGTATACAACGCCGTGGCGCCCGTGTGGCGTACGGTGGTGTTCGGCATGGAGGTGCCCGAGGTCATGGCGCTGGTGGAGCGCCACATTCACCAGGTGCGCGAACTCACCGATGCACGGCCCGAAACCGAATGGGTGCTGCAGTATTCGCCCGAGACCTTCAGTCTGGCCGAGCTCGACGTGTCGCTGCAGGCCTGCGAGACGGCGATCACCGCCTGGGGCCCGGGTCGTCCCATCATCCTGAACCTGCCAACGACCGTGGAGGCGTCCACGCCCAACATCTTTGCCGACCAGATCGAGTGGATGGCGCGGCGCTTCGCAGGCCGGCCCGAGGTGGTGCTGTCCGTGCACCCGCACAACGACCGCGGTACCGGCACGGCCGCTGCCGAGATGGCGCTGATGGCCGGCGCCCACCGCGTGGAAGGCTGCCTGTTCGGCAACGGCGAGCGCACTGGCAACCTCGACATCGTCAACGTCGCGCTCAACATGTACGTGCAGGGCGTCTCGCCGGAGTTGGATTTCTCGGACATCGACGCCATCCGCGCCGAGGTGGAGCACTGTAACCAGTTGCCTGTGCCGGCGCGCCATCCCTATGCGGGCGACCTCGTCTATACGTCGTTCTCGGGTTCGCACCAGGACGCCATCAAGAAGGGCTTCGCCGCGCGCCGCCCGGATGACGTGTGGGAGATTCCCTATCTGCCTATCGACCCCAAAGACCTGGGCCGCAGCTACGAGGCGGTGATCCGCGTCAATAGCCAGTCGGGCAAGGGCGGCATGGCCTACCTGCTGGAGACGGAATACGGTATGCAACTGCCGCGTCGCCTGCAGATCGAGTTCAGCCAGGCCGTTCAGCGCGAGATGGACGCCAGCGGCAAGGAGTTGACGGCGGCCGATCTGTGGGAACTTTTCCAGCGTGAATACCGCTTCGGTGCCGCGGTGACGCCGGCCTACCGCATGCAGGGTGAAAGTGGCACCGTCGCTTTGACGGCCAGCCTGCAGTGGCAGGACGAGAGGCTTGAGATCGAAGGCGAGGGGACCGGCCCCATAGATGCCTTTGTGCAGGCTCTGTCCTCAGCGCTTGGCCGAGGAGTGCGGGTGCTGGACTTCAACGAACACGCCATCAGCGAGGGCGCCAACGCCAAGGCCGTGGCCTACGTGGAGATGCGGATCGACGAGCAGTACACGGTGTACGGTGTCGGCATGGATGCCAACATCGTTTCCGCGTCCATCCGCGCCATTCTCTCGGGCATGCAGCGTGCGCCGCAGGCGCAGGCCGTTGCGGCATAGCCATTCATTCCCACCAAAACGACAGAGGCAACCCATGACCACCGACAAACTCATCATTTTCGACACCACCTTGCGCGACGGCGAGCAGTCTCCGGGCGCATCGATGACGCGCGACGAGAAGCTGCGCATCGCCCGGCAGCTGGAGCGTCTGAAGGTGGATGTGATCGAGGCCGGCTTCGCCGCCAGCTCCAATGGCGACTTCGAGTGCATACAGGCCATCGCCAACGCGATCAAGGATTCCACCGTGTGCTCGCTGGCGCGCGCCAACGACCGCGACATCGCGCGCGCCGCCGAGGCGCTCAAGGGCGCCAACCGCGGGCGCATCCACACCTTCATCGCCACCAGCCCGCTGCACATGGAAAAGAAGCTGCGCATGACGCCCGAGCAGGTGCTGGAGCAGTCCATCCAGGCCGTGCGCTTCGCGCGCAACCTGGCGGGAGACATCGAGTACAGCGCGGAAGACGGCTATCGCAGCGAGATCGACTTCCTGGCCCGCGTGTGCGAGGCCGTCATCAAGGAAGGCGCCACCACCATCAACATCCCCGACACCGTGGGTTACGCCATTCCCGAGCTGTACGGCAACTTCATCAAGACGCTGCGCGAGAAGGTGCCCAACAGCGACAAGGCCATCTGGAGCGTGCACTGCCACAACGACCTGGGCATGGCCGTGGCCAATTCGCTGGCGGGCGTGAAGATCGGCGGGGCGCGCCAGGTGGAGTGCACCATCAACGGCCTGGGCGAGCGCGCGGGCAACTGCTCGCTGGAAGAGGTGGTCATGGCCGTGAAGACGCGCAAGGACTACTTCGGCCTGCAGGTCAACATCGACACCCAGCACATCGTGGCCGCCAGCCGCATGGTGAGCCAGACCACAGGCTTCGTCGTGCAGCCCAACAAGGCCGTGGTGGGCGCCAATGCGTTCGCCCATGCCTCGGGCATCCACCAGGACGGCGTGCTCAAGGCGCGCGACACTTACGAGATCATGCGCGCCGAGGACGTGGGCTGGAGCGCCAACAAGATCGTGCTGGGCAAGCTCAGCGGCCGCAACGCCTTCAAGCAGCGCCTGCAGGAGCTGGGCGTGCAGTTGGAGAGCGAGGGCGAGATCAATGCCGCCTTCGCCAAGTTCAAGGAACTGGCTGACCGCAAGAGCGAGATCTTCGACGAGGACATTCTGGCCCTGGTGAGCGACGAGAGCGTCACCAGCGAGAAGGAGCAGTTCGGCTTCGTGTCGCTGGCGCAGCACAGCGAGACCGGCGAACGCCCGCAGGCCACGGTGGTCTTTACCGTGGACGGGAAGGAGGTGCGCGGTGCGTCGGACGGCAACGGCCCGGTCGATGCGTCCCTGAAGGCGATTGAGTCGCACGTGCAGAGCGGGGCGGAGATGGTGCTGTATTCGGTCAACGCCATCAGCGGCTCCACCGAGAGCCAGGGCGAGGTCACCGTGCGCCTGCAAAGCGCCGGCCGGGTGGTCAATGGCGTGGGCGCGGACCCGGATATCGTGGTGGCATCGGCCAAGGCTTACCTGAGCGCCCTGAACAAGTTACAAAGTAAAGCCGAGCGCGTGGCCGCCCAGGGCTGAGTGGCAGTCTTATAATTGAGGCTCTTTCTAAAAGAGTCGCGCAAGGTATTGATCTTGCGCGACTTTTTTCAGTTCTGTACACTGCCATACAGTTGTTGCTGCTTGGAGCAAATGATGCACGTCCGCTTTCGCATCGCCTCCCGTCTTTCCCAGGCCTTGGCCCTGGCGCTCGTAAGTCTTGCTCTCGCATCGCCTGGTGCGCATGCGGCCGAACGCAAGAAGGCCGTTGCCAAGAAACAATCCACGTCGGCCGTGGCCAAGCGGACGGCGGCCAAGTCGGCCGCCAAGGCCCCGCGCAAGGCCGTGACGGCCAAGGTCACCCGTGTGTCTGCGCGCAGCGCAAGGGCGCCGGTGCGCATGGCGGCGGAGCCGGCGCGGCTGTCCTACGGCCAGTTGGCGGGCCTGCATGAGGTGAGTGATCCGCTGGACCTGAAGTCCAGCGTTGCGCTGGTGATCGACCAGGACACCAAAGAGGTCCTGCTCAGCAAGAACGACCATGCCGTGCTGCCGATCGCCTCGCTGACCAAGCTCATGACAGGGTTGCTGATTTCCGAGGCGGCCCTGCCCATGGACGAACCCATCACCATTACGCAGGACGATGTGGATACCGAGAAGGGCAGCGGCTCGCGCCTGACGGTCGGTGCCACGCTGTCGCGGGGCGAGCTGCTGCATCTGGCCCTGATGTCCAGCGAAAACCGGGCGGCCCATGCCCTGGGCCGCACCTTCCCCGGCGGGATGGGCGCCTTCGTCGAACGCATGAACGCCAAGGCCAGGCTGCTGGGCATGACGGACACACGCTATGTCGAGCCCACGGGCCTGTCCAGCAGCAACCAGTCCAGCGCCCATGACCTGGCCACGCTGGTCAATGTGACCCACAGCGACCCGCTGCTGCGCGAGCTGTCCACCTCCCCGAGCCATGAGGTGGCCGTGGGCCGCCGTGTCTTGCAGTACAACAACACCAACCGCCTGGTGAAGAGCCCGGCGTGGGATATCGGTCTGCAGAAGACCGGCTACATCTCCGAGGCGGGGCGCTGCCTGGTCATGCAGGCGCAGGTAGCCGGCCGCAAGCTGATCATGGTGTTCCTCGATTCCGCCGGCAAATTCAGCCGCCTGGGCGATGCCGAACGGGTGCGCTCCTGGGTGGAGAAGGCGCACCCGGTCGGGGGCGCCATCCTCCACGCCAGCACCGGCCCCAAGAGCTGATTCGGCGCCGCCCTCAGTCCGGCATGGAGCAATGTCCGCCCGAGGCGGCCTTGCCCGAGCCGGCGGCGATCAGCGGAGGCTCGAAGCGCAGGTCCACCGGCTTGGAGTGGGACCAGTCCCAGGCCAGGAAGGCGGCAAGCACTGCCCAGAAGGCCAGGCGCAGCGTGGTGTGTCGTGTCATGGTCGATCCTTGTGTTCCAAACGGCGCTCAGAAGCCGAAATGGCGGCGGATGCGCAGACCGAAGATCGTGCCCGCGAAGGCCAGCGGCACCCAGATCCAGCCGTGGATGCTGCCCGTGGAGATGCCCGACAGCATGGCTCCCACGTTGCAGCCGAAGGCCAGGCGCGAGCTGTAGCCCAGCACCAGTCCCGCAACCAGCGCCACGGCCCATTGCGTGCCGTTCAAGGCCTTGGCGGAAGCCGGCTTGCCGGCCGACACCCACAGCGCGCCGCCGAGGATGCCGATGTTGGTGATGCTGGTCACGTCCAGCAGCACGCTCTCTTGCAGGCGTGCGGCGTTGCCGGGCTGGCTCCAGAACCAGTTGCCGGCCAGATCGACCGCACCGGTGGCGCTGGCAATCTTGGCGGCCCACAGGCCGAAGCCGTAGACCACGCCCCAGGGCTGGCCGGCGATCACCAGGTTCAGCGTGGCCAGCAGCGCCAGCAACACCGCACCCAGCATCCACTTGCGCACCAGCAGCGGCTGGGCCGCGCGGCCCAGGCGGACGTTGGCGCGGCCCGCGTACCAGCGCACGGCCACGGCAACCACGGCCAGCGCGGCCAGCGTGAGCAGCAGCGCCTGAACCCAGCCGAGGCGGCTGACCAGGCCCACGGGCTGGGTGCGGCCCAGATCGAGCCAGAAGCCCAGGTGCATGGAGCCCAGAAAGCTGCCCAGGGCGAACAGCGGCAGGATGGCGGCATTCATCGGAATGCCCAGGCCGGCCTTGTACAGCGTGCCGCTGCCGCAGCCGTCGGCGATCTGCATGCACAGGCCGAACACAAAGGCGCCGATCAACAGGCTGACGCTGGGCGGGCCCAGTGCGGCCGTGAGTTCGGGGTAGTGGCCCAGCAGTGGCATGGCCAGCGCCGCGGCCAGCGCCAGCAGCAGCAGCTGGCCCATGACGCCGCTGGCGTCCTTGTCTTCGATGAGCATGCGCCAGCCCGTGGTGAACCCGAAGCGCTGGCCCGCCAGTACCGCGCCCAGGCCCAGGCCCACGGCGAACAGCGCGGCCTGGCGCGCCGAGACGGCCCACAGCAGCCAGCCGAAGAAGACGGCCAGCAGGGCCGCGAGAGGGAGTCGTTTCATGGAGTTATCAAAAAAGTGAGCTGCTAGCGCTTGTGTATCAAGCGCTAGAGGCCGATTTGAGCATCAATCTGCTGCGCGGGCGCGTGGGCCTACTTGAACTTGCGTTCCCACCACTGCTTGGCGTCATAGGCCAGCGATTGCATGCGGCCGGGCTGGTTGGCCATGGGTGGCGGCTCCGGGGACTGGGTCCAGTCCACCATCGAGCCGGCGTAGAGCTTCACGCCGGGCAGGCCCGCGACCTCGGACAGGCCGAACCAGTCGGTGGCGGCCCAGTGGCCGGTGTTGCAGAACGCGACCATGTCCTGGCCCTGCTCGCGCTTGACCTGGGCGGCGATCCGCTGGGCCGTGGCCGTGTCCACGAAGGTGCTGGTGCCGGGCACGAACCACTGGTTGAAGTCGAGCTGCTGCGCGCCGGGCAGGGTGCCCGAGAGCTTGGCCGCCGGTGCACGCACCTTGCCCTGGTAGAAGGCGTCGGGGCGCGAATCGACCAGCGCCGCATTGCTCAGGCGGACATGCTGCTGCACGTCCTCGCGCGTGGCGAGCAGGCCGGTGTCGAGCCGGGGTGCGTACTGGCTGGGCGTTGCCTGCGGCACCTCTGCCGTCTGCGGCAGGCCGGCCTGGTCCCAGGCCTTCATGCCGCCGTTGAGGATGGACAGCTCCTTCAGGCCCAGCAGCTTCAGCGTCCAGTACACGCGGGCGGCGGCGCCGAAGTCGGTCGCATCGGCCCCCGTGGAGACGACCACGGCATGGGTGGAGGGCGTGAGGCCCAGCGACTGCACGAGCGCCGTGAGCTTCGGTGTGTCGGGCAGCTCACCCGGGTTGCTGGCCGGGCCGCGCCACTTGCCGTAGGGGGCGTTCACCGCGCCGGGGATGTGCCGGGCGCCATAGCTGGCGGGATCGCGGATGTCGATCACGCGCGGCGGCGTGGCCTGCGCCGCCTGGGCGTTCAGCTCGGCGGGCGTCAGCAGGGGCTGGGCGGCCCACGCGCCATGGGCGGCAGTGGCGATCACGGCGAGGGCAAGCAGGTGTTTCATGGCAAATACCGATGGACAAGGGGCAAAGACGGCCCGCGATTGTCCCGCCCCAGCACCCACGGCCCAACGACAAAATGGGATTGACCTTATGTGCGAGCGTCATAACGCCATGGCGTTACATGCGCTACGTGCGCGGCCAGCCCGCCAGATGCTCCTGCGCGATGCGGCTGAGCGCCGTAATCCACGCATGGCTGTCGTTCAGGCAGGGGATGTAGCGGAACTCCTGCCCGCCCGCCTGCAGGAAGGCGTGGCGCGCCTCCTGGTTGATCTCCTCCAGCGTCTCCAGGCAGTCGCCGGTGAAGCCGGGGCACATCACGTCCACGCGGCGCGTGCCCGCCTGGGCCAGCGCGACCAGCGTGGGCTCGGTGTAGGGCTCCAGCCATTGGGCCTTGCCAAAGCGCGACTGGAAGGTCAGCTGGTACTGCTGCGGCGCCAGGCCCAGCGCATCGGCCAGCAGGCGGGCGGTGGTGTGGCACTGCTCGGCGTAGGGGTCGCCCAGGCGCACATTGCGCGCGGGAATGCCGTGAAAGCTCATCACCAGCTTGTCCGCGGGCCCGCCCTCGCGCTGCCAGTGCGCGCGCACGGACTGCGCCAGGGCGCCGATGTAGTCCGGGTGGTCGTGGTAGCTGTTGACGAAGCGCAGTTCGGGGAAGTGGCGCGAGCGGCGTACCCAGGCGGCCACGTCGTCCACCACGCTGGCGGTGGTCGTGCCCGAATACTGCGGGTACAGCGGCAGCACCAGCACGTGCTCCACGCCCTCGGCCTGCAGGGCCTGCAGTTGGGCGGCGATGGCGGGTTGCCCGTAGCGCATGGCGGGCAGCACGCGTACCTGCTGGCCGGCCTCGCCCAGCCAGCCGCGCAGCATCGTGGCCTGCTTGGCCGTCCACACGGCCAGGGGCGAGCCCTCGGGCGTCCAGATCGTGGCGTACTTGGCGGCCGACTGGGCCGGCCGCGTGCGCAGGATGATGCCGTGCAACAGCGGCAGCCAGAGCGCGCGCGGGATCTCGACCACCCGCGGGTCGCTCAGGAACTGCGCTAGGTAGCGGCGCAGCGCGGCGGGCGTGGGAGCATCGGGCGTGCCCAGGTTGCACAGCAGGACGGCGGTACGTGGCTGGGGTGCAGAAACGGTGGAAGCTGGGGCAAGTTCGGCAGAGGATGGGGAGCGCATGGGGTGATTGTGGCAAATGGCCGGGGCCTGCCAACGGCTGCGCTGGAGTATCCGTGGAGTATTCTTGGCGGCGCCATGTCTACCGCACCCTCTTTCGCTTCGCCCCCTGCCGCCACGCCCGCTGCTGGCACGACACGGCCCGCCACCGCGCATGCGCTGGACCCGTCGCGCATACGCGCCATCACACTGGATCTGGACGACACGCTGTGGCCCGTCTGGCCCACCCTGGCGCGGGCCGAGTCTGCGCTGGCCGGCTGGCTGGCCGCGCATGCCCCGGCCACGGCGGCGCTGTTTACCGACGCGCAGGCGCTGCGCGCCATTCGCCTGCGCATGGCCGACCTGCGCCCCGATCTGCGGCACGACCTGGGGGCGCTGCGGCGCGAGTCGATTCGGCTGGCGCTCACGCAGGCGGGCGACGATCCCGCGCTGGCCGAGCCGGCGTTCGAGTTCTTCTTCGCCGAGCGCCATCGCGTGGACCTGTTTGCCGACGCACTCGAGACGCTCGATTTCCTGTCCACGCGCTACCCCGTCGTGGCCGTGTCCAACGGCAATGCCGACGTGCACCGCATCGGCATCGGCCACTATTTCAAGGCCAGCCTGAGCGCCGGCGCGCTGGGCATTGCCAAGCCCGACGCGCGCATCTTCCATGCGGCGGCGCAGGCCGCCGGCGTGGCGCCCGCGCAGGTGTTGCATGTGGGTGACGATGCGTTGCTGGACGCGCAGGGCGCGCTGGACGCGGGCATGCAGGCCGCGTGGCTGAACACGGCGCGGGCCGAATGGCCGCACGGCGCGGCGCCCCATGCCACGGTAGACAGCCTGCGCGCGCTGTGCCGGCTGCTGGCCTGACGGGCAATGTTGCGCCGCGCCAGGTGTTGGCCATTTTTGCTATGTTATTAATAGCTATTGGCGCTTGCTAGGCGGGCGCTGTGGCCTGAAAAGCCACCGGCCTACCCGGTGTGCGCGGGCGCGGCCGGTGGCGGAGCTCAGGCGGCCACGGGCTTGCGGGCCAGGAAGTCGCGGATGGCGAACAGCGTCTCGTCCGGCGCCTCGGTCATCTGGTGGTGGCCCACGGGCAGACTGGCCGTCTGCACGTCCTTGCCAGCGGCGCGCGCGGCGCTGATCAGGCCCTGCGCGGCCTTGGGCGCCGTCATCTGGTCCTGCGCGCCCAGCGCGAACAGCACCGGGCACTGGATGGCGGCCATGGCCTGCTCGCCATTGGCATAGCTGTCGCAGGCCACGAAGCCGCGGTGGAACACGTTGACCTGCGGATTGCTGCGCAGCACGCGCCGGCCCAGTGCCATGCCCGCGCCAAACACCCAGAAGCCGGCCCCCGACGGCGGCGCCAGGGTACTGCGCGAGAACACGTTGACCATGCGCAGTGCCTGCTCCGGGTTGGACTGGGCGGCCTCGATGAGCGCGGGCGACACCTTCATGGGATAGGCCGTGCCCACCAGCACCAGGTGGCTGACGCGCGCACCCAGGCGGGCGGCGGCCTCCAGCGCGATCAGCGAGCCCCAGCTGTGGCCCACCAGCGCGGCTTGGGCGATGCCCAGCGCGTCGAGCAGGGCGCCGATGAAGTCGGCCGCCTGCTCCACGCTGGCGGGCGCATCGCCGCCGCTGCGGCTGTGGCCGGGCAGGTCCACGGCCAGCACGTTCCAGCCGTGGTTGGCCATGTAGCGGCTTTGCAGGGCCCAGACGCTGTGGTCGTTGAGCACCCCGTGGATGAACACCACCGTGGGCTTGGCCGCGTAGAAGGGCTTGCCGCCGGTGTAGCAGTAGGTCTGTGCGCCGTTGACTTGCACGTACATCACGCACCTGCCTTTCCGCCGAGCTTCTCCGCGGCCTTCAGGGCGCGCTTGAGGTCGTCGATCAGGTCGTCGGGATCTTCCAGGCCGATGGACAGGCGGATCGTGCCCTGGCCGATGCCGGCCTGCGCCAGCGCCTCGTCGCTCATGCGGAAGTGCGTGGTGCTGGCCGGGTGGATCACCAGGCTGCGGCAGTCGCCCACGTTGGCCAGGTGGCTGAAGACCTTGAGCGTCTCGATGAACTTCTTGCCCTGCTCGCGGTTGCCCTTGAGGTCGAAGCTGAACACCGAGCCCGCGCCGCGCGGCAGCAGGCGCTGCGCCAGCTGATGGCTGGAGTGCGACTCCAGCAGCGGATGGCCCACGCGCGCCACGAACGGCTGGCTGGCGAGAAACTGCACCACCTTCTCGGTGTTGCGCATATGGCGTTCCATGCGCAGCGGCAGGGTCTCGATGCCCTGCAGGATCAGCCAGGCCGTGTGCGGGCTCATGCAGGCGCCGAAGTCGCGCAGGCCCTCGCGCCGCGCGCGCAGCAGGAAGGCGCCGACGGTGCTTTCCTCGGTGAACACCATGTTGTGGAAGCCGTCGTAGGGCTGGGTCAGCTCGGCAAACTTGCCTTGCGAGCGGGGGCCGTCCCAGTCGAAGCTGCCGCCGTCGACCACGATGCCGCCGATCACCGTGCCGTGGCCCGACAGGAACTTGGTGGCCGAGTGGTAGACCAGGTCGGCGCCATGCTCGAAGGGCTTGATGAGCCAGGGCGAGGTGAGGGTGGAGTCCACCAGCAGCGGCACGCCGGCGTCATGGGCGATCTGCGACACGGTGGGGATGTCCAGCACGTCCAGGCCGGGATTGCCCACGGTTTCACCGAAGAACAGCTTGGTGTTGGGGCGCACGGCCGCCTTCCAGCCGTCGATGTCGCCGGGCTTCACGAAGGTGGTTTCGATGCCGAAGCGCGCCAGCGTGTAGTGCAGCAGGTTCTGCGAACCGCCATAGAGCGCGGTGCTGGCCACGATGTGGCTGCCCGCGCCCATCAGCGTGGCGATCGACAGGTGCAGCGCCGCCTGGCCGCTGGCCACGGCGATCGCGCCCACGCCGCCTTCGAGCGCGGCCACGCGCTGCTCCAGCACCGCGTTCGTGGGGTTGCTGATGCGGCTGTACACATGGCCCGGGCGTTCCAGGTTGAACAGGGCGGCGGCGTGGTCGCTCGACTCAAAGACGAACGAGGTGCTCAGGTGGATCGGTACGGCGCGCGCTCCTGTGGCGGGATCCGGCTGCGCGCCCGCGTGCAGCGCGAGCGTGTCGAAGCCGGGGTCGGAATATCCGGGCATCCATGTCTCCAAAGTGGTGAATCAACGCACCATTGTGGGCTATATTTCCCAGAGGAAAGGGCTGCACGCAGCGCCTGCGGAACCATTCGGAGATACCCATGAAAGTCAGCGACATCCTCCGCCTCAAAGGCAACACCCTGTACACCGTGCATCCCGACGAGCCGCTGGCCCGTGCAGTCGAGGCCATGGCCGACAAGGACATCGGCTCGCTGGTGGTGATGGAGCATGGCGACCTGGTGGGCATGCTGACCTTCCGCGAGGTGATCCAGGCGCTGACGAAAAACGGCGGCAGCGTTGGCACGATGCTGGTACGCACGGCCATGGACGATGCGCCGCTGACCTGCACGCTGGAGACCGACATGGACGAGGTGCGCCGCATGATGCTGGGCCGCCATGCGCGCTACATGCCGGTGATGGACCAGCGCATGCTGATGGGCGTGGTGAGCTTCTACGACGTGGCCAAGGCCGTGGTGGACAGCCAGAATTTCGAGAACAAGCTGCTCAAGGCCTACATCCGCGACTGGCCCGCGCAAGAGGCCCGTCCCGCCAACTGAGGCGGTTTTCAAGCCAAATGGGCTGCCAGCGCTTACCTATCAAGCGCTTGCAGCTATTTTTTTGATAGCGTTGTGCGCTGCGTGCACCGCACGGTGCGCGGCCTGGCCCTCTGGGATAATCGCGGCCCATGAGCGGCAACACACTTGGCACCCTTTTCTGCGTCACCAACTTTGGTGAATCCCACGGCCCGGCCATCGGCTGCGTGATCGACGGCTGCCCGCCGGGCATGGCGCTGTCCGAGGCCGACATCCAGGCCGACCTGGACCGCCGCCGCCCGGGCACCAGCCGCCACGTCACGCAGCGCAACGAGCCCGACGCGGTGGAAATCCTCTCGGGCGTGTACGAGGGCAAGACCACGGGCACGCCCATCGCGCTGCTGATCCGCAACACGGACCAGCGCAGCAAGGACTACTCCAACATCGCCCAGAGCTTCCGCCCGGGCCATGCCGACTACGCCTACTGGCACAAGTACGGCCTGCGCGACCCGCGCGGCGGCGGCCGCTCGTCCGCGCGCCTCACCGCGCCCACCGTCGCAGCCGGCGCGGTGGCCAAGAAGTGGCTCAAGGAAAAATTCGGCACCGAGTTCCGCGCCTGCATGACGCAGCTGGGCGAGCTGCCCATTGCCTTCGAGAGCTGGGACCATGTGCCCCACAACCCCTTCTTCGCCCCGGTGGCCGATGTGCAGGCCTACGAGGACTACATGGATGCACTGCGCAAGAGCGGTGACTCCTGCGGCGCCCGCATCCGCGTGCAGGCCTCGGGCATGCCCGTGGGGCTGGGCGAGCCCTTGTTCGACAAGCTCGACGCCGACATCGCCCATGTGATGATGGGCCTGAATGCCGTCAAGGGCGTGGAGATCGGCGCCGGCTTCGCGAGCGTGGCCCAGCGCGGCACCACGCACGGCGATTCGCTCACGCCCCAGGGCTTTGCGAGCAACAACGCGGGTGGCGTCGTGGGGGGCATTAGCACGGGGCAGGACATCGAGGTGTCCATCGCCATCAAGCCGACCAGTTCCATCATCAGCCCACGCGAGTCCATCGACATCCACGGCCAGAGCACGGAGGTCATCACCAAGGGCCGCCACGACCCCTGCGTGGGCATTCGCGCGGCGCCCATCGCCGAGGCGCTGCTGGCACTGGTGGTCATGGACCATGCGCTGCGCCACCGCGCACAATGCGGCGACGTGGCGCTGCCCGTGGCGCCCATTGCGGCCGCGCGTATCGGTTGAGTGCCAAAAATGGCTGCAGCGCCCGTCCATTGGGCGCTGGCAGCTATCAATAGGGGAGCGCTGGTTTACTTGCGCACTTCATCGACCAGCGCGCGGAACTCGTCGATGTCCTCGAAGCTGCGGTACACGCTGGCGTACCGCACGTAGGCCACCTTGTCGAGCTTCTTGAGTTCGCGCATGACCAGTTCGCCGATGCGGCTGGAGATCACCTCGCGTTGCGCGAGGTTGAGCAGCTTTTCCTCGATGCGCTCGATGGCCGAGTCGATCTGCACCGTGCTCACCGGGCGCTTGCGCAGCGCCAGTTTGAAGGAGCCGAGCAGCTTGTGGCGGGCGTACTCGACGCGGCGGCCGTCCTTCTTGACGATGGTGGGGAAGTTGACTTCCGGCCGCTCGTAGGTGGTGAAGCGCTTGTCGCAGGCGCCGCACTGGCGCCTGCGTCGGATGAAGTCCCCGTCCTCGGACACACGGGTTTCAACGACCTGGGTGTCCGGATGGCTGCAGAAAGGGCACTTCATCGCTGCGGCTGTTCCGGCGGCGGATCAGCGGTAGACCGGGAAGCGGCTGGTCAGTGCGTGCACCTTGGCGCGCACGGCTTCCAGGTTGGCCTCGTCGTGCGGGTTGTCCAGCACGTCGGCCAGCAGGTTGGCCGTGATGCGCGTTTCCTCTTCCTTGAAGCCGCGCGTGGTGATGGCGGGCGTGCCCACACGGATGCCGCTGGTCACCATGGGCTTCTCGGGATCGTTGGGGATCGCGTTCTTGTTGATCGTGATGTGGGCCTTGCCCAGGGCGGCCTCGGCCGCCTTGCCCGTGATGCCCTTGGCGCGCAGGTCCACCAGCATGACGTGGCTCTCGGTACGACCGCTCACGATGCGCAGGCCGCGCTGGATCAGCGTTTCCGCGAACACCTTGGCGTTCTTGGTCACCTGTTGCTGGTAGGCCTTGAATTCGGGCGACAGCGCCTCCTTGAAGGCCACGGCCTTGGCGGCGATCACATGCTCCAGCGGGCCGCCCTGCAGTCCGGGGAAGATGGCGCTGTTGATGGCCTTCTCGTGCTCGGCCTTCATCAGGATGATGCCGCCGCGCGGGCCGCGCAGGCTCTTGTGCGTGGTGGAGGTCACCACGTCGGCGTGGGGCACGGGGTTGGGGTACTCACCCGCGACCACCAGGCCTGCGTAGTGGGCGATGTCCACCCAGAAGATGGCGCCGACTTCCTTGGCGATCTTCGCGAAGCGCTCGAAATCGATGCGCAGGGCGTAGGCGGAGGCGCCGGCGATGATCAGCTTGGGCTTGTGCTCGCGGGCCTTGGCTTCCAGCGCGTCGTAGTCGATCTCTTCCTTCTCGTTCAGGCCGTAGGAAACGACGTTGAACCACTTGCCGCTCATGTTCAGCGGCATGCCGTGGGTGAGGTGGCCACCTTCGGCCAGGCTCATGCCCAGGATAGTGTCGCCGGGCTTGAGGAAGGCCATGAGCACGGCCTGGTTGGCCTGCGAGCCGGAGTTGGGCTGCACGTTGGCCGCCTCGGCGCCGAACAGCTGCTTGATGCGGTCGATGGCAAGCTGTTCGATGACGTCCACGTTTTCGCAGCCGCCGTAGTAGCGCTTGCCGGGGTAGCCTTCGGCGTACTTGTTGGTGAGCTGCGAGCCCTGTGCGGCCATCACGGCGGGCGAGGCGTAGTTCTCGCTCGCGATCAGCTCAATGTGCTCTTCCTGGCGGCGGTCTTCGGCCTGGATGGCGGCCCACACCTCGGGATCGGTTTGTTCGACAAGAATATTGCGTTGGTACATGGCAGTCCGATGAACTAAGTGTCCCTTGGCAATCAAGGGCTGCCCAGGCGAACGACGGATCGCTGCGGGGCTACTGCCGTCCGCGCGGCACGCTCCCCAGTGGTTTGCAGAAAACAGGGTTTCTGCCGGTTTCCACGTCAGCGGCGGAGCCCTGTGGGCCTTCCGCGCCTATCGCCAGTTGCGTGCACCGTTAGTGTAGCTGACGGCGCACGCTGCAACGCGGGTGAGCGCGCCTCACACCTTGCCGAGCAGGGCGACTTCTTCGCTGGCGGTCTGTGTCGTTGTGGGGGCCTCAGGCGTTGCCGGCGCCTTGGTGGACAGCACGGGCGGCGTCGTAGGATGGCTGCCGGCCACTTGGCGCAGGCGGAAATGCTCGGCCAGCACCTTGGCGGCGTAGCCGCCGTCATCCGGCAGGTTGGCGGCGCCCACGTAGTAGCGCAGTCCACCCTCCAGCGACCCTGCGCGCGCTATGCATTCCTGCAGCACCTTCACGCCCACGCGCAGGTTGGCCACGGGGTCGAATGCGGCTAGTTTGCCGCCGAAGCCCTCGTACTTTTCGGTGTGCACGCGCGTCATCACCTGCATCAGGCCCTGGGCGCCCACGGAGCTTTGTGCAAAGGGGTTGAAGCTCGATTCCACGGCGATGATGGCTAGAATCAGCGTCGGGTCCAGCTTGGTGCGCGCGCCAATGTCATAGGCCTCGGTCACCAGGGCCGCCAGGGGTTCGGGGGCGACGCGGTACTTTTTGCTAAGCCAGAAGGCCACGGCGGCCTGATCGCGCGGCAGGTCTTTGGGGTTGATCGCCGTCGCGCGGTCGCTGGCGATCGGTTCCATCGGAAAGCCGACTTCCGCGACCTGGCGGGCCTGGAGCCAACCCATGAGCTGCTCCTCGCCCGCCTCGCGCAGATCGGGGCGCGCCGTCAATGTGATTGCCGCAAAGGCAACGGCCAGCCCAAGTAGGGCGAAGCCGCTGTGAGTCACTTCAAGGAAACCGCTGATCACATCGGCCGCGAAGGTGCGCACGCCGGCAATCATTCTTCCTGATGCTGTCATAGCTTTTCCTTTCTGAGCCGAGTCCTGAGAAGGGAGCGCCATGAACGGGCTCGTGAGGACTCGGTCTTGCCAGGCTCTCTTGCCTGGATTGGTGTGCCATCCAGTCCATGCCCGGCGCATGGCACCGTGGGCTTTTGGTGGACTGTCGTAGCCGAAGGTGGCAACGGCTAGGGTTTTTACTAGGCCTGAATTTTGAGGCTGGCGGATTCTAGAAGCTCTCTAAATTCATGGTCAACACTAACATTTCTATTTTTTAGATTAAAAAATTCTAAAGATACTGTAAAAATCCACAGAAATGAGGCTACCCAGGCGTGTTTTTGGGGCGGAGTCCAATTGAAGCAGTTGCGGCGAAATGAAACTCCCAATCATGGGTTCCTCATCATTGAGAAAAGCTGTTGGAAAGTGCCCGTCAAGTTTGCTACCTTAGAAGCGCCTGAGTGATTCAGGCATCCGCCGGAAGAGGCGAAACCAACTTGATGAAAGGCATGTAGTGCTGCATCAGGCAATTGGTCCATCGCTTTCAAGGCAAACCCTGGAGGCAATACCTTGCCTCCTGCACCGGGGACGACCATCTCCACGGTGCAAAAGATGGCTAAAGACCTTTGTGTCAGCCGTCAAGCCCGGTGAGCGGAGTGTTTCCGTTCACCGGGCTTTCTTTTTGCTGTTTTTTACATTGTTGTGGTGGCGTTCACTGATCCAATAGCGTGGGCAGTTCAGAGAGTCGCGTGTTCCGCATCATGCAAACAATCAAGAATCATCGATGGGCGAAGCGCCTGGCGTGGCCGTTGGGCGGCTTGCTATTGCTCTGGGTATTGGCCTGGCTGATCATTCCTCCCGTCGCTCGGGGGCAGATTGAGCGGCATGCCTCGGCCCTGTTGGGGCGTACGGTTACCGTTGCCAAGGTGGAGTTTCTGCCCTGGACGCTGGAGGCCACGGTGCACAGGCTGTCCATTGCATCCCAGGACGGCAAGACCTCCCAGGCCCAGATTGAGCGTATCTATATAGATGCCGAGTTGCAGTCTCTATGGCGGCTGGCGCCGGTGATCGATGCACTGCAGGTGGATGGCCCAGTGCTGCATGTCACGCAGACTGCGCCCGGTCGCTACGACTTCGATGACGTCCTGGCGCGCCTTGCGCAGCCGCAGCCCGAACCGGACCAGGCATCGCCGTTGCGTTTTGCGCTCTACAACATTGCGCTGCAGGGTGGCTCGGTGGATTTCGATGACCGAACGGTGGGCAAGGTGCACACATTGCGGCAGATGCAGCTCCATGTGCCGTTTTTGAGCAATCTTTCGGCGGATCGCCAGGTCAAGGTGGCGCCCAGGCTGGCTTTCGAGTTGAATGGCAGCCCATTCGATTCGGCCGCTCAGACCTTGCCTTTCGCGGAGGACCGCAAGACCGAGGCCAGCATGCAGATCAAAGGCTTCGACCTGGGGCCTTTTGCCGGTTACATACCGGATAGCGTGCCTGTGCGGCTCAAGGCGGGCGTGCTGGATGCCGATCTGAAGCTGGGTTTTGAGCAGGAGGCCGGGCCCCTGCTCAAAATCAGCGGCGTGGTGGATCTGCGTGGCGTGGAAACGACCGATGGTGAGGGGGAGCGGCTGTTGGATTTCGACGCCCTGCATGTGGCGATCAAGGATGTACGGCCCTTGCAGCGCAGCGTGGACATCGAAGCCATTAACTGGCGTGGTGCGCACGCGCGGCTGCGCAGGGATGCCGCTGGTGCCTTGGCGATTCCCGGTCTGGCGCAGACCCCGGCCAAGGGCGGGGCCGCCGAAGCCGGAGCGGCGCCGGCCTCGCAGCCTGCTGGTGCGGCAGGGGCTGCTCCATGGCAGTTCCGGCTCGGGCGGCTGAGCCTGCGCAACAGCACGGTCGATTGGCTGGATGCCAGCTTGCCGGGTGGGAAGGCGGCCTGGATGGCCAAGAACCTGCAGCTGGATGCTTCGGCCATTGCATTGCCGTTCGCGCAGCCGCTGCAATTTCAAGCCAGTGCAGAGTTGTCAGGCGGCGGTGCCGATGGCGATGCGGCCCGGTTGGCGGTCCAGGGCCAGGCGACCGATGTGCTGGCGCAGGCCGCCGTCTCCATTCGCGGATTGTCCCTGGGCATGGCAGCGCCGTATCTGGCGAGCGTGCTCAAGCCATCGTTGATCGGCATGCTGGACGCGGACGTAGGCCTGGCTAAGAACGGTGACGCCATGGCGGCCAAGCTCGCAACGTTGTCGCTGGACAAGCTTGCCTTGGGTTGCGCGGGAGGCGACAAGTGCCAGACCCTGCGCAGGGCCGGAATGGTGGATGTGGCTCAGACCTCGCTGCTTGAGCTGGGGCGCTTGGAGATGAGCGATACCCTGGTGTCACTCTCGCAGCGGCAGCTGACCTTGGGACCAGTGACCCTGAAGCAGCCGCGTGTGCTGGTCGCGCGCGCGGCGACGGGTGGTTGGATGTTCGAGGATTGGTTGGCCGAGGCGCCCGCGGCATTGCCGCAGTCCCGGCCTGCTGTTGCGCAGGCAACCGAACACAAGCCGTGGACGCTGAAGTTGGCAGCCGTGGATGTGGAGGGCGCAAGCCTTGCGTTTCGCGATGCCACGGCGGTGAGGCCGGTAGCGCTCAATCTGTCCGGACTGCAGGCACAGGTGAAGAATGTGGCCCTGGCCGATGGCCGGCTGGCTCCGGCCATGGTGCGCGTGGATACGCGGGTGGCGGCTGGCCGTGCCGAGCCGGGGCGACTGAGCTACGAGGGTTCGCTGGCCATGGCCCCTCATCTGACCGTTCAGGGCAAGCTGCGTGCGCAGCACGTGCCGCTGCACGCGTTCGAGCCCTATGTGGCGCCGGCCTTGAATGTGGACATTCTCCGTGCCGATGGCAGTTTCACGGGGGATATGCGCTACGTGCAGGAGACCGCGGGCCCCATGGTGTCGGTGGCGGGGGACGTCTCCCTGGATGAGGTGCGAGTGCGCGCCGCGGCCGATGACGCCAAGGATGACCAGGAAGAGGGCGGCTCGCGCGTGGCAGCGCCGGGCGAGGAGCTGCTGCGCTGGAAGTCCCTGGGCCTGCGTGGAGTGGCCGTGGACCTCAAGCCGGGAAAGCCGCTGGTGCTGGATGTGAAGGAGACGGCGCTGAGCGATTTCTTCGCGCGCATCATCGTGCAGGAAAATGGTCGCCTCAATCTGCAGGACATTCGCAAGGCGCCTGCGCCTGAGCAAGCCGTGGCCGCGGCAACCCAGGCGCCTGCCGCTACCGGAACGCAGGCTGCAGGCAGTTCGGCGGCCGTGCATCCGGCCGATCCGATGGCGCCTGAGATACGGTTCGGTCCCGTGGCGCTGACGAATGGCGCGGTGCGTTTCACGGACCATTTCATCAAGCCCAATTACTCGGCGGACCTCAGTGAGTTGAATGGCCGGCTCAGTGCATTTTCTTCGGTCGTGGCTGCGGCAGGCACGGAGCCGCAGATGGCGGAGCTGGAGTTGCGCGGCCGCGCGCAGGGAACGGCCTCGCTGGAGGTGACGGGCCGGCTGAACCCGCTGGTCACGCCCCTGGCTCTGGATATTCAGGGGCGCATGCGTGACCTGGAATTGCCGCCCCTGTCGCCCTACAGCATCAAATATGCGGGGCATGGCATAGAGCGCGGCAAGCTGAGCATGGATGTCTCCTACAAGGTGCAGCCCGATGGGCAGCTCACGGCCGCCAACAAGCTGGTGCTCAATCAGCTGGCCTTTGGCGACCCCGTGGAGGGGGCGCCCGCCAGCCTCCCCGTGCGATTGGCCGTGGCCCTGCTGGCCGATCGCAATGGCGTGATCGATGTGGAACTGCCCGTCAGTGGCTCGCTGAACGACCCGGAGTTCCGTTTGGGCGCCGTCATCCTCAAGGTCATCGGCAATCTCATCATGAAGGCGATCACGGCGCCGTTCTCACTGCTGGCAGGCGCACTTGGTGGTGCGGATGAGCAGGGCGCCATTCCCTTTGCCGCGGGCAGCGCCGTCCTGGACGAGCGTGCACGCCAGCAGCTCGACAAGATTGCCGAAGAGCTGAACAACCGGCCGGCGCTCAAGGTGACCGTGGTGGGATGGGCCCAGCCGGAGGCCGAGCAGGAGGCGTGGAAACGGCTGCGCTTGCGCGATCTGGCGCAGGCGCAGAAGCGCCGCGCGGCGGTCAGGGCCGGTGATTCGGCGGGTGATGTATTGCCGGTCAGCGACGAGGAATATCCGGTCCTCCTCAAGGAGGTCTACCAGCGTGCCGACATCAAGAAGCCCCGCAACCTGATCGGCTTGGCCAAGGACCTGCCGCAAGGCGAGATGGAGGGACTGCTCCTAAAGAGCATTGAGGTGCCCGGCAATGCCATGCCCGATCTGGCTCTGGCGCGTGGTGTGGCGGTGCGTGACTATCTTGCGAGCAGGCAGGTCGGACTGGACCGTCTGTTCGTGGGTGCCAGCAAGTTGCAGCCGGTGGAAGAGGGTGCCGCCGCATGGGTGCCCAAGGCAGAATTGACGCTCGCCACGCGCTGAGTCCAAGGCAGAAACAAGGTCTTGCAGCCTGGCCTGGGCCGAGCCGGTACAGTAGTGCTTGCCATCTGAGATGGTTCGCTCTGTCTGAGGCCATGCACCATGCCTGAGGGCTTCATGATCTGGAGCAGGCCGGGCCCGGGCCAAAACCGGGCGAAAATAGCAGTTTCACCGGGAAGCGGGCACAGGCGCGGTTTCCGGCATGGTGCTGGCGCCGCAGGCGGCCGGCCTCTTTTCCTATTGGATCCATGTTCCCCTTTTCTTCTCGCAGCAAAATGTCAGACGCACCCGAAGCGACCCCGGTCCAGGCCAAAACCAGCGAGCCGCATCCCCTCGATGCGTTGACAGGCGGTGCCTTCTCGGCCGCCACTTCTGGCGAGCGGTCAGCGCGCATCCGGGAGTGGCTTGCCACCCAGCCTGCCACCGACAAGCTGCAGGAGGTGTTCAAGGAACTGAGCGCGCGTGACAAGGGTGCCGCGCGCGCCGTGCGCGAACGCCTGGATGAAATCCGGCGCGCCGAGGGGCAAGAGGCCATCGCGGCCGAATGGGCGGCGAAGGCCGAGGCGCTTTTGGCGGCCCCCAAGCTGAACATTGCCGATGCACTGGCCTGGCAGCGCGACGCCGCCAAGGCCGGGGCGCCTCTGTCGCGTGAACCGCTGTCGGTGCTCAAGGCGCAATTGAACGACCGCGTGAAGACCATTGAAGATCTGCAGCACCGCGTGCAGGTGCAGCGCGAGGCGGCGGTGCTGCTGGCGCAGCGTATCGAGGTGCTGTCCACCAAGCCTTGGAAGGACGCGCAATCGGCGCTCGAGCTGCTGAGCGCCGATGTGGGCCGCTGGCAGGAACAGGCGCAGGAACTGGCGGGCGATGCCGCCTGGCCCAGCGTGGAGGCTCGCTTTCCCGCCTTGCTGGAGTCCTCGCGCACGCAGCTGTTGGTGGTGTGGGAGGCCTTCCAGTCGGCGCTGGCGCAGACGGTTGCCGCCGCGCAGGATGAGTCCGCCCCATTGCCACCCGTGCCGGTGTGGGCCGATGAGTTGCGCGTTGCGCGTGGGCAGCCGGCGGAAGCTGCCGCCGGCCAACCTGCTGCGCGTGTGGGCGCTGGCAAGCCGAAGGTGGACCCTGAAGTGCGTGAGAAAGCCATGCAGGCCGTGCGCGAAGCCCTGGCCAAGCTGGAGCAGGAGACCGTGCAAGGACATGGCAAGGCCAGTGTTGGCGCCGCCGCGGCACTGCGCGCCGTGCTGAAGGTGCATGGCCGGCTGATCGACGGCGATCTGGAGCAGAAGGTGCATGCCGCCCTGGTTGCGGCCGGTGAACTGGAGGGCTGGCAGCGCTGGAGCGCCGATCAACTGCGCGAAGATCTGCTCGCGCGTGCCGAAGCCCTGCTGCGCCGCCCGGAAGGGCAGGCCATTGGCGGGCGCAAGATGCAGGAAACGCTGCGCCAGTTGCGTGAGCAGTGGAAGCAGGCCGACCAAGGTGCACCGGCGAACCATGCGCTGTGGAAGAAATTCGACGAGGCCTGCAATGCGGCCCATAAGGTGGTCGAGGCCTGGCTGGAAAAGGTGCGCGCCGAAGGGGCCGAGCACCGCGCGCAACGCATGGCCCTGGTCGAAGAGGTCAAGGCCTGGGCGCAGGAACAGGCGGGTGCGGCGGCCTCTGATTGGAAGGCCGTGAACCGCGCGCTGCACCAGTTCGGCGAGCGTTGGCGCCTGGGCGGCCACGTGAGCGAGAAGGTTTTCGCCGAATTGCAACCCCTGTGGAAGCAGGCGCTGGCGCTGGCCGCGGCGCCGCTGGAGGCCGCGCAGAAGGCCAGCCTGGAGTTGCGCCACGCCATGATCGAGGAAGCCGCGTCCCTGGGAGCGGCGCCCTCGCTGCGCATCGATGCCATCAAGGCGCTGCAGCAGCGCTGGCAGGCGGAGGCGCAGTCGGTGCCTCTGGACCGCAGGCAGGAGCAGAAGCTGTGGGATGCCTTCCGCAAGCCCATAGACGAAGCCTTCAACCGCAAGTCGGCAGAGCGCGGCCGCCAGGCCGTGGAGTTGGGCGCGCGTGACCGTGCGGTGCTGGACGCCTCCAAGGCCCTGGAGGCCGCCAACGCATCGGGGGATGCACAGCAGATTCGTGCGGCCATGGCCGCGCTGGAGCTGGCCATCAAGGAGCAGGCGAACAAGGGCGCAGGGGCGGATGATTCTGATAAAAATCAGCCGCTTGCCCAGGAGGGGCAAGCGCAAGCAGCTATTGATTCAGGAGCGAGTGCAGCGGGCGACGTTGCAGATGGCGAGACGGCCGTGGCCCGGACTCCGGCGCGCCTGGTGGTGGCGGTGCGTGGCGATGACCGTCCGGGCATGCGCAAGTCCACGCCGGCGCCGGAGGTGCGTGGCGGCCGCGCAGCAGGCGAACGCCGCGATCGACGTGATGGACGCGGCCCGCGGGAGGGCATGGGACGTGAGCGTGGCCGCGAGGCCGCGGGTGAACGCGGCCCGCGCTTGGGCGATGCCGCATTCCGTGCGCAGCGTGATGCCATGGACCATGCGCAATTGGCCCTGCGCAAGCTGGCGGCGCAGGCCCATGGCGAGGCGATCACGCAGCTGATGTCGGCCTGGAAGGGCCGCGATGCCGAGCAGATGCCGAGCGTGCAGGAGCTGGGCGGCAAGGTCTCTGCCAGTGTGCGCACGGCATGGACCCAGGCCATTGGCGCACCTGCCGGAACCGGTGCCGATGCGGCGCAGGCCTTGCTGCGGCTGGAGATCGCTGCGGAAGTGCCCACGCCGGCCGATCAGCTCGCCGCGCGCCGTGCACTGCAGTTGCAGTTGCTCACGCGCCGCAATGACCCGGCACCGGCGCAGACCTGGGCGCAGGATGCGGCGCAGGTCTTTGCCGGCGTCGGCGACGAGGCCAGCGCACGCCGTCTTCAGAATGCACTGAAGGTGTTGTTGAGGAAGTGATGGCACCAAGCACGGCGATGGCATGGCCGTCCCGTGCAGTTCCGGCCCGCGCAGGCGGGCCCACCACGCCCGATGCGCTGCATCGGGCGTTTGTATTTCCAGTGATGGAGGGGGCAGGCCGGTGCTGCGCGGCTGCAGGCCCGACAGAAGGCCCCTTCTTGAAGCTGTTCAAACGACCGGGACGACCGCGATGAAAGTCCAGACGAAAAGCAAGAAAGTGAACAAGGCGTGGCTCAATGACCATGTCAACGACACTTACGTGAAGCTCGCGCAGAAAGAGGGCTACCGCGCGCGCGCGGCCTACAAGCTCAAGGAGATCGACGAGCAGCTCGGGCTCATCAAGCCGGGGCACACGGTGGTGGATCTGGGCGCGTCGCCCGGTGCGTGGAGCCAGTATGTCCGCCGGCGCCTGTCGCCGGGCGGCGCGGCCGTGGGTCAGCTCAATGGCACCATCATCGCGCTGGACATCCTGCCCATGGAGCCCATCGAGGGGGTGATGTTCCTGCAGGGGGACTTCCGTGAAGAGGCGGTGCTGGCGCAACTGCAGGAGGCGCTGCTGGGCCGTCCCGTGGACGTGGTGGTGTCGGACATGGCGCCCAATCTCTCGGGCGTGGAATCGGTGGATGCGGTGCGCATTGCCCATCTGATCGAACTGGCCGTCGACTTCTCCGTGCACCACCTGAGGCCTGAAGGCGCCCTGGTGGTCAAGCTGTTCCATGGCAGCGGCTATTCGCAGCTGGTGCAACTGTTCAAGGACACCTTCCGCGTGGTCAAGCCGATCAAGCCCAAGGCGTCGCGGGACAAATCATCCGAGACCTTCCTGGTAGGGATGGGGCTGAAGAAGGCCGCCTGAAAGGTGGTGCCGGGCCTGTGGTGACCATGGCCCGCACCGGGGTTAATGGGGGGCGCCCTCGGGTTGAAACGCCTAAAATGTTCCCCAAATGTGCTATGGCGTCTCCATGACACTGTCGTGGCCGCCCACCTACTTCTGAATCTGGAGTTCCGCTTGAACAATCAGTGGTTTTCAAAAGTCGCCGTCTGGCTGGTCATCGCCATGGTGCTCTTTACGGTGTTCAAACAGTTTGACACCCGTACCGGCGCGGGCACCGGAACCGTGGGCTACTCGGAATTCCTGGAAGAGGTGCGCAGCAACCGCATCAAGAGCGCCACGATCCAGGAAGGCCAGGGTGGCACCGAGATCGTGGCCCTCACCAACGATGATCGCCGCATCCGTACCACGGCCACCTATCTCGACCGGGGCCTGGTGGGCGACCTGATCAACAACAACGTCAAGTTCGACGTCAAGCCGCGCGAGGAAGGCTCGCTGCTCATGACGCTGCTCGTGAGTTGGGGGCCCATGCTGCTGCTGATCGGCGTGTGGGTGTACTTCATGCGCCAGATGCAGGGCGGCGGCAAGGGCGGCGCCTTCAGCTTCGGCAAGAGCAAGGCGCGCATGCTCGACGAGAACAACAACACCGTCACCTTTGCCGATGTGGCTGGCTGCGACGAGGCCAAGGAAGAAGTCAAGGAAGTCGTGGACTTCCTGAAGGACCCGCAGAAGTTCCAGAAGCTCGGCGGCCGCATTCCGCGCGGCCTGCTGCTGGTGGGCCCCCCGGGTACCGGCAAGACGCTGCTGGCCAAGTCCATCGCGGGCGAGGCCAAGGTGCCGTTCTTCAGCATCTCGGGCTCCGACTTCGTGGAGATGTTCGTCGGCGTGGGCGCGGCCCGCGTGCGCGACATGTTCGAGAACGCCAAGAAGAACGCCCCCTGCATCATCTTCATCGACGAAATCGACGCCGTGGGCCGCCAGCGTGGCGCAGGCCTGGGTGGCGGCAACGATGAGCGCGAGCAGACGCTGAACCAGATGCTGGTCGAGATGGACGGTTTCGAGACCAACCTCGGCGTGATCGTGGTCGCGGCCACCAACCGCCCCGACATCCTGGACGCGGCCCTGCTGCGCCCCGGCCGCTTCGACCGCCAGGTCTATGTGACGCTGCCCGACATCCGCGGCCGCGAGCAGATCCTGGGTGTGCACATGCGCAAGATTCCCGTGGGCCAGGACGTGAACCCGGCCATCATCGCCCGCGGCACGCCCGGCATGTCGGGCGCCGACCTGGCCAACCTGTGCAACGAGGCGGCCCTCATGGCCGCGCGCCGCAACGCGCGCACCGTGGAGATGCAGGACTTCGAGAAGGCCAAGGACAAGATCATCATGGGCCCCGAGCGCAAGAGCATGGTTATGCCCGAGGAGGAGCGTCGCAACACGGCCTACCATGAGGCCGGCCACGCGCTCATCGGCAAGCTGCTGCCCAAGTGCGACCCCGTGCACAAGGTCACCATCATTCCGCGCGGCCGCGCCTTGGGCGTGACTATGAGCCTGCCCGAGAAGGACCGCTACTCCTACGACAAGGAGTACATGCTGAACCAGATCGCCATGCTGTTCGGCGGCCGCATCGCCGAGGAAGTGTTCATGAACCAGATGACCACGGGCGCGAGCAACGACTTCGAGCGCGCCACCTCCATCGCCCGCGACATGGTCACGCGCTACGGCATGAGCGAGGCGCTGGGCCCCATGGTCTATGCCGAGAACGAGGGTGAAGTCTTCCTGGGCCGCTCGGTCACCAAGACCACCAACATGAGCGAGCAGACCATGGAGAAGGTGGACGCCGAGGTGCGCCGCATCATCGACGAGCAGTACGCCCTGGCGCGCGGCCTCATCGAGGACAACCAGGACAAGATGCACGCCATGGCCAAGGCTATGCTCGAATGGGAAACCATTGACGCCGAGCAGCTCGACGACATCATGGCTGGCCGCGAGCCCCGTCCCCCCAAGGACTGGACGCCGCGCACGCCGTCGTCTGGCGGCGACGGATCGAGCGGCGGCACGCCGGCCGTCAAGCCCGATCCGGCACCCTCTGCGGCCTGACGCGGCCGCCTGCGATCAACGGGGCCTTGCGCCCCGTTTTTTGTGCCTTCCCCATCTTTTTCCGTCTCCCCGCGCATGCTCTGGCAAACCACCCGCTTCGACGTGAACCTGGCTCGTCCGCAGGTCATGGGGATCGTCAATGTGACCCCCGACTCCTTCTCCGACGGCGGCCGGCATGCCGGCACGGCCGCGGCGCTGCGCCACTGCGAACAGCTGCTCAAGGATGGGGCGGACATCCTGGACATCGGCGGCGAATCGACCCGCCCCGGCAGCCCGGCCGTGCCGCTGGCCGAGGAGCTGGCGCGCGTCGTGCCCTTGGTGCGCGAGGCCGTGGGCCTGGGCGTGCCCGTTTCCGTGGACACCTACAAGCCCGTGGTCATGCAGGCCGCGCTGGATCTGGGGGCCGATATCGTCAACGACATCTGGGCCCTGCGGCAGCCGGGGGCGGCAGAGATCGTTGCGCGCCACCCGCGCAGCGGCGTGTGCCTGATGCACATGCACCGCGATCCGCAGACCATGCAAAGCATGCCCATGGCGGGTGACGTGGTGCCTCAGGTGCTCTTGTTTTTGGAGCGCTCTGCGCATGATCTGCGGGCGCAGGGGGTCGATAAGGCTCGTATCGTTCTGGATGCGGGCATTGGCTTCGGCAAAACCGTGGAACAGAATTTCGCGCTGCTGGCCCGCCAGGCGGAGCTGCTGGCCCTGGGCTATCCGCTGCTGGCGGGCTGGTCGCGCAAGTCGTCCCTGGGCAGCGTGACGGGATTGCCCGTGGAGGAGCGCCTGGCCCCCAGCGTGGCGGCGGCGGTGCTGGCGGTGGAGCGGGGCGCGCGCATCGTGCGCGTGCATGATGTGCGCGAGACGGCGGCGGCGCTGGCCGTCTGGCGTGCGATGCAGCAGCAAGATACAGGCCCTGGCGGCGCAGGTGCGGCGACAGGCACTCATGGATGAGGAGAACATGGCAATGACCCGCAAATACTTTGGTACCGACGGCATCCGCGGCACGGTGGGCGAAGCCCCCATCACCCCCGACTTCGTGCTGCGCCTGGCGCATGCGGTGGGGCGTGTGCTGCGCCGCGAGGAGGAGCGCCCCACGGTGCTGATCGGCAAGGACACGCGGATTTCCGGCTACATGCTGGAGAGCGCGCTGGAGTCGGGCTTCAATTCGGCGGGGGTGGACGTGGTGCTGCTCGGCCCGCTGCCCACGCCGGGCGTGGCCTACCTCACGCGCGCGCAGCGTGCCAGCCTGGGCGTGGTCATCAGCGCCAGCCACAACCCCTATCCGGACAACGGCATCAAGTTCTTCAGCGCCCAGGGCACCAAGCTGCCGGATAGCTGGGAGGAAGAGGTGGAGGCCGCGCTGGAACAGCCGCCCGTGTGGGCCGACTCCGCCTCGCTGGGCCGGGCGCGCCGGTTGGACGATGCGGCGGGGCGCTACATCGAGTTCTGCAAGAGCACCTTCGCGCACGACCTCACGCTGCGGGGGCTGAAAATCGTGGTGGATGCCGCGCATGGCGCGGCCTACCAGATCGCGCCCAAGGTGTTCCATGAACTCGGCGCCGAGGTCATGGCCATCGGCTGCGCGCCCGACGGCCTCAACATCAACGACGAGGTGGGCGCCACCCATCCCGACGCGCTGGTGCGCGCCGTGCGTGCCAACCATGCCGACTATGGCATTGCGCTCGACGGCGACGCCGATCGCCTGCAGATGGTGGATGCCGCGGGGCGTCTGTACAACGGTGACGAGCTGCTGTACCTGATGGCGGCCGATCGCCTGGGGCGCGACGAGCATGTGCCCGGCGTGGTGGGCACGCTGATGACCAACATGGCGGTGGAAGAGGCGCTGCTGCGCCGTGGCGTCAAGTTCCTGCGCACCAAGGTGGGCGACCGCTACGTGCTGGAGGAGCTGCAGCGCCAGCGCTGGCTGCTGGGCGGCGAGGGGTCGGGCCATCTGCTGGCGCTGGACTGCCACACCACGGGCGACGGCCTGATCAGCGCTCTGCAGGTGCTGCAGGCCTGCGTGCGCAGCGAGAAAACCCTGGCGCAGCTGCTGGCCGATGTGCCGCTGTTCCCGCAGGTGCTGCTCAATGTCCGCCTGAGCCCCGAACAGGACTGGAAGACCAATGCCCTGCTGACTCAGGTGACCCGCGAGGTGGAGGCCGAGCTGGATGGCAATGGCCGCGTGCTGGTGCGCGCCAGCGGCACCGAGCCGCTGCTGCGCGTGATGGTGGAGGCGCGGGATGCGGACCAGGCCAGCCGCTGCGCCCAGCGCTTGGCGGATGCGGCCCGCGCCGGATGAAGGCTGCGGCTAAGCCGGTATATTCGCTATTAAAATAATAGCTGTTGGCGCTTTTTGCATAAGCGCTAGAGCCGGTTTTTATTATATTCAGGCACAGGGGCGCAGCAGGTAGCGCTCCAGGTTCGCAGCAGCCAGGGGGCGGCTGAAGTAATAGCCCTGCGCCTCATCGCAGCCCTGGGCCCGCAGGAAGGCCAGCTGGTCCGCCGTCTCCACGCCCTCGGCCGTGGTGCGCATGCCCAGGGCCTGCGCCATGCGGATGATGGCGCTGACGATGGCGCGGTCGTTGCCATCGTGGTCCAGGTCCCGCACGAAGGACTGGTCGATTTTCAGCCGGTAGATCTGGAAGCGCTTGAGCTGACTCAGCGACGAATAGCCCGTGCCAAAGTCGTCCATGGAAAGGCGCACCCCTTTGGCGTACAGCTGGTCCATGGTGGCGATCGCCGCGTGAGGGTCGTCCACCGCCACGTTTTCGGTCAGCTCCAGCTCCAGCATGTGCGGCGCAATGGCGTATTCGGCGAGCAGGCGGTCCACCAGTTCCAGTAGCTGGGGCTGGCGAAACTGCGCGGCCGACAGGTTGACGGCCATGGTGAGGTGCGTCAGCCCCGCGGCATGCCAGGCCCGCAGCTGCGCGAGCGCGGTGCGCAGCACCCATTCGCCGATGGGGAGGATATGGCCGCTGTCTTCGGCCACCGGAATGAATTCCGCCGGCGACACCGAGCCCAGTTCGGGATGGTTCCAGCGCAGCAAGGCCTCCACGCTGCACACGGTGCCCGTGGAAATCGAGACCTGCGGCTGGTAGTGCAGCGAGAGCTGGTTGCGCTCCAGCGCCCTGCGCAGGGCGTTGTTCAGCTGCAGCGCGCGCGCAGACTGCTCCTGCATCTGCGGCGAGAAGAAGCGAAAGCTGTTGCGCCCGTCGGCCTTGGCCCGGTACATGGCCGTGTCGGCCGACTGGATGAGCGCCTCGAAATCGTGGCCGTGCTCGGGGTACAGGGCAATGCCCATGGACAGCGCGAGAGAGAGTTCGTGGTGCCCGAGCTGCACGGGCAGCAGCGCAGCCTCCTGCATCTTGGCGGCGACGCGCGCCGCGCCCTGCGCGTTGGCGCCCGGCAGCAGCAGCACGAATTCGTCGCCGCCCAGGCGGGCGACGGTGTCGCGCTCGCGCACGGTGCCGCGCAGGCGCCGGGCGATCTCCACCAGCAGGGCATCGCCCACGCGGTGACCCAGCGAGTCGTTGACATGCTTGAAGTTGTCCAGGTCGAGGAACATGACCGCCAGGGGCGTGCCGTTCTCCTGCGCACGCCGGATCGCGTCCTGGCCCCGCTCGGCCAGCAGCACGCGGTTGGGGAGCGCCGTCAGGGCATCGTAGTGCGCCATCCAGTGGATGCGCTCCTGGTCGCGCTGGCGATCCTCGATCTGGCGGTGCAGGTTGTTCACCGTTTCGCGCAGTTCGCGCGTGCGGTCGCGCACCTGCTGCTCCAGTTCGCCATGCACCTGCGCCAGCTTGGCCTGGATGCGCAGCCGTTCGCTGACATCCATGACGATCCAGATGGAGCCTTGCGCCAGGTTCAGCGGGTCGACGGCCTTGCTGCGAATCTCGCAGACGATGGCACGCCCATCCTTGGAGCGCAGGGTCATCTGGCCCTCGAACCCCAGGCCCATGGCCAGCGGGGCATAGCAGCGCACGCCAGCCTCCTGCCAGTCGGCGTCGCTCTGGTACCAGCACCGGGACGATGCGCCGATCAGCTCGCCGGGCGCGTAGCCCAGGATCTGCTCAAAGTGGCGGTTGCAGCGGGTGAGGTGCCGCTCCCGCAGGAACACGATGCCGACCATGGCGTTGTCGAACAGCAGCTGCTTCTCGCGCACGGCGGCATGGAGCTGGGCCTGGGCGTGCTTTTGCTCGTGGATGTCGTCGACGATCCAGATCGAGCCTTCGGTGCTGTCATCGGGGTTGATCAGCCGTCCCGTGAGATGGGCCCAGAACAGGCGGCCATTGCTGCGCCGGAGCTGACGCTCGGTGCGGTAGGCATGGCCGCGGGATAGCTCGGGGAACGCCGCGCGCCCCAGTTCGCGAAAGGCGTCGCGGTTGGGGTGCATGCCTTCGCTGCTGCGTCCCACGGCGTCTTCGGGGGAATCGAGCCCGAAGATCTCCGCATAGCGCTGGTTGCAGCGCACCACCGCGCGGTGCCGGATGAAGACAATGCCCACCCCCGCGCTGTCCAGCAGCGTTTGCTGTTCGCGCAGGATGCGTTGGAGTGCCGTTGGCGAAGCCTGCCCGGGCTCGGGTGCCAAGGCGGCTGGCAGGTGGGACATGGACGGGAGTGGTCCGACGGAGGGATGAAAGAAAGGTCGTTATTTGTACCAAATTGTATATAAACCTGTAAACCGGCTTCCTGAGGGGTGATATGGGGACGATCGGGGGCCAACGCGCGTGGTATCGGGCAGGGGTGACACGCCATCGACATGAACGCGACACCGCGGTGTCATGCGCCATGGGCACAGTGCCAGGCATGGGAGCGGAGGCTTGGGCCGTGGGACGGCCTCATCCGCCCCTCGTGCAACCAGGAGTGCCGAATGAGCGATCTGCCAAACCCCACCATGCCCCTGAGCCCCGTCAGTCTTCCCAGGGGGTCACTTCACCGCCCATGCAGCACGGAGGGTGTGGGCATCAGTACGCCAGCGCGCGGCGGGGTGGAGGTGGCGTGGGCGCGGCACCTCGATGAAGTCCGCGAAGCACAGCGACTGAGGTTCGAGGTCTTCGCGTCTGAAATGGGCGCGCGCCTGCAGACGGCCATTGCCGGGCACGACGTGGATCTGTTCGACGACTATTGCGAGCATCTGCTGGTGCGCGATGCGCAGACGCAGCAGGTGGTCGGCACCTACCGCGTGCTCACGCCGGCCCAGGCCAAGCGCGTGGGCAGCACCTACAGCGACACCGAGTTCGATCTGACGCGCCTGCGTGGCCTGCGCGAGCGCATGGTGGAGCTGGGTCGCAGCTGCGTGCACCCGGACCATCGTCATGGCGGCGTGATTCTGGCGCTGTGGGGGGCGCTGGCTGACTTCATGACGCGCAACCAGCTCGACACCATGATCGGTTGCGCCAGCATCCCCATGCTGCATGGCGGCATCGTGACGGGCGACGTGGCCGCCAGCATCTGGCACCAGCTGCGCCAGACGCATTTGGCGCCGATCGAATACCACGTGCTGCCCCGCCTGGCGTTGCCGGTGGAGCACCTGGATGGCAGCATGCAGGTCGAGCCCCCGGCACTCATCAAGGGATATCTGCGCCTGGGCGCGAAGATCCTCGGCGCGCCAGCCTGGGACCCCGACTTCAACACGGCCGACCTGCCCATGCTCATGCGCCTGGCCGATCTGCCGCCGCGCTACCGCAAGCACTTCCTGGGGAGTTGAACCGGAGCCTTCCATCGTGAAGAATGACAGGGTGCGCATCATGTGTGACAGAACAATGTCTTTGTCATGAATGTGTCACCTGCATGACTAATACTGGATGGCGTTCCTTTCTCACCCGGTTGTATTCCTCATGTCACCCTTTCAGTCTTCGCCCGTGTCCGTTGAACGTGCTGCGGAGCCGCAGGATCGGGTAGAGGTGGGTGAACTGGCCGTGGAATCGACCCCGGCGGTCCCCGTGGCGCCTTTCCAGTTGCTGGACCGTGACCACAGCATCCTGGCCTTCAACGAGCGCGTGCTCGACTGGGCCGTCCGCGAAGATGTGCCGTTGCTGGAGCGCCTGCGCTACCTGTGCATCGTGTCGTCGAACCTCGACGAGTTCTTCGAGGTGCGGGCCGCGGCCCATCTGGCGGCTGCAGAGGGCGGGGGAGCCAAGGACGGCTACGGCCTCCATTCCTTCGAGGCGCTGGCGGTCAAGGCCCATGAGCTGGTGGCGCGGCAGTATGCGCTGTACAACGACTCGCTGACGCCCGCCTTCGCGGCGCGTGGCATACGCATCGTGTCGCACGGTGAGCGCACCGCGGCGCAGCGGCGCTGGGTGCGTGACTATTTCCAGCGCGACGTGCGGCCGCTGCTGATCCCCGTGGGACTGGACCCGGCCCATCCGTTCCCCCAGGTGGCCAACAAATCCCTGAATTTCATCGTCCGCCTGCGGGGGGGCGACGCCTTCGGGCGCGAAAACGAAATCGCCATCGTCAAGATACCGCGCGTGCTGCCGCGAATCATGCGGCTGCCCGCCCATGCGGCCCCCGCGGGCATGCAGTTCGTCAGCCTCTCCAGCATCATCCGCACGCATCTGGCGGAGCTGTTTCCGGGGCGGGAGGTGTGCGAGTTCTCGCAGTTCCGCGTGACCCGCCATTCGGACCTGGCGGTGGATGAAGAGGATGTGCGCAATCTGCGCACCGCGCTGCGCCAGGGGCTGCAGCACCGGCATTTCGGGCAGGCCGTCCGGCTGGAGGTGTCTTCGGGCTGTTCACGCTTTCTTGCGGACTTTCTGCAGTCGCAGTTCGGCTTGCCCGCTGCGGCGCTGTACCGGGTCCATGGGCCGGTCAATCTGGTGCGGCTGGTGCAGATGGTGGAGCTCATCAACGACCCGGCGTTGCTTTTTCCGCCCTGGCGCCCGTCGTGGCCCGTGCAGCTGCCGCGCTCCACGTCGATCATGGCGGAGATGCGTCGCCGGGACTTGCTCATTCACCAGCCGTTCGAGAGTTTCGAGGGCGTGCTGGCCTTCCTGCGCGAGGCGGTGAACGATCCCCAGGTCCTGGCCATAAAGCAGACCATTTACCGGACGGGCTCGGATTCGGAGCTCATGGAACTGCTGCGCGAGGCGGTGCGCCGCGGCAAGGAAGTGACGGCCGTGGTGGAGCTCAAGGCGCGTTTCGACGAAGAGGCCAACATCAACTGGGCCGAGGCGCTGGAGTCGATCGGTGCGCAGGTGGTGTACGGCGTCGTGGGGCTCAAGACCCACGCCAAGATGCTGCTGGTGACGCGGCGCGAGGGAAACCGCCTGCGGCGCTATGGGCACCTGTCCACCGGCAACTACAACCCGCGGACCGCGCGCCTGTACACCGATCTCAGCTACCTGACGGCCAACGCGGAGCTCACCGCGGACATGGATACGGTCTTCGACCATCTGGCCAACCAGAACCGCCTGCCCAAGCTGCACCAACTGGTGATCGCGCCATTCGATCTGCATCGTTGCCTGATCGAGAAGATCGACGCAGCGGGACTTGCCGCCGAGCGGGGCGAGGGCGGGCGCATCGTCGCCAAGATGAATGCCCTGACCGACGAGGCGTTGATCCATGCGCTCATGCGTGCGGCGCAGTGCGGCGCAAGCGTGGACCTCATCGTGCGCGGCGCCTGCATGCTGCCCGCCCAGGTACCCGGCCTGACCGCCAACATCCGTGTGCGCTCGGTCATCGGGCGCTTTCTCGAACATACGCGGGTGTTCTATTTCCGCAGCGGTGCGCAGGAGGACCTGTACTTGTCCAGCGCGGACTGGATGAACCGCAACATGCTGCGCCGCGTGGAGCTGGCATGGCCCGTCACCGACAAGAAGCTGCGCCAGCGCATCATCGACGAGTGTCTGGTGGCCTATTTGTACGATGACCGCGACGCCTGGAATCTGGAACCTGACGGCCGCTACTCCCGCGCGCCCCGGGCCCTGGATGGCACGGGCGCCCAGAATGCACTCATGGCGCGCTACGCGCCCATGGCGGCGGGTACGGCCGCTCCTCGGAATGGAAGCACATGATGGATCTCATACTCTGGCGCCACGCCGAAGCGGAGGACCCTTCCGAGGAGGGGATGGATGTGGAACGGCCTCTGACCCACCGCGGCGAGAAACAGGCCGCGCGCATGGCGGTCTGGCTCGATAGGCAACTGCCCGATGGCCTGCGCGTGCTGGCCAGCCCGGCGCGCCGCACGGAGCAGACGGCCCGGGCACTGGGCCGCAAGTACAAGCTGCGCGCCGAGTTGCTGCCCGGCGGCAGCCCGGACGACCTGCTGGAACTGGCCCAGTGGCCCCGCTCCCGCGGCGCGGTACTCGTCGTGGGGCACCAGCCCATGCTGGGCCAGACGGTGGCCCGCTTGCTGGGCCTGCGCTCGGAGGATTGCTCCATCCGCAAGGGCGCGGTGTGGTGGCTGCGGCATCGCCAGCGGCAGGATGTCAGCGAAACCATCTTGCTGGCCGTGCAGTCTCCCGACTTCCTGTAGCTCCCCCGCCGATACACCACTCAGCCGGGCCGTGCCCGGCAGTGGCTTGGCGCCCGGGTGCCAGCCCTCAATGCACCTGCCTTCGGACGCTTGGCAGGGTTTCTTTATTCAAAAAATCGATAAATTAAAAAGAATATATTCTTTTGAGTTTTAAGTTGTCGTCTCGACAATGCATTGCATTCCTGCAACGTGGAGACGCACAGATGACCCCCGCCACCCAGATCAAGACCCTTTTCGCCGCGCTGGCCCTGGCCGCCAGCGGGCTGGCCTCGGCGCAGTCCCAAACGCTGCTCAACGTGTCCTACGACGTGGCGCGCGAGTTCTACAAGGACTACAACCAGGCCTTCGTCGTCCACTACAAGAAGACCAAGGGCGTGGACATCAAGGTGGACCAGGCCCATGGTGGCTCCAGCGCCCAGGCACGCGCCGTGAACGACGGCCTGGCCGCCGACGTGGTCACCTTCAACACCACGACCGACGTGCAGTTCTTGGCTGACAACGGCGTGGTGGCCAAGGACTGGGCCAAGAAGTTCCCGTACGACGCCTCGCCCACCACCTCGACCATGCTGTTCCTGGTGCGCAACGGCAACCCCAAGAACATCAAGGACTGGGGCGACCTGATCCGTCCCGACGTGAAGGTGGTGGTGGTCAATCCCAAGACCGGTGGCAACGGCCGCTATGCCTACCTGGGCGCCTGGGGTTCGGTGCGCGAAAAGGGCGGCACCGACGCGCAGGCGGCGGAGTTCGTGGGCAAGCTCTACAAGAACGTGCCCGTGCTGGCCAAGGGTGGGCGCGATGCCACGGCCACTTTCCTGCAGCGCAACATCGGCGATGTGCTGATCACCTTCGAGTCGGAAGTGGTGTCGGTCGAGCGCGAATTCGGCAAGGGCAAGGTCGATGCCGTGTACCCCTCGGTCAGCGTCACCGCCGAGAACCCCGTGGCCGTGGTGGAGCGCACGGTGGCCAAGAAGGGTACGGCCGAGCTGGCCAAGGCCTATCTGGACTACCTGTACTCGGACGAGGCGCAGGAGATCGCGGCCAAGCACGCCATCCGCCCGCGGTCGGAGGCCGTGCTCAAGAAGCACGCCGATCTGTTCAAGCCCATCCAGCAGTTCACCGTGGCCAAGTACTTCGGTTCGCTGACCGAGGCGCAGAAGGTGCACTTCAACGACGGCGGCCAGTTCGACAAGCTCTACGCGCCCGGCAAGTAAGGCAGGACCACAGTGACGACCTCGGTTGTTTCGCAGGGCGCCGCTGTGGCCGCATCGGGTGCCACCCGGCGCGGTCCGAAGCGGGTGCTGCCCGGCTTCGGGCTCACGCTGGGCTATACGCTGTTCTACCTGAGCATCATCGTGCTGGTGCCGCTGTCGGCCCTGCTGTTCAAGACCTTCGCGATGACCTGGCCGCAGTTCTGGGAGGCGGTGACGGCTCCGCGCGTGATGGCCTCGTACCGGCTTACCTTCGGCGCCTCGTTCATCGCCGCCTGCGTGAATCTGGTATTCGGCCTGCTGATCGCCTGGGTGCTGGTGCGCTACCAGTTTCCGGGCAAGAAGATCGTGGACGCGCTGGTGGACCTGCCGTTTGCGCTGCCCACGGCCGTGGCCGGCATCTCGCTCACGGCGCTGCTGGCGGGCAATGGCTGGGTTGGCCAGTACTTCGAGCCGCTGGGCATCCAGCTGGCCTTCAACCCGAACGGCGTGGTGATCGCGCTGATCTTCATCGGCCTGCCGTTCGTGGTGCGTACGGTGCAGCCGGTGCTGGAGGACAGCGAGAAGGAGCTGGAAGAGGCCGCCACCAGCCTGGGTGCCACGCGCTGGCAGATCTTCGCCAAGGTCATCCTGCCCGGCATCACGCCCGCGCTGCTCACCGGCTTTGCCATGGCTTTCGCGCGCGCCGTGGGCGAGTACGGCTCGGTCATCTTCATCGCCGGCAACATGCCCATGGTGTCCGAAATCACGCCGCTGATCATCATCGGCAAGCTGGAGCAGTACGACTACGCCGGCGCCACCGCCGTGGCCGTGGTGATGCTGGTCATTTCCTTCATCCTGCTGCTGGTCATCAACGCCTTGCAGGCCTGGCAGCGTCGCCACGCAGGAGCGCCCGCATGAGTGCCGCCGTTTCCAACCGCACCGCGCGCCGCGCCCGGGCTGGCACGACCGAGGCGCCCTGGGTTCGATGGACGCTGATCTCCATCGCCATGGTGTTCCTGCTGCTGTTCCTGGTGCTGCCGCTGGCGGCGGTGTTCACCGAGGCGCTGCGCAAGGGTGCGGATGCCTACCTGGCGGGCCTGCGCGAGCCCGACGCCTGGTCGGCCATCCAGCTCACGCTGCTCACGGCCGTGATCGCCGTGCCCCTGAACCTGGTGTTCGGCGTGGCCGCGGCCTGGTGCATCGCCAAGTACGAGTTCAAGGGCAAGGCCTTCCTCACCACGCTGATCGACCTGCCGTTTTCCATCTCGCCCGTGGTGGCGGGCCTGATGTACGTGCTGGTGTTCGGCGCCAACGGCTGGCTCGGCCCCTGGCTGGCCGAGCACGACATCAAGATCATCTTCGCGGTGCCGGGCATCGTGCTGGCCACCGTGTTCGTCACCTTTCCCTTCATTGCCCGCGAGCTGATCCCGCTGATGCAGGCCCAGGGCAGCGACGAGGAGCAGGCCGCCATCGTGCTGGGCGCCAGCGGCTGGCAGACCTTCTGGAAGGTGACGCTGCCCAACATCAAGTGGGGCCTGCTGTACGGCGTGATCCTGTGCAACGCGCGGGCCATGGGCGAGTTCGGCGCGGTGTCGGTGGTGTCGGGCCACATCCGCGGCCAGACCAACACCATTCCGCTGCACGTGGAGATTCTCTACAACGAATACCAGTCGGTCGCCGCGTTCGCTGCCGCCTCGCTGCTGGCCTTGCTGGCGCTGGTCACGCTGGTCATCAAGACCGTGGCCGAGTGGAAGAACGAGCAAGAGATGAAGGCCGCCGCCGCGCTGCCTCCTGAGCGTCCAAATGCACCGCAAGCCGCACCAGGACTGCGCTGAAAGCTATCACATCATGAGCATAGAAATCCGCAACGTCAGCAAGCAGTTCGGCTCCTTCCAGGCGCTGCGCGATGTGAGCCTGGACATCCAGTCCGGCGAACTCATCGCGCTGCTGGGCCCGTCGGGCTGCGGCAAGACCACGCTGCTGCGCATCATCGCCGGGCTGGAGACGCCCGATGTGGGCAGCATCCACTTCAGCGGCGAGGACACGACCGACGTGCATGTGCGCGAGCGCAACGTGGGCTTCGTGTTCCAGCACTACGCGCTGTTCCGCCACATGACCGTGTTCGAGAACGTGGCCTTCGGCCTGCGCGTCAAGCCGCGCAAGGAACGCCCCAGCGAGGCCCAGATCCGCGAGAAGGTCATGAGCCTGCTCAAGCTGGTGCAGCTGGACTGGATCGCCGACCGCTATCCCTCGCAGCTGTCGGGCGGCCAGCGCCAGCGCATTGCCCTGGCGCGCGCCCTGGCCGTGGAGCCCAAGGTGCTGCTGCTCGACGAGCCGTTTGGCGCGCTGGACGCCAAGGTGCGCAAGGAACTGCGCCGCTGGCTGCGCCGCCTGCACGACGAGCTGCATGTGACGTCCATTTTTGTGACGCACGACCAGGAGGAGGCGCTGGAAGTGGCCGACCGTGTGGTGGTCATCAACCAGGGGCGCATCGAACAGCAGGGCACGCCCCAGCAGGTGTGGGACAACCCGGCCAGCCCCTTCGTCTATGGCTTCCTGGGCGACGTGAACCTGTTCAAGGGCCGCGCCAACGATGGCCGCGTGTACCTGGACGAAGGCATGCAGATCGACAGCCCCGAGGCCCAGCATGCCGACGGCGCCCAGGCCTTCGCCTACGTGCGGCCGCATGACCTGGACGTGGAGCGCTATTCGCCGGGCCAGGCGCTCGATGCGCACGGCCGACCGCGCGGCATCGTGGTGCAACTGGCGCGCTCCATCGTGGTGGGGCCGATCGCGCGGCTGGAACTAATCCCCGAGGGCGATACCCAATCGACGGACAATGTGGCCCCGGACACGTTGATCGAAGCGCAAATTCCGGCGCAGCAATTCCATGAGATGGGGCTGCGCGAAGGCGAAACGCTGGTGGTGACACCGCGCCGCGCCAAGGTGTTTCTGGACCAAGCCGCCGGTATCTGACAATCGCCAAGCCCTTGGGGCGCGGGGTTGGAGCCCGGCCCTACAAGGAAAAATACAAGTGTTGTTGAATTGGATCGATACCGCGCCGCGCCGCATTCTGGCGCTCATCAGTGCCGCCTGCGTGGCCATGCTGGCCTTTGGCATGTACCTGCAACATGTGGTGGGGCTGGAGCCATGCCCCATGTGCATCGTGCAGCGCTATGCTCTCATTGGTGTAGCTGTCTTCGCAGGACTGGCAAGCGCTAGAGGCCAAAAAGGCTGGTGGATGAGCTGGGCCGTGCTGGCCCTGGCGGCGGCGGGTTTCGGCGGTTTCACCGCCGCGCGCCAGAGCTGGCTGCAGTGGTATCCGCCCGAGATCGCGACCTGCGGGCGCGACTTCTACGGAATGATCGAGAACTACCCCATCAGCCGCTCCATCCCGATGATCTTCCGCGGCTCGGGCGACTGCACGGCGGTGGACTGGACCTTCCTGGGCGGCTCCATCGCCAACTGGTCCTTCGTCTGGTTCGCGGCGTTCGCAGTGTTGCTGCTGGTGCTGCTGGTGCGCGGTGCGCGCGGCTCCGGGGGCAGGTTGGCCGCAGCCTGAGCGGGCCTCCCTCTCCCTGCCGCGGGGCGCCTTGAGGGCGCCCCGCGCCGCTTTCAGGCCGGGAAGGCCACCGGCGCCGCGCCGGGGCGCCAGGCCTCGTACTTGTGCATCATGCTGGCGAACAGCGGCGACTGCTGCCAGCGCTCCAGCCAGCCGCGCAGCAGCGGCCAGGGGGCGGTGGCCCATGCAGCGGCGTCGATGCCCGCGAACTGGCGCACGAATGGCGCGATCGCCATGTCGGCCAGTGCGGCATGGGGGCCGAACAGATGGGCCTGGGGCGTCGCCTGCGCGGTCAGGCGCTGCTCCAGCGTCTGCAGCCAGGCATGGGCAACCATGCGTTCCTTGGCCGGATCATCGCCGGGGTAGCGGTCGGGATACTTGCACCGGTCCAGCGCCCGCTTGAAGGGCCCGTCGCATTGCGCGATCAACGCCAGCATGGCGGCCATGTCGCCCTGCGGCGGGGTGAGCCAGCCCTCGGGGTCATGGGCCGCCAGCGCCCAGAGCATGATGTCCAGGCTTTGCTCCAGCACCCGGTCCGGCAGCACCAGCACGGGCACCGTGGCCTTGGGCGAGGCGGCCAGCAGGGCGGCTGGCTTGTCGCGCAGCACCACCTCGCGCAGCTCGCAGCGCTGGCCGCTCACCGCCAGGGCCAGCCGGGCGCGCATGGCATAGGGGCAGCGGCGAAACGTGTAGAGCACGGGCAGGGCGGTCATGGTGCGGGGCGGAACAAGCGGGCCCGCCAGTGTAGGGCGCAGGTCATGGCCCCCATTTGCGCCGCACACGCCGCCAGCCGATGACGATGCCCGTGAGGCTCATGGCGCAGCCGCCCAGGCTCAGGGCGATCAGCACGGCGTCCCACAGCGGGCGGCGTTGCAGCAGCGGCAGCCAGTCCCAGCTGTGCAGCAGGCCGAACAGCCAGCGGTAGGCGCGGCGGTGGCTGTCCACGCGCCCGAGCACGGCACCCGTGTGCGGGTCCACATGCACCCAGCTGGCGTGCGGGTCGTCAAACACCAGGCGCAGCAGGGGCAGCGGCTTGTCGCCGCCGCCACCCATGGTGTGCGCGTCGCGCGCGTAGTAGTGGCTGTCGTAGTCGTGCAGCGTATCGGTGCGCAGCAGGGGCGCCGCGACCAGCCGCGTGGCCGCGCGCTCCAGTTCGCCAGGCTGCCATGCGTGGGGCTGGGCGCTGCGCGCGTCGAGCAGCGTGGGGCGATCCATGGGCGCAAGGGCCTGCACCAGGGTGTGGCCTGCCGTGCGCGTCCAGCGCAGTTCGCGCACATCGAACGGGGAGGCCGCCAGCAGGGCGGCGACGGGAGCGGCATCTGGCGGCAGCGTGAGCGGGCCCGCGTGCATGGCCTGGGTCTGCAAGGGCGCGGCGCCGCTGTCGAAGATGCGCCAGGGGTTCATCGACATCAAGCCGCTGAAGACCCAGGTGAACGCAATGGCTGCGAACAGCAGGCCCGCCATGTGGTGCCAGCGCATGAGCGCGCCGGCATAGGGTGTGCGCCGGCCGCTGCGGTAGCGGCCCGCGAAGCGCCAGCGCAGCAGGCCCACGGCCGTGCCGGCGATGACCATGGCAATGCCCAGCAGGGACAGGCCGTTGACGATGTCGGTCCAGTACCGGTCGAGCCACCCGCCGCGCAGCGGGTACAGCCAGTGGATCCAGGCGCCTGCGTAGTTCCACAGGCGCTCGCGGCGCGTGGCGTCACGCACCACCTCGCCCGTGCGGCCCGACACGTAGAGCACCGTGTCCTGCGCGTCGCCCAGGCGCACGCGGTGCAGCGGCCGGTGGGCATCGAGCGCGCGGGAGTGGGTGAAGGCGTCCTCGTCCACCGTGCCCTCGTGGTTGATGCCTACGCGCGGCCCGGCGTAGGCGGCGGCGCTGGCCAGCGCATGCGCTGCATCCACGGCCACGAGCCGCGCGCCGGTGGCGGCGTCGATGACCACGGGCGCGGCGCGGCGCGTGCGCCGGCCCTGGTGCCCGCCATCGGCGGGCGTGGCCAGGTACACGGTGCGCCCGCCGCTGGCCGTGGCCAGGCGCAGGTCCTGCAGCGGCCCCTGCAGGCCCGCGCTGGCGAGTGCCTGGGCGGGCTCCAGCGGCACGGCGGTGCCGCGCAGCGCGGGCAGGTGCATGAGCCGCTCGGCCTGCGTGAGCTTGGGGTAGCCCACGTACATCATGACCACGCCCGAGACGAACCACATGGCGAAGAAGGCGCACAGCAGCACGCCCAGCCAGCGGTGGGCCAGGAACAGCCAGCGTTTGAGGTGTGGCATGGCGCTCTTTCCGTGCGTCAGAAGGCCACGTGCAGCGCCACGTCCGCCGTGCGCGGCGCGCCCAGGTAGGCCTGGCTGCCCACGTTGGCGGCGTAGCTGCGGTCGGTGGCGTTGCGGATGCGGCCCGTGAGGGTGGCGGTGGGGCTCAGCTTCCAGCTCAGCCCCAGGTCCAGCAGCGTGTAGGCCGCCCACCACTGGGTGTTGGCCGCGTCTGCGTACACCTTGCCCACATGGCGCAGGCCGGCGCTGGCCTGCAGCGTGGGCGTGATGGCGTAGCCCGTCCAGAGGTTGGCGACCGTGGCGGGCGTGTTGGTGGGCGTCTTGCCGGCGAGCGACACGCCGCTCTGCACGAACTGCTCGTACTGGGCGTCCACATGGGTCAGGTTGGCCTGCACCTGCCAGCGCGGCGTGGGGCGCAGGCCCACGGCCAGCTCGGCGCCGCGCGCCGATTGCTCGCCCACGAGCACGGTCACGCCGGGGCGGTCGGGGTCCTGCGTGGCGATGTTGCTGCGTGTGATGCGGTAGAGCGCCAGCGTGGCCGTGCCCTTGCCCTCCCAGAAGTCGAGCTTGCCGCCCACCTCGGCCTGGCGGCCGCTGGTGAGGCGGCTGTTGTTGAGCACGTCCGCGAACGAGGCGGTGGACAGGACGCCCGAGGGCGGGTCGGCGGCCGTGGCGTACTGCGCATACAGGTTGGTGCCGGGGGCGATGTCCCATACCAGGCCGACGCGGCCGGTGGTCGGCCGGTAGCTGCGGCTGAACGACGCCGGCTGCGCGGCGGAGACGGCGCGGCGGTTGGTCAGGTCGAGCGTGATGCGCTCATGGCGCAGCGCCGTCACCAGGTGCAGCGCCGGCACGAGGGCCGTGCGGTTCTCCAGGTAGAGGGCCGCCGTGGTCGCCTTGTTGGTGCGGTCCGCGCGAAAGCCCGGCGCCATGCCGGGGATGTCGAAGAAGCGCTCCACCACGGGGGCATACGGGTCCACCGTGCTCACCGTGCCGGACAGGCTGTTTGGAAAGCGCGTCTGCCGGTTCACGTTCACGTCCAGGCCGAAGGCCCAGTCGCTGCGGCGGCCCAGCAGCTGGCCCAGGTAGAGGCCCTCCAGCCGCTCGCCCAGCACCTGGTGGTCGTGGCGCTGCAAAAGGGCGCCGCTGCGCACGACCTGGTTGTTGGCGGCGTTGAAGCGGTAGGTCTCCACGTTGCGGTAGTCGCGCAGCGCGTCGTAGGCATAGAGCGTGTTGGTGAACCGCAGCGTGGGCGCGGCCTGCCATTGCGTGACCGAGCGCAGCCATTGCACGCGCTGGGCATAGAGCCCGTCGGCGCTGTTGTAGTTCTGCTCGCGCGTGGCCGGGTCTGTGCGCAGGCGGCCCGTGGCGGGGGTGAGCAGGGGCGTGCCCCAGTAGGGGCGGTCCACGCGCTCGTGCTGCCATTCGTAGGCCAGCAGGTGCGACAGGCCCGGGCCCAGGTCGGACAGCAGCGAGGCCGCCAGCTGGGTGGAGCGCGATTGCGTGCCCTGCACCCAGCTGTCCGCGTCGCGGTGGTTGAGGTCCAGGCGCACATGGTGGCGCGCCGGCGTCTGCACGTCGCCGCCCAGACGGCGGTTCAGGCCCAGCGACACCTCCTTGAGCCCATGGCCGCCCAGGCGCAGCCGCCCTTCGGAGAAATCCTCGCGCTCGGCCGTCTTGGTGATGTAGTTGATCGAGCCGCCCACCGCGCCCGATCCGAACAGAAAGCTCGACGGCCCGCCGATGGCCTCCACGCGGTCGTAGATCCAGCTGTCCACGGGGCGCGCGGCGATGGAGTACTGCACGTTGATACCGTTGAACAGCTGCGCTATGGAGCCGCCGGCAAAGCCGCGGTAGCTCACGCCGATGCTGCCCGGCGCGCTGTGCGCCGTCACGCCGGGAATGGCGCGCAGTATCTCCTGCGTGTCCTGTGCGCCGCGCGCCTCGATGGTGGCGCGGTCCACCACGGTGACGCTGGCCGGCGTCTCGCGCGGCGTCAGGCCCAGGCGGCTGCCGGTGTCCACCGGCGCATCGAGCTGCAGCCGCCCATAGGGCGCGGGCGCGGCGTCGCGCACCTCCATGGCCTGAAGGCTGGGGGCCTGCGCATCCTGGGCGTGGGTGATAGGGGAAGCGGTACATGCCAGGCCCGCCAGCATGGCGGCGTACAGCGGGCGCGGGGCGAAGGCGGGCTCTGGCGCACAGTCCAGGCCGCGGGGGGAGTTGAAGCGGAACATCAAGCCTCTTTCGATCGGGGAAACGCGGAAACGGCACGTGGCACGCCGGCTGCCACTTCGCTCCGCTGGGCGCGGGGTTCAGGGCCGGGGTGCGGACAGTGCGCGGTTCGGTTGCGGCCGCGCGCACCTGGCAGCGCCCCATGAGCGGGCGCGTTGCAGGGGCCGCGCGGTCGCGGTCCGGGTCAGCAGAGGAGAGAGGGCGGCCCGCGCGCAGGCGGCGGCGCGGCGGTGAGGGCGGCAATGCGCGCCGCCTCCATGGGCTGCAGCGCATGCGCCAGGGGGTGGGGCGGGGTGACTGCGGCGGCCGGCGCGGAGGGCGGTGCGCCCCCCGGCACGCACAGCGGGCAGTCCATGCCCGAAGCGCCCATTGCCTCCAGTGCGCCGTCGTCCGACTGCAGCATCAGCATGATGGCGCCCGAGGCCGAGCACACGAGCTGGAACGACTGCGGATGCACGATGGGCGAGGCGATGGCCAGGCCCAGGGACGCCATGAACCAGGCCAGCACCCAGGTGCGCAGCGCGAGCGAGGTTCGAGGCTGGTTCATGCCCGCGATTATGCCGAGCCGCGCAGCGCTCACAGGCGAGTGCCGGGGCTTGTTATTGCTATTGTTTTAATAGCTATTTGCGCTTTATTCGTGAGCGCTGGAGGCCTTTTTCTCTCGCTTTTGCGGTGGCGCGCTGTCTTCGGTGTGCGCCGCGGTGGCGGGCCCGGACGACCAGCTTTGGTCCTGCAGGAAGAACTTGGCGACCATTTCCTTGGTGATCTGCACCGCGCGCTTGAGGCTGAGGTCGATGTGCTCGGTCAGCGCCTCCAGCGCCGGCTCCAGCTGGCGTGCCTGCAGCAGGTCGACCAGCCGGGCGTGCGCATTGAAGGCGCTGGTGTTCCAGTCGGACTGCTCCAGGTCGATATGGCGCGCCACATGGATGCGCCGGGTCACCTGCTCCAGGAACTGGCTCAGCTCGCGGTTGTGCGACAGGGCGGCGAGGCGGCGGTGGAACTCTTCGTCGGCCAGCAGCAGGTCGCCGATGGACATGGTGGCCGCGTGGGCCATCACCCCGTCCCAGTAGCCGCGCAGGCTGTCGATCTCGGCATCGCTGGCGTTCTGCACGGCCAGCAGCAGGGCCCGCCGCTCCAGCGCGATGCGCACCTGGTAGAGGTTGAACAGCTCCTCCACGCTGATCGCCTTGCGAAAGAACCCCTTGTTCATCACGAAGTCGAGGAAGCCCTCGGCCACCAGCCGGTTCAGCGCCTCGCGCAGCGGCGGGCGGCTGATGCCGAACTCGCGCCCCAGGGCCTGTTCGTTGATGCGGGCGCCGGGGCGGAAGTCGTAGCGCATGGCGCGCTCGCGCAGCTCCAGATAGAGCCGCTCCACGCTGCTGGCATCCCGTGGTTGTGGCACGTGCGCTGTTTTCTTGGAGGATTTTTTGACTGGCATGGATGCTCTGCGTTGGTGCAATGGCGTCGAGGCGCTGAAAAAGTGGCGCGCCGCGCGGGTTGGCGCACATTCTAGGCGCGCGACCACCCCCGCCATCAGCGGGCTTCCGGCCATTTTCACGGTTTCCGCCGGTGGTGTCTATTTGAATTTATTGACTAATGTCGCCATAACTGTCTACACTTTGTTGTAATGGCGAGGGCATGGCACGGCCCAGGGGCACCCACGTGGGCAGCCCTTGCCGAACCCGCCGACAACAGGCACTAGGAGACTACGCATGAGCGATCTGAGCATTGGCGACAGCCTGCGGGCTGTGGGGCTGGAGGACAAGTACACGGCGACGGAGGGCGCGGTCTATCTCACGGGCGTGCAGGCGCTGGTGCGCCTGCCCATGATGCAAAAGCGCCGCGACCGGGCGGCGGGGCTGAACACGGCGGGCTACATCACGGGCTACCGGGGCTCGCCGCTGGGCACCTTCGACGACCAGCTGGTGAAGGCGCGCAAGCACCTGCAGGCGCACGACGTGGTGTTCGTGCCCGGCGTGAACGAGGACCTGGCCGCCACGGCGGTCTGGGGCAGCCAGATGGCGGAGATTGGCGGGGAGGGGCGCTTTGACGGCGTGTTCTCCATCTGGTACGGCAAGGGCCCGGGCGTGGACCGCTCGGGAGATGCGTTTCGCCACGGCAACCTGGCCGGCAGCTCCAAGAACGGCGGCGTGCTGGTGCTCACGGGCGACGACCACACCTGCGAATCCTCCACCACCTGCCACCAGAGCGAGTTCGCGCTGGTCGATGCGCAGATGCCGGTGCTGTCGCCCGCGGGCGTGCCCGAGCTGATCCAGTACGGCCTGCTGGGCTGGGCGCTGTCGCGCTACTCCGGCTGCTGGGTGGGCATGAAGTGCATCAAGGACACGGCGGACGCCTCGGGCTCCGTCGAGGTGGACGACGCGGGTTTGGCCATCACCCTGCCCGCGCTGGAAGGGCTGCCGCAGGACGGCCTCAGCATCCGCCTGCCCGACACACCGCACGCGCAGGAGTTCCGCCTGGTCAACCACAAGCTCGACGCCGTGCGCGCCTTCGCGCGCGCCAACCGCATCGACCAGGTGGCGTTCGGCAGGCGCGAGGGCGCGCGCATCGGCATCGTCACCTCGGGCAAGAGCTGGCTGGACCTGCGCCAGGCCCTGGCGGATCTGGGCATCGACGAGGCGCGCGCCGAGGCGCTGGGCCTGGTGGTCTACAAGGTGGGCATGGTCTGGCCGCTGGAGCCCGAGGGCATCAGCGAGTTCGCGCGCGGGTTGCAGAAGGTGATCGTCATCGAGGAAAAGCGCGCGCTGCTGGAGGCGCAACTCAAGGAGATCCTCTATGGCCAGCCCGATGCGCCCCAGGTTATCGGCAAGAAGGACGAGCAGGGCGCCAAGCTGTTTCGCGTGGAGATGGCGCTGGACGCCGCGATGATCGCGCAGGTGCTGGGCCACCGCCTGGCGGCCCTGGACCCCGGCCTGCTGGAGGTCACGCACGCCCTGGCCCGGCGCAAGCCCGTGCTGGGCGCGGTCGACGTGATGGCGCGCAGCTTTTACTTCTGCGCTGGCTGCCCGCACAACACCTCCACCCGCATTCCCGACGGCAGCCGCGGCTATGCGGGCATCGGCTGCTCGTGGATGGCGCAGAGCATGGGCCGCGACACCCTGGGCTACACGCAGATGGGGGCCGAGGGCATGGCCTGGGTGGGCGAGGCGCCGTTCTCCAAGCGCACGCACATGTTCCAGAACATGGGCGACGGCACGTACTTCCACTCGGGCATGCTGGCCATCCGCGCGGCCGTGGCCGCCAAGACCCACATCACCTTCAAGGTGCTCTACAACGATGCCGTGGCCATGACCGGCGGCCAGCGCCACGACGGCCCGCTGGACCCCGTGCGTATCACCCAGCAGGTGCGGGCCGAGGGCGTGGAGCGCATCGCCGTGGTCACCGACGAGCCCGGCAAGTACGACGGCGTGACCGGCTGGGCGCCGGGCGTGACCGTTCACCACCGCGACGAACTCGATGCCGTGCAGCGCGAGCTGCGCGAGGTGCCCGGCACCAGCGTGCTGGTCTACGACCAGACCTGCGCCGCCGAGAAGCGCCGCCGCCGCAAGCGCGGCGAGTTTCCCGACCCCGACATGCGCCTGGTCATCAACGAGGCCGTGTGCGAGGGCTGCGGCGACTGCGGCGCCCAGTCCAACTGCGTGGCCGTGGTGCCGGTGGAGACGGAATTCGGCCGCAAGCGCGCCATCGACCAGTCGGCCTGCAACAAGGACTTCTCCTGTCTCAAGGGCTTTTGCCCCAGCTTCGTCACCGTGCGCGGCGGCCAGTTGAAGAAGGGCGTGGCCGCGGGCAAGGAGGCCGTGGACGCACCCCTGCCCGAGCCGGCTCTGCCCGACCTGGCGCAGGGCGTCTACAGCCTCATCGTCACCGGCGTGGGCGGCACGGGCGTGGTCACCATTGGCGCGCTGCTGGGCATGGCGGCGCACCTGGAGGGCAAGGGCGTGGGCGTGCTGGACATGGCGGGCCTGGCGCAAAAGGGCGGCTCGGTGTGGACGCACATGCGCTTCGGCGCCACGCCCCAGGCGATTGCCGCCGTGCGCGTGGCACCGGGCGGGGCGGATGCGCTGATCGGCTGCGACCTGGTCGTGGCCGCGGCGGGCAACACGCTGACCATGACGCGCAAGGGCGCGACCCGCGCCATCGTCAACACGCAGGAGGTGATGCCCGGTGCCTTCACGCAGAACCCGGACATGCAGTTCCCCGCCAACCCGCTGGTCAAGACCATCGCGCGCGCGCTGGGCGAAGGCAACGTGGAGCTGGTGGACGCAGGCCGCCTGGCGCTGGCCCTGTGCGGCGACGCCATCGCCACCAACCTGTTCATGCTGGGCGCGGCGTACCAGCGCGGGCTGGTGCCGGTGAGCGCGCAGGCCATCGAGCGCGCCATCGAGCTCAACGGCGCGGCCGTGAAGATGAACATCGCCGCCTTCCGCTGGGGCCGCCGCCACGCGGTCGACCCGCAGGCCGTGGCGGCCAGCGCGGGCGCCGGCTCCGTGCAGCGCAAGCAGGCGGCCAGCCTGGATGAGGCCGTGCAGCGCCGCGTCGACTTCCTCACCGGCTACCAGAACGCGGCCTACGCCGCGCGTTTCAAGACGCTGGTGGACGCCGTGCGCGCGCACGAGTCGCGCGTGTGGCCCGGCCAGGAGCAGTTGACGAGCGCCGTGGCGCAGAGCCTCTTCAAGCTCATGGCCTACAAGGACGAGTACGAAGTGGCGCGCCTGTATGCCGCCCCCGCGTTCCGCGAACAGATCGCCGCGCAATTCGAGGGCGCACCGCGCCTGGCCTTCAATCTTGCGCCGCCAGCGCTGGGCCAGAAGAAGCGCGAGTTCGGCGCCTGGATGCTGCCCGCCTTCGGCGTGCTGGCGCGCTTGAAGTTCCTGCGCGGCACGGCCTTCGACCCCTTCGGCCGCACCGAGGAGCGCCGCCACGAGCGCGTCATGGTCGAGCAGTTCGAGGCCCTGGTGCAGCGCCTGCTGCAGGACGCGCGGCCCGACCAGCACGAGCTGGCCGTGCAGATCGCCCAGGCGCCGATGAAGGTGCGCGGCTACGGCCATGTGAAGGAGGCGGCGCGCGTGGCCTACGAGGCCGAGCTGGCCCGCCTGCAGCAACGCCTGCAGGAGCCCCAGGTGGTGCGCCGGCGCGCCGCTTGAGGGGTCTTTCAGGGGCGCGCGGTGCCCGGCCCGCGCGCCCCATCCATTTGTCTTGCTTCTCTCTCAGCCATGGAAACCACATCCACTCCCCGTGGCCCCGCAGGCCTGCCGCACGGCAGCCTGGTGGCCTTGCTCACCCCGTTCACCTCGGACCTGCGCGTAGATTGGCCGGCGCTGCGGCGCCTGATCGACTGGCACATCGCCAGCGGCACCGCGGGCATCGTTATTGCCGGGACGACGGGCGAGTGCTCCACGCTCTCGCACGCGGAGCACCGCGACCTGCTGGCCGCGGCGGTGGAACATGCCGCGGGCCGCACGCACATCATGGCGGGCGTCGGGGCCAATTCCACGGCCGAGGCCGTGGCGCTGGCGCGCTTCGCCGCGGACTGCGGTGCCGACTCGCTGCTCAGCGTCGTGCCGTACTACAACAAGCCCACACAGCAGGGGCTGGTGGCGCATTTCTCGGTGCAGGCGGACGCCACCGATCTGTCCCTGGTGGTCTACAACGTGCCGGGGCGCACGGTGATCGACATGCAGGTGGCCACCGTGCAGGCCCTGGCGCGGCACCCGCGCATCGCGGGCATCAAGGACGCGACGGGGGACATGGCCCGCGCCGCCGCCATTGCGGAGATCGCCCCCGCCGACTTCACGCTGTACAGCGGCGACGATTTCACCACCCTGCCATACCTGGCCCTGGGCGGGCATGGCGTCATCTCGGTGCTGGCCAACGTGCTGCCCGCGCAGGTGGCGGCGCTGTGCCGCACCATGGCCGAGGGGGGCTGGGGCGACGCCCGCCAGCAGTTCCTGCGCCTGCTGCCGCTGACCCGCGCGCTGTTCGCCGAAAGCAGTCCCGCGCCGACCAAGCTGGCGGCGCAGCTGCGCGGGCTGTGCGAAGGCCACCTGCGCCTGCCGCTGTGCGAGGTATCGGACGAGACGGCCGCAGCGGTGCGCGCCGCGCTGGCGCAATGGCCGGCATGAGCCGAAGGCCGGCCTGTCGCCAGGCACGCGCGGCCTTTGGGTGCTCCTAAAAATATAGCTGCTAGCGCTTATCCATAGGGCGCTAGCAGCTGCTTTTATTGATATCTATGGTGTCAGCGCGGCTGCACCTTGCCGCGGTACACCGTCTTTTGGTAGGGCTGCATGGCGCGCTGCCCGTCGGCGGCAAATGCCAGCGTGCCGGTGGCGCCCTCGTAGCCGTTGCCGACGCTGCGCAGCGCCTGCCGGACGGCGTCGGGCTGCGTGGAGCCGGCGCGCTCCACGGCGGCCGCCATCAGGCGCACGCCGTCGTAGGCATAGCCTGTGTAGGAGGACTTGAAGGCGTGGCCGTACTTCGCCTCGTAGGCCGCCTTGAAGCCCTGGCCCTGCGGACCGATGGAGCGCACGTCGATGCCGCGCTGGCCCTCCACATGCTCCGGCGCGCTGTCGGTCGTGCACATGGTGTGGTAGATCGCGTACCAGGGGTAGGTCTTGTTCAGGCCCAGGTCGAAGGCCTCGCGGTTGATGACGGCAGCCTCCTGCCCGTAGGCGCTGTAGACGAACACGTCGGGCTGGGCGCGTTCCATCTGCTGCAGCTCGCGTCGGTAGGTGGATTGCCCGGCCGTGTAGAGCACCTGGGAGGCGAGCGTGCCGCCCAGCTTCTCGAAGTTCTTCTTGAACTCGGCGGCCACGCCCTGGCCGTAGGCATTGTTGGGCGCGATGAAGGCCACCTTGCGGTAGCCCAGGTCCCACAGATCCTGCGCGGAAAAGCGGGCGGAGGCATCGTCCAGCCCGATGACGCTGAACGCCCCTTCACCGATGGTGCGCACGGCGGGGCTGGAGCTGCCGTGGTTGATGAACGGCACGCCCTCGCGCACCACGTACTGGCCCATGGGAATGGTCAGGCTGGAGGAATACTCGCCAAACATGGCGGCCACCTTGTCGACCGCCACCAGTTTCTTGGCCGCATCGAGCGCGGACACGGCGCGCCCGCCCGTGTCTTCGATGATGAGCTGCAGCGGCTGTCCCAGCACGCCGCCCCGGGCGTTGATCTCTTCCAGGGCGATCATCATGCCGCGGCGCTGGTCCTCGCCCACGCTGGCGCTGGCGCCGGTCAGGGACAGCGCGGCGCCGAACTTCACGGGCGGGGCGGCCGTCTGCGCCAGGCCCAGCGAGGGCATGGCGGCCAGCGCGCAGGCGGCAATGGCCAGGGTGCGGCGGGAGGTGCAGTGGTTCATCTCAATCTCTCCTGGTATGGCTCAAGGTGGCGAAGAAGGCCCTGCGCTCCGCTGGCGCGGGCGCATGGGCCGGGGGAAGGGGCGGGGCGGCGGCCGCGTGCGTCAGGCGGCGCGGCCGCCCAGGTACAGCTCGCGCACCTGGGGGTCGTGCATGAGTTCGCGCGTGCTGCCCGTGAGCGCCACTGTGCCCATCGAGAGGATGTAGGCACGGTCGGACATGCGCATGGCCTCCATGGCGTTCTGCTCCACCATGAGGATGGACACGCGCTCCTTGTTGCGCACTTCCACGATGGCGGCGAACACCTCCTGCAGCACCTTGGGCGACAGGCCGGCCGAGGGTTCGTCCAGCAGCAGCAGCTGGGGGCTGGGCATGAGGGCACGCGCCAGCGCCAGGATCTGGCGCTCGCCGCCCGAGAGCGACGCGGCCGCGGCGTTGATCTTGCGCCCCAGCACCGGATAGAGCTCGCACAGCTGCTCCATGCGCTGCTGGCAGGCGCTGTGCGGCAGGTAGTGCCCGCCGACCTGCATGTTTTCACGCACGGTGAGGTTGCTGAACACGTTCTCCGTCTGCGGCACGAAACCCAGGCTGCAGTGGCGGATCTTGCGGTGCACCGGCATCTGCGAGCGGTCCTGCCCCTCCAGCACCACGGTGCCGCTGCGCGGCAGCAGCACGCCGGCGATGGTCTTGAGCAGCGTGGACTTGCCGCAGCCGTTGGGGCCGAGCAGCGTCACGATCTCGGAGCGCTCCACATGCAGCGAGATGCCCTTGAGGATGTCCACTTCGGGCGTGTAGCCCGCGACGACGTTGTCGATCTTGATCATCAGGCGGCCTCCACCAGGGTTTCGGGTTCCACGCGGCCCAGGTAGGCGCGCACCACATGCTCGTTGGATGCCAGCTCGTCTGGCCGGCAACTGGCCACGATGCGGCCGCGGTCCAGCACGATGCAGCGCGTGCAGACCTCGCGGATGAAGTGCATGTCGTGCTCCACGATCACCAGCGTCATGCCCTGGGCGTTGAGCCGCTGCAGGGCCTTCACGATGTCGCGGCGCAGGTTGGGGTGCACGCCGGCCGTGGGCTCGTCCAGCATCAGCAGGCGCGGATCGCCCATCAGCGCGCAGACGATGCCCAGCAGCTTCTTCTGCCCGCCCGACAGGGCCGACGCCGGCAGGTCGCGCACATGGGTGAGCAGCAGCTGGTCCAGCAGCGCGGTGGCCTTGGCGTGTGCCGCTTCCTCGGCCTGGCGCGCGCGGGGCAGGCCCAGCAGCGTGTCCCACACGCCATGGTGCGCGGTGGCGGCGGCCATGGCCACCTCCATCACCGACATCTTGCGCGGCATGGACGGCAGCTGGAACGTGCGCCCCACGCCCGCCGCCACGATGCGGTGGGCGGGCAGGCGGTCGATGGGGCGGCCCTCGAACTGGATGGCGCCCTGGTCGATGGCCTCGAAGCCCGTGACGGTGTTGAGCAGCGTGCTCTTGCCCGACCCGTTCGGGCCCAGCAGGCCGACGATCTCCCCTGCGGCGATGGAGAACTCCACGCCGTGCAGGACCTGGTTGCCGCCAAAGGCCTTGGCGACGTCGTTGACGCGAAGCAGGGCGCTCATGGAATCCTCCGCAGTTTTTCGGGAACCAGGCCTTCGCTGCGCCACAGCAGGCAGGCCAGCAAGATCGCGCCGATCATGCCCAGGCGCAGGGCGCCGGCCACGTCGGAATCGAAGCCGATCCAATCCTTGGCAAAGGGCACGATCACATGCGCGGCCTGCACGGTGACCACGCCTACCAGCACGCCCAGCGTGTTGCCCAGGCCGCCGATCATGACCATGGTCCACAGCAGGAAGGTCTCGGAGGCCAGCATGTACTCGGGGCCCGCGAAGCTCATGTAGTGGGCGTAGAGAAAGCCGCCCAGCGCCGTGACGGCGGCGCCGGTCATGATGGCGCGCGTCTTGAGCGAGCGCAGGTTGTAGCCCAGGCAGGTGGCGAGCTGCGGCTCCTCGCGCATCAGGCGCAGCGCGCGGCCGAAGCGCCCGCTGCCGAGCCGGGCGCACAGCAGCGCGGCGGCGGCCACGACGGCCAGCACCAGGCCCAGGAAGGCCACGCCGTTCCAGGGCCTGGCCAGGCCGTCGAACAGCGCGGGAATGGCGCTGATGCCGTTGGCGCCTCCGGTGAGCCACCCCTCGTTGGTGGCCACGGTGCGCAGGATCTCGGCGATGGATAGCGTGGCGATGCCCCAGTAGTCCGAGGCCAGCTTGCGGCCCAGCCCCGCCATGAAGGCCCCCAGCAGCATGGCCAGGCCCACGCCAAGCGCCAGGCTGGACAGGGGCGACCAGCCCAGCCCGAAGCCGATGCCCGCGGCATAGGCGCCCAGGCCGGCGAAGGCGATGTGCCCAAAGTTCAGCAGGCCCGCGTAGCCGGCCTGCAGGTTCAGGCCCAGCGCCATCAGGGTGTAGATGCCGGCGATGGTGACGGTGGAGAGGACGAAGTCAAACACGGCGGACCTCCCGGTCGAACAGCCCGTAGGGCTTGAAGAGCAGTGCCAGCAGCAGGATCAGGAACGAGGCGGCGCCGATGTAGGCCACGGGCATGAACGCCAGCTCGCGCCCCAGCAGCGGGCCGAAGTTGATGTTGGTGACGGCGGTTTCCGTCAGGGCGATTAGCAGGGCGCCAAACACGGCGCCGATCGGGTTGCCCAGCCCGCCCAGGATGGCCGCCGCGAACACGGGCAGCAGCAGGTCGTTGCCCAGGTTGATGTGCGCGCCGGTGGACAGCGCCAGCATGCTGCCGCCCAGGCCGGCGATGGCGCCGCTGGCGAAGCTCACGAAGTACGTGATGCGCTCGGCGTTCAGCCCCGAGACGTTGGCCAGCATGGGGTTGCTGGACAGCGCCCGCATGGCGCGGCCCAGCCGGGTGTAGAACAGCAGCAGCATGAACAGCACCAGCAGCACGACCGTGGTGCCCATCAGGTACAGCTGCGTGTAGGCGATGCGCGCGCCGCCCAGCACCAGCGGCTCCAGGCGCGGCAGGCTGAACATGCGCGGAAACGACCCGGCGAGCCCCTGCATGATGGCGATGGTCAGCATGGCGATGGCCAGCGAGCCGATCATGGCGATGGCCGGGCCGCCGCGCAGCAGGCGCTGGAACACGAGGATCTGCAGGCCCAGGGTCAGCAGGCCCGCGGCCACGCTGCCGGCCAGCAGGGCGGCCACCAGGGGCAGGCCGCTCGCGTGCAGGGCGTAGGTGACATAGGCGCCGAACATGGCGTACTGCACATGCGCCACGTTGGGAAACTTCACTAGGCCGTACAGCATGCTCAGGCCCAGCGCGATGAGCGCCAGGTCGGAGGCACGCAGCAGCGTGTCAACGAGGAATTGAAGCATCTCGGAAATCTCGGAGGAATTGCGTCAGCGCGGGCCACCGCCAGCAGCGGCCCGCGCGGGAGGGCGGGGGTCAGCGCGGTACGAGCTTGCCGCCTTCGGCCTTCAGCTTGTCGTACGGCGGGTCGACGCGCTGGCGGTCCTGGTCGAAGCGGATCGTGCCGGTCACGCCGGGAAAGCCCGTGGAGCCCAGCTCCTTGAGGGCGGCCTGGATGGCCGCGGGCGTCGTGGCCTGGGCCTTGTCGATGGCCGCGGCGGTTATCAACACGCCGTCGTAGCCATAGCCGGTGTAAGAGGTCTTGAAGCCCTCCTTGTACTTGGCCGTGAACGCGTCGGCGTAGGCCTTGCCGGCGGGGCCCTGCACCGATCCCAGCTCCATGCCCAGTTGTCCATTGGCGATGGCGGGCGGCGTGTCCGACAGGCTCATGCTCATGAGAATGGCGTACCACGGCACCTTGCGCAGGCCGAGCTCCTCGGCCTCGCGGTTGATCACGGCGGATTCCTGGCCATAGGCGGTGTAGATGTAGGCATCCGGGTTGCTGCGGGACATCTGCTGGAGTTCGCGGCGGTAGGTGGACTGGCCGGCGGTGTACAGCACCTCCGTCACCACCTTGCCGCCGAGCTTCTCGAACTCGGTCTTGTAGCCCTCCAGCACGCCCTGGCCGTAGGCATTGTTGGGCGCGACCATGGCCACGCGGCGGTAGCCCATGGCGTAGGTGTCCGCGGCGGCGAACTTGTTGCTGAAGTTCTCCAGGCCCACCAGGCTGAACGCGGTCGCGCCGAGCTGGCGGATCTTGGTGCTGCTGCTGCTGATGTTCAGGTGCGTGACGCCTTCCTTCACCAGGTACTGCGCCATGGGCAGGGTGATGCCGGACGAGTACTCGCCCATGACCACCGGCACCTTGTCCACGGTGGCCAGCTTGCGCGCGGCGTTCAGCGCCGTGGTGGGGTTGCCGCCGGAGTCTTCGATGATGACATTGATCTTCTTGCCCAGCACGCCGCCCTTGGCGTTGACATGCTCCACGCCCAGCATCACGCCGCGGCGCACGTCCTCGCCGACGGTGGCGTTTGCGCCAGTGAGGGACAGCACGGCACCCAGGTTGATGGTGTCCTGCGCCCAGGCGCTGGAGGTGCCGGCCAATGCCAGCAAGGAGGCTGCGGCCACGGTACGCAGGCCACGGGAGGCGGGAACGGGGGAAGTACGCATGATGAACTCCTGGTGGGGGTGGAACGGAAAACGGAAATACGCGGTGACTCAGATCTCGAACAGGCGGCCGAACTGCGGCAGCGCATCGCGCACGCCGGCCAGGCGCAGCGCGTGCCACGCCATCGCGCTGTTGCTGGCGATGACGGGCTTGCCCAGCGCCTGCTCCACGTCGCGGATCAGCGTGGCCATGCGCAGGCTGGTGCAGGAGACGAACACGGCATCCACGTCGTCATGGGCGCCGGTGGTTTCGATGGCCGAGCGCAGCGATGCGGCGTCGATGCGCGCCACCTCGTTGTCGTTGGCGTGGTTGAACGAGGCGATGCGCGTCACGTCCAGCCCGCTGGCGACCAGGTGCCTTTCAAAGAGCTGGTTCACGCTGTGCACGTAGGGCGTGATCAGCGCGATGCGCTGGGCGCCCAGCGCGCGCAGGCCCGCCACGGCGCCGGTGATCGGCGTGGTGCAGGCCACGCCCGGGCGGGCCGCCTGGATGCGCCGCGCCACCTGCTCCTCGCCGATGACGATGGAGCCCGAGGTGCAGCCGAAGGCCACGACCTGCAGCGGCACGTCGGGCACGATGAGCTCCACCGCGGCCGTGATGTCCTTTTCCATCGACGCGAGGGTGGCCGGCGTGATGTCGGGCGAGTTGTACAGGCGCGACTCGAAGAAGGCCACGCCCGGCAGGTCAATGATCTGGCGCCACTCGTGCTCCAGGGTCTGGTCGGTGGCCAGCACCACCAGGCCGATGGCCGCGCGCGCCATCAGGCCCTCGTCCATGGTGAAGGGCAGCACGGTGCTGATGCTGGAGGGGGTTGCGGTGTCGTTCATGCGAGGGTCATTCCTGTGATGTCGATCGCGGGTTGGCGCCCGCCCATGAGGTCGGCCACGATCTGGGCGGTGCCGCAGGCCATGGTCCAGCCCATGTGGCCGTGGCCGGTGTTGAAGAACAGGTTCCGGTGGCGGCTGGCGCCCAGGATGGGCGTGTTCTCCGGCGTCATGGGGCGCAGGCCGGCCCAGTAGTCCGGGCGGTCGAAGTCCGCGCCGTTCGGGAACAGCTGGCGCGCCGCGCGCAGCATGGGCTCGAAGTCGCGCGGGCTGTGGCGCGTGTCGTAGCCGCTGAACTCGGCCGTGGCGGTGAAGCGCAGCCGGTCGCCAAAGCGTGCCCAGGCCACCAGGTTGTTCTCGTCCACCCCGGCGATCAACGGCGCTTCGTGCCGCTCGCCAATGGGGAAGGTGACCGAGTAGCCCTTCACGGGATAGATGGGCAGGCCGTAGCCCAGCGGCCGCGCAAGGATGGGTGAGTAGCTGCCCAGCGACAGCACGTACTCGTCCGCCGTGATGGGGCCTTGGCTGGTGTGTACGCAGGCGATGCGGTCGCCCTGGGCCTCGATGCGGTCGATGGCGGTGTCCATGAGAAAGCGCACGCCCGCCGCGCGGCAGCGCTCGGCCAGCGCGCGGGTGAACATGCGCGCGTCGCCGCTTTCGTCGCTGGGGCAGTAGATCGCGCCGGCGATGTGCTGGCGGGCACCGGCCAGGGCCGGTTCGCGGGCCACGACGGCGTCGGCGTCGAGCACGTCCAGCCGCATGCCGCCATCGGCCAGGATCTGCATGTTGGCCTGCCCGCGCTGGAACGAGGCGGCGTCGCGGTACATGTACAGCGCCCCCTGGCTGATGCGCTCGTACTGCAGGTTCTGCGCGGCCGTCAGTTCCTGCAGCTGCTGCTGCGAGTAGCGGCACAGGACCAGCTTGCGGCTGGTGTTGATGCGCGAGCGCTCGGCCGTGCAGTTGCGCAGGAACTTCCACAGCCAGATCCACATGTGCGGATCGGGGTTGAGCTTCAGGCGCAGCGCCTGGCTGCTGTCGCGCAGCGAGCGCCACAGCACGCCGGGCGCGCGCGGCGACGCCCAGGTGTACGAATGGCCCGGCGCGACCATGCCGGCGTTGGCGTAGCTGGTTTCGGAGGCCGCGGCGGACTGGCGGTCGATCACCGTCACCTGGCGGCCCTGCGCGGCCAGATACCAGGCGGTGGTGATGCCCGCCACGCCGGCGCCCAGTACCACGGTATGCATGGAAGGCATTCCCTTGTGGCGGTGCGTGGTCAGAGGATGGCGATCACGCCGATTTCCACCGTGTAGGGCGGGAAGGCCAGGGCCGACTCGACGCAGGCGCGCGCCGGGGCATGGCCTTCAGGCACCCAGGCATCCCACACGGTGTTCATCTCGGCGAAGGTCTTGTGGTCCGACAGCCAGATCGTGGCCTGCACGATCTTGCTCTTGTCGCTGCCGACCTCGGCCAGCAGGGCGTCGATCTTGGCCAGGATCTGCGTGGTCTGGCCGGCGACGTTCTCGGACGTGTCGCTGGCCACCTGGCCCGCGAGGAAAACGAAGCCGTTGGCCACCACGGCCTGGCTCATGCGGTTGTTGGTCTGAAGGCGCTGAATGCTCATGTGAATCTCCTGGTGGATGAGGTAAAGAATGGGTGGCGTAGAACTGAAGACAGTTCTGTTGTCACTGATTTCTGCAATCAAGAAGCATGCCAATCTGGGCCTGCCTCACGCCGCCTGGATCGAAGCGCCCCGAGGGGGGCGCCTGCCTTGCCTGCCACTGTGCGCCGGCTGCGGCGCGGCAGAGCCCGCACGTGGCTCCAGAGAATGGCTTTTGCCATGCATCAGGTGCCGTTCAGTCTTCGTGCAAAGCATGCGGATGATTGATGGATATCAGTGTCTATTCAAGTGTAGACACTTGTGACTTTGATGGTCAATAACGGCGCATAGTGGTTTTCACCGAGTTGGTGCGGACTCGGCCGCCATGGGGCGGGGCTGCCCCGAATTGGGGGCGAGGGCGGGGCGGTGCGACGGATCAGCCGGCCCGGATGGCAAGGGTGCAAAGGGGCGCAAAGGGGTGCCAAAGGCGGCCGTGGCGCGCGTGCACGGCCGCGGAGCACGGCGTGCTCCGGGGAAAGGCGAGGGAAGTGGAGAGGGCTACGGCCGCGCGTGCCGCGGGCTCAGAACGTCAGCGCGTTCTCAGAGCTTCTTGACCAGCACCTGGCTCTTGCGGTCCCAGTTGTACTTGCGCTTGCGGGCATCGGGCAGCCAGTCGGGGTCGACGGGCTGGAAGCCCCGCTTGATGAACCAGTGCATGGTGCGCGTGGTGAGCACGAAGATGCTGGACAGGCCCAGCATGCGGGCGCGCTGCTCGATGCGCTTGAGCAGCTTCTCGCCGTCGCCCGTGCCCTGGCTGTGCGGCGACACGGTGACGGCGGCCATCTCGGCCGTGCCGGCCTCGGGGTAGGGGTAGAGCGCGGCGCAGCCGAAGATCACGCCGTCGTGCTCGATCACGGTGTAGGCGGCGATGTCGCGCTCGATCTCGGTGCGGTTGCGCTTGACCAGGGTGCCATCCTTTTCGAACGGCTCGATGAGCTGGATGATGCCGCCCACGTCGTCGATGGTGGCCTCGCGCAGCTCTTCCAGCTTCTCGTCGATCACCATGGTGCCGATGCCGTCGTGCACGTAGATCTCCAGCAGCAGCGCGCCGTCCACCGCGAACGGCAGGATGTGGCTGCGGTCCACGCCGTGCTCGCAGGCGCGCACGCAGTGCTGCAGGTAAAAGCCCACGTCGGTGGACTGCTGGGCGGGCGGCAGCTGGGCCAGCAGCTGGCGCGCGGCGGCCAGGGGCAGCTCGGTGTCGATGGGGTTGTCGTCGCCCTGGGGCTCCAGGGGCTTGGTGAGGATGCCGGGCACCTCGGTCAGGAACAGCAGCTTGTCGGCCTTGAGTTCGGTGGCCACGCGCGTGGCCACTTCTTCCATGGCCAGGTTGAAGGCCTCGCCCGTGGGCGAGAAGCCGAAGGGCGAGATGAGCACCATGGCGTCGGATTCGAGCGTGCGGCGGATGCCCTCCACGTCTACCTTGCGCACCAGGCCCGAGTGCTGGAAGTCCACGCCGTCCACGATGCCCACCGGCCGCGCCGTGAGGAAGTTGCCCGAGATCACCCGCACGCGCGCGCCCGCCATGGGCGTGTTGGGCAGGCCCTGGCTGAAGGCGGCCTCGATCTCGTAGCGCAGCTGGCCCGCCGCCTCCTGCGCGCAGTCCAGCGCCACGGAGTCGGTCACGCGCAGGCCGTGCGAGTAGCGCGGCGCATGGCCCTTGGCGTGCAGTTGCTCGTTGACCTGCGGGCGAAAGCCGTGCACCAGCACGATCTTCACGCCCATGGCCTGGATCATCGCCAGGTCCTGCACGATGCTTTGCAGCTTGCCCGCGGCGATGGCCTCGCCCGTCAGGCCCACCACGAAGGTCTGGTGCCGGAACTTGTGGATGTACGGCGCCACGGAACGGAACCAGGGAACGAAGGTGAAGTTGAAGACCGTGGACATGGATGGGCGTGTGCGGGCAAGGGGACGACAAAGGCGAAAAGCGCCTGCGGACCCGGTGCCCCCTCGTGGTGGCAGCGGCGCCGGCAAGCGCAGCGCGCAGTGTAGCGGCTGGCTGCGCATGCTGTCGGCATGCCTGCAGGCATCGGGTTGTGTTGCTATTTATTTAATAGCTTATCGCGCTTGCCACCAGGGCAGATGCAATGCGTTCGGGCTTGAAAGTGCCGAACAACAAGCGCTACCAGCTACTGAAGTGATAGCACCTGTTGCGTGCCGTCAACGTCCGCCGCGTGCGGACAGGGCCAGCCGGGGCGGCGCGGGCCTGCGCGCCGATGCCCGTTGCGGCCGGGGCGCGGGCTGCGCATCGCGCCGGCGCAGTGCCCAGCGCTCCACCGTGTAGTACGACAGCGCCGCCAGCGCCGCCGAGATCGCGAAGCCCAGCAGCACCACCGCGGGCCAGGGCAGGTCGGCGCGCAGGTAGCGCACCACGGGGTAATGCCACAGGTAGATGCCGTAGGACAGCTTGCCCACCACCATCAGCGCTGGTGCGCTCAGCATCTCGTACACCGCGCCGCCGCGTTGCTGCACGGCCAGCAGCACCAGCACGGCCGCGGCTTCCACCACCGTCATGCCCCAGACCATGGCGTTCATGTCGTCCCAGGACTGGGCCATGAGCAGCGGCACGGCCAGCACCACCCACATGAAGTGGTTCAGCCGCCGGCGCAGCGCCTGGAACCAGGCCGGCTGCTCCAGCACCAGCGCCGCCAGCAGGCTGCCGGCCAGCAGGCCCGTGGCGCGCGTGTCGAAGCGAAAGAAGATCTCGTAGAACTGCTGGCCCTGTGCCACCCACAGCACGCGCCAGGCCCAGGCCAGCACCAGCAGGCCCAGCACCGGGCGCCACAGCTTGCCCGGCGGCGAAAAGCGCGCCAGCAGCACCAGCACGGGCGGCCAGACCAGGTAGAAATGCTCCTCCACCGACAGCGACCACATGTGCAACAGCGTGTCCGGGCTGTCGAAGAAGGCAATGCCGTAGTCCGCCAGGTACAGCAGCGACACCAGCGCGTCGGTATAGACGTCCTCCAGCCCGGGCCACAGCAGGGGCGCGAACACGCAGTAGGCGCCCAGGAACAGCGCCAGCGCCGGCATCAGCCGGTACAGGCGCCGGCGGTAAAAGCGCCAGTAGTCCAGCCGCCCGCTGTGCCGCAGCTCCTGCAGCAGCAGCGAGGTGATCAGAAAGCCGCTGAGCACGAAGAACAGGTCCACCCCGTAGAACGCCCCATCGAACAGCGGTGCGTGGGCGTGCGACAGGATCACCAGCAAGATGGCCACGCCGCGCAGCCCGTCCAGGGCGGGGTTGTAGGCCAGGGCGGGGTGGCCAGGGGAAGGGGCTTTCACGGTGGGGCCGTCATGCTGACGGACACCCTCAAACTTCTCTGCCAAAAAGGGATACCTCCGAAGCGAGGCGGCCATGCGGCCGCCGCGGGACTGGCAGGGCGTGGGGCCCTGGGGCCAGCCATGAACACAAACACATCCGCCGGGGCGGGCTGGGGGCTGGCCGGCCGGTGTGCCGGCGCATGCCCCCTGTGCCGGCGCTGCAAGGACGCAGCCGGATCAGCGCCCGGCGCGGCGGATTGTAGTGAGGGAGGGCGGGTGCGTTGGTAGCCGAATGTCACCAGGCATTTGCAATGGTGACTTTCCGGCGCCACACGCCAAGGGCGCTGGCGGGTCGAGAAGATGGGAGGAAAAAAGGCCGTTTTCTCTTGCGTACAAAGTGCAACAAGCTATTGAATGTATAGCAATTGTCGGGGCGCGCCTCAGACGGTGGCGCGGTTGCGTTCGTACCAGGGCCGGGTCTGGTTCACCACGCGCACCACCAGCAGCATCACCGGCACCTCGATCAGCACCCCGACCACCGTGGCCAGGGCCGCGCCCGACTGCAGGCCGAACAGGCTGATGGCGGCGGCCACGGCCAGCTCGAAGAAGTTGGAGGCGCCGATCAGGGCCGACGGGCAGGCGACGCTGTGCTTCTCGCCCAGGGCCCGGTTCAGCCAGTACGCCAGGGCGGAGTTGAAGAACACCTGGATCAGGATGGGCACGGCCAGCAGCGCGATCACCAGGGGCTGGCGCAGGATGGCCTCGCCCTGGAAGGCGAACAGCAGCACCAGCGTGGCCAGCAGGGCCGCCATGGACCAGGGGCCGATGCGCGCCAGCGCGCGCTCGAAGGCCGCGGGCCCGCGCGCCAGCAGGCGGCGGCGCAGCCACTGCGCCAGTACCACGGGCACCACGATGTACAGGCCCACGGACACCAGCAGCGTGTCCCACGGCACCGTGATGGCCGACAGGCCCAGCAGCAGCCCCACCAGCGGCGCGAAGGCCACGATCATGATGGCGTCGTTCAGCGCCACCTGCGACAGGGTGAACAGCGGGTCGCCGCCCGTGAGCCGGCTCCAGACGAAGACCATGGCCGTGCACGGCGCGGCCGCCAGCAGGATCAGGCCGGCGATGTAGCTGTCGATCTGCTCGGCCGGCAGCCAGGGGGCGAACGCATGGCGAATGAACACCCAGCCCAGCAGCGCCATGGAAAACGGCTTGACCAGCCAGTTCACGAACAGGGTCACGCCGATGCCCCGCGCATGCTGGCGCACCTCGCCCAGCGCGGCGAAGTCCACCTTGAGCAGCATGGGAATGATCATCACCCAGATCAGCAGGCCCACCGGCAGGTTGACCTGCGCCACCTCCAGCGCGCTCACGGCCTGGAAGGCCGCGGGAAAGAGCTGGCCCAGGGCGATGCCCGCCAGGATGCACAGGAACACCCACAGCGTCAGGTAGCGCTCGAACAGGCCCATGGGCGCGGGCGGGGTCTGCGGCTGGGCCGCGATGTCGCAAGAAGCGTTCATGGGGGCTTTCAAGGGCTGTTTCAGTGGGCCGCTTCAGTGGGTCGACAGTTCCCGGGCCGTGCTCTGCAGCCGGGCCTTGTCCAGCTTGTCTGCGGGCAGGCTCACCAGCAGTTCCAGGCGGCGGTGGATCTGGTGCAGGGTCTGGCGAAAGGCCTCGCGCTTCACCTCGTCGGGGGCGTCGCCCGCGGACGGATCGGGGTAGCTCCAGTGGGCCGTGGCCGGGTGGCCGGGCCAGATCGGGCAGACCTCGCCGGCCGCGTTGTCGCAGACGGTGATGATCAGATCCATCTGCGGCGCGCCCGGCGCCGCGAACTCGTCCCAGCTCTTGCTGCGCAGCCCCTCGGTGGCGATGCCGGCATGCTGCAGCACCTGCAGGCCCAGCGGGTGGGGCTGCTGGTTGGCGCGGGGGCTGCTGCCGGCCGAGTAGGCCTTGAAGCGGCCCCCGCCCATGTCGTTGAGCAGGGCCTCGGCCAGGATGCTGCGCGCCGAGTTGTGGGTGCACAGGAACAGGACGTTCAGGGGCGTGGACGCAGAGGACATGGTGTTCAGCAGCAGGATTGGGTGGCAGTGGAGCGGGGGCCGCAGCAGGCGGGCGCGGCGGCAGCAGGGCCGGGGGTAGCGCTGGCGGCCGGGGCGCAGCAGGAGCCCTGTCCCGCGGGGGCGGTGGCCTGCGCCGGCGTGTTGAAGACGGGAATGTCGCCCAGCGTGTGGAAGTGCTCCCAGGCAACGCCCTGGGGGTCGGTGATCCAGTGCTTTTCGCTGCGCGCATAGCAGCAGGTGGTGGCACCTTCGTCCAGCATCGCCAGGTCTGCGGCCTGGGCGCGGGCCTTGAGTTCGGCCAGCTCGCCGGCTTCGTCGACCTGGAAGCCCAGGTGGTCCAGCCCGGCCTGGCCGCCGCGTGCGGAGATGGCGAAGTTCACCCGCGGGTCGTCCAGCATCCACTTGGCGTAGTCGGCCTCGACCCGCGTGGGCGCGGCGCCGAACAGCCGGGTGTAGAAGGCGATGTTCTGGGCCAGATCATCGACGTGCATATGGACATGGAAGCGTTTCATGGCGTGCTCCTTCAGCAGTGGCAAGGCGCTGCCGAGGCGGGCGCGCATGCGGCGCCCTGGCAGCAGTTTTCGGTCAGATAGCCCAGCAACTCGTTCATGGCGGTGAACGATGCGCGGTACACCAGGTTGCGTCCCTGGCGCTCCTGGCTGACCAGGCCGGCATGGGTCAATTCCTTGAGGTGAAACGACAGGGTGTTGGCGGCGATGTCCAGCTGCTGGGCCAGCACGCCGGGCGTGATGCCGTCCTGCCCGGCCACCACCAGGGCGCGGAAGGCGCGCAGGCGGACCTCCTGGGCGAGGGCGGCGAGTGAACGGATGACCTGGGGTTCTTGCATGGTTCAAATATACAACTAATGTTGAAATATTGAAATGAAAAAACCGTACCCAGGACAGGCCAGCCCGGGCGGCTGGCGTAGTTCTGCGTTCATTCGACTGGAAATCCTTGCCGGTACGGCGTATTGAGCTATTTATTTAATAGCATCATCGGCCGTAAGGGCGCGCCTTGCACGATGTCGAGGCCGGGCGAAATGGTCTTTCGGGTTACCATTCAAGGGTTAACCCTGTGTTCGAATGCCCGCCCTGGCGGGCGCTTTTGTTTGCACCGGGCGGCCTGCCGCCGGGTGACGCTGTTGCAAGGGCCCATGGGCCCGATATGGAAGGAAAACCTATGTTCCGCAGAACCGTTCTGGCCGCTACCGCAGCCCTGGCACTGACCGCCGGCGCGCCGGCCCTGGTGCACGCCAAGGATGCCTGGCCGGTCAAGACCATCACGCTGGTGCAACCCTATGCGCCCGGCGGTACCAGCGACATGCTGGCGCGCATCATTGCCAACGAGCTGGAAAAGCGCATCGAGGCCAACGTGATCGTCGAGAGCAAGGCCGGCGCCAACGGCAACATCGCCACCGCCTACGTGAGCCGCGCCAAGCCCGATGGCGGCACCTTCCTCGTGGGCTCCAGCAGCCCGGTGGTGATCTCGCCCACGCTGTACAAGAACGTACCCTACGACCCGGTGAAGGACCTGACGCCCATCACCCCCATCGCCAAGGCACCGTTCCTGCTGGTGACGGGCGCCACTTCGGGCATCAACACGGTGGATGAGCTGCTCAAGCAGATCAAGGCCGACAAGGTCAACTTCGGCTCGGCCGGCGCGGGCTCGCCCCAGCACATGATCGTGGAGATGTTCCACATGCAGGCCAAGGCCAAGACCATGCACGTGCCGTACAAGGGCTCCGCTCCGCTGATCCTGGCCGTGATGGCCAACGAGGTGCAGTACGCCATCGACAACCCCGTGCCGCTCAAGCCGCAGATCGACGCCGGCAAGATCAAGGCCCTGGCCATCACCAGCAAGACCGCCTCGCCCAAGTTTCCCGGCGTGAAGCCGCTGGCCGAGCAGGGCTTCCCGGGTTTCGATGTCGAGCCCTGGTACGGCATGATCGGTTCGAAGAATCTGCCCAAGCCCCTGGCCGAGCGCATGAACAAGTATGTGCAGGACATCCTGGCGCAAGAGAACGTGAAGCAGCGGATCTCCGAGCTGGGCGCCGAGGCCTATGGCCTGAGCGTGGCCGACTTCGGCAAGCTGATCGCCGCTGACATCCAGCGCTGGGGTGCGGCCGTGAAGGCATCGGGCGCCACGGCGGACTGAGCGCCGCCGCCTCGCAGCAAGGCCGTGAGCAATCACGGCCTTTTTTTCTGCCTGGGCCATACTCGAGCCGTCGCGGCGCCACCTGGGCGCCGCCGTGTTTCAGGAGCATGCGTGCAATCGGCCAGCGAGCAATGGTTTGACGAGGCGTATTACCAGCGCTATTACTTCGACAAGAAAACCCGCGTGGTGGACCCGGCCCACGCCGAGCGGCTGGGGGCCTTCGTCTGCAGCTATCTGCGCTACCTGCGCGTGCCCGCGGAGCGGGTGCTGGACATGGGCTGCGGCATCGGCCTGTGGCGCGACATGGTGGCGCGCCACCTGCCCGGCGCCAGCTACCACGGCGTGGAGTACAGCGCCTATCTGTGCGAGCGCTATGGCTGGGAGCGCGGCTCGGTGGTGGACTACGCGGCGGCCGAGCCGTTCGACTTCGTCATCTGCCAGGGCGTGCTGCCCTACCTGGAAACCCAGGACCTGCGGCGTGCGCTGGACAACCTGGGCCGCCTGTGCCGCGGCGCGCTGTACCTGGAGGCGGTGACGCGCGAGGACTACGAACGCGACATCATCGACGAGGACCTGACCGATCCGCGCCTGTACCGCCACCGCGCCGCCCTGTACCGCCGCGGCCTGGAGGCGCATTTCACCGACCTGGGCGGCGGCCTGTGGCTCAGCCACCGGGCCCAGGTGCCGCTGTTCGCGCTGGAGACGCCGGGCCGGTAAGGCTTTTGACGCTCCTGAAATGATAGCTATCTGCGCTTGATGGATGGGCGGTAGGTGCCGAAATGCCTGATAGGTGTTGTTACAAAGAGAGGGCGGCCTGCAGGCCGCCACAGGCTAAGCTGCTGCCAGTTCCTTGTTCAGGATTTGCACGATCATGATGAAACACAGTTATTCGCGCCTTCTCTCCATCAGTGATGGCGGCCGCCGCGCGTTGGTCTGCCTGGGAGTGGCTGCGGCCATGGGCGCGGCGGGTGGCGCGGCGCACGCGCAGGGGTATGTGAACGCCACGGTGGGCGGGCAGATTGCCCCCGGCGTGTATGGCCGCGTGGACATCGGTAGCGGGGCGCCGCCCGTGCTGCTGTACCCGCAGCCCGTGGTGATCGCCCCTCCGGCCGTCTATGTGCCGCGCGCGCCCATCTACATGTACGTTCCGCCGGGGCATGCCAAGAACTGGTCCAAGCACTGCGCGCGCTACGCGGCCTGCGGCCAGCCGGTGTACTTCGTGAAAGAGCCGCCACGCCGCCCCAGCCATTACCGCGGAGACCGGGACCCTTACGAGGGGCACCGCTACGATGACCGACGCGAGCACTGGCGCGACCACGATCGCGACGACGACCGCCGAGGCCGGGGCAACGGCCATGGCCGCGGCAATGGCAACGGAAACGGAAACGGACGCCACGATCGCTGACTCCGTGCCGGCGTGCGTCCCTGCCTTGCCTTAAGCTTGCGGGCATGGCGCATGTCACCTTTTCTCCTCCCTATGTCCCCGCATGCCAGGTCGTGCAACAGTTGCGCGACCGCGGCTACGCCGTGCTGCAGCCGCGCGATGCTGCGGAGTGGGCGGGCTGCACGCCGGCCGACCTGCAGGCCCTGGCCGCAGACTGGGCGGACCTGCCGCCCGACGATTTCCTGAAGGACGGCGGTCGCTACCGGCGCAGGCGCCATTCCTGCTTCATCGTGGATGGCGACGCGGTGGAGCAGGTGCCCCACCGCGCGCACTGGCAGCCCGTGGAGTACAACGCCTTGCACGGCGGCATGCAGCGCTGGTTCGCCCCCATGCAGGGCGCGACCACGGCCTCGCCAGCGTGGCAGCGGCTGATGCGGGCCGTGGCCGGGCTGTCGCAGGCCCTGTGGGCCACCCGGCCCGAGCGCTGGTTCATCGAGGCGCACCAGTTCCGCATCGACACCGAAGGCGGCATCGGCCGGCCCACGCCCGAGGGAGCGCACCGCGACGGCGTGGATCTGGTCGCGGTGTTCCTTGTGGGACGCAAGGGAGTGAAGGGCGGCGAGACACGGATCTTCGAGGCCGCGGGCCCCAATGGGCAGCGATTCACCCTGAGCGCCCCCTGGTCGGTGATGCTGCTAGACGATGCGCGCATGATCCACGAAACCACGCCCATCCAGCCCGACGGCGAGGGCGGTTGGCGCGACACGCTGGTCCTCACCTGCCGGCGGGGCGGCTTTCAGGGGGATGAGGCGCAGTAATTGATGCGAATCAAGACCATGGGCGCCGCATGGCCCCACACTAGTGACCGTTTCAGGGCCATAGGCCTTCCACCAACCCATCAGGAGGTTCCATGTTCAAGCACATTTTGATTCCCGTGGATGGCTCGGACACGTCCATGAAGGCCGTGGCCAAGGCCGCGGCCCTGGCCAAGACCTTTGGTAGCGCGGTCACGGCGCTGTATGTGATCGACCCGTATCCGTTCACGGGTGTCGGTGCCGACTTTGCCTACGGCCAGGCGCAGTACCTGAGCGCCGCCACGGCCGAGGCGAACGCGGCGCTGGACGCCGCCAAGGCCGCCGTGACGCAGGCGGGCGTGGCCACGGTGAACACCATGGTGGGCGAGGGCCATGCCGTGCACGACGGCATCCAGCGCGCCGTGGAGAGCACGGGCGCCGACCTCATCGTCATGGGCTCGCATGGCCGCCGCGGGCTGGAAAAGCTGGTGCTGGGCAGCGTCACGCAGCGCGTGCTGGGCGTGGCGCGCGTGCCGGTGCTGGTGGTGCGCGACTGATCCAAGGGCGGGCGCCATGGCTGCTCCCGTACCCGTGGCATGAAAAACGGCTCCCGCGGGAGCCGTTTTCGTTGCTGGCAGAGCGCCCGCGCGGGCTTACTCGATCTTGGCGCCGGAGGCCTCCACGATGCCCTTCCACTGCGCGTACTCGGTCTTCAGCAGGGTGGAGAACTGCTCCGGCGTCATGGCCTGCGGCTCGGCGCCCTGGGCGTGAATGGCGGCCTTCATCTCGGCCGTGGCCAGCAGCTTGTTGACCTCGGCATTGAGCGTGTTCACCACGGCGGTGGGCGTGCCGGCCGGCGCCAGAACGCCGTACCAGGTGCTCACGTCGAAGTCCTTGAAGCCCGATTCCGCCACCGTGGGCACGTCGGGCAGCGAGGAGCTGCGCTTGGCGGACGTGACGGCCAGCGGGCGCAGCTTGCCGGCCTTGATCTGCCCCATGGCCGAGGGCAGGGACGACACCAGCAGCTCCACGTTGCCGGCCAGCGCGTCCATGAGCGCCGGGTTGGAGCCCTTGTAGGGAATGTGGCTCAGCTTGATGCCCGCGGCCTGCTCGAACAGATGGCCCGCAAGGTGGATCGAGGTGCCGTTGCCGGGCGAGCCGTAGGTGATGCTGCTGGGGGCGGCCTTGGCGGCGCTGATCACATCGGCCAGCGTCTTGTACTTGGAGTTGACGCTGGTGGCGATCACCACGGGCGTGTAGGCCACATGGGCCACGGCCGTCAGGTCCTTGGTCGGATCCCAGGGCAGGTTCTTGTACAGCCAGGGGCCGATCACCAGGTTGTCCTTCTGGCCCATGACGATGTCGTAGCCCGTGGGCGCGGCCTTCACGGCCTCGGTGATGCCGATGGTGCCGCCGGCGCCGGGCTTGTTGTCGGCCACCACGGTCCACTTGTTGGCTTCGGTGAGCTTGGCGGAGACCAGGCGGGCCAGGATGTCGGTGCCGCCCCCGGGCGGGAACGGCACGATCATGCGGATGGGCTTGGCGGGATAGGCGCCGGCCGCGGCGGGTGCGGCGGTCTGTGCGTGGATCGAGGTGGCACCCAGCGCGCAGGCGAGGGTGGCAAGCGAAAGAATGTGTCGGCGAAGCATGAACGATGTCTCCTGGGGAACCTGAATGTGAAACGGCGCATCTGGCGCGCGCCCGGCCAACCATCGGCCGGGTCGCCGTGCCTATCCGTGTGCGTGCCATCGCCAACGGCGATGGCACAGGGATCGCATGACTAGATGCGCTCGAAGATGGCGGCAATGCCCTGGCCGCCGCCGATGCACATGGTCACCAGCGCGTAGCGGCCCTGGATGCGCTGCAGCTCGTGCACGGCCTTCACCGTGATCACCGCGCCCGTGGCGCCGATGGGGTGGCCCAGCGAGATGCCCGAGCCATTGGGGTTGACCTTGGCCGGGTCCAGTCCCAGGTCGCGCGTGACGGCGCAGGCCTGGGCGGCGAAGGCCTCGTTGGCCTCGATCACGTCCAGGTCCTGCACCGTGAGGCCGGCCTTCTTCAGTGCCAGCTGCGTGGCCGGTACGGGGCCGATGCCCATGTATTTCGGGTCCACGCCCGCATGGGCGTAGGCCACCAGGCGCGCCAGCGGCTTGGCGCCGCGCGCCTGGGCGGCCTTGGCCTCCATCAGCACCACGGCGGCGGCGGCGTCGTTGATGCCTGAGGCGTTGCCCGCTGTCACCGTGCCGTTCTCCTTCACGAACACGGGCTTGAGCTTGGCCAGGTCGTCCATGGTGGCACCCGCGCGGAAGTGCTCGTCGGTGGCGTAGGCTACCTCGCCCTTTTTGCTCTTGAGCATCACGGGAACGATCTGGTCCTTGAAGTAGCCCGCCTGCGTGGCGCGCTCGGCGCGGTTGTGGCTTTCGACGGCCAGCCGGTCCTGGTCCTCGCGCGTGATGCCCCACTTGGCCGCGATGTTCTCGGCCGTCACGCCCATGTGGATGGCGTGGAAGGGGTCGTGCAGGGCGCCGATCATCATGTCGATCATCTTGGTGTCGCCCATGCGCGCACCCCAGCGGCTGGCCAGGCTGGCGTAGGGCGCGCGGCTCATGTTCTCGGCGCCGGCGCCGATGGCGATGTCGGCATCGCCCAGCAAAATGCTCTGGCTGGCGTTAACGATGGCCTGCAGGCCCGAGCCGCACAGGCGGTTCACATTGAACGCCGGCGTGCCCTCGGCGCAGCCGCCGTTGAGGGCGGCCACACGCGAAAGGTACATGTCCTTGGGCTCGGTGTTCACCACATGGCCGAACACCACATGGCCCACATCCTTGCCTTCGACCTGGGCACGCGCCAGGGACTCGCGCACCACGGTGGCGCCGAGTTCGGTGGGGGGAACATCCTTCAGGCTGCCGCCAAAGGTGCCGATGGCGGTGCGCACCGCGCTCACGACGACGACTTCACGGGACATGGCTCTCTCCTGCAGTGGTTGGTTTTGAATCAAATCGGGCTGTAGCGCCCTATGGATAAGCGCTAGCAGCTATCAAATGGATAGTGAATGATGCCGCGGGCGGCGCGTCAGGCATCGCGCACGTCGGCCACTGGGTTGGCGCCGAAATCCGCGCGGTTCAGCCAGGCCAGCACGCGGGCGGCCGCGGCGGCGGGCGAGGTGAGCATGTCGCCCGTCTTGAGGGCGGCAAAGTTCTGCACATCCGGGAAGTCGGCCGGGTTGGCGCCGCGCAGCTGGATCTGCATGTCGGTGTCGATCACACCGGGAGCCAGAGAGCATACCCTGGCGCCATGGGGCTTGAGGGCTTCGTCGAGCGCCAGGCAGCGGGTGAAATGGTCCATGCCGGCCTTGGCCGCGCAGTAGGCGGCCTGCGAGGCCATGGCGCGCCGGCCCAGGCCCGAGGACACGTTGAGCACCTTGCGCGGCAGGGCGCCCCAGGCCTCGGTGGCGCCCAGGAAGACGGCCGTGAGCAGCATGGGCGCCTCCAGCCCCACGCGCAGGGCGTTGGCCAGTTCGGCCATGTCTTGGGCGCTGGTGCAGGCCGACAGCGGCGCGATGCGCGGAATCACGCCCGCGTTGTTGATCAGCGTGGCGCTGGCGTAGCGGCCGGCAGGCTGTGCGGCCAGCCAGGCGTGCAGGCGCTGCGCCGCCTCGGCCCCCTGCGACAGGTCCAGCGTCCATTGCTCCAGCGTGGCGCCGGCGGGAACGGCGTCGGCCAGCTGCGGTTGGGCGTGGCGTGCCATGCAGATCAGCGCGTGGCCGGGCTGCAGCAGTTGCTGGGCCATGGCCAGGCCCATGCCGCGAGAGCCGCCGGTGAGGAGAAAGAGATGTGGAGTCATGCCGGAGATGGTAACGGCCGGGGGCGGCCTGTGGGTCAGAACGGCGGTTCGGAGGCGAAGGCGCACCAGCCGCCATGCAGCGGGTGGGCAAAGCCCAGCGCGCAGGCATGCAGCAGCAGGCGCGGCGCACGGGCCTGGGTGGCGGCGTCGGCGTAGAGCATGTCGCCCAGTATGGGATGGCCCAGCGCGGCCAGGTGCACGCGCAACTGGTGGGTGCGACCGGTGACGGGCTCGAGCTCCACGCGCGTGGTGGCCTGGGCCGCGTCATGCGCCAGAACGCGCCAGCGCGTGAGGCTGGGCTGGCCCTGCACGGAGTCCACCACGCGCAGGGGGCGGCGTTCCCAGTCGGCGGCGATGGGCAGGGCGATCTCGCCCCAGGCACTGTCATTGGCATCGCCGCTGCCGGCAGGTGGCTGCAGCCGGCCCGCCACCACGGCCTGGTAGCGCTTGTGGACGCTGCGCTGCGAGAAAGCCTGGCTGAGCGCGCGCTGCATGGCGGCGCCGCGCGCCATGAGCACCAGGCCCGAGGTGGGCTGGTCCAACCGGTGCACGATGAGCGCGTCGGGCCACAGGGCCTGGGCGCGCGCGCTCAGGCAGTCCTGCTTGTCGGGGCCGCGCCCGGGCACGCACAGCAGGCCCGAGGGCTTGTTCAGCACCAGCAGCGTGTCGTCTGCATGCACGCAGTCAACCGTGGCCATGTCAGCCTTCATGGGCCAGGCGGTCCACGGTGGCGCAGAGTTCCTCGACGTCGTTGGGCTTGTGGATCAGCGCGCGCGCGCCTTCGGCCAGCGCGGCTTGCTCAATCTCGGCCGTGACATAGCCCGAGGCCAGCGCCACGGGCAGGCCGGGCCGGATGGCGCGGGCCGCGCGCACCAGGTCCAGGCCCGAGTAGCCGGGCATGTTGTAGTCGGTCACCAGCAGGTCGTAGCGGTCGGGCGCGGCGCGCAGTGCGTCGGCAGCCTCGCGCGGGTCGGTGAAGCCGCTCACCTCGTAGCCGCGGCGGCGCAGCAGGCGCTGCACCAGGAAGACCAGGGCCGCATCGTCATCCACGTACATCACATGCCGGCGGCGATTGCCGGCAGGCGTGTGCGGCGGTACCTGGGGCGCGGCCGGGGCGGGCGCGGCCGGGTGGGGCTCGGTCTGGGGGGCTGCCGGAAAGTACAGCGTGAACTGGCTGCCCTGGCCGGGCGTGCTGCGCACATCGACGCCGCCGCCGTGCGTGCGCATCACGCCGTGCACCACGGCCAGGCCCAGCCCCGTGCCCTGGCCCACGGGCTTGGTGGTGAAGAACGGCTCGAAGATGCGCGAGAGCGTCGCGGCGTCCATGCCCGGGCCGTCGTCGTCCACGCGCAGGGCCACATAGTCGCCGGCGGCCAGGCCCAGGCTCGTGCGCAGGCGCTGGTCGGGCTGCACCGCGGCCGCCTCCACCTGGATGCGCCCGCGCCGGCTGCCGATGGCGTGCATGGCGTTGGTGCACAGGTTCAGCAGGGCCTGCTCCACCTGGGTGGCGTCGGCCAGCACCGGGGGCAGGTCGGGGGGCAGGCGCAGGGACAGCTCGATCTCCGGCGGCAGCGTGACGCGCAGCAGGCGTTCGGTGTCGTGCGCCACCTCGGCCAGCACGACCGCGGTGCGCTTGGGCGGCTCGTTGCGGCTGAAGGTCAGGATCTGGCGCACCAGGTCGCGCGCGCGGCGGCCCGCCTTGTCGATTTCCAGCAGGCTTTCGTACACGGGGGTGCCGGGCGCGCAATCGGCCTTGGCCAGCTCCACGTTGCCCAGGATGGCGTGCAGGATGTTGTTGAAGTCGTGCGCGATGCCGCCGGCCATGGTGCCCACGGCCTGCATCTTGTGCGATTCGCGCAGCTGCCCTTCTAGCGCGCTGCGGCGCGCCTCCTCGCGCTTCTTGCCCGTGAGGTCGCGCGCGAACACGGTGGTGGTTTCGCCCTCGGCATGGCGTTCGAACGACACGCTGATCTCCACGGCCAGTTCGCGGCCCGAGGCGGTGAGGGCCGTCATCTCTCCCAGCACGGCCTGGGTCGTGAGCTGGGCGAAGGCCAGCACCTGCTGGGCTTCGGGCAGAAAGCGGTGCAGCGGGCTGCCCAGGGCGTCGCTGGTGGCGCACTGGAACAGCATGGCGGCCGTGGGGTTGAACACGGTGATGCGCTGGTGCTGGTCCACGCAGATGATGGCGTCGAGCGCGGAGTTGATCACCGCCTCCAGGCGGCGCTCGCTGGCATGCAATTGGGCATTGCGTTCCTGCAGTTCCTGCGCGCTGTGCTGCAGGGCCTGGCGCTCGGCCAGCAGCGGGCCCTGGTCGATCACGGCGCAGAGGAACTGCGTGAGCGGAGCTTCGTCCTCGGTGCGCGATTCGATGCGCGCGATGTGCAGGTCGCCAGTGATGCGGCGGTGCGGGTCAATGTGGAACACGACTTCCGTGGCCTCGGCCGTGCCCAGCGCCAGCGCCGCGGCAAAGGTGGCGCGCACGCGCGATGCGTGCTCGGCACCGACGAAGGGCATCAGCGCGGTTAGTGGCCGGTCGCTCTCCTGCGGCTGGAAGGAGCGCTGCGCCATGGAGTTGGCCTGCACCACCACATCGTGCTCGTCGAGCACCATCAGCGATAGCGGCACGTTGGAAAACAGCGCCTCGAACCGCTCGGAGGCGCTTTCGGCCGCCGCCTGGCTGTAGCGCAGGACCTTGTTCTGCGCCTCCAGTTCGGCCTGCGAGGTACGCAGCTCGGCGATGAGTTCCGCCACGGCGCCACTGGCGCGGCCGGCCCCGCGGCGCTCCTGCTGTCCGGGGGGCGGCACCGGCGGGTGCGGCGTGTCGGGCGTATCCGCCGCGTTGCGCAGAAGAAAGGACAGGTCGGGGCGACTCATGGTGATTGGCGAGGACCGGGGGCTGGCCCTGGCCGCCAGTGTACGCGCCGGGCGCGCTCTGCTCAGCGCGGCGCGGGCGCGGCGTCTTGCATGCGGCGCATGGGTGTGGCCACGGCGGCCAGGGCCGCGAGCACGATGAGCGCGCCGCCGCTGGCCGTGAACAGCTGGCCCGGCGTCACGGCACGCAGCAGCCACCCGGTGGCGGCCGCCGCCACGGGCTGCAGGCCCATGAAGATGAACATGAACAGGCCCATGGTGCGGCCCAGCAGCATGGGTGGCACGCGCTGCTGGATCCAGGTGAACACGCTGACCTGCATGAAACCGCCCAGCAGGCCCACGGCTCCCATGAGCAGCGCGCCCTGCCATGTGGTCGCGATGTGGCCCAGCGGCATGATGAGCAGGCCGATGGCGGCATCGACGGCCAGCAGCGTGGTGCCCAGGCTGCCCAGCCGCAGGCGCGGCAGCATCCCCGAGGCCACCATGCCCGCCAGCGTGCCCGCGCCGTGCGCGCCCACCAGCGTGCCGAAGGCGGCGGCGCCCAGCTGTGGTGCGTCGTGGGCCATCACGGGCAGTGCGATGTGGATGGGCCCCAGCACGAGCACTGCGAGCAGCCCCCAATAGAGAAAGCAGGTGCGCAGCGGGCGGTCGGCCCAGACATGGGTCAGGCCCTGCGCTACGGCCGCGAGCACGGCGCCCGAGGCGGTTGTGCCGCCCGGCGCGACAGGGGCGTGCAGGCGCACGCGGGCGAGCATCCAGGCCGATATCGCGAAGCTCAGCGCATCGAGGCCGAAGGCCAGCCCGATGCCCGTGCGCCCGGCACGCTGTGCGCCGGCATCGCCGAAGCCCGCGATTAGCAGGCCCGCGAGCAGCGGCCCGAGGAACATGCCGATCTGGCGCAACCCCATGCCGATGCTGTTGGCCGCGTGCAGGTGGGCGCGCTCCACCACACGGGGCGTAATGGAGGTGGCCGCGGGAAAGCCGAAGGCGCTCGAGATGCCGATGGCCAGCGACAGCGCATACAGGGCCCACAGCGGGCAGTGGCCGCTGAGCACCAGTGTGGCCAATGTGCCAAGCAGTACGGTGTTCGCATACCGCGTGAGCAGCAGTACGCGCAGCGGCGAATGCCGGTCCACGATGGCGCCGCCCACGAGGATGAACACCGCACGCGGCACGCTCATGAGGGCCAGCACCGTGCCGAGCACGCGCGTGTCGCCCGTCATCTGCAGCACCAGCCAGGGCATGGCGATCAGCGAAAACTGGTCGCCGAGCATGGACAGCGCGGAACTGGCCGTGAGCCAGCGGAAGTTGCGGTCGCTCAGGAGCGTGCCGCCCGGAGGGGATGAGGGAGTCTTGTCGGCTTGCATGGGAGCCGACTGTGGGGCCTCACGTTGCGTGAGGGTCAAGTGCGTTGTCGTGGCTTTGCACGAAGGCGAGGCCGGACAGCAGATAGGCGCGCACCGGCGTGCTCAGTGGCGAGCCCGCCTGCAGCAGCGGCTCGCTGGCCGTCGCGGCGAGCAGTTTGCGCCGCAGCTGCGGGTCGTGGCGGGTCAGGGTGTCGAACAGCGCGCTCCAGCGCAGGGCGGCGGCCATGGCCTCGCTGCTGTGCGGCGGCAGGCGCCGCTCCATCAGCTGCAGCACGTCGCGCTCCAGCGCGGCCCACTGCGTGTGGGGCACATGGCCGAGACGGCGCAGGTCCGCGCGGTCGAGGTATTTGGACAGCAGGCCCATGCGCAACGCGATGGCGGCCTCGATGAAGGCGATCATGTCGCCCGACGGTGCGTGGTTGCGTCCCTGCGTGCTGGGCTCGGTGCGGAACATGTGGCCCCAGCGCTCCAGCAGGTCCAGGTCGCCGTCCATCCAGTACAGCATGAGTGCCATCCAGCGGTAGGCAAGGGCCTGGACCTCGGGGGTATCGATGGGCAGCTGGCGGTCCATGGCATCGTGCACGAGACGGCGGACCGCAAGCCAGTCGGCCTCGATGCGCTGCCAGTTCTCGAAGATGCGCTTGAGCTCCGCGGCGCTGAAGTACTTGCCGTAGGTGGTCATCAGCGCCAGGGTTTCGAGCCAGTTGCCCATGTCGGGCTCGGCACCGGCCACCAGCCCGTCGCGCAGCAGGGCAAGGCGCGCACGCAGCTCGGTGGCCTGGGTAATCTGCTGGTCCAGCGCACGGATTTGCTGCGCGATGATGCGTTCGGGCTCCACGCCATCGCCGGCCAGCAGACCGGCGATGTCGGCCAGCGCCAGGCCCAGGTGGCGCAGCGTCTGGATGCCGTGCAGCCGCTGCACGTCGGCCTGGCTGTAGAGGCGGTAGCCCGCCGCGGAGCGGCCCGAGGGGGCTAGCAGGCCGATGTCGTCGTAGTGGTGCAGCGTGCGCACCGTGAGGCCGGTGCGCCGCGCAAGATCACCGACCCGCAGCATCCTGACCTGTCCCCATCATGTCCTTCAGCGGCGCACGGAGATCAGCTCGATCTCGAAGTTCAGCGTGGCATTGGGTGGAATCACGCCGCCCGCGCCGCGCTCGCCATAGGCGATGCCGGGCGGGCAGGTCAGCTTGGCCTTGCCGCCGGGTTGCATGCGCTGCACGCCTTCGGTCCAGCAGGGAATCACGCGGTTCAGCGGGAACTCGGTGGGCTGGCCGCGCTTGTAGGAGCTGTCGAACTCCTTGCCGTCGAGGAAGGTGCCCTTGTAATGCACCTTGACGGTGTCGGTGGCCTTGGGCGCATCGCCGCTGCCTTCCTTGAGCGATTCATAGACCAGGCCGCTGGCGGTGGTGACTGGCTTGGCGGGTTGCTGGGCGTGGACCAGGGGGGCGGCCAGCAGGCAGATCAGCAGGGCTTGGGCGAAAGGGCGCACGGTGTTCCTCGGTGGATGAAAGGGGCAGTGTACGTGGCCCTCACCCCCGCTGCGCCTTGAGCAGATCCGCCACCAGGAACGCCAGTTCCAGGCTTTGAGAGCCGTTCAAGCGGGGGTCGCAGGCGGTGGTGTAGCGGGTTTGCAACTGCTCGTCGGTCAGGTTCTGGCCGCCGCCCCGGCATTCGGTGACGTCCTGGCCGGTCAGCTCCACATGCAGGCCGCCAGCCACGGTGCCCTCCTGGGCATGGGCAGCAAAGAACTCGCGCACCTCCTGCACCACCTTGGCAAAGTCGCGTGTCTTGACGCCCTGTGCGGTGGTGGTGGTGTTGCCGTGCATGGGGTCGCAGCTCCAGACCACGGGGTGGCCGCTGGCCTTCACGGCGGCCAGCAGCGGCGGCAGCTTGGCGGGCAACTGGCCGGCGCCCATGCGGGTGATGAGCACCACGCGGCCGGGCTCGCGCGCGGGGTCGAGTGCTTGCAGCAGGGCCAGTACGTCTTCGGCGCTGGCGCCGGGGCCGATCTTGACGCCGACCGGGTTGGCGATGCCGCGCAGGTATTCGATGTGCGCGCCGTCCAGTTGGCGCGTGCGCTCGCCCAGCCACAGCATGTGGGCCGATGCGCCAAACCAGTCGGCCTGCCGTGTGGTGCCTGCGAGCGGGGCTTCGCGCCGCGTCAGTGCTTCCTCGTAGGGCAGGAGCAAGGCCTCGTGCGAGGTGTAGAAGGCCACCTCGCGCAGCTGCGGCGTGTTGTCGGAGGTGAAGCCACAGGCGGCCATGAAGCCCAGGGTTTCGCTGATGCGGTCGGCCAGTTCCTGGTAGCGCTGGCCCTGGGGGCTGGCGCGCACGAAGTCCGCCGTCCAGCCGTGCAACTGGTGCAGGTCGGCAAAGCCGCCCTGGGCCAGGGCGCGCAGCAGGTTGAGCGTGGCGGCGCTGGCCGAGTAGGCGCGCAGCAGGCGCTCGGGCTGGGGCGCACGCTCGGCGGCGCTGAAGCCTGCGCCGTTGACGATGTCGCCCCGGTAGCTGGGCAGGGTCACGCTACCCTGGGTTTCGGTGTCGGCCGAGCGCGGCTTGGCGTATTGCCCGGCGATGCGTCCCACCTTGACCACCGGGCGCGCGGCGCCATAGGTCAGCACCACAGCCATCTGCAGCATCACGCGGAAGGTTTCGCGCGCGGCCTCGCCATCCAGCGTGTCAAAGCTCTCGGCGCAGTCGCCGCCCTGCAGCAGAAAGGCACGGCCCGCGGCCACTTCGGCCAGTTGGGCACGCAGGGCCTGTACCTCACCGGCAAAGATCAGGGGGGGGAACTGGCGCAACTGGGCGCAGGCCGCATCCAACGCCTGCGGGTCCGGGTAGTCGGGCATCTGGCGCACAGGGCGCGTGCGCCAGCTGTCGGGCTGCCAGGCGGGCGATGGGGATGGTGCGGGTGGAGGAGGAGTGGTGCGCATGGGACAGGGGCGGGTGTGCAACGCGGCGGATAGAAGGAAGCGCCTTCTTTCGCCTGCTTGTCAATGATAGAGCGGCGGCGCGTTGCCAGCCTGCGGCCACTGTCGCCCCCGCCGCCGTGGCCGGGGCCACGGCGGCTGGAGCCTGGGGTCAGGCCAGTTCGCCCACCGGCACGCAGCTGCAAAACAGGTTGCGGTCGCCATAGACGTTGTCCACGCGGCCCACGGGGCTCCAGTACTTGGATTGGCGCAGCGCGGCCACGGGGTAGGCGGCGGCCTCGCGCGTGTAGGGGCGGCTCCATTCGCCGGCGAGCAGGCTCTCGGCCGTGTGCGGCGCGTTCTTGAGCGGGTTGTTGTCCTGGGGCAGGGCGCCGCTTTCGATCTGGCGGATTTCGTCCCGGATGGCGATCATCGCGTCGATGAAGCGGTCCAGCTCGAACAGCGTCTCGCTCTCGGTCGGCTCCACCATCAGCGTGTTGGGCACGGGGAAGGACAGCGTGGGCGCGTGGAAGCCGTAGTCGATCAGGCGCTTGGCCACATCCTCGGCCATTACGCCGCTGGTCTCCTTCAGGCCGCGCAGGTCCAGGATGCACTCGTGTGCCACATGGCCGTTGGCGCTGGCGTACAGCGTGGGGTAGTGGTCCTTGAGGCGCGCGCTGATGTAGTTGGCGCTGAGGATAGCCGTCTCGGTAGCGGCCTTCAGGCCCTCTGCCCCCATCATGCGGATATACATCCAGCTGATGGGCAAAACGGCCGCATTGCCCAAGGGTGCTGCGCTGACAGCTCCTACTTTGGAAGCAACCCCGCCCGTGGCATGGCCGGGCAGATAGGGCACCAGGTCTTCCACCACGCACACCGGGCCCACGCCGGGGCCGCCGCCGCCGTGCGGAATGCAGAAGGTCTTGTGCAGGTTCAGGTGGCTCACGTCGCCGCCGAATTCGCCGGGCGCGGCCACGCCCACCAGGGCGTTCATGTTGGCGCCGTCCACGTAGACGCGGCCGCCGTGGCGGTGCACGAGCTGGCACAGCTCCTTGACCTGCGTCTCGAACACGCCGTGCGTGCTCGGGTAGGTGATCATCACGCAGGCGAGGTTGGCGCTGTGCTGCTCACACTTGGCCTGCAGGTCGGCCAGGTCCACGTTGCCGTTGGCGTCGCATTGGGTCACCACCACCTGCATGCCCACCATCTGCGCGCTGGCGGGGTTGGTGCCGTGCGCGCTGCTGGGGATCAGGCAGATGTTGCGGTGGCCCTCGCCACGCGCCTGGTGGTAGGCCTGGATGGCCAGCAGGCCGGCGTACTCGCCCTGGCTGCCGGCGTTGGGCTGCAGGCTGATGCCGGCGTAGCCCGTGGCCTGGCACAGCCAGGCGCGCAGCTGCTCGTCGAGCAGGCGGTAGCCCTCCAGCTGATCGGCTGGCGCGAAGGGGTGCACCTGGGCGAACTCGGGCCAGGTGATGGGGATCATCTCGCTTGTGGCGTTGAGCTTCATGGTGCACGAGCCCAGCGGGATCATGCTGCGATCCAGCGCTAGGTCCTTGTCGGACAGCTGGCGGATGTAGCGCAGCATGCCGGTTTCGGAGTGGTGGGTGTTGAACACCGGGTGGGTCAGGAAGGCGCTGGTGCGCGCGAGGGTCTCGGGGATCAGCGAGGGGGCGCCGGCGTCCATGGCCTCGATGGTGGGCAGCGGCTGGCCGTCCCGGGCAAAGACCTTCCACAGCAGTTCGATGTCGGCGCGGGTCGTGGTCTCGTCCAGCGAGATGCACAGGTACTCATTCCAGGCTTTTCGCAGGTTTGCGCCCACCTGTACTGCGCGAGCAGCTATTGAATCAGTAGCATCCTTGGTGTGCAGGCTGAGGGTGTCGAAGGCCGTGCCATGGTGGCGGCTGGCAAAGCCCAGTTGCGCCAGGCCCCGGCTCAGGATGGCCGTGAAGCGTGCCACGCGGCGGGCGATGCGCGTCAGGCCTTCGGGGCCGTGGTACACGGCGTACATGCTGGCGATCACCGCCGGCAGCACCTGGGCCGTGCAGATGTTGCTGGTGGCCTTTTCGCGGCGGATGTGCTGCTCGCGCGTCTGCAGCGCCAGGCGGTAGGCGGGCTTGCCGTGCACGTCCACGCTCACGCCTACCAGGCGGCCGGGCAGGCTGCGCTTGAACTCGTCGCGGCAGGCCATGAAGGCCGCATGCGGGCCGCCCGCGCCCATGGGCATGCCGAAGCGCTGGGTGGAGCCCACCACGATGTCGGCTCCCCATTCGCCGGGGGCCTTCAGCAGCGTGAGCGCCAGCAGGTCGGTGGCGACGATGGCGGCGGCCTGCTTGGCGTGGATGGCTTGCACGTCGGCCTGCCAGTCCTGCACCCAGCCGCTGCTGGCGGGGTACTGGATGAGGGCGGCAAAGAAATCGCCGGCCAGTGCGGCCTCCCATTCCTGCGCCGAGTTCGCCACCACCACGGTGATGCCGATCGGCGCGGCGCGGGTTTGGATGACCTCGATGGTCTGCGGATGCGCGTCGCCAGCGACCACGAAGACATTGCTCTTGGACTTGACCGAGCGCTTGGCCAGCGTCATGGCTTCGGCGGCGGCCGTGGCCTCGTCGAGCATGGAGGCGTTGGCGATGGGCATGGCCGTCAGGTCGCAGACCATGGTCTGGAAGTTGACCAGCGCCTCCATGCGGCCCTGGCTGATCTCGGCTTGGTACGGCGTGTAGGCCGTGTACCAGGCGGGGTTCTCCAGGATGTTGCGAAGGATCACGCCCGGCGTGTGCGTGCCGTAATAGCCCTGGCCGATGAAGCTCTTGAGCACCCGGTTCTTGCCCGCCAGCGCCTTCAGTTCGGCCAGCGCGGCCGCCTCGGTGGTGGAGGGCGGCAGGTCCATGTCTTGGCTGCGCGCGATGGAGCGCGGGACGATGGAGTCGATCAGGCTGCGGCGCGAGGCCTCGCCAATCACGGACAGCATGTGGGCCTCGTCGGCGGCGTCGATGCCGATGTGGCGGGGCAGGAATTCAGCGGCGTTTTCGAGCGCAGCAAGGGGCAGGGGGGAGGGCATCTGCATGGCGAGGGATCAGTCTCAAGTGCGATGGGGCGTGAGTGGGGCGCCGCACGGTGGTGTGCGGCGCCGCTGCTGCATCAGGCGTTCTGGGCGAAGGCCGTGTAGGCCGTCTCGTCCATCAGGCCGGCCAGCTGGCCAGCGTCGCTGAGCTTGACCTTGAAGAACCAGCCGGCACCCAGGGGGTCGGTGTTGGCGAGCGACGGGTCGGCGCGCAGGGCCTCGTTGACCTCGACGATCTCGCCCGACACGGGCATGTAGACGTCGGCCGCGGCCTTCACCGACTCGACCACGCCGGCCACGTCGCCCTGGGCGAAGCTGGCGCCCACGGCGGGCAGGTCCACGAACACCACGTCGCCCAGCGCGTCCTGCGCGTGGACGGTGATGCCCACGACCGCGGCGGTCGTATCGGCGGCGTTGATCCATTCATGGTCTTTGGAAAACTGGATGCTCATGGGGGCTCCGGGAAATAGATGGGATTGACAGGGGTTGTTGAGAATGGTCAGCCCGCACTGTAGCCGGGCTGATGGGCCAGCGGCGGCTTCAGCCGCGGTAGTAGCGCGTAGGCACGAACGGCGTGGCTGCCACCTCCATGGGCACGGCCTTGCCGCGCACCATGGCGTTCACGCGCGTGCCCATGGCGGCGAAGGCCGGCGCCACGTACGCCAGGGCGATGGGCTTGTCGGCGCTGGGGCCGAGCAGGCCGCTGGTGACTTCGCCGATGCGCTCGCCGGCCTCGCTGTGCAGCTCGGTGTGTTCGCGCACGGGCACGCGCTCCAGCGCCACCAGAGCCACGCGCTTGCGTTGAAGGCTGGCCGGGTTGTCGATCTGGGCCAGCACCTTGTCGGCCCCGGGAAAGCCGCCGGCGCGCGCGCCGCCGGTGCGGCGCACCTTCTGGATGGCCCAGTTGAGCGCGGCTTCGGGGGGCGTGGTGGTTGTGTCGATGTCGTTGCCATAGAGGCACAGGCCGGCCTCCAGGCGCAGCGAGTTGCGCGCGCCCAGTCCGACGGGCTGGACCTCGGGCTGAGCCAGCAGCGTTCGCGCCAGATGCTCGGCCTGCGCGGCGGGCACGGAAATCTCGAAGCCGTCCTCGCCGGTGTAGCCGCTGCGGGTAACAAAGCAGGAGGCGCCGGCAAGGTCGAAGCTGCCGCCCGTCATGAAGACCAGTTGGCTCACGCCGGGCGCCAGGCGCGCAAGCACCGCCGCCGCCTGCGGGCCCTGCAACGCCAGCAGAGCCTGATCCGGCAGGGGAACGACCTGGCAAAGGTGGCCGATGCGGGCCTGGATATGGGCGATGTCGCCCACCTTGCAGGCGCCGTTGACGATGACGAACAGCTCGTCCTGCGCCACGCGGAAAAACATCAGGTCGTCGATGATGCCGCCCTCGTCGTTCAGCAGCAGGCCGTAGCGCTGCTTGCCCACGGGCAGGTCGATCACGTCCACGGGCATCAGGCTCTCGAAGGCGGCCGCGGCGTCCGGACCGACCAGGCGCAACTGCCCCATGTGGGAGACGTCGAACAGGCCGGCGGCCGTGCGCGTGTGGTGGTGCTCTGCCATCAGGCCGGCGGGGTACTGCACGGGCATGGAATAGCCGGCAAAGGGCACCATGCGGGCACCGAGTTCCAGGTGCAGGGCGTTGAGCGGCGTGGTCAGCAGGGGGGCAGCAGTGGCAGGGGCGGACACGGTGTTTCTCCAGGGCAAATAGAAACCGCGGCTGGCCCGAAGGGGCACCAGCCAAGGAATTTGCCCCGCTGTCCGCTTTACCTGAGAGATTCACCCCGCACCTTCCGGGCGTGGGGGTTTGCTCCTTCGGTGGACGGCCCGCGCATGGCGCGTGGCCGCCTCTCTCCAGCAAGGGAAACGCCCGCATCCCTGCGGGCGTGTCGTCAGTCCTTTTGCCTGAGCGTTCGGCTGCTGCCTGCGCCTTCGGCGGCCCGCACGCATGGCGCGCGGGCTCTCTCCTGACGAATCCGCGCAGTATAGCGGGCGGTCGGATGCCGACGGACGCATGGCATATGCATAGACGCAAAGGCCATGAGGCGCTTCCTATACTTTTGCGCCATTCCGGGCTTTTCCCGGTGTCGGGAGGCCGGTTGTGGTTCGTTTTTCTTCGATGACTGTGCGCCGATGGGCGCGTTCACTGTTCACCGTTTTGCAGGAGGTCGCATGAGCCATTCTGCGTTGACGCTGGGCGACACGCTGGCCTGGCCAGCCCGCTATCTGCCGCGCAAGGAGGCGTTGGTCGTCTCCGACGGTGAGGGGCGGCGCGCCTGGACCTACGCCGAACTGGATGCCGAGGTCAACCGCCATGCCCGCGGCCTGCAGTCGTTGGGCGTGGAGCGCGGGGACGTGGTGGCGGCGTTTCTGTACAACACGCCGGCTTTCGTGTTCACGCTGCTGGCCTCGGCGCGCCTGGGCGCGGTCTTCAACCCGATCAACTACCGCCTGGCGCCGCAGGAGCTGGCGTTCATCCTGCAGGACGGCGGAGCCAAGGTACTGGTGTTCGAGGGCGAGGGTTCGCAGGTGGTGGAGAAGGCCCGCGCGCTGGCCGGGCAGGTGCAGCACTGGATTTATGCGGACCCCGGCGCAGCACCCGCGTTTGCCACGGCGCGCCTGGATGCACTGGCGAAGGCCCAGGCGGCCACGCCCGTGGATGTGGTGGTGGATGAACACGACCCCTGCATCCTTATGTACACCAGCGGCACCACGGGCCGTCCCAAGGGCGTGTTGCACACCCATCGCAGCAAGCTGGCGCACAACGCGATGATGCACCAGGTGATGCAGTTCCGCCGCGAGGATGTGGGCCTGGCACTGGCGCCGCTGAACCACACGGCGGAGCTGCACACCAGCTTTCTGCCGCGCCTGCAGGTTGGCGCCACGCAGGTGCTGCAGCGCCGCTTTGACGCGGCCGACGCGCTACGTTTGATGGAGCAGGAGAAGGTCAGCTTCTTCTTCGCGGCACCGACCATGATCACCATGCTGCTGAACGATCCGTCGCTGGAGGGGCGGGACCTGTCCTCCCTGCGGCTGGTGGAGTACGGCGGCGCTTCCATGGCGCCGCACCTGATCCGCGAATGGTCGCGTCGGGTCGGCTCGGGCCTGGTGCAGGTGTTCGGCACCACGGAGATGGGGCCTTGCATGTCGGTGCTGTATCCCCATGAGCAGCTCAGCCACGCGGGATCGGCGGGGCTGCCGTCGCTCAACCATGATCTGGTGGTGGCACGGCTGCGCGGCGATGCGCAGCCTACGGACCCATCCGAGCCCTGTGCAACCGGAGAGGTGGGCGAGATTCTGGTGCGCGGCCCCTGCATGATGGCCGGCTACCTGAACCGCCCCGAGGCCAACGCCAAGGCGCTGGCCCATGGCTGGTACCACACGGGAGACCTGGGGCACCTGGATGCCGATGGCTACCTGTGGATTCGCGACCGCATCGACTACATGATCAATTCCGGCGCGGAAAACGTGTACCCGCGCGAGGTGGAGGATGCGCTGATCGAGCACCCCGATGTGCTGGAGGTGGCGGTGGTAGGGGAGCGGGACGAGCGTTGGGGGCAGGTGGTGGTCGCCCACGTGGTGGCGCGCCAGGGAGCGCAACTGGAGCCGCAGGCGCTGGATGCGTTCCTGCTGCAGGGGGAGCGGCTCGCTGGCTACAAGCGGCCCCGGCGCTACCACTTGGCGGAGAGCCTGCCCAAGACCACCAGCGGCAAGATCCAGAAGCACCTGCTGCGGCAGGCCGCGTGAGGCTTCGGCGGCAGAGCCCGGGCAGCGCATGGCTGGCCGGGCTCTGCCGCTCACCTGGCGTACACCAGATCGCGCAGGAACAGCGAGATGGACGGCACGTAGGTGATGACCAGCAGGCATGCCAGGATCAGGCAGACAAAGGGCAGCAGGTGGCCGACGATGCGGTCCAGCGAGATGCGCGCCACCGTGCATGCGGCGAACAGGTTCACGCCGAAGGGCGGTGTGATCATGCCCAGCGCCAGGTTCACCACCATGATCAGGCCGAAGTGCACCGGGTCCACGCCGAAGTGCATCGCCACCGGCGCAAGAATGGGGGCGAGCACGATGATGGCGGCGCTGGTCTCGATGAACATGCCGATCATGAACAGCGCGGCATTCACGCCCAGCAGGAACAGCGCGGGCGACTGCAGTACCTCTTGCAGCCAGCGGCCGATGGCGTCCGGCACGCCGGCGCGCGTGATGAGAAAGGCGAACAGGCCGGCGTTGGCAATGATGAACATGATCACCGCCGACGAGATCGCCGACTTGCGCAGAATGGCGTACAGGTCTTTGATCCTGATCTCGCGGTAGATCAGCATGCCCACCACCAGCGCGTAGAACACGGCCACGGCCGAGGCCTCGGTGGGCGTGAACACGCCGCCGTAGATGCCGCCCAGGATGATGACGGGCATGAGCAGCGCCCAGCCGGCCTGCAACAGCGCCTTGCCGAACGGCATGCGGCCGTCGCCATCGGCCTTGCCCCAGCCCTTGTACTTGCAGTACGCCCACACGAACAGCATCAGCGCGCCGCTGATGAGCAGGCCGGGCCCGAAACCGGCAATGAACAGCTCGCCGATCGACACCTCGGCGGACACGCCGTACAGGATCAGGGGAATCGATGGCGGAATGATCACGCCCAGCTCGGCGCTCGTGGCCTGCAGCGCGGCCGCGTAGCTCTTGGGGTAGCCGTGCTTGATGAGCGCGGGAATCAGGATGGCGCCGATGGCGAAGGTGGTCGCCACCGACGAGCCCGACACCGCCGCGAAGATCATGCAGGTGAGCACGCAGGTCATGGGCAGGCCGCCCTGCACGCCGCCCACCAGGCTCTTGGCGAACTCGACCAGCCGCCGCGAGATGCCGCCCGTCTCCATCAGGTTGCCCGCCAGGATGAAGAAGGGAATGGCCGCCAGCGGAAACTTGTTGATCGACGCGAACATCTCCTTCACGGAGATCAGCATGTTGGCGTTGGACGCCTGTATGCCCAGGATGGCGGACAGGCCGATGGAGACGGCCACGGAGATGGTGAGCGCGAAGCACAGCACCATGGTGGAGATCATCACCGCGGTCATAACGTAGCCCCCACGCTCGGCATTTCATGTCCTCGCTGCCCCCCGAGGGGGCCGTTCGCTTGCTTGAGGCGGCTCTGTGCTGTGCTCATTGCGCGGTCTCCAGTTCATGGCGCTGCGGGTCGATCAGGTTGCCCACGATCCCGAAGACGCTGAACAGCCCGCCCACGGGCATGGCCAGGTAGGCCCAGAACATCGAGACCGACTCCAGCCCCGCCATGGATTGCACGCCGCCGCGGCGCGCATAGTCCCAGCCCCACCAGATGATCACGCCGATGAGGGCCAGCGCGGCCAGGCACACCGCCCAGTCGAGCACGCGGCGCAGTGCCGGCGGGCTCCAGCGGTAGAGCACGTCCACGCTGACCATGGCGCCCTGGCGGAAGGCCATGGGGATGGCCAGAAACACCATCCAGATCAGGCTGAAGCGGATCAGGACCTCGGTCCATTCGGCGGGCTCTTCGAAGACGAAGCGCATCAGGATCTGGAACATGCCCAGCGTGGCGGCCAGGGCCAGCATGGCGCAGGCGCCCCACATGGCGACGGCGGTGCTCCAGCGCTCGCAGGAGAGAAGAAAGAATTTCATGCGTGGTATCCGTTAGATGCTCAATGAAAAACGCCCGTGGCGCATGATCCACGGGCGCTGATAGCTATGAAATTAAAAGCAAGAGAGGCATGGGGCAGGGCATTGCCGGCATGCCGCCCCGCTCACTTGAAGTTGCGGATCTTGTCGAGGTTGGCCTTGCCGAACTCTTTCTCGAACTGCGCATTCACGGGCGTCAGCGCCGCGACGAACTTGGACTTGTCCAGGTCGTCGATCACCGTCATGCCCTTGGCGCGCAGGTCGGCCACGCCCTTGGCGTCGTCCTCGTCCACGCGGGCGCGGTTGGCCTTGGCGCCTTCCTTGGCGGCGTCGATGAAGGCCTGCTTGTCGGCGGCCGACAGCTTGTCGAAGGTGGCCTTGTTCATCACGAAGATGCAGGGCGAATACACGTGGCCGGTGAGCGAGAGATGCTTTTGCACCTGGTCGAACTTGGCCGAGATGATCACGGGCAGCGGGTTCTCCTGCCCGTCCACCGTGCCCTGCTGCAGGGCGGTGAACACCTCGGGGAAGGCCATGGGCGTGGTGATGATGCCAAAGCCTTTGTAGGCGGCGATGTGCACCGGGTTCTCCATGGTGCGCATCTTCAGGCCCTTGAGGTCGCCGGGCTCCTTCACATCGCGCTTGCTGTTGGTCATGTGGCGAAAGCCGTTCTCGGCCCAGGCCAGGGCCTTGAAGCCCTTGGCATCGAACTTGGTGAGCATTTCCTGGCCGATGGTGCCGTCGAGCACGGCGCGCGCATGGGCCTTGTCGCGGAACAGGAAAGGCACGTCCAGGATCTTGGTCTCGGGCACGAAATTGGGGATGGGGCCGGTGGAGCTGAAGGCCAGCTCCTGCGTGCCCAACTGCACCGCTTCGATGGATTCGCGCTCGCCGCCCAGGGCGCCGTTGTAGAAGGTCTGGACCTTGTAGCGGCCGCCCGTGCGCTTTTCCACTTCCTTCGCGAAGGTGTCGATGGCCACGCCCTGGTGAGAATTCTGTGCCACCGAGATGCTGATGCGCATGGTGGTCTGTGCGTAAGCCGTTGCGGTGATGCCCAATGCCAAGCCCAGGCCCAGCGCAAGTTTGTTCAGCTGCATGTTGTCTCCTGTATGTCTGCGGGTGCTGCCAAAAATTATGGCAATGCAACATGACCCAGGTCATCGGGGTTTGTGCTGGGACGCAGAGAAGGAGAGGGGCGGCGCGTGGTGCCTTGCCAAGCCCCGGCCCGGCGGTAACCGGGCGGGGTCTCGTCAATGTCGTGCACTCCGGTAAGAGCGCCTTGATGGAGAGAGTATGCGCGCCAGGCCGTGGATGAATTTCCTGAATTTCTTGTTATTCGCGATGTTTCCGGCAAAATTTTCTGCTGATCTACGTATTTGTGAATAATGTCGCGAATGGATCGCCTAGACAGAAAAATTCTCTCCGTCCTGCAGGCCGATGCGCGCGCCAGCCTGCAGGAGATCGGTGCGGCCGTCGGCCTGAGCCCCTCGCCATGCTGGGGGCGCATCAAGAAGATGGAGGAGGCCGGCGTGATTGAGGGCTACACGGTGCGCCTGAACCCCCTGGCGCTGGACCTGGGCGACACGGTGCTGGTGCAGGTGACGCTGGACAGCCATTCCGACAACACGCTGGAAAAGTTCGGCGAGGTGCTGGCCAGCATTCCCGAGGTGGTGGAGGCGCACCTGGTCTCGGGCGACTACGACTATCTGCTGCGCGTGGTGGTGAAGGACACGCGCGACTACGAGCGCCTGCTGCGCGAGAAGCTCTACAAGATCAAGGGCATACGCCACAGTCGCTCCAGCTTCGTGCTGCGCACGCTCAAGAAGGCGGACCTGCCCCTGGGGGTTTGAAGCAAAAATAGCTGCCAGCGCCCATGGGTAGGGTGCAAGCAGCTATTAATTCAGGAGCAATGCGGGCAGGCGTCAGCCGAGCAGCAGGGCGTCGTCGGAGAGCTTTTCGCCGCGCACCTTCTCGAACATCTGCAGCAGGTCGGGCACGTCCATGCGCTGGCGCTCCGCGCCCGACACGTCCAGCACCACCTGGCCCTGGTGCAGCATCACCGTGCGCTGGCCCACGTCCAGGGCCTGGCGCATGCTGTGCGTGACCATCATGGTCGTGAGCTGGTTCTCGGCCACGATGCGGGCCGTGAGCTGAAGCACGAAGTCGGCCGTGCGCGGGTCGAGCGCGGCGGTGTGCTCGTCCAGCAGCAGGATGCGCGAGGGCTGCAGCGCCGCCATCAGCAGGCTCACGGCCTGGCGCTGGCCGCCCGAGAGTAGGCCGATGCGGTCGGTAAGGCGGTTTTCCAGTCCCAGGCCCAGCGTGGACAGGCGCGAGCGGAACATCTCGCGCTCGGAATGCTTCACGGCGCCGCGCAGGCTGCGGCGCGTGCCGCGCTGCTGGGCCAGGGCCATGTTCTCTTCGATGGTCAGGTCTTCGCAGGTGCCGGCCATGGGGTCCTGGAACACGCGGGCCACGCGCTGGGCGCGTGCCCAGACGGGTTGGCGCGTCACGTCCTGACCGTCGATGGAGATGCGGCCGGTGTCCACGCCCAGGTCGCCGGAGATGGCGTTCAGGAAGGTGGACTTGCCCGCGCCGTTGGAGCCGATGACGGTGACGAACTGGCCCGCCGGAATGTCCAGCGACATGCCGCGCAGCGCGCGGGTTTCGATGGGCGTGCCGGGGTTGAAGGTGATGTGGAGGTCTTGTGCGCTCAGCATGGTGGGATTTCCTTCAGCGGCCGCGGGCGGCCAGCTTGCGCTTGAGCTGCGGGATGACGAGCGCGATGGTCACGAGCACGGCGGTGACCAGGTTCAGGTCCTGGGCCTTGAGGCCGATGAAGTCGCTGTTGAGCGCCAGAGCGATGAAGAAGCGGTAGACGATGGCGCCGATGATCACCGCCAGCGTGGCCAGCACCAGGCGGCGCGAGGGCAGGATGCTCTCGCCCACGATCACGGCGGCCAGGCCGATGACGATGGTGCCAATGCCCATGGAGATGTCGGAGCCGCCCTGCGTCTGCGCAAACAGCGCGCCGGCCAGCGCCACGAGCGCGTTGGACACGGCCATGCCCAGCAGCACCATGGCGCCGGTGTTGATGCCCTGCGCGCGCGCCATGCGGGCGTTGGAGCCGGTGGCGCGAATCGCCAGGCCGCGCTCGGTGGAGAAGAACCAGTCCATGAACAGCTTGGCGATGACCACGATCACCAGCAGGAGGAGCGGGCGCGACCAATAGTCTTCCAGGCCCGGCGGCTGCAGCAGGCTGAACAGCGTTTCGTCGTTGATCAGCGGCACGTTGGGGCCGCCCATGATGCGCAGGTTGATGGAGTACAGCGCGATCATCATCAGGATGGAGGCCAGCAGATCCATGATCTTCAGGCGCACGTTGAGCCAGCCCGTGATGACGCCGGCGACGGCACCGGCGGCGGTGGCGGCCACCGTGGCCACATAGGGGTTGTGGCCCGTGGAGATCAGGATGGCGCAGACGGCGCCGCCGAGGGGGAAGCTGCCGTCCACTGTCAGATCGGGAAAGCGCAGCAGCCTGAAAGAGATGAAGACGCCCAGCGCGACCAAGCTGAAGATCAGGCCGATCTCAATGGCGCCGAGCAGGGAAAAGAGTGACATGGACAGGCGGCGGTTGAAAAAACAAGGCAGGAGCCATGGTGCCATGGCCCCTGCCGATTTGCCATCGGCATAACCGCGCGGGCGGTCATGCCCCGAAGTCGGTTATTGAATCACCTGGCTGGCGGACTTCACCAGCGCGTCGGAGAGCTTCACGCCCTGCTTCTCGGCGGCGCCGGGATTCACGAACAGCTCCATCTTGGTGCTGATCTCGGGCTTGATGTCGCCGGGCTTCTCGCCCTTGAGGATGCGCACCACCATGCGGCCGGTCTGCTCGCCCAGGTCGCGGTAGTTGATGCCCAGGGCGGCGATGGCGCCGCGCTTGACGCTGTCGGTGTCGGAGGCCACCAGCGGCAGCTTGGCTTCCTGGCCGACCTTCACCAGCGCCTCATAGGCCGAGACCACGTTGTTGTCGGTGTTGGTGTAGATCACGTCCACCTTGCCGATCAGGCTGCGCGCGGCGCTGCCCACGTCCACCGAGCGGGGGGCGGAGGCTTCCACCAGCGTCATGCCCATCTTGGGCAGCAGTTCCTTGAGCTCCTTGATCACCACCACCGAGTTGGCCTCGCCGGGGTTGTAGACCATGCCCACGCGCTTGGCGCCGGGAACGACCTGCTTGACCAGGTCCATCTGCTTGTCCAGCGCCAGCAGGTCGGACACGCCGGTCACGTTGGTCTTGGAGGGCTCCCAGTTCTTCACGAGCTTGGCGGCCACGGGGTCGGTCACGGCGGAGAACACCACGGGCACGCTCTTGGTGGAGGCCACCACGGCCTGGGCCGATGGCGTGGCGATGGCCACGATGGCGTCCGGCTTGTCACCGACGAACTTGCGCGCGATCTGCGCGGCGGTGCCGGTATTGCCCTGGGCGCTTTGGTATTGCCACTTGAGGTTCTTTCCCTCCTCGTAGCCGGCCGCCTGCAGCTGGGCCTTCACGCCATCACGAATGGAATCCAGCGCCGGGTGCTCCACGATGGCGGTCACGGCCACAGACTTCTGCTCGGCGTGCACCACGGGGGCAAAGGCGGCCATGGCCAGGGCGATTGCGCCCAGGGGCGCCCAAGACAAGCTCTTCATTTCGGTTCATTCTCCATTGAACAGACGGTGGTGTTCCTGTGTCTTTTATACAAGGCCGGCGCAGGAACACGCAGCAGCCTTGGGCGGAAGTCTACAGGCTGTGCCACGGCCACACAGGCAGCGCCGTGAAAAAAGGAAGGGCCCGCGCCGCGTGCCGCGCGGGTGGTCACTGACGGAGCGGGGCGTGTGCCGGGTTTCAATGAAAAAGGCCTCTGACGCTTTATGGGTAATCGTGAGTAGCTATGAATAGCATAGCAATTCGGTGCGACGGCGCAACGCAAAAAGGGGCCCCGGGGCCCCTCATGCCAATGCGGCCGGCGCAGGGGGGGTACTTTCCCCAGCCTGCGCGCCGGCTTACATGCCGGAGTAGTTCGGGCCGCCGCCGCCTTCGGGCGTGACCCAGACGATGTTCTGCGTCGGGTCCTTGATGTCGCAGGTCTTGCAGTGCACGCAGTTCTGCGCGTTGATCTGCAGGCGCTGCGCGCTACCGCCCTGGGCCTCGTCGGGCACGAACTCGTACACGCCGGCGGGGCAGTAGCGGCTTTCGGGACCGGCGAACCTGGCCAGGTTCACGTTCACGGGCACGCTGGCGTCCTTGAGCGTCAGGTGCGCGGGCTGGTTCTCGGCATGGTTGGTGTTGCTGATGAACACGCTGGAGAGGCGGTCGAAGGTCAGCTTGCCATCGGGCTTGGGGTAGACGATGGGCTTGCACTCGGCCGCGGGCTTGAGGTAGGCGTGGTCGGGCTTGTCGCGGTGCAGGGTCCATGGAATATGGCCCTTGAGCACGAATTGCTCGATGCCGTTCATCACCGTGGCCGTGACCAGGCCCTTCTTGAACCAGGCCTTGAAGTTGCGGGCCTTGTTCAGCTCGGTGAACAGCCAGCTGCCCTCGAAGGCCTTGGGGTAGCTGCTCAGCTCGTCGTGCTGGCGGCCGGCCACCAGCGCGTCGTAGGCGGCTTCGGCGGCCAGCATGCCGGTCTTGATGGCGGCGTGGCTGCCCTTGATGCGGCTCACGTTCAGGAAGCCCGCGTCACAGCCCACCAGCGCACCGCCCGGGAACACGAGCTTGGGCAGGCTCATCAGGCCGCCGGCCGTGATGGCGCGCGCGCCATAGCCCAGGCGCTTGGCGGGCTTGATGCCCTTGGACTCGTCGCCCTCCAGGTACCAGCGGATGTTGGGGTGGGTCTTCCAGCGCTGGAACTCCTCGAAGGGGCTCAGGTAGGGGTTGCTGTAGTCCAGGCCCGTGATGAAGCCCAGCGTGACCTTGTTGTCCTCCAGGTGGTAGAGGAAGGCGCCGCCGTAGGTGTTGTTGTCCATGGGCCAGCCGGCGGTGTGCAGCACGAAGCCGGGTTGGTGGCGCTTGGGGTCGATCTCCCACAGCTCCTTGATGCCGAGGCCGTAGGTCTGCGGGTCGCGGTCTTCGTCGAGCCGGTAGCGCGCGATGACCTGCTTGCCCAGGTGGCCGCGGGCGCCCTCGGCAAAGATGGTGTATTTTGCGTGCAGCTCCATGCCCAGCTGGAAGTCGCCCGTGGGCTCGCCTTCCTTGCTGATGCCCATGTTGCCGGTGGCCACGCCCTTGACGGAGCCGTCCTCGTTGTAGAGCACCTCGGCGGCGGCGAAGCCGGGGAAGATCTCCACGCCCAGGCTTTCGGCCTGCTCGGCCAGCCAGCGCACCACGTTGCCCAGGCTGACGATGTAGTTGCCGTGGTTCTGGAAGCACTGGGGCAGCACGAAGTTGGGCGTGCGAAAGGACGACTTCTCGCCCAGGAAGACCATGGCGTCGTCGGTGACGGGCTGGTTCAGCGGTGCGCCCTTGGCCTTCCAGTCGGGGATCAGTTCGGTGAGTGCGCGCGGGTCCATGATGGCGCCCGAGAGAATGTGTGCGCCGGGCTCGGAGCCCTTTTCCAGCACGACGACCGACACGTCCTGGCCCTTTTCGGCCGCCAGCTGCTTGAGGCGGATGGCAGTGGCCAGCCCGCCCGGGCCGCCGCCGACGATCACCACGTCGTATTCCATGGCTTCTCGGGGGCCGTACTGGGCAAGAATTTCGTCGTTCGTCATGGGTGTCTCTTCTGCTTGGATCATGGGAAAACGGGAGGCAGGGCAGCCGCTGGCTGGTGCGCTACTGGCGGCCGATTGTATGCACGCGGCCAGGGGCGAATCGTACGGTCGTTCCTTTCCTGCCGGGGCGTGGCCGTGTCGCCAAGGGCGCAGGCCGGCGGCTCAGGCGGCCGGCGTCAGCTCCAGACGGGCCTCGAAGCCGCGGCCCTCTCCAGGCAGCGGCGAGGTCAGCACCAGCCGCGCATCGTGCTTCTCGGCAATGGTGCCGACGATGGACAGGCCCAGCCCATAGCCCGTGCGGTCGGCGCTCTGGCGCACATGGCGCTGGCGCAGGGTGTCCAGGCGGTCGCTGCCCACGCCGGGGCCGTGGTCGCGCACGGTCAGCGTGCAGCCCGGCCCCACGATGAGTTCCACCGTGCTGGCGCCGGAATAGTTCAGCGAGTTCTCCACCAGGTTGCGCAGCGCAATGGCCAGGGCGTCGAAGTCCCCCTGGGCCACCGGCGCGGCGCCCTCCTGCGCCATCACCAGATCGAGCCGGTCCACCGCGCGTTCCTCCTGCCAGAACTCCTGCGCCACGGTGGTGGCCAGTTGCGCCAGGTCCACGGGGTGGCGGGCGAGGGGGGCGCTGGATTCCGCGCGCGACAGCTGCAGCAGCTTTTCGGTGCGCTGGCTCAGCGTCTGCAGCGCGGTGACGGCGGCCTGCACGTCGGCACGGCTTGGGCCGTGCTCCAGCGCCGTCTGCAGCCGCAGGCGGGCCACGGTGAGCGGCGTGCGCAGCTCGTGCGCGGCATTGGCCGCGAGAGCGCGCTCCACGTCGAGCGCCAGGGCCAGGCGCTCCAGCAGGCGGTTCACGTGGTCTTCCACGCTGCGCAGTTCGCGCGGCAGGTCGGGCAGGGCGATGGGGTTCAGCAGCTGCCCGTTGCGCTGGCTGATCTCGTGCGACAGCGTGTCCAGCACCAGCAGCTCGCGGCGGGCAATGCGCCTCAGCAGCAGCGCCAGCAGCGGCAGCATGGCGACCATGGTGATGATGAGGCCGAACAGGGTGCGGTTCACGGCCTCGCGGCGTTCATACAGGGGGTCGGCCACCTGCATGTAAATGGCGCGTGTCGGATGGCGCAGCGTGTAGACACGCCAGGCGTGGGTGTTCTCGAAGCCGGGCGCCAGGGGCACGTCGAACTGTTCGGCCGTGGCGTCGGCGGAACGCGCCAGCACGCGGGAGTCGGGGGTCACCAATTGGTAGAGCACGTCCGCGTCGGCGAAGGAGCCGGGGGTGGGCAGGATGAATGGGCCTTGCGCCGCACTGCGCGGTTCGGCCGCGTCCAGGTGGTCCAGCGCAATGTCGAACATGCGGTGCGACACCTCGACGATCTCGTTGTCGAAGTTGAAGTTGATCTCCCGGTCGGTGAACCAGACCACGCCGATCACGCACAGCAGCCATACCGCGCCCACCCAGAGGATGAGGGCGCGCGCGAGCCGCCCGGCCAGGGTCTGGGCCTGCAGCGGGATTGGCAGGACGCCTGGTGGGGTCATGGCGCCGCCCCCCCGGCGGGGCGGTGTACCAGCCGGTAGCCCATGCCGCGCAGGGTTTCGATGTGCTCGCGCCCCAGCTTGCGGCGCAGCCGGCTGATGAAGACCTCCAGCGTGTTGCTGTCGGCCTCGTCGTCGAACCCGTACAGGGCATCCTGCAGGCTCTCGCGCGTGTGGACGCGCTCGGGGCGTGTGGCCATGACGCGCAGCAGCGCCCACTCCTTCTGGGTCAGCGCGATGGGCACGCCCGCGCGGCGCACCTGCTCGCGCGACAGGTCGATCTGCAGGTCGCCCAGCGTCAGCACCGGCACGTAGGCCGCATCGCGGCGCCGCTCGACGGCGCGCAGGCGCGCCAGCAGCTCGCCCGGGTCATAGGGCTTGACGAGGTAGTCGTCGGCGCCGGCATCCAGCCCGTGGATGCGGTCGCTGACCTGGTCGCGCGCGGTCAGCACGATGACGATGGGCCGCTCCTTGAGCGCGCGCACCTGCGGCAGCAGGGCGAGCCCGTCGCCGTCCGTCAGGTGCAGGTCCAGCAGCACCGCCGCGTACTGGGCGGCATGCAGCGCGGCGCTGGCCTGGGCCAGGCTGGGCACGGCATCCACCACGAAGGCCTTGGCGCGCAGATAGCTGCATACGGCCTCGGAAAGGGCTACGTCGTCTTCCACCAGCAGCACACGCATGCAGATTCCCAATGGGTTGTGAGGCTGGAAAGTGTAGGGCGTGGCGGCGCCGGTGTTCATGGAGTGTTCAGGCCAGGGGCCTAGTCTGCGGCCCTTGTTCCATGCTCTTGCGCGGCCGGTGCGCCGCCTCGTCACCATGCCTTTCTGGACCCGGCGCCGCCTGTATGCGCTGACGCTATTCCTGTTTCTGTCCATCGCCTTGTGGGATGCCTTGGGGCTCGATCTGCCCCTGGCCCGGCTGTTCGGCACGGCGCAGGGCTTTGCCTGGCGCGGCCATCCGGCCCTGGTGCTGTGGCTGCATGAGGTTCCGCGTCTTGTCAGCGGCGTGCTGCTGGCGGCGCTGGCGATTGGCGTCTTCAAGCCCTGGGGAATGCTGCGCCGCATGGCGGTGGCGCAGCGCTGGCAGCTGGTGCTGTCCATTGTTTTCGCCATGCTGGCGGTTTCCGCTCTCAAGCGCGTCAGCGCCACGAGCTGCCCCTGGGCCCTGGCCGAATTCGGCGGCGCGGCGCAGTATGTCTCGCATTGGTGGTGGGGCATGGGCGACCTGGGGCCGGGGCATTGCTTCCCGGCGGGGCATGCCTCGTCGGCGTTCGCCTATGCGGCCGGCTGGTTCGTGCTGCGGCGCAGCGCGCCGCGCATGGCGGCCTGGTGGCTGGTGGCGTCGCTGGTGCTGGGCCTGGTGCTGGGCTGGGCGCAGCAGATGCGCGGCGCGCACTACATGAGCCATACGCTCTGGACGGCCTGGGTCTGCTGGACCGTGGGCCTGGTGGCAGACCTGCTGGCGCAGGTGCGGTATGGCGGCATGGCCGCAGATACAAAGCTGAACGAAGCCTGAGCGGCGCCTTCAGCTTGGTTTCAGTGGCAAAAACCACGATGGCGGCATGTCTCTTGTGCCAGAACCTATTGCGTCCGTTTCTTTCCCTTCATTTGGTGCCGCCGCCCCGCCGCAGGGCATGGGGGTGCGCCTGCGCCATGCGCTGAGGGCGGTGGATGGCTGGTTCGCCACCCCCTTGTCGGCCCAGCAGGTGGTACTGCGCCTGTCCCTGTACCTGGTGCTGGCGGCCAATTGGCCTTTGTGGCTGCAGGTGACGCGCATCGGCGGCGCGCCCAGCCTGTACATGCGCTCGGCCGCGGCGCTGGCGGTGCTGATCGCCTGCGGCATGGTGGCCATCCTGGCCTTCACCGCCTGGACGCGCGGGATGCGGCTGCTGTGGTGGCTGGTGGTGCTGGTGGCGGCGCTGTCGCAGTACTACATGCTGACCTACAGCGTGGTCATGGACCCCGGCATGGCCGCCAACGTGCTGCAGACCGATGCCCGCGAGGTGGCTGACCTGCTGAGCCTGCGCATGCTGCTGGCCGTGCTGGCCGTGGCGGCGCTGCCCACCTGGTGGCTGCTGCGCGTGCGCATCCCCGCCATGCGGCCGCTGCGCCAGGCGGGGCGCAATCTGGTCATGCTGGTGCTGGCGCTGGGCGTGGCCGCGGGCACGGTGGCAGCCACGTCGCGCGACCTGGCGCCCTTGATGCGCAACCACCCCCATCTGCGCTACCTGATGAACCCGCTGGCCAGCCTGTACTCGACCACTGTGTCGGTGGTACGCCCGGTGTTCGCGCGCAGCCGCACCCTGGTGCCCATGACGCAGGGCGCGGCGCTGGGTGCCACCCATGCGGCCGGCGCCCGGCCGATGCTGTTCGTGCTGGTGGTGGGCGAGACGGCGCGGGCCGACCATTTCGGCATCAACGGCTACAGCCGCGACACCACGCCCGAGCTGGCCCGGCGCGACGTGATGAGCTGGCGCGAGGTGCGCTCCTGCGGCACCAGCACGCTGGCCTCGCTGCCCTGCATGTTCTCGCCGCTGGGCAAGAGCGCCTTCGAGTCGCGCGACAACGAGTACGAGAACCTGCTCGACGTGGTGCAGGCCGCCGGCATGGGCGTGCTGTGGTTGGACAACCAGGCCGGCTGCAAGGGCGTGTGCGAGCGGGTGCCGCGGGCCAACGCGGTCGATGGCCTGGATGCCCAGGCGCGCAAGGCCCTGTGCGACGGTGGCGAATGCCGGGACGAGGCCATGCTGGAGGGGCTGGAGGCCCGGCTGGCGGCCATGCCTGCGGCGCAGCGCGAGCGCGGCGTGCTGCTGGTGCTGCACCAGATGGGCAGCCACGGGCCGGCGTACTACAAGCGTTCGGCCGAAGCGGCCAAGCGCTTCATGCCCGAATGCCGCACCGAGGTGCTGGCCAACTGCGCCCATGGCGAACTGGTGAACGCCTACGACAATTCCATCGCCGCGACGGATGCCTTCCTGGGCAAGACCATCGACTGGCTGCGCGGCCAGGCCGCACGGTACGACACCGGCATGCTGTACCTGAGCGACCACGGCGAGTCGCTGGGCGAGTACGGCCTGTTCCTGCACGGCATGCCCTACAGCGTGGCGCCCGACGTGCAAAAGCATGTGCCCATGGTGGCGTGGCTGGATGCGGCCTTCCTGCGGCGGGGGGCGCTGTCGTCCGCCTGCCTGCGCGCCGGCGCCGATGCGCAGCTCACGCACGACAACCTGTACCACACCATGCTGGGGCTGCTGGACGTGCAGTCGCCGTCGTACCAGCGCACGCTCGATGCCTTTGACGGCTGCCGGGGTGCGGCGCTGGCTTCTCAATAAAAAATGGCTGCAGCGCTTGATGGACAAGCGCTAGCAGCTATTTATTCAATAGCGCATTGGCTCAGGCCTTCTTGTCGCGCGGCAGGCGGCCCATCAGGTAGAACTCGGGGTTGGGCTGCATGCCGGCAAAGCTGGCCATGCGGTTGGACAGGCCGAAGAAGGCGGTGATGGCGGCGATGTCCCAGATGTCCTCGTCGTCGAAGCCATGGGGGTACAGGGCCTCGAAGTCCGCGTCCTCGATCTCGTGTGCGCGCTGGCAGACCTTCATGGCGAAGTCCAGCATGGCCTTCTGGCGCGGCGGGATGTCGGCCTTGCGGTGGTTCACGGCCACCTGGTCGGCCACCAGGGGTTTCTTCTCGTAGATGCGCAGGATGGCGCCGTGCGCCACCACGCAGTACAGGCACTGGTTGGCGGCGCTGGTGGCGGTAACGATCATCTCGCGCTCGCCCTTGGTCAGGCTGCCTTCCTCCTTGAGCATGAGCGCATCGTGGTAGGCGAAGAAGGCGCGCCACTCGGCCGGCCGGCGCGCGAAGGCCAGGAACACGTTGGGAATGAAGCCGGCTTTCTCCTGCACCTCCAGGATGCGGGTGCGCAGGTCTTCGGGCAGGGTGTTCAGGTCGGGAAAGGGATAGCGCTCGGCCACGGTGTCTGTCTCCTGTGTGCGGTCTTGGAATGTTCAGGGGCCAAGCATAGCGGAGCGTGCCGCGGGCCAGTACGCCTGCTGCAGCGCCATCAGCGCCTGCATGGCTACGTTCAATTGGGCCAAGCCGTGGTTCCCGGGTTCAAGCTGCTGCAGCGCCAGCTGCGTGGCCTCCAGCGTGGAGAGCTGGTGCGGCGCATGGGCCTTGCGGATGGCGTAGCGTGAGGGCGGCACATCCCGCAGCGCCAGGCGCGGCAGCTGCTGCAGGGCGGGGTGGGTCCACAGCATCTTGCGGCTCTGGCGCCAGGTGCCGTCCAGCACCACCAGACGCAGCCGGCCGGGCCGCTCCAGCCAGGGCGCGGGCAGCGGGGGCGGCGCGGGCATGGGATGCTGCGGGTCCTGCGGCGTGGGCGGGTACAGCAGCAGTGCATGGCGGGCGGCGGATTCTGGCGCGCCCCAGGGCGCGGCGAGGGCGTCTGCCAGTGCCTGCGGCGCGAAGCTGTCCCCCACCATGATGCGGCTGTGCGGCAGGCACAGGTGCAGCAGCCGAGCCGTGCCCTTGGCGTGCTGCGCTTCCTGCGGGTGCATCAGGATCAGCACCTGCACCTGGTGCTCCACCGCGCGCGCGGCGCTGCAGATGCAGGCGCTGGCGGGGCGCTGGCAGGCGGGGCACAGGGTGCGGCGTGGGGGCTGGTCACTCATGCGGAGTTGGATGGGGTGTCTCAAAAAATGAAGCGCCCAGCGCTTGTGGGGCAAGGGCTGGGCGGTATTTTGATGCCTGTCGCGGTGGCACGGCGGGCATGGGCCATGGCGCCTACGGCTGGCCGGCCTTCAGGGCCTGCAGCGCGGCCTGCACGCCGGCGCCGTAGGCCGGGTCGGCCTGGGTGCAGTGCGCGATGTGCTTGTCGATGATGTGCTGCGACACGCCGTGGATGCTGCGCGCCGTGTTCTCGAACAGCTGCCGCTGCTGGTCGGGCGTCATCAGGCGGAACAGGTCGCCGGGCTGGGTGAAGTAGTCGTTGTCGTCGTCGCGGTAGTTCCAGCGGGCCACGACGCCGTAGAGCTTTTCCACGGGCTCGGCGTACTCGGGCTGCTCCTGCCAGGCACCCTTGGTGTTGGGCTCATAGGCAATGGTGCGGCCGCCGTTGCCGTCCACGCGCATGGCGCCGTCGCGGTGGTAGATGTTGACGGGACAGCGCGCCGCGTTCACCGGGATCTGGTGGTGGTTCACGCCCAGGCGGTAGCGGGCAGCGTCGGCGTACGAGAACAGGCGCGACTGCAGCATGCGGTCGGGCGAGGGGCCGATGCCCGGCACCAGGTTGGACGGCGCGAACGAGGCCTGCTCCACATCGGCGTGGTAGTTGTCGGGGTTGCGGTTGAGCTCCATCACGCCCACTTCGATCAGCGGGAAGTCCTTCTTGCTCCACACCTTGGTCAGGTCGAAGGGGTGGAAGCGGTAGGTGTGCGCCTGTTCCTCGGTCATGATCTGCACGCACAGCTTCCACCGCGGGAAGTCGCCGCGGTCGATGGCCTCGAGCAGGTCGCGCTGGCTGCTTTCGCGGTCCTTGGCCACCACGGCCTCGGCCTCCTGGTCGGTCAGGTTGGCGATGCCCTGCTGGCACACCCAGTGGAACTTCACGTAGTGGCGCACGCCCTCCTGGTTGATGAGGCTGTAGGTGTGCGAGCCGAAGCCGTGCATGTGGCGGTAGTCGCGCGGGATGCCCCGGTCGCTCATCACGATGGTGATCTGGTGCAGGGCCTCGGGCAGGCCGGTCCAGAAGTCCCAGTTGCTCTCTGCGCTGCGCAGGTTGGTGTAGGGGTCGCGCTTGACGGCCTTGTTCAGGTCGGGGAACTTGAGCGGGTCGCGGAAAAAGAACACCGGCGTGTTGTTGCCCACCAGGTCCCAGTTGCCTTCCTCGGTGTACATCTTCACGGCGAAGCCGCGGATGTCGCGCTCGGCATCGGCCGCGCCGCGCTCGCCGGCCACGGTGGAAAAGCGCACGAACAGCTCGGTCTGCTTGCCGACGGCCGAGAACACCTTGGCACGCGTGTAGCGGGTGATGTCGCCGGTGACGGTAAAGGTGCCGAAGGCGCCCGAGCCCTTGGCGTGCATGCGCCGCTCGGGGATCACCTCGCGGTGGAAGTGGGCCAGCTTTTCCAGGTGCCACAGGTCCTGCAGCAGCATGGGGCCGCGCGGGCCGGCGGTCAGGGAGTCCTGGTTGTTGGCGACGGGTGCGCCGGCGGCGGTGGTGAGGCGGTGGGTCATGGCGAACTCCTTTTCAGTGCGGGTGGCAATAAATAGCTGTTGGCTATTTCTGTGTGGAAATTATTGGCGTTTGCTATGCATGGAGCAAGGCAAAAGCCATTGAATTTCCGCAATGCGGCCATAGCCGCTGACTGGGCCGGGGCCGCATCTACACTGCACAACATGCTGCACGAAAAAAGGATAACTGCATGCATTTCGACATCGTGATCGTGGGTGGCGGTGCGGGCGGGCTGGAGCTGGCCGCCCGGTTGGGGCGCGCGCTGGGGCGCCGCCAGGGGCGCGAGCGGGTATTGCTGGTGGACCGGTTCGTCTTCCACATCTGGAAGCCGACCCTGCACGAGGTGGCCGCCGGCACGCTGGACGCGCACCAGGAAGGCCTGTCCTACCCGGTGCTGGCGCGGCGCAACCATTTCAGCTTCACGATGGGGGAACTGGCCGGGCTGGACGCCGGGCGCAAGACCATCGCCCTGGCGGCGCAGCGCAACGCGCGCGGCGACGAGGTGGTGCCCGCGCGCACGCTGAGCTTCACGCACCTGGTGCTGGCGCTGGGCAGCGGCTCCAACCCGTTCGGCACGCCGGGCATCGAGCATGCCTACCTGCTGGAGAACGTGCGCGATGCGCAGCGCTTCCACGCCGACTGGCTGAGCGCCTGCGCGCGGGCGTCGTTCTCCGAGGCGCGGGCGCTGCCGATCGCCATCGTGGGGGCGGGCGCCACGGGGGTGGAGCTGTCGGCCGAGCTGCTGGAGGCGCATGCCGAGCTGCTGGAGAGTCTGGGCAGCAGCCAGCGCTTTCGCCTGGACGTGACGCTGGTGGAGGCGGGCGGGCGCATCCTGGGCGGCCTGCCCGAGCGCATTTCCGAGCAGGCCGCCGTGGCGCTGCGCCGCAAGCAGGTACGCGTGCTGACGGATACGCGCGTGCAGGAGCTGCGCCCCGGCGTGCTGGTCACGTCGGCGGGGGAGATCCGCGCCGAGATGATGGTCTGGGCCGCGGGCATCAAGGCGGCCGACACCAACGCCACGCTGGGCCTGGAGGTGAACCGGCTCAACCAGTTCGTCGTGGACGAGCGCCTGCGCACGTCCGCCGCCGGGGTGTGGGCCCTGGGCGACTGCGCCGCCTGCCCCTGGGTGGACGGCCGCACGGTGCCGGCGCGGGCGCAGGCCGCGCACCAGCAGGCCGACTACCTGGCCCGCGTGCTGCAGGCGCTGCTGCACGAGCGCGAGGTGCTGGAGCCGTTCACCTACCGCGACTTCGGCTCACTGGTGTCGCTGGGGGAGAACAAGGGCGTGGGCAGCCTGATGGGCGGGCTGGCCGGGCGCAACTTCTTCGTCGAGGGGCTGATCGCCAAGTGGATGTACATCTCGCTGCACCTGATGCACCACCGTGCCATCCTCGGCCTGGGCAAGACCGCGGTGCTGGCGCTGGCGCGGCTGCTGCAGCAGCGTGTGTCGGGGCGGCTCAAGCTGCATTGAGCGGGCGGGCGGCTGCTTCAAAAAAGAGAGCTGCTACCGCTTGTCAGTACTGGGTTTTGATGGAAAAACCATCTGAAACCATTGTGGGGAAAGCGTGGGCAGCTCCTGTTTTTCAACCGGCAATGAGCTTTTGCACCAGATCGGCGGCGGTGGAGGCGCCGTACTTGCGCATCAGCCGCGCGCGGTAGATCTCCACGGTGCGGTGGCTGATGTCGAGCGCGCGGCCGATCTCCTTGGAGGTCATGCCGTCCAGCAGGCGCGCCGCCACCTCGCGCTCGCGGGCCGTCAGCTCGGCCTTCACGGGGCGCTGGGCGCTCAGGTCCTCGAAGCTCCAGATGCCCGAGGCATGCGGGTCCTCGCGCTCCAGCGCCCGGCCCGAGACATGGCACCAGAACGTCTCGCCGTTGGCGCGCTTCATGATGCGGTTGTCGGCGTAATAGCCCTTGACGTTGAGAATGGGCGCCATGCGCGCGCCCTGGCGCTCGTATTCGTCGGCGCTGGGGTAGAGCACCTGGAAGGACTGGCCGATGAGCAGCTCGCGCGAGGCGCCGAACATCTCGCAGACATGGCGGTTGCAGTCCACCATGATGCGGTTGCGCGAAATCACCAGGCCCACGGGTGCCATCTCGAAGGCCAAGCGGTAGTCGGCAACATTCATAGTGGTGCAAGTATTTAAGGAAAACTACCTAAAGAGGTACGTAGTATCGTAGCGTATCCACCCAGCAAACCAGGAGACAGTAGTGAATAAGCTTTACCCCTCAGCGGCAGAGGCGCTCAAGGGCGCCGTGGCCGACGGCCAGCTGATGGCCGTCGGCGGATTCGGCCTGTGCGGCATCCCCGAGGCCTTGATCGACGCGCTGCGCGACAGCGGCGTGAAGAACCTCACCGTGATCTCCAACAATGCCGGCGTTGACGGCTTCGGCCTGGGCAAGCTGCTGGAGACGCGCCAGATCAAGAAAATGATCAGCTCCTACGTGGGCGAGAACAAGGAGTTCGAGCGACAGTACCTGGCGGGCGAGCTGGAGCTGGAGTTCACGCCCCAGGGCACGCTGGCCGAGAAGCTGCGCGCCGGCGGCGCGGGCATCCCGGCCTTCTTCACCAAGACCGGCGTGGGCACCATCGTGGCCGAGGGCAAGGAGCTGCGCGAGTTCGACGGCGAAACCTACGTGATGGAGCGCTCCCTGGTGCCCGAGGTGTCCCTGGCCAAGGCCTGGCGCGCGGACAAGAGCGGCAATCTGCAGTTCCGCCTGACGGCGCGCAACTTCAACCCTGCCGTGGCCATGGCGGGCAAGCTGTGCATCGTCGAGGTGGAGGAGGTGGTGGAGACGGGTGCGATCGCGCCCGACGACATCCACCTGCCCGGCATCTACGTGCACCGCATCGTGCACAACCCCCATCCCGAAAAGCGCATCGAAAAGCGCACCATCACCGAGAAAGCAGGAGACTGAAGCCATGCCGTGGAACCAAGACCAGATGGCGGCACGCGCCGCGCAGGAACTCGAAGACGGTTTCTATGTGAACCTCGGCATCGGCATTCCCACGCTCGTGGCCAACCACACGGGTGACAAGGAAGTGTGGCTGCAGTCCGAGAACGGCATGCTGGGCATCGGCCCGTTCCCGACCGAGGACAAGGTGGACGCCGACCTCATCAACGCCGGCAAGCAGACGGTGACCACCATCGCCGGCTCGTCCATCTTCGGCTCCGACCAGTCGTTCGCCATGATCCGCGGCGGCAAGATCAACCTGTCCATCCTGGGCGCCATGCAGGTCAGCGAAAAGGGCGACCTGGCCAACTGGATGATCCCCGGCAAGATGGTCAAGGGCATGGGCGGCGCCATGGACCTGGTGGCCGGCGTCAAGCGCGTGATCGTGCTCATGGAGCATGTGGCGCGCAAGAAGGACGGCACGGAAGACCTGAAGATCCTGCCCCAGTGCACCCTGCCGCTGACCGGCGTGGGCGTGGTGGACCGCATCATCACCGACCTGGCCGTGATGGACGTCACGCCCCAGGGCCTGAAGGTGGTGGAACTGGCGCCGGACGTGAGCTTCGAGGCCCTGCAGGCCAAGACCGGCGTGACGCTGCTGCGCTGAGCCATACTGGAGGGACCGCGCGCCGCGGACCCTCCAGGCCATCATTAAGCCGGGTCATAACCCCGGCTTTTTGTTTTTCTGCGGGGTGCAAAGCACCGTACATTTGCCCGTGACCCCGATTACCGCCGTGTTTCCCGCATGAATGCTCCCGACTTGTACCCCGCAGCCACCGATGCTGCCGGCGACAACCACCACTACCTGCGCGCCATCACCGACATGGCCGACCGTCGCAGCGTAGTGACGCAGGAGGCCCTCTACACGGACCGGGGCATCAAGCTGGTGGACAAGGGCGTGCGCCTGGACAGCAAGCTCTATGACCGCCTGGTCAAGCACAAGCTGCGCGGCAGCATCGACGACCACCTGAGCGTGGAGGACATGGTCTCCGTGCCGTCGCTCATGCAGGTGGCCCGCGCGCAGTGCGAGAACGACACCTTGCCCTACCTGCTGGTCCATACGCTGGAGGGCATGACCGCCGACAGGCTGCTCGCCCCCGTGCGCTCCATGCTGCTGCTGCCTTCGCTGGCCTTCAAGCTCACGGTGATGCGCGAGCAGCATCCCGCATTGTTCGAGCACAGCGTGCGCATGATGCTGGTGGCCGTGTACCTGGGCCTCAAGAACGGCTGGAGCGAGCGCGAATGCGTGCCTCTGGCCACGGCGGCCCTGCTGCACGACATCGGCGTGCTGCACATGGACCCGGTCTGGCACGACCCGGCGAACAAGGTGACGGGCGCCGGGCGCAAGCATCTTCTGGCGCATCCGGTCACGGCCATGCTGATCATCCGGGCGCAGAGCATCTACCCGCGCATGGTGGAGCAGGCGGTGCTCGAGCACCACGAGTGCATGGACGGTAGCGGCTATCCGCGCGGCCTGCTGGGCGAGCAGATCTCGCCCATGGGACAGATCCTGCTGGTGGCCGAGGTGGTGGCCGCCTTCTTCGAGAAATACGCCAACGATGCGGCGGCCCAGCGCTTGTCGCTGACGCTGCGGCTGAACCACCGCAAGTTCCCGGCGGCACTGGTGGCCTGCCTGTTGCCGGTGCTGCAGATCCGGGCCGTGCAGACCGATGTGGAGGCGAACGCTGACGATGTGGAGCAGGTCATAGGCCTGCTGTCCAGCGCCTTCGACGACTGGGAGGCCCGGTGCGCCAGCCTGCGGCCGGAATCCCTGCTGCCCGCGTCCGACCAGGCCTGCGCCTTCATCACGCAGCGGCTGGCGGCCTTGCAAAAAACGCTGTTCGAGGCCGGCTCCCATCCCCGGCAACAGACCGATGTGCTGCAGCACCTGCAGGGCGACACGCAGGGGCTGGCCGAACTGGCCCTGCTGGTGCGCGAGGCGCTGTGGCAGGTACAGAGCATCGTGGATGCCACCCACAGCCGCTGGCCCCAACTGCCGCGCAGCACGGCCGTTGGTGACATTGCCGCCGTGCAGTGGCGCGACGCCTGCGCGGCCCGGCTGGCGCAGAACACCTGACGGCCCTGCGCTGAAGCGGCACAGCGCACCACCCATAAATACTGTATATTTAAACAGTATTTATGGGTGGTGCTCATGACCGCGTCCTCTTTCTTCTCCGAGCATGCCTTGCCCGGCGTCTGGCAAGGCAGCGCCTGGGCGGATACGCCGCAGCGGGTGCTGGACACGGGCCATGTGCCGCTCAATGCGCAGCTGCCGGGCGGCGGCTGGCCGCTGGGCGGCATGAGCGAGCTGCTGCTGCCCCCGCACGCGCACAACGAATGGACGCTGCTGCTGCCGGCCCTGGCCACAGTGCTGGCCGCCCGGGATGGCGGCCGCGCCGTGCTGGTGGCGCCGCCGCTGGAGCCCTTCCTGCCCGCACTGCAGGCCGCGGGGGTGCCGGCGCAGCGGCTGTGCTGCATTCGCCCCACCGCACCGAACGCGGACATGGCCGCGGCCTGGGCCTGCGAGCAGGCCCTGCGCTGCCGCGACGTGCGGGCCGTGCTGGCTTGGCTGCCGCAGGCCGCGGCGCCATCCCTGCGGCGGCTGCAACTGGCGGCCGCACAGCACCAGAAGCCGCTGTGGGTGCTGCGGCCCGAGCGGCTGCGCCAGCAGGCATCGCCCGCGCCCCTGCGTCTGTGGCTGCAGCCGCAAGAGGACCTGCTGCTGGTGCAGGTGCTCAAGCGCCGCGGGCCGCCGCTGCTGCAGCCCGTGACGCTGCCCGCGCGCGGCGCACTGCTGGCTGCCGTGCTGCAGGCCCAGGCACAGCGGCGCCAGCAGGCGCAGGTGGCCGCCTGTGGCATAGCCGCCCGCACGCCGCAGAAGGTGTCGGATGCACTGGCTGGCCTGGCACTTGCCGCCCATTGAGCCGGTGCCCGGCGTGCCGCCAGCCGCCCAGGGCTGGTGGGCGCTGCGCTTTACGCCCCGCGTGGCGCTGCTCGACGAGGCGCTGCTGCTGGAGGTGAGCAGCACCGAGCGCCTGTGGGGCGGGCGCGCGGCCCTGCAGGCCTTGCTGCACGGCCAGGCACCCGCCGCAGCGCAAGGCGATGCCGCCACCGCCTGGGCCGAAGGCCCCACGGCGCTGCAGGCCCTGGCCCTGCTGCGCCTGCAGCGCATGGGCCGGCCCCGGCGGCTGCCGCATGACCTGCCGAACGACCTGCCCATTGCCACCCTCACGGCCCTGCGCCCGCATGCCGCGGCGCTGCAGCACCTGGGCTGCCGTACCTGGGGGGCGCTGCGCGCGCTGCCGCGCGCCGGCGTGGCGCGGCGCTTTGGCGGCGAATGCCTGCTGGCGCTGGACCGTGCCTGGGGCGACGCGCCCCATGGGCTCGACTGGATCACGCTGCCCGAGCAGTTCGCCCTGGACGTGGAGCTGCCCGCGTTGGCCGAATCGGCGCAGGCGCTGCTGTGGACCGGCCAGCGTCTGCTGGATGCGCTGCAGGGCTGGCTGCGTGCGCGCCACCAGGGGGTGCTGGCGCTGGAGCTGGCCTGGCGCCATGACCTGCGCCGCATCGACGGCGTGGAGCTGCCCCCCTGGCAGCGCCTGGAGCTGCGCACGGCCGAGCCGCTGCAGGGCACGGACCATCTGCGCCGCCTGCTGGCCGAGCGCCTGGCGCACCAGCGCCTGGCTGCTCCCGTGAACCGCCTGGCCCTGCGCAGCCTGCAGACGGCGCCCCTGCCGCAGGCCAGCCACAGCCTGCTGCCGCCAGGGCAGGGCGAGGCCGCGGGGCAGGGGCAGGGCGAGCCCTGGCACCAGCTCGTCGAACGCCTCTCGGCCCGCCTGGGGGCCGACAGCCTGCAAACACCGCAGCTGTGCGCCGACCACCGCCCCGAACGCATGCAGCGCTGGCACCCCGCGCTGGCGCCACCGCCACGGCAGGCCGAGGCGCAGTCCGAGGCGCAGGGCAGCCGCGCCGCGCCGGGGCCTTTGCTGCCGCCCTGGCTGGTGCGCCCGCCGCAACTGCTTCTCCTGCAGGGCAGCCGCCCCTGCCTGCACGGCCGGCCCCTGCGCCTGCTGGCCGGCCCGCAGCGCGTGGAGGCTGGCTGGTGGGAAGCCGCGGGGCAGGGCGATGGCGGTGACGCGCAGGGCCTGGCGCGGCGCGACTACTTCGTGGCGCACAACGCCGTGGCCGGCTGGGTCTGGATCTTTCGCGACCGAGCCACGGGCGCCTGGTTCCTGCAGGGGGTGTACGGATGAGCCTGCCCGGCTACGCCGAGCTGCACGCGTTGAGCAACTTCAGCTTCCAGCGCGGCGCATCGCACCCGCAGGAGCTGGTGCAGCGCGCGCATGCGCTGGGCTACGCCGCCCTGGCGCTGACCGACGAATGCTCCGTGGCCGGCGTGGTGCGCGCCCATGGGGAAGCCCGGCGCCTGGGGCTGCCGCTCATCGTGGGCAGTGAATTCTGCTGGGGCGACATGCGCATCGTGGCCCTGGCGCGCGACGCGCAGGGCTGGGGCGATCTGTGCGAGTTCATCACCGCCGCGCGCCAGCGTGCGGCCAAGGGCGGCTACTGCGTGGATGCGCAATCGCCCTGGGCGCTGCTGCAGGGCTGCGAGGTGCTGCTGGCCCCCTGCCGCGAGGCCTTTTCGGATGCTTCTGATTTGATAGCTGTTGGCGCTTGCCTACAGGGCGTCAGAGGCCAATTCGGTTCAAATTGCTGGCTGGCGGTGGAGCTGCACACCGCGCCCGACGACGGCCTGTGGCTGCGCACGCTCACGCAGGCGGGCGCGCGGCTCGGCCTGCCGCTGGTGGCCGCGGGCGACGTGCACATGCACTCGCGCGCGGCCAAGCCGCTGCAGGACCTGCTCACCGCCGTGCGCCTGGGCCGCAGCGTGGCCGCATGCGGCTGGGCGCTGCAGCCGCATGCCGAAAAGCGCCTGCGCCCGCGCAGCCGGCTGGCCGGCCTGTACCCGCCCGCGCTGCTGGCGGCCACGCTGGCCGTGGCGGCGCGCTGCACCTTCAGCCTGGATGAAATCAAGTACCGCTACCCGCTGGAGACCGTGCTGCCCGGCATGACGGCGCAGCAGACGCTGGCCTGGCTCGCCTGGGAGGGCGCCCGCGCGCGCTACCCCGGGGGCGTGCCGCAGCGGCTGCAGGCGCAGATCGGCAAGGAGCTGGCGCTGATCGCCGAGTGCGGCTACGAGATGTACTTCCTCACCGTGCATGACATCGTGCGCTACGCGCGCAGCCAGGGCATTTTGTGCCAGGGGCGCGGGTCGGCGGCCAATTCGGCGGTGTGCTACGTGCTGGGCATCACGGCGGTGGACCCCGCGCATGCGCACCTGCTGTTCGAGCGCTTCATCAGCAAGGAGCGCAGCGAGCCGCCGGACATCGACGTGGACTTCGAGCACGACCGGCGCGAGACCGTCATCCAGTACATCTACGGCAAGTACGGGCGCGAACGCGCCGCCATCGCCGCCGTGGTCATCAGCTACCGCACGCGCAGCGCCCTGCGCGACGTGGGCAAGGCCCTGGGCGTGGCGCCCGCGCTGGTGGACGCCTTCGCCAAGGAGCACCACTGGTTCGACGACGTGCTGGCCCCTGAGCACCTGCAGGCGCTGGCCGCCGGCCTGGGCGAGCAGCTGCCAGCGCACACCGCCGTGCTGTGGCTGGAGCTGGCGCGCCAGCTGCGCGGCTTTCCGCGCCATTTGAGCCAGCATGTGGGCGGCTTCGTGCTGACCGAGGGCAAGCTCACGCGCCTGGTGCCGGTGGAGCCCGCCGCCATGGGCGGCCGCTCCATCATCCAGTGGGACAAGGACGACCTGGACGCCATGGGCCTGCTGAAGGTGGACGTGCTGGCCTTGGGCATGCTGAGCGCGCTGCGCCGCTGTCTGGAGGCCCGCGCCGCGCTGCGGGGCGAGTGCTGGGGCCTGGCCGACATTCCGCGCGAAGACCCCGCCACCTACCGCATGGCCAGCGCGGCCGACACGGTGGGGGTGTTCCAGATCGAGAGCCGCGCGCAGATGAGCATGCTGCCGCGCCTGCAGCCCCGCGTGTTCTACGACCTGGTGGTGCAGGTGGCCATCGTGCGGCCCGGGCCCATCCAGGGCGGCATGGTGCACCCCTACCTGCAGGCCCGCGAGCGCCATCGCCGTCTGCAGCGCGCGGGGCACCCGGGGCCGTTTCCGCTGGAATACCCGCAGCTGGCCAACGCGCTGGAGCGCACGCTGGGCGTGCCCATCTTCCAGGAGCAAGTGATGCAGATCGCCATCGACGGCGCGGGCTTCACCGCCGGCGAGGCCGACGACCTGCGCCGCTCCATGGCCGCCTGGAAGCGCAGCGGCGGCGTGCACCGCTTCGAGGACAAGCTCAAGAACGGGCTGCTGCAGCGGGGCTACCCGCAGGAGTTCGCCGACCGCATCTTTCGGCAGATCCTGGGCTTTGGCGATTACGGCTTTCCCGAAAGCCATGCGCACAGCTTTGCCCTGCTGGCCTACGCCAGCGCCTGGTTCAAGCGGCATGAGCCGGCCTGCTTTCTGGCGGCGCTGCTCAATGCGCAGCCCATGGGCTTTTACCCCCCCGCGCAGCTGGTGCAGGACGCGCGCCGCCACGGCGTGCGCGTGCTGCCCATCGACGTGGCAGCCAGCGGCTGGGACTGCACGCTCGAAGGCCCGCAGGAGCCATTGCGCGGCGTGCAGCAGCCGCAGCCCGCGGTGCGCCTGGGCCTGCGGCTGGTGGCGGGCCTGGGCCCCAGTGCAGGCGAACGTCTGGTGCGCGCGCGCCAGAACGGCCCCTTTGCTAGCACCGAAGACCTGGCCCTGCGCGCGCGGCTGGAGCGGCAGGAACTGCAGGCGCTGGCCGCGGCCGATGCGCTGACCGCGCTGTCGGGCCACCGCCGCCAGCAGATGTGGGACGCCGCGGCCCAGATCGCGTGCGGGGAACGCGCGGCGCCGCTGCTGCGCGACGCGCCGGTGCACGAAGCGGCCCTGCCGCTGCCCGCCGCGCAGGAGGGTGAGGAGATCCTGTTCGACTACGCCGCCACCGGCCTCACGCTGCGCCGCCACCCCCTGGCGCTGCTGCGCGAGCGCCTGGCCCGCCTGCGCATCGCAACCGCGCTGCAGCTGCGGGCCGTGCCCCACGGGCGGCGCGTGCGCGCCTGCGGCATCGTCACCGTGCGCCAGCGGCCGGGATCGGCCCATGGAACGATGTTCGTCACGCTGGAGGACGAGACCGGCCCCGTGAATGTGATCGTCTGGCCCGCGCTGCTGGAACACTGGCGCGGCGCGCTGCTGCGCTCACGCCTGCTGGCCGTGGAAGGCGTGTGGCAATGCACGGGCGAACCGGGGAGCGCCGCCGCCGTGCGCCACCTGGTGGCGCAGCGCTTCAAGGACCTCACGCCGTTGCTGGGGCGGCTGGCCCTGGCGCTGGAGGGCAGCCGGGACTTCCATTGACGCCATGCCGGAGTCCCGGCGCATGTCGCTTGCCGGCCGGATTCCTTGCATGGGCGGTAGTTTCTAAATGTTAATTTGGTAACGCGCAAAAAAAATAGCAATGGGACTGCGTGTTCGGGTGTAACTTGCTTACTGCGTAGCGAAGGTCCTTACGGACCTTACAGTGTTGCAATGCCGAGTGGTGTGCGCCTGCGGGCGCACCAAGCAGGAGATTCACATGCTGAACCAGACCGGCGCCAATGGCACGAGCCTCAGTCCCAACCCTTCTCCGAGCGGCAGGGATGGCGTGGCCTCGGGGCAGTTCGCGATGCACCAGGATCCGCCCTGCATCTGGCCGGACTTTCTGGCGGGCCAGCAGGCCAATCCCGTGCGTGTCTTGCTGGTGGATGACGACGCCCACATGCGGCGCGTGATCGCGCAGGAGCTGATGGCCGACGAGCGCACGCTGCTGGTGGCGCAGGCCTCCAGCGTGCGCGAGGGGCGCAAGGCGATCAAGCAGCATGAGTTCGACGTGATGCTGGTGGACCTGAACCTCGGCGACGGCGAGGGCTTCGCGCTCATCGAGCAGATGAAATCCCTCCGGCCCACGGCGGACGCCATCGTCGTCTCCATCCTGGAAAACGACGACCAGGTGTTGCATGCGTTCGAGCTGGGCGCCGCCGGCTATCTCGTCAAGAATTCCTGGTTCGGCAACTATCCGCAGGCGGTGCTGCAGGTGGCCAATGGCGGCGCCTCCATCACGCCCAATCTGGCGCGGCGGCTGCTGCAGCGGTTCGACCACGGCGTGGCAGCACCCGCGAGTGCGCAGCGGCATCCCGAGCAAGAGGGCGAGCCCCTGTCTCTGCGCGAGAAGGAGGTGCTGAACATGGTGGCCAGCGGCTACACCAGTGCCGAGATCGGGGCCAAGCTCCTGATCAGCGGCCTGACGGTGAACACCCATGTCAAGAACATCTACCGCAAGCTCCAGGTGCGCACGCGCGCCCAGGCGGTGCGCTTCGCATCGCTGCGCGGCCTGTTCTGAGCGGCGGCTTCGCGGGCAGGGGCTGGGTGTCCTGACCCGTGGTGAATATAAGGGAGGAGCATGTTCCGCACCCGTCCACCGGTGTTCGCGCTGGCCTGTGTGGCGATCTGGCTGCTGCAGCTGGCCGTGGATGTGCTGTTGCTGGTCTACGCCGACCAGCTGGAGCGCGTGGCGGCGCAGCGCTGGCAGGTCTTCAACCTGTGCACGACGGCCGTGCTGGGGGCGCTGCTGCTCGTGCAGGTGCCGCGGGCACTGCAATGGCGCACCCGGCGCAGCATCCGCCCCAGCCGGGAGCTGACGCAGGAGCGCCAGCGCATCGCGCGCGACCTGCACGACCATGTGGGCTCCCAGCTCGTTGGCGCCATGGCGCTGCTGGACGCGCACGACCCGGCCATGCAGCCGCTGGCCCGGGCGCTGGAGCATTGCCTGCTGGACCTGCGCCTGCTGGTGGATTCCATGGGCGGTGATGACGATGCGCTGTCCGATTGCCTGGCCCGCCTGCGCCATCGCATCCAGCCGGCGCTGGACCACCGCGGCATTGCCCTTGACTGGGACGTGGCGCCGCCCAATGGCGTGCCCATGCCCATGGGCGCGCCCGCGCGCGAGCTGACGGCCATCGTGCAAGAGGCGGTGAGCAACGTCCTGCAGCACTCGGGCGCCACGGCGCTGATGGTTCGGCTGCAGCGCCTTCACACGGGGCAGGGCGATGCATGGCGGCTGCAGGTGGCGGACAACGGCAGGGGCTTGCTGCTGGATGAGTCCGTGGATCGCCATGCGGGCCAGGGCCTTGCCGGCATGCGGCGCAGGGCCGGCAAGGCGGGCGGCGTGCTGGAACTGATCGGAACGGCCGGCGGCGGGCTGTGCATCCAGGTCACCGTGCCCGACAGGCGATGAGGCGCGCAGGACGCGCCGTTGGCCTACATATTCAAACCATTTGTTGCAAGAAAATGGCCTTCCTCCATTGACGTTTCAGGTGCAGTGATGCGTGTAGCCGATGCCCTGACCCAGGAATCCATCTTTGGCGTAGCAGATGGTTCCACCTATTCGGGAACGCTGTGCCTGAGCCGCGATGGCAGGCGCTACTACTACGCGCAGGCGCAGATTGATGGGCACACCGTTCCGCTGCCCCATGACCACTGGCGTACACGCGAAGCGGCCGTGCGCGGGCTGGCGGACATCGCCTCGGGCGCGCGCAAGCCCAAGGCGTCCTGAGCCGCACCGCCATCCTTGATGGCGCAGAAAATAATGCCTTTTTTGGCCTTTAGCGCTTATCCATCAAGCGTTAATAGCTATAAATAAGTGAGCATCAGGCGCCCACGCTGCGCCGGTCTATCTTGCGGCTGAGCACGATGCTGGTCTGCGTGTGCTGCACGCCGTCGAGCTGGCCGATGCGGTCCAGCAGATCGTCGAGCTGCTCGTGGCTGGTGCAGCGCAGGAACGCCAGGTAATCGAACGGGCCGCTGACGGCGGACACCTCCTCGACCTGGGGCAAATCCCCCAGCGCGCGCAGCACGGCCGGCGCGGCCTTGGGCTGCACGCTGAGAGAGCACCAGGCGCGCACGGCGCTGGTGGCCAGCCGTGGGCCCAGGCGCACGCCATAGCCCGCGATCACGCCCTCACGCTCCAGGCGGGCGATGCGCGCCACCACCGTGGTGCGCGCCAGGCCCAGGCGCCGCGCGAGCTGGGCCGTGCCCTCGCGGGCGTTGCCCTGCAGCAGGCTGAGCAGTTGCTGGTCCACGGCGTCCAGTTCCATGAGGGTTCCCCGGCAATGGTTGAAACGATCCCGATTGTTGCCGTAATGACGACATTTTCCAATTTATTCGACGTTTCCAAGGCTACACACTGACAAGGAAGGCGCCTAGCATGAACGCACAACCAGTGCCTGCCAGGAGACAGCCATGACCACCGCCTTTCGTCCCCGTTCCGTCCCCACCGCGCCGCGCGCCGTCACCATCCTGGGCGCGGGCCATATCGGCCAGGCCATGGCGCTCATGCTGTCCGAGGCGGGCGGCTACGAACTGCTGGTGGCCGACCGCGACCCCGCCGCCTTGCAGCGCGTGGCGGCCCTGGGCGGCATCGCCACCCAGGCCGTGCCCGACGCGCAGGCTCTGGAGGCCGCCATCACCGGCCGCCATGCCGTGCTCAACGCGCTGCCGTTTCACCAGGCCGTGCCCGTGGCCACGCTGTGCGCGCGCCATGGCGTGCATTACTTCGACCTGACCGAGGATGTGGCCAGCACCCACGCCATCCGCGCGCTGGCCAGCGGCGCGCGCAGCGTGCTCATGCCGCAGTGCGGGCTGGCGCCGGGCTTCATCGGCATCGTGGGCAACGACCTGGCGCAGCGCTTCGACCACGCACAGGAACTGCATCTGCGCGTGGGCGCGCTGCCGCGCTACCCCCAGGGCGCGCTGCGCTACAACCTGACCTGGAGCACCGAGGGCCTGATCAACGAATACTGCAATCCCTGCGAGGCCATCGTGGACGGCCGGCGCGCCAGCCTGCCCGCGCTTGATGGGCTGGAGGCGCTGCTGATCGACGGCGTGGAGTACGAGGCCTTCAACACCTCGGGCGGCTTGGGGACGTTGCCCCAGACCTGGGAGGGACGGCTGCAGCAGCTGGACTACAAGTCCCTGCGCTACCCGGGCCACCACGCCATCATGCGCGTGCTGCTGCAGGAGCTGCGCCTGCGCGAACGGCGCGGCCTGCTGCGCGAGCTGCTGGAGGCCGCCATCCCCGCGACGCAGCAGGACGTGATCGTCATCCTGGCCAGTGCCAGCGGCCTGCGCGGTGGGCGGCTGGAGCAGGAAAGCTATGCCGCCCGCATCACGGGCACCCAGTTGCGTGGGCAGACGCTCAGCGCGATCCAGCACACCACGGCCGCGGGCATCTGCGCGGCGCTGGACCTGGTGACCGCCGGCCGGCTGCCGCAGGCCGGCTTCGTGGGCCAGGAGGAACTGGCCCTGCCGGACTTTCTGGCCAACCGCTTCGGCCGGATCTATGCCATGGACGGCCCCCCGCAGCAGGGGCCCGAGCCACTGGCACGGCCCGCAGCGGTGGCCTGAGCAGGTCAGCGCTTCTGGTACAGGGCCTCGATGGCGTCGGCGTAATGCGCCATGAGGTTGTTGCGCTTGAGCTTGAGCGTGGGGGTCATGAAGGTGTTTTCGATCGTCCAGGGCTCGCGCACCAGGTGCACGGCGCGCGGCACGGCGTAGCGGGGAAAGCCCGCCGCCAGCCTCTCGATGCGCGCCAGCGCCGCGCGCGAAACGCTGGGGTGCGCCAGGCTGGCCGGGTCGTTGGGGTCCAGGCCCAGCTGCCGGGCCAGATGGTTCCATTCCTCGGCATGGACGACGGCCACGCAGGCGATGAAGGGGCGCTGCTCGCCGACCACGAAGGCCTGCTCGAACAGCGCGTCGGCCGTGATGGCCAGTTCCAGGTCGGCGGGTGGCACCTTTTCGCCGGTGGAGGTGACGATGATTTCCTTGATGCGCCCCAGGATGCGGATGCGCCCGTCGACGATCTCGGCCTGGTCGCCCGTGCCCAGCCAGCCGTCGGGCGCGATGGTCTTGGCCGTGTCCTCGGGGCGCTTCCAGTAGCCCTGCATGACGATGGGCCCGCGCACCTGCAGCTCACGGTTCTCGCCGATGCGCACCTCCACGCCGGACAGGGCGCGGCCCACGGTGGACGGGTCGTTGTCCTCCAGCGTGTTCACGCTGACCACGGGCGTCGTCTCGGTCATGCCGTAACCCTGCACCAGCGGCAGGCCCAGGCCCAGGAAGCACTGCGCAATGGCGGGCGGCAGGGGCGCGCCGCCGCTCACGGCCACGCGCACGCGGCCGCCGAACTGCGCCAGCAGCGGCCGCGCCACCAGCGCGCGCAGCAGGGGCCAGGGCAGGGCGCGCATCCAGCCGCCGGCACCGCCGTCCTGCGGCGCGGGCAGGCGCTGCGCGGCGCAAAAACGCCGCCAGCCCACGGCCTGCGCGGCCTCGAAGAGCTGCATCTTGAACGGCGACCGCGACAGCGTTTCGACCACCTTGGCATGCACGCGCTCGTAGATGCGCGGCACCGACACCAGCACCGTGGGGCGCACGGTCCTCAGGTCTTCGGCCAGCTGGGTCACCGATCGCGCATACGCCACGCAGCTGCCCGACGCGATGGCCAGGTAGTAGCCGCCCGTGCGCTCGAAGGTGTGCGACAGCGGCAGGAACGAGAGGAACACGTCGTCCTGCGTGGGCGCGATGCGCTCCAGCACGGCCTTCACGTCGGCAATCACGTTGGCGTGCGTGAGCATCACGCCCTTGGGCTTGCCGGTGGTGCCGCTGGTGTAGACGATGGCAGCCAGATCCTCGGGACCGGGCGGCGAGGGCAGGGGCGTGTCCGGCGCGGCGTGCGCCAGCCAGGCGGCCAGGGAGGCGAAGGGCACGTCCTGGCCTTGCGCCGGCTTGGAGGACGGCTGGGTGGATCCGGTCACCACCACGCCCAGCAGATGCGGCAGCGGCGTGCCCACGTCGCGCACGCGCTCCCATTGCGCGAGATCGGCCACGACGAGCAGCGACACCTCGGCGTCCGCCAGGATGTAGGCGATGCTGCCCGGGTTGTCGATGGCATGCAGCGGCACGGGCACGCAGCCCGTGGCCAGCACGGCCTGGTCGATGCTCATCGCGTCCAGCCCATTGGGCAGCAGGATGGCGACGCGCGCTCCCTGCGGCAGGCCCGAGGCGGCAATGGCGCGGCTCCACTGCTGCACACGCTCGTGGGTCTGGGCCCAGCTCAGGCGGGTCCACTGGCTTGCGGCGGGGTCGTACTGGCGGTAGGCCTCGCCGTCGGGGCTGAGGGCGGCGCGAAACGCCAGCAGTTCGGGCAGCGTCTGCACGGCGCGCAGGTCGGAGGGCGGAAGGTTCATGCGGGCAATGGCGGCAGGCCCTGACATGGCCTGCCCGGGCGCCGCGAAGAAATCAGGAATGAACCAGAAATGATAGTGGCAGCCCTTCGCTGACGGCCCTTTGGGCCGCCATGTCGCAGGCTTTCACGCGGATTTGCCGAACGTTTGTGCGCAAGGGTCTTGCGCGGGGCGTCAGCCCGCCGCTTCCAGTCCGTGGGCGAAATGCGCCCGCATGGCTCGCACCGTGACGGCTGCATCGCGGGCGCGCAGGGCGGCCAGGATGGCCTCGTGCTCCGCCAGCGAATCCTCGATGCGCCCCTGTTTGAGCAGGGAGTTGTGCCGGTTGAGCTTCATGACCTTGCGCAGGTCGGCCACCATCTGGCCGCGCCAGCGGTTGCCAGCCATCTCCAGCAGGCGCATGTGGATGCGCTCGTTGAGCGTGAAGAAGCGTTCGCGCTCATGCGCGGCGGCAGCCAGGTCGGCGTGCAGGTGCTCAAGTTCGTGCAGCTGCTCCGGGGTCGCGCTCGTTGCCACCACGCCCGCGGCGTCGCTCTCCAGCAGCGACAGCAGGTGATAGACGTCGCGCAAGTCCTTCTCGGACACCTCCGTCACATAGGCGCCGCGGCGCACCTTCATGGTCACCAAGCCTTCCGCTGCGAGCACTTTCAGCGCTTCGCGCAGCGGCGTGCGGCTGATGCCGATTTCCTCCGCGATCTTGAGCTCGTCAATCCAGCTGCCGGGCTCAAGTTCATGCCGAAAGATGCGCTGGCGCAGCAGTTCGGCCACTTCTTCATACAGCGCAAGACGGGGCAGCGGGGCGGTTTTCATGCGCGGAGAATATCAGCGGTCGTGGCCCGCCTGCGCCTGGGTGCAGGCTCAGGCGCATGTGCTGAAAGAGGTCGGACGATTGGGGCGATAGGTTGCCGGGATGCCTGCGGCGGGCACGCCGCCGCGCAGAGCCCCCGCGGGCAGGTGTGGCGCAATGGTGGTCCGCGCCGTCAGAAGCCGGGCCAGGTCGATGCCCGTGGCGTAGCCCATGCCCTCCAGCATGAAAACCAGGTCTTCCGTGACGATGTTGCCCGAAGCTCCCGGAGCGAACGGGCACCCGCCGAGCCCGCCCATGCAGGCGTCGAACTCACGAATGCCTTCCTGCAAACCGATCAGCGCGTTGGCCAGGCCCAGCCCCATGGTGTCATGCAGGTGCAGCTTTTGCAGCAGCGTGCCCACGGCATCCTGCACCCCGCGCACGGTGTCTCGCACCAGGGCCGGGTGGGCATAGCCCACCGTGTCGGCCAGGGTGATGCGGTCTGCACCGGCCAGTGCCAGGGCCTTGGCGGCGCGCACCACATCGTCCAGTGCAATGGTGCCCGCGATGGAACAGCCAAATGCCGACGCCGCCACACAGTCGATGCGTACCGGCCGCGGCTGTGCGCGCAGCCACTCGATGATGTCGCCGATGGCTGCGATGTGTTCCAGCGTACCCTTGTTCACATTGGCGCGGCTGTGGCGATCGCTGACGGACAGCGGTATCACGATGACATGGGCGCCCGCCTCGTAGGCGGCCATGGCGCCCTTGAGGTTCGCGGCCAGCCCATAGACCTGAAGCCCAGGGAGCTCCAGCGCCTGCGCCACCACCGCCGCAGAGTCCGCCATCTGCGGAACGAGGCGCGGGGAGACAAAGCTGCCGGCCTCGATGTGGCGAACCCCTGCCGCATACAGCGCCTGGATCCACCCGAGCTTGGCTTCCGTGGAAACGGTGTCGGCAATCAGTTGCAGGCCGTCGCGCGGACCGACTTCGGTGATGGTGACGATCTCGGGCATGTCGTGGCTTACTGCACCTGAATGTTGGCGGCCTGGATCGTCGCCTTGGCCTTGGCGATGTCCTTCTCGATGAGCTTGGAGAAGGCTTGCGGCGTGGTGGATGCGGCCTCCAGCCCTTGCTTGGCATAGGCTACACGCACATCGGGTCGGGCCATCACCTGCGTAACGGCCGCATTCAGGGTCTTGACCACGTCAGCGGGCGTGCCCGCGGGGGCGAAGACGCCGTAGTAGGTGACGAAGCTGTAGTCCTTGTAGCCCGACTCCGCCACGGTGGGTACGTCAGGCAACGAGGCATTGCGGGTGGCCGAGGTGACCGCCAGCGCGCGGACCTTGCCGCTTTGGATGAGATTGGTTGCCGAGGAGATGGACGCTCCCGCCACCGGCAGATGCCCTCCCATCAAGTCGGCCAAGGCCGGGCTGGAGCCCTTGTAGGGCACGTGCTGCATCTTGAAGTGGGCCGCCGCCTGCAACATTTCCATCGAAATGTGCACCGATCCGCCCGTTCCGGACGTGCCGTAGTTGAGCTGGCCAGGCGCCTTGCGGGCCGCTTCGATCAGCTCGGCCAGCGTCTTGTAGGGAGAATTGCCGGTCACCAGAATCACCATGGGCGTGGTGGCGAGCAGCGAGATGGGCTGCAGATCCTTGATGGGGTCGTAGCTCGTCTTCATGAGCAACGGAATCAACGACACGTTGTCCGACTGCCCGATCACGATGTCGTGCCCCGTGGGCGCCGAGCGGGCCAGCTCCCCCAGCCCCAGGGACGTCCCGGCACCGGGGCGGTTGTCGGGAACCACGACCCAGCCTTTGTCCTCGGCCAGGTGGGTGGCCAGGTTGCGACCGATGAAGTCGGTTCCGCCGCCGGGGGTGGAGGGAATGATGAGGCGGATGGGTTTGGCGGGAAAGCTACCCGCGGTGCCGGATGGCTGGGCATGGGCCAGGGTGGCAGCGGCCATCAGTGCCGCCGTGAAAATTCGACGTTGCATGTTGTCTTGTCTCCAAAAAATATGTGCTGGTTCTGCCCAGGCCGATACCCGTCGTCAGCCGCCGATCTTTCCGTGGCGGCGCAGCAAGGCGATGGCCTCATCGTCCAGGCCGAGCTCCTTGAGAATCGCCTCGGTGTGCTCTCCCACCTTGGGCGGGTCGGCCCGCTTGCCGACCTTCAGGCCATCGAATTCGAGGGGTAGCGTGGGCGTGGAAATATGCTCCCCAGTCGGGAGCAGCGTCGGCATCAAGGCGCCGCCCTGAATGAGGTGCGGATCTTTCAGCAGATCATGGGGTTGGTTCACCGGCGCATACGACAGCTTGGCTTTTTCGAGTGCTGCGCACAGCTCGGCGGTGTTCCAGGTCTTGAAAACTTCGGCCACTGCCGGGACGACCCAGGGACGGGCGGCCTCGCGGTCGATGGCAGAGAAGAGGCGGGCGTCCTCTGCCCAGCCGGCTGGCATGAAGGCGGAGGCAAACGTGCGCCATTGCGCATCGCTGACCACGGCCACGAAGACGCGCCCGCCGTCCTGGGTGTCGAACAGGTCGTACACGCCCCATGGCGGCTCGCGCTTGCTGCCAAAGGGCAGGGCGGGCGTTCCGGTCAGCTCGAACTGCGTGATGAACTGCGCCACCAGCAGCAGGTTGGTCTCGAAAAGTCCAGCACGGATGTACTTGCCCACGCCGGTGCGCGCGCGCTCGTGCAGCGCGCTCAGCGCGCCAATCACGCCGAACTGCCCGCCCAGAATGTCGTTGACCGATGGTGCCGCACGCTGCGGACGGACATCGCTGCCGTTGATGTAGGCCATGCCGCCCATCATCTGCACCACCTCGTCGAGCGCGGTTCGTTCCTTGTAGGGGCCGCTCAGAAAGCCTTTGAGCGATACGTAGATCGCACGTGGGTTGCGCGCGCGCACGGCTTCGTAGTCCAGGCCGTACTGCTGCAGGCTGTCGTCGCGGAAGTTCTCCAGCACGATGTCGGCCTTGTCGGCCAGGTCTTGGACCAGCTTTTGCCCTTCGGGTGACTTGAGGTCCACCGCAAAGCTCTGCTTGTTGCGGTTGAAGACGGGAAAGTAGCCAATGCCTGCGCTCTTGAGCCGGCGCGTGCGGTCGCCGTCCACGGGCTCCACCTTGATCACCTCGGCACCCAGGTCCGCCAGCGTCATGCCGGTGGCGGGGCCCATGATCATGTGCGAGATCTCCAGGACCCGCACTCCTTTCAGGGGGAGTTCTTCGGGGGCGAGATAGGGCGAGGGCGCTGCGGCAAACGAGGTGGACATGCGGACGAAGCCTTTGAAGGCTTATTTAATTTTGAATTAATAATTACAGAGGCTCGGGTAGCGATTACAGCCGACGCCGGTCGGCCGTGGGTCAGGCAAAACCCTTGGTGGGAAGAACCGTCAGCCTAGCTCGCAGGAGCGCGCTGTGCCTGCGGCTCGGGAGCAGTGCCCTGGAAGGCGGGCCAGGTAGGTCGTACCGAGGTGGTGGCGCGGACAGCCCGGCGTGGTCGATGCCATGCACAAGGCCGGCGGCCAGAGCAGGCGCTCAGGCCGCTGGCGCATACGGCGCGAACCGCCGCGCGTTGGGGTCGATGCTGAGCGGCCGGCCCAGCGCCGGAAAGGCGCGTTGCACGCAGTTCTCACGATCGCAGACCTTGCAGCCCGAACCAATGGGCACGGCACGTTCCGGTGCATCAAGGCTCAGGCCATCGGCGTAGACCAGGCGGTGGGCGTGGCGCACGTCGCAGCCCAGCGCCACGGAGAAGATGCGACTCGGCGCACCATAGCCGCCGCGCCGGTGTTCGACGGTGCGGGCAATCCACAGGTAGGTCCGCTCGTCCGGCATGCGCGCCAGCTGGGTCAGGATCTTGCCCGGCTGCGAAAAGGCGTCGTACACATTCCAGAGAGGGCAGGTGCCACCCGTGCGCGAGAAGTGGAAGTCCACCGAGGACTGGCGCTTGGACATGTTGCCCGCCCGGTCCACCCGCACGAAAAAGAAGGGGATGCTGTGCGGTGAGGCGTGGCGCATCGTCGAGAGCCGGTGCCCCACCGTCTCGAAGCCCACCCCGAAGCGCTCGCCCAGCAGATCGATGTCGTAGCGCAGTTCGTCGGCGGTCTCCTGGAACAGCCGGTTGGGCAGCAACAGGGCGCCTGCGAAATGGTTGGCAAAGCCGATGCGCGCCAAGGCGCGGGCCTCATCGCTGCCGAAGTTCGCCGCATTGGTGAAACCGTCGATCGTCGGGCCGGACTCCAGCAGCGCGAGCTGGATGCCTAACTGAAACGCCTGCTGTCCGGCGCTCAGGCCGGCCGCCAGCCGCAGTTGGTGGCTTTGCCGCTCCAGCATGCGCAGCGGCTGCTCGACGGCGGGCGATCCGGGCTCGCGTCGCACCGTGATGCCATGCTTGGCCTGCAGCCGCTCTTCCAGCGCAGTAGCCAGCCGGCTGGCATGTGCGGCGTGGGGATCGCGCTCCTGCGCCTGCAGTTGCAGGTAGAGCTGCTCGGCGTGCTCGTCGAGCAGGGCGAGGTGCTGGTGGCCGGCGTAGAAGAATTCGCGCACCTCTTCGTAGGGCTGCACCGGCAGGGCTGCGGCGTCGGGGGCGCGCGCGTTGTCGGTGTTCTCCGCGATGACGGACAGGCGATCTTCTGCCGCCCGGATGCGTTTGTGCATGCCTACGATGACGCGCGTGGCGGCGGGCAATTGCTCGGCAAGAATGCGCGCCTCCGCCAAGGGCACCTGGTCGCCCCCCGGCATGTCGGCCAGGGCGTTGCGCAACTGGCCCAGTTGGCGCGCCTGAACATCCTCCGAAAACTGTTGCACATCGACGCCGAACGCGGCCTGCAGGCGCAGCAGTACATTCACCGTGAGCGGCCGCTGGTTGTTTTCGATCTGGTTCAGGTAGCTGGAAGACACCTTCAGCGCCTGTGCCAGCGCGGCCTGGGTCAGGCCACGCTGCTCCCGCAATGTCTTGAGGTGGGCGCCCAGGAAGGCCTTGCTCATGTTTGCAAACCTTGCAAATTTACATACTGAGTTCGCATAAATTTCACTCCTTGTGATTGCGAATGCTCGTTGTTTTTGCGAAGATTGTAAATATAGATACGACACGGAAAACCGCCATGGCTTACGATTTTGGAGATCTGCAGCGCTGGAGCCTCGCGGCCAGCAAATCGGCCCCCCAGGGTGATCCTGAGGCCCTGAACTGGATCACGCCGGATGGCATTGCCGTCAAGCCGCTGTACACCGCCGCGGACTTGGAAGGCCTGCCCTACACCAACACGCTGCCGGGCTTCGAGCCTTATCTGCGCGGCCCGCAGGCCACCATGTATGCCGTGCGCCCCTGGACCATCCGCCAGTACGCGGGCTTTTCCACCGCCGAAGAGTCCAACGCCTTCTACCGCAAAGCGCTGGCGGCGGGCGGGCAGGGCGTCTCTGTGGCGTTCGACCTGGCCACGCACCGCGGCTACGACAGCGACCACCCGCGCGTGACGGGCGACGTGGGCAAGGCCGGCGTGGCCATCGACTCGGTCGAGGACATGAAGATCCTGTTCGACCAGATCCCGCTCGACAAGGTCAGCGTGTCGATGACCATGAACGGCGCTGTGCTGCCCGTACTGGCAGGCTATGTGGTGGCGGCCGAAGAGCAGGGCGTTTCGCAGGACAAGCTGTCCGGGACCATCCAGAACGACATCCTCAAGGAGTTCATGGTCCGCAACACCTACATCTACCCCCCGAAGCCGTCGATGCGCATCATCGGCGACATCATCGAGTACACGAGCAAGAACATGCCCAAGTTCAACTCGATCTCGATCTCGGGCTACCACATGCAGGAAGCCGGCGCCAACCAGGCGCTGGAGCTGGCCTTCACCCTGGCCGACGGCAAGGAGTACGTGAAGACCGCCATCGCCAAGGGCATGGACGTGGACGATTTCGCCGGCCGCCTGTCGTTCTTCTGGGCGATCGGCATGAACTTCTACCTGGAGATCGCCAAGATGCGCGCCGCGCGCCTCTTGTGGTGCCGCATCATGAAGGGCACGGGCGCCAAGAAGCCCAAGAGCCTGATGCTGCGCACGCACTGCCAGACCTCGGGCTGGTCGCTGACCGAGCAGGACCCCTACAACAACGTGGTGCGCACCACCATCGAGGCCATGGCGGCCGTGTTCGGCGGCACGCAGAGCCTGCACACCAACGCGCTGGATGAAGCCATCGCGCTGCCCACCGAGTTCTCGGCCCGCATTGCGCGCAACACGCAGCTCATCATCCAGGAAGAGACCCACATCACCAACGTGATCGACCCCTGGGCCGGCTCCTACATGATGGAAAAGCTCACCCAGGACATGGCCGACGCCGCCTGGAAGATCATCGAGGAAGTCGAGGCCATGGGCGGCATGACGGCCGCCGTGGACTCGGGCTGGGCCAAGCTGAAGATCGAGGCCGCCGCCGCCGAGAAGCAGGCGCGCATCGACTCGGGCAAGGAAGTCATCGTTGGCGTGAACAAGTACAAGCTGGCCAAGGAAGACCCCGTGGACATCCTGGAGGTGGACAACGTCAAGGTGCGCGACAGCCAGATCGCCCGCCTCAACGCCATCAAGCAAAAACGCGATCAAACCAAGGTGGAGCAAGCGCTGGCTGCTCTTACTTCTGCAGCAGAGTCCGGCCAGGGCAACCTGCTGGATCTGTCCATCCAGGCCATCCGCCTGCGCGCCACGGTGGGCGAGGTGTCCGATGCGCTGGAAAAGGTCTTCGGGCGCCACCGCGCCGATACGCAAAAGGTGACCGGTGTGTACGCTGCCGCATACGACTCGGCCGAGGGCTGGGAAAAACTCAAGGGCGAAATCGACGCCGCCGCCGAACAGCTGGGCCGCCGCCCGCGCGTGATGATCGCCAAGCTGGGCCAGGACGGCCACGACCGCGGCGCCAAGGTGGTGGCCACGGCCTTCGCCGACTTGGGGTTCGACGTGGACATGGGCCCGCTGTTCCAGACCCCCGAGGAATGCGCTCGCCAGGCCATCGAGAACGACGTGCACGCCGTGGGCGTGTCCACGCTGGCCGCGGGCCACAAGACGCTGGTGCCGGCCATCATTGCCGAGCTGAAGAAGCAAGGCGCGGACGACATCATCGTCTTCGTTGGCGGCGTGATCCCGGCGCAGGACTACGACTTCCTCTACGGCGCGGGCGTCAAGGGCGTCTATGGCCCGGGCACCCCCATCCCCGCCAGCGCCAAGGACGTGCTGGAGCAGATCAAGAAGGCCACCTCGCAGTGACGCCCCAGCAGTTGCTAGACGGCATCCTGCATGGCGCACCGGCCGTGCGCCGCCGCGCCATGGCCAAGGCCATCACGCTGCTGGAATCCACGCGGGCGGACCACCGCGCGCAGGGCGACGAGTTGCTGACCGCGCTGCTGCCGCACACGGGCCGCGCGTTTCGCCTCGGCATCAGCGGCGTGCCCGGCGTGGGCAAGTCCACCTTCATCGAGGCGCTGGGCCTGTACCTGATCGGGCAGGGGCTGAAGGTGGCAGTGCTGGCCATCGACCCCTCGTCCACCGTCTCGGGTGGCTCCATCCTGGGCGACAAGACGCGCATGGAGCATTTGTCGGTCCACGAGCATGCCTACATCCGGCCCAGCCCGTCGAGCGGCACGCTGGGCGGCGTGGCCGAAAAGACGCGCGAATCCATGCTGGTGTGCGAGGCCGCGGGCTACGACGTGGTCATCGTCGAGACCGTGGGCGTGGGCCAGAGCGAGATCGCCGTGCAGGCCATGACGGACATGTTCGTGGTGCTGCAGCTGCCCAACGCGGGCGACGACCTGCAGGCCATCAAGAAGGGCGTGATGGAACTGGCAGACCTCGTGGTCATCAACAAGGCCGACATCGACCCCCATGCCGCCACCCGCGCGCAGGCGCAGATCAGCTCCAGCCTGCGCCTGCTGTCCATGCACGGCAACCCCGAGCATGCCCACCACGACCAGGCGCTGTGGAGCCCCAAGGTCCTCACCATCAGCGCGCTGCAGCAGCAGGGCGTGGACGGCTTCTGGGCCGCGGTGCAGGAGTTCCGCCGCCTGAACACGGCCAACGGCCGGCTGGCCGCGCGGCGCGAAAGGCAATCGCTGGCGTGGATGTGGGAGCGCATCGACGCCGGCCTGAAGGCTGCCTTCCGCCAGCACCCACAGGTGCGCGAGCTGCTGCCCCGCCTGCAGCAGGACGTGGCCGCCGGGCGCGTGGCGGCCTCCACTGCAGCACGAAATCTGCTTGCCGCGCAATCAGGCCAAGCGCAGCAAGCTATCATTTAAATAGCATTTCACTGAAAGAGCGATCATGCAAGACATCCTGGTCCAACTGGAGAAAAAGCGCGAACTCGCCCGCCTGGGCGGTGGCCAAAAGCGCATCGACGCGCAGCACAAGAAGGGCAAGCTCACCGCGCGCGAGCGCATTGAGCTGTTGCTGGACGACGGCACCTTCGAAGAATGGGACATGTTCGTGGAGCACCGCTGCACGGACTTCGGCATGGAAGGCCAGAAGATCCCCGGCGACGGCGTGGTCACGGGCTACGGCATGATCAACGGCCGACTGGTGTTCGTGTTCAGCCAGGACTTCACGGTGTTCGGCGGCGCATTGAGCGAAACCCATGCCGAGAAGATTTGCAAGGTGATGGATCAGGCCATGAAGGTCGGCGCACCCGTGATCGGCCTCAACGACTCGGGCGGCGCCCGCATCCAGGAAGGCGTGGCATCCCTGGGCGGCTACGCCGACGTGTTCCAGAAGAACGTGATGGCCAGCGGCGTGGTGCCACAGATCAGCATGATCATGGGCCCCTGCGCGGGCGGCGCCGTGTACTCGCCGGCCATGACCGACTTCATCTTCATGGTCAAGGACAGCAGCTACATGTTCGTGACCGGCCCCGACGTGGTCAAGACCGTGACGCACGAGGAAGTGACGGCCGAGGAACTGGGTGGCGCGGTGACGCACACCACCAAGAGCGGCGTGGCCGACATGGCGTTCGAGAACGACGTGGAGGCGCTGATGATGCTGCGCCGCCTGTACAACTACCTGCCGCTCAACAATAAGGAAAAGGCGCCCGTGCGCCCGAGCAACGACCCGGCCGACCGCGCCGACCTGTCGCTCGACACCCTGGTGCCCGACAACCCCAACAAGCCCTACGACATGAAGGAGCTGATCGTCAAGACGGTGGACGACGGTGACTTCTTCGAGCTGCAGCCCGAGTACGCGAAGAACATCATCATCGGCTTCGCGCGCATGGAGGGCCAGACCGTGGGCATCGTGGCCAACCAGCCGCTGGTGCTGGCGGGTTGCCTGGATATCAAGAGTTCCATCAAGGCCGCGCGCTTCGTGCGCTTTTGCGACGCGTTCAACATCCCGGTGGTCACCTTCGTGGACGTGCCCGGCTTCATGCCCGGCACCAGCCAGGAATACGGCGGCATCATCAAGCACGGTGCCAAGCTGCTCTATGCGTATGCCGAGTGCACGGTGCCCAAGATCACCGTCATCACCCGCAAGGCCTACGGCGGCGCCTACGACGTGATGGCCTCCAAGCACCTGCGCGGCGACGTGAACCTGGCTTGGCCCAACGCCGAGATTGCCGTGATGGGCGCCAAGGGCGCGGTGGAAATCATCTTCCGCGAGGACAAGAACGACCCGGCCAAGCTTGCCGCCCGCGAGGCCGAGTACAAGGCCCGCTTCGCCAACCCCTTCGTGGCCGGCGCACGCGGCTTCATCGACGACGTGATCCTGCCGCACGAAACGCGCAAGCGCATCTGCCGCAGCCTGGCCATGCTCAAGAACAAGCAGCTCGACAACCCGTGGCGCAAGCACGGAAACATTCCCCTGTAAGCCGACCGGGAGCACACGAACATGTTTACGAAGATTCTGATCGCCAACCGCGGCGAAATCGCCTGCCGCGTCATCGCCACCGCCCGCAAGATGGGCATCGCCACCGTGGCCGTCTTTTCCGATGCCGACAAGGACGCGCGCCACGTCAAGCTGGCCGACGAGGCCGTGCACATCGGCGCCGCGCCCAGCCGTGAGTCATACCTGCTGGCCGACAAGATCATCGCGGCCGCCAAGCAGACCGGCGCGCAGGCCATCCACCCGGGCTACGGCTTCCTGAGCGAGAACGAGGCCTTCGCCAAGCGCTGCGAGGACGAGGGCATCGCCTTCATCGGCCCCAAGGCGCATTCGATCGCAGCCATGGGCGACAAGATCGCCTCGAAGAAGCTGGCCAACGAGGCCCAGGTCAACACCATCCCCGGCTACAACGACCCGATTCCATCGGCCGAGCAGGCCGTGGAAATCGCCAAGGGCATCGGCTACCCCGTGATGATCAAGGCCTCGGCCGGCGGCGGCGGCAAGGGCCTGCGCGTGGCCTACAACGACAAGGAAGCGCTGGAAGGCTTCACCGCCTGCCAGAACGAGGCCCGCAACAGCTTCGGCGACGACCGAATCTTCATCGAGAAGTTCGTGCAGGAGCCGCGCCACATCGAGATCCAGATCCTGGGCGACGCCCACGGCAACGTGATCTACCTGAACGAGCGCGAGTGCTCCATCCAGCGTCGCCACCAGAAGGTGATCGAAGAGGCGCCGAGCCCCTTCATCAGCGACGCCACGCGCAAGGCCATGGGCGAGCAGGCCGTGGCCCTGGCCAAGGCCGTGAAGTACCAGAGCGCCGGCACGGTGGAGTTCGTGGTCGGCAAGGACCAGGACTTCTACTTCCTCGAAATGAACACCCGCCTGCAGGTGGAGCACCCGGTGACCGAGTGCATCACCGGCCTGGACCTGGTGGAGCTGATGATCCGCGTGGCCGCCGGCGAGAAGCTGCCGCTTGCGCAGGCCGATGTGAAGCGCGACGGCTGGGCCATCGAGTGCCGCATCAACGCCGAGGACCCGTTCCGCAACTTCCTGCCCTCCACGGGCCGGCTGGTGCGCTTTCAGGCGCCCGAGGAAACGATGTTCCAGGCGGATACCGCCCGCAAGTACGGCGTGCGCGTGGACACCGGCGTGTTCGAGGGCGGCGAGATCCCGATGTACTACGACTCGATGATCGCCAAGCTCATCGTGCACGGCAAGGACCGGGGCGATGCCATCGAGAAGATGCGCGCCGCGCTCAACGGCTTCGTGATTCGCGGCATCAGCAGCAACATCCCGTTCCAGGCCGCGCTGCTGGCGCACCCCAAGTTCGTGACCGGCCAGTTCAACACCGGCTTCATTGCCGAGCACTACGCCAAGGGCTTTGCCGCCGAGGACGTGCCCCACGACGAGCCGCAGTTCCTCGTGGCCCTGGCCGCGTATATGAACCGCCGCTACCGCGCCCGCGCGTCGGGCATCAGCGGCCAGGTCTCGGGCCATGAGGTGCAAGTCAGCGCCAAGTTCACCGTGGTGGTGCTGGGCGCGGAAGGTAACAACGTCCACCACGACGTGGCGGTGGACGAATACGACCAGGACAGCGGCTCCAGCGTGCTGACCATCGACGGCAAGACCTACCGCATCAACAGCACGGCGGGCCTGGGCGACATCCGCGTGCAGGGCCAGTGCAACGGCAAGGGCTTCACGGCCCAGGTCGAGCGCGGAACGGCCAAGAACCCGCTGGCGCTGCGCATCAGCCACAACGGCACGCAGATTGAGGCGCTGGTGCTGTCGCCCCTGGGCGCCCGCCTGCACAAGCTGATGCCCTTCAAGGCGCCGCCGGACCTGTCCAAGTTCCTGCTGTCGCCCATGCCGGGCCTGCTGGTGGACGTGGCCGTGCAGCCGGGCCAGAAGGTGCAGGCCGGTGAAAAGCTGGCCGTGATCGAGGCCATGAAGATGGAGAACATCCTCTTCGCCGCGCAGGATGGCGTGGTCGGCAAGATCGTGGCGGGCAAGGGCGAGTCGCTGGCCGTGGACCAGGTGATCCTCGAATTCGCCTGAAGCACCTGCCATCTCGCGAGGAGCGCGCACGGTGATGAAGATGGACACCATCACCGTGCGGCTGGTGCTGGCCGTGGCGGAAGAGGGCAGCATCTCCCGCGCGGCGGACCGGATGCAGCTGGCCGTGGCCGCGGCCTCCAAGCGGCTGACCGACCTGGAGCAGCAGCTGGGCACCCGGCTTTTCAAACGCCAGCCGCACGGCGTGCGCATCACCGAGCCGGGCCTGCGGCTGCTGGGCCACATCCGGCAGGTGGACAACCTGCTGCAGCGCCTGGAGGGCGACGCGCTGGCGCTGGGGCACGGCCGGGATGGGCGCATCCTCATCGGCGCGCCCAAGGCGGCCATCATCGAGTTCCTGGCGCGCGACCTCGCCGCCCTGCAGGCCAAATACCCCGAGATCACCCTCCAGGTGCAGGAGGAGAACAGCAAGATCGTGCAGCAGCTGCTGCGCGACAAGGTGATCGACATCGGCATCTTCGAGAAGACCAGCGGCTTCATCGATCTGCAGCAGGCCGACTACCGGCGCGACCGCCTGGTGCTGGTCTACAGCCGTGCGCATTTCCAGTTCGGCCCGTCCGCGCTGGCGCTCGACGCAGTGCTGGGCTGCCCGCTGGTGACGCTGGGCCAGGGGTCGGCCATCCTGGCGGCCGTGCAGCGGGCCTACCAGAGCCGCGGGCGCGTGTTCAGCGCCAACTACACCGTCAGCGGGTTCGACACCATGCTTGCCCTGGTGCGCCAGGGCCTGGGCGTGGGTCTGATGCCGCCGGCCATCTTCGAGAGCTTCCACCCCGAGGCGGCCCTGGGTGCCGTGGCGCTGGAGGGCGATTGGCACGAGCGCCGCTACGTGCTCTCCTTCGTCGAGGGGCAGGCGCAGGAGCAGACGCTGCGCAACGTGGTGGCCGAGCTGCTGCACCAGGCTTGATGCCCTTGTTCTGGTTTCGCCAATGGCGAAATCAGACATGCCTGATACGTTCTTGCCGCAGAACCGTTTAACGGGGACAGTCGTCGGCAACAACTACGCATCAGGAGACAGACACCATGCAACGCCGTTCCTTCCTTGCCGCCAGTGCCTCGGCGCTAGCTGCCCCCTGGGCCCATGCGTCGGCCGCGGATCTACCCAAGGGGCAGGTCAAGATTCTTGTGGGCTGGGCGCCCGGCGGCGGCACCGATGTGTTCGCCCGCATCGTGGGGCAGAAGCTGTCCGAGATGTGGGGCCGTTCCGTGATCGTGGAAAACAAGCCCGGCGCCACGGGCTCGCTGGCGGCAGACTACTTCGCCAAGACCAAATTCACGGACGGCATCAACCTGCTCATGGCGCATGTCAACACGCACGCCATTTCGCCGCAGATCTTCAAGAGCATCACCTACGATCCGCTCAAGGACTACGCGCCCATCGCCCTGATCGGCGCCACGCCGCACATCCTGGTGACGAGCAGCCAGAACAGCTATGCCAGCATCCAGGAGGTGGTGGAAGCGTGCAAGAAGAATCCCGGCAAGATCAGCTTCGGCTCGTCGGGCACCGGTTCGGTGCAGCACCTGGCGGCCGAAATGTTCAACATGGCGAGCGGGGTCAAGAGCATCCATGTGCCGTACAAGGGGTCGGGGCCCATGCAGACCGACCTGATCGGCGGGCAGATCGACTTCAGCTTCGACACCATGACCGCGGCCACGGCGCAGGTGAAGGCCGGAAAGATGAAGGGCATCGTGCAGACGCGTCTGACCCGCGCCAAGGGCTTTCCGTCCATGCCCACCATGCACGAGCAGGGCTTCAAGGGCTTCGACGCGTCGAGCTGGTACGGCGTGGTGGGCCCCAAGGACATGTCCAAGGAACTGGCCCTGCGCATCAATGCCGACATCAACAAGGTGCTGGCCCTGCCCGACGTGGTGAGCCGCTTCGACGGCTACGGCGTGGAGGACGGCGGCGGCTCGGTCGACAAGTTCGCCGCTTTCATGGCCAGCGAATACAAGAAATGGGGCGACGTGGTGCGCGCCGCCAAGATCACCGAGGAAAGCTGAGACACGACATGACCGAGCAAAATGCCTCCCGCCCCCTGCCTTTGCAAGGCATCCGCGTGCTTGATGTGAGCCAGGTCATGGCGGGCCCCTTCGCCTGCATGCTGTTGGCCGACCTGGGCGCCGACGTGATCAAGGTGGAGCCGCCCGGCACCGGCGACCAGACGCGTGGCGCCATGGGCTTCAAGATGAAGGGCCCGGACAGCATGGGCTTCCTGAACATGAACCGCAACAAGCGTTCGCTGGCGCTGGACCTGAAGAGCGACGAGGGCCGCGCGTTCTTCTACGAACTGGCCCAGACGGCCGATGTGATCGTCGAGAACTACCGCCCCGGCGTGGTGCAGCGGCTGAAGATCGACTACGAGACCATCCAGAAGATCAACCCGAAGATCGTCTATGTGAGCATCTCCGGCTTCGGCCAGAGCGGTCCCTGGGCCAGCCGGCCGGGCTTCGACCTCATGGCCCAGGCCATGTCCGGCGTGATGAGCGTGACCGGTTACCCGGGCGAAAAACCCGTCAAGGCCGGCGTGCCCGTTGCCGACATCGGCTGCGCGCTGTTCGCCACCTATGGCCTGCTGGCGGCCTACATCGGCGCGCAGAAGACGGGGCAGGGCCAGCACATCGATGCCTCGCTGTTCGACTCGGCCATGGCATTCTCGATCTGGGACATGTCCGAGTACTGGGGCACGGGCAAGCCGCCCACGCCGCTGGGCACCAGCAACAAGATGAGCGCCCCCTACCAGGCGGTGAAGGCGCGCGATGGCTACTTCGTCATGGGCGCCACCAACCAGAAGCTCTGGGCCAAGCTGTGCGCGCTGATCGAACGCCCGGACCTGCAGGAACACCCCGACTTCGCCACCGTGGCGTTGCGCCTGAAGAACCGCGAGGCGCTGATCGAAGCCATCGAGTCCGAGTTCGCCAAGCAGGACAGCGCCGAATGGGTGGACAGCATGCTGGCCGCGGGCATCCCGGCCGGCCCCATCCTGTCGTATCCCGAGGCGTTCGAGGGCGAACACGGCACGCACCGCCGCATGTGCATGGAGATCGACCACCCCATCGAGGGCAAGGTCAAGAACATCGGCTTCCCGGTCAAGATGCTGGGCACGCCCCAGCGGGTGCGCCGCCACCCGCCGCTGCTGGGCGAGCACACCGAGGAAATCATGGACGAGGTCCGCGCGAAGGCCTCCGCATGAACGCCTCCGTGCAAAACCCTGTGGCGTGTGCCGTGCATGCCTCGGGCATGGCCGAGATCGTGATCGACCGGCCCGAGCGCCACAACGCCATGACCGCGCCCATGTACGAGGCGCTGCTCGCGCACATCGCCGCCTGCCGCGCCAACCCGGCGGTGCGCGGCGTGCTGCTGCGCGGCGCGGGCGGCAAGTCCTTTGTCTCGGGCACGGACATCGCGCACTTCAAGGACTTCCGGGGCGGCAGCGACGGCATCGCCTACGAGGCCTTCGTGGAGCGCGTGATCGACGCGGTGGAACGCCTCCCCGTGCCGACCGTCGCCGTGGTCGATGGCTGGTGCGTGGGCGGCGGCCTGGCGCTGGCCACGGCCTGCGACTTTCGGTTGTGCAGCGCGGGTTCGCGCTTCGGCGCGCCGATCGCCAAGACGCTGTCCAACACCTTGTCGTCGCGCAACATCGCGCGGCTGGTGGCGGCGCTGGGCGTGCCGCGCGTCAAGCGCGTGCTGCTGCTGGCCGACTACCTCTCGGCAGACGAGGCGCTGGCCTGCGGCTTCGTGCATGCCACCGTGCCTGCCGAACAACTGCAAAACGAAGCCCACGCGCTCCTGCTGCGGCTGATGACGCTGTCAGGCACCACACAGGCCGCCGTCAAGGAGAGCATGCGCCGCATCGTGGTCGAGCACAGCCTGGCCGACGATGATCTGGTGGACACCGTGTACGGTAGCGCCGCATTCCGCGCCGGAGTGGCGGCCTTTATCAAGGGATGAGCCGTTCCTGGCTCCGTATGGATGGCGTACGGGCCCGACAATGTCAGGCCCGCGCAGGCACCCATGGCAAAATACAAGCCAAATTGGCCTACAGCGCATGACTGCAAAGCGCAACAAGCTATCAATTAAGGAGCATTCATGAATATCGAGCGACGTCCCTTCCGCGTGCTGGGCATCCAGCAGGTTGCCATCGGCGGCACCGACAAGCAGCGCATGAAGACCCTGTGGGTGGACATGCTGGGCCTCTCGCAGACCGGTACCTTCCAGAGCGAGCGCGAGAACGTGGACGAGGACATCCTCGCCATGGGCAAGGGTGCGTTCAAGGTGGAAGTGGACATCATGCAGCCGCTGGACATCGACAAGAAGCCCGCCGTGCACACCACGCCGCTGAACCACATCGGCCTGTGGATCGACGACCTGCCCACGGCCGTGGAGTGGCTCACCGCCAAGGGCGTGCGCTTCGCGCCGGGCGGCATCCGCAAGGGCGCTGCGGGCTATGACATCACCTTTTTGCACCCCAAGAGCAATGACGAGTTCCCCATCGCGGGCGAGGGCGTGCTGATCGAGCTGGTGCAGGCGCCAGCCGACGTGATCGCGGCCCTGGGCTGACGGCCGGGCCCGCACACACCGCCATCCCAAGCCCCTGGTCGCAAGGCCAGGGGCTTTTTTCGTTCAGGCGGGCCCCGGCTGCGGAAGGCGCTGGGCACCGGTGCGGCAGCGCTATGCCGCCGCGCGCAGCCATGCCAGCAGGTCCGCCTGCGGGCTGCCCGCCTGCAGGGGCCGCGGTGACAAGAGGCAGTAGCGCGAGCCATCCGGGGTGAAGCCCTGCGGCGCGGCCAGCAGGCCGCTGTCCAGGTCGTCGCGCACCAGATGCCACGGGCCTATCGCCACGCCCATGCCGGCGACGGCCGCCTGCAGGCTGAAATAGAAATGCTCGAAGGTCTGCCCCGGCGCATCGGGTGCGGGCAGGCCCGCGGCCGCGGCCCATTCCCGCCACGCGCCCGGCCGCGTGCGCGTGTGCAGGCAGGGCGCGCCGGCCTGCAGCGCCGGGGCGCCGCCCTGCGCAGGGAACCAGCCCGCCACCTTGTCCGGGCGGCAGACCGGGCCCACGGCTTCCGCAAACAGCGGCTCGGCGTGGTAGCTCTCGGGCCAGGGGAAGTCGTCGCGGCGGATGGCCAGGTCGATGCCGCTGGCGAAGGAGAACGGCCCGCCGCCGGCGAGCAGATGCACGTCGATGCCCGGGTGCCGCGCCTGAAAGCCCGGCCAGCGCGGGATCAGCCAGCGCATCAGCAAGGTCGGCTCGCACGACAGCACCCAGCGCCGCTGCTGGCGGGCGCTGGCGCGCAGCTCGCCGACGGCTTGGCGCATCAGATCCAGGCCCTGGCCCACGGCCCGCGCCAGCGTGCGGCCGCCATCGGTCAGGAAGACGCGCCGGCTGCGCCGCTCGAACAGCGCCACGCCCAGCTCGTCTTCGAGCAGGCGCACGGCGCGGCTGACCGCGCCGTGGGTCAAATGCAGCTCGTCCGCCGCCCGGCTGAAATTTTCCAGGCGGGCCGCCGCCTCGAAGCAGCGCAGCGCCAGCAGCGAAGGCAGGCGGGCGTCGGTCAATGGCGAGTTCAGATCACCATTCTTGTTAGAAATCATCGTTATTCGCCGCTCCGGGTTCTCTATAGCATTTGGCCAATTCGTTGCTTCTCGACAGGATACGCCATGACCGAATTGATAGCTGTCATCACAATCACCCTGCTTGCTGTCATCAGCCCTGGGCCCGACTTTGCAATGGTGACGCGCAACAGCCTCATGCTGTCGCGCCGCGCCGGCGTGCTGACGGCCCTGGGCATCGGCCTGGGTGTGCTGATCCATGTCACCTACACCCTCATCGGCGTGGGTCTGCTGATCCAGCAGTCGCTCTGGCTGTTCAACGCCATCAAGCTGGCCGGTGCCGGCTATCTGGTCTACCTGGGCGTCAAGATGCTGCGCGCCCAGCCTGGCGGCGCGCCGGCACAGGCCGCCGAGGCGCCGCTGTCGGATGCGGCGGCGCTGCGGACCGGCTTTCTGACCAATGCGCTGAACCCGAAGACCACGGTGTTCATCGTCAGCCTGTTCATGCAGGTGGTGCGGCCCGATACGCCGCTGGCGGTGCAGATCGGCTACGGCGCCTTCATCGCGGTGGCGCACATCGTCTGGTTCGGCCTGGTGGCGCTGTGCTTCTCGGCGCAGGCCGTGCGCGAGCGGTTGCTGGCCGTGCGCCACTGGATCGACCGCGCCTTCGGCGGGCTGCTGGTCGGATTCGGGATCTTGCTGGCGGTGGCGCGCGGATCACGCTGAGCGCTGGCGAGCGCGTATGCCGCAACTTCGGGAAGAGGCGGCCGTATTTGGCGGCAGTTGCGTGGTTTTACCGGCCTGATGGGGTATGGATGGCGCTGCGCTTCTCCGCCTGCGCCTCTTGGCCTGCAAAAGCGTCCAATTTGAATCTATTTGTGGCTAAAAATAGATGAAGTAGATGGCTTTTAATGCCATCTTTTTTCATGGGCTTTTTTGCACCCTGACGGCTTCACGCTAGGCAAGGGTGCCCGCACAATCGCGCCGTCCCTGCGGCACGCCCGGTGCCGCGCATGCCCTGGAGCCCCCCATGACCCTCGCCACGACACTGCCACCCGCCGCCTGCACCCTGGACGCCAGCGCGGGCCAGCCGCTGCACTTTCACCCGCGCGGCGCCGCGCCCACGACCCGGCCCGAAGGGGAGGGCTGGAGCGTGCAGGCCGTGCAGGCGCTGCTCGACCTGCCCTTCATGGAGCTGCTGTGGCAGGCCCAGGGCGTGCACCGCGCCCATTGGCCCGAGGGCGACATCGAACTGGCGACGCTGCTGTCCGTGAAGACCGGCGGCTGCCCGGAAAACTGCGGCTACTGTCCGCAGTCGGCCGAGTTCGACACCGGCGTGAAGGCCGAAAAGCTCATGAGCGTGCAGGAGGTCACCCGCGCCGCCCAGGCCGCCAAGGACGCCGGCGCCACGCGCTTTTGCATGGGCGCCGCCTGGCGCGCGCCCAAGGACCGCGACATCGAGAAGATGGGCGAACTCATCGGCGCCGTGAAGGGCCTGGGCCTGCAGACCTGCGCCACGCTGGGCATGCTGCAGGCCCACCAGGCCCAGGCGCTCAGGGGTGCCGGACTGGACTACTACAACCACAACCTGGACACCGCGCCCGAGTACTACAGCGACGTGGTGAGCACGCGCCAGTACCAGGACCGGCTGGACACCCTGCGCAACGTGCGCGACGCGGGCATCAGCGTGTGCTGCGGCGGCATCGTGGGCATGGGCGAGGCGCCGGTGCACCGCGCCGGGCTGATCGCGCAGCTGGCCAACCTGGGCCCGTACCCGGAATCCGTGCCCATCAACAGCCTGGTGCGCGTGCCCGGCACGCCGCTGGCCGACAGCGCGCCCGTGGACCCGCTGGACTTCGTGCGCGTGATCGCCGTGGCGCGCATCACCATGCCCAAGGCGCGCGTGCGCCTGTCGGCCGGGCGGCAGCAGCTGGGCGACGCGGTGCAGGCGCTGTGCTTCATGGCCGGCGCCAACTCCATCTTCTATGGCGACAAGCTGCTGGTGACGGGCAATCCGGACGTGGAGGCCGACACGCAGTTGCTCGCCAAGCTGGGGCTGAACGGCCGGCGCACGCAGGAACAAGCGCCGGAAGACACCTGTTGCGCTTGATTTGCTATTTATTCAATAGCTTGTAGCGCTTTGTGGACGGGCGCTGCAGGCTGTTTTTATTCAAATTCGTGACCGGCGCGCTTGGCAGCGGGCGTCAGCCGCGTGGCGCGAACGCGATGATGGCCATGCCGCACAGCGTCACGGCCACGCCCAGCCAGTCCCAGGGGCCGGGGCGTATGCCGTCCACCAGCCACAGCCAGGCCAGCGCCACGGCCACATAGACGCCGCCGTAGGCCGCGTACACCCGTCCCGCCGCCGCCGGATGCAGCGTGAGCAGCCAGGCAAACAGCGCCAGGCTGACGGCGGCCGGCACCAGCAGCCAGGCGCTGCGCCCCTGGCGCAGCCACAGCCAGGGCAGGTAGCAGCCGATGATTTCGGCCAGGGCCGTGGCAAAGAACAGGGCGATGGTCTGCAAGGCGGCCATGGAGGGGGGCAAAACGGTGGCGAAGCGGCGCCCGCGGCTCAGGCCGCGGGCGTGGCGGTGTGCTGCAGCACCAGGGCCTCGAAGGCGTCGACCTGCAGCGGCGGGCTCAGCAGATAGCCCTGCCAGGCGCGGCAGCCGTTGCGCTCCAGGAAGGCGCGCTGCGCCTCGGTTTCCACGCCCTCGGCCGTGACCTGCAGGCCCAGGCTGGTGCCCAGCGCGACGATGGTGCGGGCGATCACGGCGTCGTTGGGGTCGGTGAGCACGTCGCGCACGAAGCTCTGGTCGATCTTCAGCTCCTGCAGCGGCAGGCGCTTGAGGTAGGCCAGCGACGAATAGCCCGTGCCGAAGTCGTCCAGCGAGAAGCCCACGCCGTAGCCGCGCAGCTGCACCATCTTGGCGATGGTGTCCTCCACGTCCTCGAGCAGCATGCCCTCGGTCAGCTCCAGCCGCAGCTGGCGCGCCTCGGCCCCCGTGCCGGCCAGCGCCGCCAGCACCTGGGGCACGAAGCCGGCCTCGTGGAACTGGCGCGGGCTCACGTTCACCGCCACCGACAGCTGGCCCAGCACCGGGTGCGCATTCCAGGTGGCCAGCCGCTCGCAGGCCGTGCGCAGCACCCACTCGCCCAGGCGCAGGATCAGGCCGCATTCCTCCGCCAGGGGGATGAACTGCGAAGGGGGAATGAAGCCCCGTTCGGGATGGCGCCAGCGCACCAGCGCCTCGGCGCCGGTGATGCGGCCGTGCACCACCTTGGGCTGGTAGAACAGCTCGAACTGCCCGGCATCCAGCCCTGCGCGCATGTCGGCCTCCAGCGCCACGCGCGCGGACACCACGGCCTGCATCTGCGGGTCGAAAAAGCGCAGGGTGTCGCGCCCGGCGGCCTTGGCCTCGTACATGGCCAGGTCGCTGCGCTTGAGCAGCTCGTCCACCGACTCGCGCAGGCCCTGGAAGACGGAGATGCCTATGCTCAGCGTGGTGTGGCGCGCCTCGCCGCCGCCGAGCTGGAACGGCTCGCGCAGCGCGGCCAGGATCTTCTGGCCCACTTCCTCCGCATGGGTCGCGGCCTCCTGCGGGTTGGCGCCCAGGTCCTTGAGCACCACCACGAACTCGTCGCCGCCGTGGCGCGCCAGGGTGTCGTCCTCGTGCACGCAGCCGCGCAAACGGTCGGCCACCTCGCACAGCAGGCGATCGCCCATGTCGTGGCCCTGTGTCTCGTTGATGTTCTTGAAGTTGTCCAGGTCCAGCATCAGCACCGCGCCGCAGCGCTGGTGCCGTGCGCTCACCGCCAGGGCCTGCTGCAGGCGGTCCAGCAGCAGGCGCCGGTTGGGCAGACCGGTGAGCGGGTCGTTGTAGGCCAGGTAGCGGATCTCCTCCTCGGCCGCCTTGCGCTGGCTCTGGTCCACCATGGTCACGATGTGGCTGCCGTCCAGCACCATGCCCGACAGTTCGATGGTGCGGTGCAGGCCGGCCTTGGAGGTGATCACGCATTCCACCGAGCGGATCACGCCGTCCGCGCCATTCTCGGCCGCCTCGTTCTCGGCCTCTTCGCAGGCGGCGTGCCAGGCCGCGCGCGCCTGCAGGCGCTGCTGCGCGTCGGGCATCACCAGGCGCCACCAGGTGTCCACATCCGGCGCCTCCTGCGCGTCATAGCCGCAGATCTGGACATGGCGCTCGTTGCGGAACACGATCACCCCGCCTTGCACCTGGTTCACCCCCACGGGCATGTGGTTGAGGATGTTGCGCAGGCGTTGCTCGCTGTGGCGCAGCGCTTCCTCCATCTGCTTGCGCTCGCTGATGTCCTGTATCACTGCGATGTGGTACTCGGGCTTGCCGGCCAGGCGCAGGGGCGAGACCATGAGGTCCACCCAGCCGATGCTGCCGTTCTTGCGCCGGCAGCGCTTTTCCAGGCGGTATTCGCTCAGTTCGCCGGCCAGCATGCGGTCCAGCATGGACAGGTCCTGCACCAGGTCCTCCGGCTCGCTGAAGTCCTGAAAGCGCATCTGCTGCAGTTCCTCCTCGGTATAGCCCAGCAGATCGCAGAGTTTCTGGTTGGCGCGCACCAGTCTGCCCGTGCGCGACTCGGTCTGGGCCATGCCCACGGCGGCCTGGGTGAAGACGGTGCGAAAGCGCTCCTCGCTCTCGCGCAGCGCCGTTCCCGCCTCTTTCACATGGTCCAGCGCCTGGGCGCGGCGCAGCACCAGCAGGCAGACCAGCGCCGTGAGCAGCGCTGTCACCAGCAGGACCGCAGAGCCCAGCAGCCAGGGCAGGCGCGCCTCCTGGGACGACAGAAAGCTAGTCGTCGGCCGAAGCTCCAGACGCCAGTTCCGGCCGCCCACATGCACATCCTGCAGGCGCACCATGTCGGCATAGGCAGGGGCTTGCGTGGCGGTGAGGAGCGGGTAGGCGGGCACCGGCGCATTGGCTCCGGCCGGACCCGAGTCGGACATGGTCAGCGACAGGCCTTCCATGTGGCCTTCGTCGCGCAGCGCCTGCACGACGTCGTGCACCCGCAGGCTCACGCCCACCGCGCCCAGAAAGCGCGGCGCTTCCAGCCGGCCTGGCACGGAGGGGGCGAACACCGGCACGCGGATGATGATGCCGGCGCGGTGCTCGCGCTCCTGGTACAGGTCGAAAGGCGCCGAGGCCACCAGGGCGCCGGTGTCCCGCGCGCGGTACATGGCCTCCAGGTTGGCCGGCTGCGAGTGGATGTCCAACCCCTGCACGCCCATGTTGCCCGCCTGGGGCCAGACAAAGTCGACGACGAAATAGTCCGGCAGCTCCTGCGCCGGGCGAATGGCGAAATCCTGGGGCAGGCGCCCGTCCATGTGGGCATCGCTGCGGGCGCGCGCCTCGAAGGCGCTGCGTTGGGGGCCGGGCACATAGCGGGTGAAGTTGATGTTCTTCACGCCGGGGTGGTTGTAGGAGAGCGCCAGCTCGCTGGCCACGCGCTCGAAGTCGGCGCGCCGCAGTTGCGGATTGACCGTGAGCAGACCGCGCATGCCCTGGAGCAGGTCCGCGTGGGACTCCATGCGCCGCTGCAGCGCCTCGGCAAACAGGCGCGCCTCCTGGTCGAAGCGCGCCTGGGCAATGGCGAGCGTAGAGGCGCGCAACTGGTCCCACAGCGCGTAGCTGGCCACGCAGCCCACCAGCGCCATCACCAGGCCCGGCAGCCAGAGCCAGGACGAAGGGCGTGGTGTGGAGGAATGGGACATGGCTGGGGGAGTGAAGGAGGAGGGCGGCGGTCTGGGGCCGCATGCGCGCCGCAAAGCATAGCGGCATTTGCCCGTGCTTCCGGCCTCGCGGCCCTTGCCGCCCCAAAAGCCGCACGGCCGCTGTCTGCACTGCAGCGTTGGGACCACAGGGGAGGAGGCGAACCGCGCCCGCATTTCCCTGGCGCCGCGCCGGTTCTTGCGCAAGGGGGCCGTACCATTCCGGGACAAGGAGTCCATTGCCCGTGCTGTTCCGTCTGTTTGAAAACCAGGTTCCGCCCTATCCGCCGGCCGAACCCATGCCGCCGCCCAAGGGTTTCTTCGCCTTCCTCTGGGCCTGCACGCAGGGCATGCGCGGCTGGATCGCGCTGCTCACCGTGACGTCGGCACTGCTGGCGCTGTACGAGGCACTGCTGTTCGCCATCATGGGCCATGTGGTGGACTGGCTGGGCACCGCTTCGCCCGAGCGTTTCTGGCAGGAGCAGCGTGCCACCATGCTGGGCATCGTGGCGGTGCTGCTGGCCAGCGGCGGCCTGCTGGCGCTGCACACCTCGGTCATGCACCAGGTGCTGGCCATCAACTTCCCGATGCGGCTGCGCTGGGTGTTCCACCGGCTGATGCTGGGCCAGAGCATGTCGTTCTACGCCGACGAGTTCGCGGGCCGCATCACCACCAAGATCATGCAGACCGCCCTGTCGGTACGCGAGGTGGTGTTCCTGGTCGTGGATGTGCTGGTGGGTGTGAGCGTCTACATGATCGGCATCCTGGTGCTGGCGGCCAGCTTCGAGTGGCGGCTGATGATTCCCTTTGCGCTGTGGCTGGCGGCCTACGTGGGGGCGTGTTTCTACTTCGTGCCGCGCCTGGGCCAGATCGGCAAGGAACAGGCCGACGCGCGCTCGATGATGACCGGCCGGGTGACCGATGCCTATACCAACATCGCCACCGTCAAGCTCTTCGCCCACACGCGCCGCGAGGCCGAATACGCCCGCAGCGCCATGGAGGCCTTCAAGGCCACGGGCTACGCGCAGATGCGGCTGGTGAGCCAGTTCGAGATCGCCAACCACCTGATGATCACGCTGCTGCTGCTGGGCAGCACGGGCACGGCGCTGTACTTGTGGTCGCAGGGCCAGGCCAGCGCCGGCGTGGTGGCGGCAGTGACTGCCATGGCGCTGCGCCTGATGGGCTATTCGCACTGGGTGATGTGGCAGATGACGGGCCTGTTCGAGAACGTGGGCACCATTCAGGACGGCATCACCACGCTGACCCGCCCGCGCACCATCGTGGATGCGCCCGATGCCCGGCCGCTGCAGGTCGCGCGCGGCGAGATCGCCTTCGAGGACGTGAGCTTCGCCTACAAGGAGGGTGGCAGGCAGGTCGTCGATGGACTGAACCTCACCATCCGCCCCGGGGAGCGCATCGGCCTCATCGGCCGCTCGGGTGCGGGCAAGTCCACGCTGGTGAACCTGCTGCTGCGCTTCCACGACGTGCAGGGCGGACGCATCGCCATCGACGGCCAGGACATCCGCGGCGTGACGCAGGACAGCCTGCGCAGCAGCATCGGCATGGTCACGCAGGACACCTCCCTGCTGCACCGCTCCATGCGCGACAACATCCTCTACGGCCGCCCCGACGCCACCGAGGAGCAGATGCGCGCAGCCGCGCGCAAGGCCGAGGCGGCGGACTTCATCGAGCAGCTCACCGACCTCAAGGGCCGCAGCGGCTACGACGCCCATGTGGGCGAGCGCGGCGTCAAGCTGTCGGGCGGACAGCGCCAGCGCGTGGCCATCACGCGCGTGATGCTCAAGGACGCCCCCATCCTGCTGCTGGACGAGGCCACGAGCGCGCTGGACTCCGAGGTCGAGGCCGCCATCCAGCAGAGCCTGGACGGCCTGATGCACGGCAAGACCGTGATCGCCATCGCCCACCGCCTCTCGACCATTGCCGCCATGGACCGCCTGATCGTCATGGATCAGGGCCATATCGTCGAACAGGGCACGCACCAGCAACTGCTGGCGCTGGGCGGCGTGTACGCACGGCTGTGGGGCCATCAGAGCGGTGGCTTCCTGGGCGAGGAGCAGGACGATGGGGAAGCGCCCGCGCCCGCACAGGAGAAAGAGCCGATGGTTTGAAGTCAAATATGGCTTGAGGGCGCACTGGCACTGCGCCTAAAGCTATTCTTTTTGAGTCGACGGTACGCCTGGGGCGGGGCCTTGCCAGGCACCCCTTGCGCCCCGTGCGCCAGTGCCCCGCCGGGCCACGGGATACCTGGACCGCCACGGTATGATTCCTGCATTGCCCGCCACAGCGAACAGACTTTTACACGCCTGACCCGTGCGTCTCAATTCGATCAAACTCGCCGGCTTCAAGTCGTTTGCCGAACCCACCAACTTCATGCTCCCGGGCCAGCTCGTGGGCGTGGTGGGTCCCAACGGCTGCGGCAAGTCCAACATCATGGACGCGGTGCGCTGGGTGCTGGGCGAATCGAAGGCCAGCGAGCTGCGCGGCGAGTCCATGCAGGACGTGATCTTCAACGGCACCACGCACCGCAAGCCCGCCAGCCGCGCCAGCGTGGAGCTGACGTTCGACAACCATGACCACCGCGCGGGCGGGCAGTGGAACCAGTTTGGCGAGATCGCCGTCAAGCGCGTGCTCACGCGCGACGGCACCAGCAGCTACTACATCAACAACCAGCCGGTGCGCCGCCGCGACGTGCAGGACGTGTTCCTGGGCACGGGCCTGGGCCCGCGCGCCTACGCCATCATCGGCCAGGGCACGATCAGCCGCATCATCGAAAGCCGTCCCGAGGAGCTGCGCCTGTTCCTCGAGGAGGCCGCAGGCGTCTCCAAGTACAAGGAGCGCCGCCGCGAGACCGAGAACCGCCTGGCCGACACGCGCGAGAACCTCACGCGCGTCGAAGACATCCTCCGCGAACTCAACGCCAACCTTGAAAAGCTGGAAAAGCAGGCCGAGGTAGCCGCGCGCTACAACGCGCTGCAGGCCGACGTGACGCTTAAGCAGCACCAGCTGTGGTTCCTCAAGCGCGCCGACGCCGAGGCCGACCAGGCCAAGGTGCGCGCCGACGGCCTGCAGGCCGTGAACGACCTCGAGTCGCGCATGGCCGACCTGCGCCATGTCGAGGCAGACCTTGAAACCATCCGCCAGGCCCACTATGCGGCCGGCGACCAGGTCAACCAGGCCCAGGGCCGCCTGTACGAGGCCACGGCCGAGGTCGGCAAGCTCGAGGCCGAGATCCGCTACGTGGTCGAGGGCCGCCAGCGCGTGGAGCAGCGCCTGCTGCAGCTGGCCGAGCAGATCGTCCAGTGGTCCGCCCGCAAGGAGGAGGCCGAGGCCGAGGTGGAGCACCTGGCCGGCGCCGGCGAGACCGCCGAGGAACAGGCCGAGCTGCTGGCCGCCCAGGTGGAGGAGCAGGCCATGCAGCTGCCCGACCTGGAGGACGCCCTGCGCCAGGGCCAGCAGCGCAGCGAGGAGCAGCGCGCCGCCGTGGTGCAGATTCAGCAGCAGATCCAGGTGCTGGCCGCCGAGCAGCGCAGCCTGGACGAGCAAAGCCGCCAGTTGGACGCCCGGTTCGAGCGCCTGCGCGCCGACCGCAATGCCCTGGCCGCCCCCGACGAGGCCCGCCTGGCCAACCTGCGCCAGCAACTGCAGGAGGCCGAGGAGGGCGCCGAGATGGCCGAGGCCCGCCTGGCGGAGCTGCAAGACAGCGTGCCGCAACTGGACGATGAACGCCGCACACGCCAGCAGGCCGTGAACCAGGAGGCCGCCCGCCAGGCCGACCTGTCGGCCCGCCTGGATGCCCTCAAGGCGCTGCAGGACAAGGTCAAGGTTGACGGCAAGCTCCAGCCCTGGCTGGCCAAGCACGGCCTGGATGGGCTGCAGGGCCTGTGGAGCCGCCTGCACATCGAACCGGGCTGGGAGAACGCGCTGGAGGCCGCGCTGCGCGAGCGCCTGGCCGCTCTGCCCGTGGGCCGGCTGGACATGGTGCGCGGCTTTCTCGGCGCCGGCGGGCAGGATGCGCCGCCCGCGCGCCTGGCCTTCTACAGCGCACCGCCCGCCGCCGCGCCCGAGCCCGCCGCGGCGCAGCCCCGGCTGTCCGACCTGCTGCGCGTGCACGACGCCGGCCTGCGCGCCGTGCTCGTGGACTGGCTGCAGGGCTGCTACACCGCGCAGTCGCTGGACGAGGCACTCAACCGCCGCGCGCAGCTGCAGCCGGGCGAGGCCATCTACGTGGCCGGCGGCCATGCGGTGGGCGTGCACAGCGTGAGCTTTTACGCCCAGGATTCCGAGCAGTCGGGCCTGCTGGCGCGCGCTCAGGAGATCGAACATCTGGAAAAGGAGCTGCGCGCCCAGGCGCTGATCGCCGAAGAGGCGCGCACGGCCCTGGTGCGGGCCGAGGCCGCCTACGCCGACGCCGCCCAGCGCCTCGTGGCCGCCCGCCGCGAGGCCAGCGAGGCCCAGGGGCGCTTTCACGAGCTGCAGGTGGAGACGCTGCGCCTGTCGCAGCTGGCCGAACAGACGCGTGCGCGCAGCGAGCAGATCGGCGCCGACCTGGCCGAGGTCGAGGCTCAGCTGTCCGAACTGCAGGAGCGCCGCGTGGCCGCCGAGGCGCGCTTCGAGGAGTTGGACATGCAGCTCGCCGACAGCCAGGAGCGCCACGCCCAACTGGGCGATCGCGTGATCGAGGCCGAGCGCCGCCTGGCCGAGTGCCGCGAGCAGCAGCGCGCGCTGGAGCGCCAGGCGCAGGAGGCCGTCTTTTCCCAGCGCAGCCTGCAGGCCCGTCGGGCCGAACTGGCACGCACCATCGACACGGCGGCCACCCAGGCGACCGCGCTGCAGGACGAACGCCAGCGCGCCCAGGACGAACAGGGCCGCCTGTCCGACGCCGCCGCCCAGGGCGGGCTGCAGCAGGCGCTGGACCTGAAGATGGAACGCGAAAGACAGCTTGCCGCGCAGCGCAGCGAGTACGACGACCTCACGGCCAAGCTGCGCGCCAGCGACGAACGCCGCCTGCAACACGAGCGTGCGCTGGACCCGCTGCGCGCGCGCATCACGGAATTCCAGCTCAAGGAACAGGCCGCGCGCCTGGGACTGGAGCAGTACAGCACGCTGCTGCAGGACGCGCAGGCCGACCTGGCGGCCGTGGAGCGCTCCATCGCCGAGGGCGGCGTGCGCATCGCCGGGCTTCAGGGCGAGATCGACCGCCTGCACCGCGAGATCACCGCCCTGGGCGCGGTGAACCTGGCGGCGCTGGATGAGCTGCAACTGGCGCGCGAGCGCAAGACCTTCCTGGACGCGCAGACGGAAGACCTCACGCTGGCCATGAACACGCTGGAGGACGCGATCCGCAAGATCGACGGCGAGACGCGCACGCTGCTGTCGGGCACCTTCGAGACCGTCAACGGGCATTTCGGCCGCATGTTCCCCGAGCTGTTCGGCGGCGGCCAGGCCAGGCTCATCATGACGGGCGACGAGATCCTCGACTCCGGCGTGCAGGTCATGGCCCAGCCGCCGGGCAAGAAGAACCAGACCATCCACCTGCTGTCGGGCGGCGAGAAGGCGCTCACGGCCATCGCGCTGGTGTTCGCCATCTTCCAGCTCAACCCCGCGCCGTTCTGCCTGCTGGACGAAGTGGACGCGCCGCTGGACGACGCCAACACCGAGCGCTACGCCAAGCTGGTGTCCAGCATGTCGCGCAGCACGCAGTTTCTTTTCATCAGCCACAACAAGATCGCCATGGAAATGGCCGAGCAACTGATCGGCGTCACCATGCAGGAGCAGGGCGTCTCGCGTATCGTGGCCGTGGACATGGAGTCCGCGCTGACCATGGCGCAGACCTGAGACGCCCCCCATTCATTCACCATGAGCAACTTCCAACTCGGTCTCATCATCGCCGGCGCCATCGTGCTGATCGTCGTCGTCGCCTACAACGCCTGGACCACCCACCGCAATGCGCCCAAGCGCGCCCGCCCGCCCGAGGCCGACCCGGCGCAGCCGACCGCGCCGCGCCAGGAGCCGGCCTTCGACGGCGCGGGCCTGCAGGGCCATCATGATGCGGCCCATGCCGACCCCAGCTTCGACGGCCATGCCGTGGACCTGCGTGACGCGCTCCAGCTGCCCGTGCCGCCGGCGGAGCGCCGGGGCGGGCTGGACCCGCTCATCGACGCCATCGCGCCCGTCGTGGCCGAGCAGCAGGTCTCGGGCGATGCGGCGCTGGCCGCCATGCCGCCCACGCGGCGCGCGGGCAGCAAGCCCTTCGCCATCGAGGGCTTCAACGAGGCCGCCCAGCAGTGGGAAACGCCCCAGCCCGGCCAGCGCTACCTGCAGTTCCAGTCCGGCGTGCAGCTGGCCAACCGCGTGGGTGCGCTCAACGAGATCGAGTTTTCCGAATTCGTGATGAAGACCCAGGGCTTTGCCGACGCGATCAACGCCACGCCGGACTTCCCCGACATGCTGCACGAGGTGGCCCGCGCGCGCGAGCTGGACCAGTTCGCCAGCGACCACGATGCCCAGCTCACCTTCGTGCTGCGCGCGCGCCAGGCCGCGTGGAGCCCCGGCTACGTGCAGCAGAACGCCGCCCGACAGGGGTTGGTGGCCGGCGCGATCCCGGGCCGCCTGGTGCTGCCGGCCAACGGGGCGGGCCTGCCGCCGATGCTGACGCTGACGTACGACTCCCAGGCCGCCATGTCGGACGACCCCGAGCAATCCGCCGTGCGCGACATCGTGCTGAGCCTGGACGTGGCCCAGGTGCACCGCGCGGAGCAGCCCTTCATGCGCCTGCGCGAGGTGGCGGCGGCGCTGGGCCAGGCCATGGACGGCGTGCTGTGCGACCAGAACGGCACGCCGCTGCCCGCCATGACCATGGACCCCATCGCGGCCGACCTGGAGCAGCTCTACGACAAGCTGGACCAGCGCGAGCTGTCGGCCGGCTCGGTGCTGGCGCGGCGCGTGTTCAGCTGAGTTCTGAGCCCCTGCGGCTTGCCGGGCTTTGGCCGGCGGGCCGCGGGACCGCTGTGGCAGGATGCCGCGCGTGAACCTGAAGACCCTTTTCTTTCCCCCGCTGCGCGAGCAGGGCGGCGCGCTCTACCGGGCCCGCCGCCAGCAGATCGAGATCGTCAAGATGGCCGTGGTGACCGCCGCGGGCATCGCCGTCATCGCCTTCGGCCAGATGTACGCCATGGGCACCCTGTATCTGGCCGTGGGCGGCTTTCTGGGCTGGCGCATGTGGCAGGAACGCCAGCGGTTCGGCCCCGGCGGCCCGCCCGTGGTGCGCGTGAGCGATGACGAGGCCCTGTTCGTGCTGCCCTCGCCGGTGATGCTGCGCGCCGAGCGCGTGCCGCTGCGCGACGTGAAGGCCGTGACCCTGCAGGGCGACTTCTGGCAGCGCCATGTCGTCTTCGAGCGCAAGCATGGCGCGCCCACGCGCGTGACGGCCTCCTACGGCCGCCATGATGCGGCGGTGGTGGACTACCTGCGCCGCAGCCTGCCCCCGCGCATTCCGGTCACGGTGCAGGCGCAGGTGACGCTCTGAGCCGCCGGCCCGCTCCGGTCTGAGGCATGATGCGGTTCGCCGCCGTGCTCCCCGCGAGCCGGCCCCCGTGAACCTACTGCATGGCCATGGCCGAGAATCTGGACCTTTTTTCCCAACCAGCGCCCAAGGGGCCTGTGCTGGTAGCTACCAAAATTGAAGCATTGCGCGCCCAACTCAACCGCTGGGCCCATGAGTACTACGTGCAGGACGCCCCCAGCGTCCCCGACGCCGAGTACGACCGCGTGTTCCAGCAGCTGCAGGCGCTGGAGGGCGCCTATCCCGACCTGGTCACGCCCGATTCGCCCACGCAACGCGTACTCGGCGCGGTGCTGGGCGGGCTCACGCCCGTGCGGCACCGCGTGGCGATGCTCAGCATCCGCACCGAGACCGATACCGAGGCCAGCGGCGCCGAGGCCTTCGACGCGCGCGTGCGCCGCGAACTCAAGCTGGCCCCGGACGGGCCCGCCGTGGAATATGTGGCCGAGCCCAAGTTCGACGGCCTGGCCATGAGCCTGCGCTACGAGGCGGGCCGCCTGGTGCAGGCCGCCACGCGCGGCGACGGCGAGGTGGGCGAGGACGTGACGCACAACATCCGCACCATTCGCCAGATACCGCTCACGCTGCCCGCGGGCGTGCCGCCCGTGCTCGAGGTGCGCGGCGAGGTGTACATGCGCCGCGCGGACTTCGACGCCCTCAACGAGCGCCAGCGCGAGAGGGGCGACAAGACCTTCGTGAACCCCCGCAACGCCGCCGCCGGCGCGGTGCGGCAGCTGGATTCGGGCATCACCGCGCAGCGGCCGCTCTCGTTCTTCGCCTACGGGCTGGGCGAGGTCACGCCGCCCGCAGAGGGCGGCCCCGACATCGCCACGCATTTCGCCTGGCTGCAGCAGCTCAAGGCATGGGGTTTTCCTGTGGCGGAGCAGGTGCAGATTGCGCAAGGCGCTCCTGAACTCATAGCATTCCACCAGCAGGTCGGGGCCACGCGCGACGCGCTGCCCTACGACATCGACGGCGTGGTCTACAAGGTCAACAGCCTGCAGTTGCAGCGCCAGCTCGGCTTCGTGACGCGGGAGCCGCGCTGGGCCGTGGCGCACAAGTACCCGGCGCAGGAGATGGCCACCCAGGCCCTGGGCATCGACGTGCAGGTGGGCCGCACGGGCAAGCTCACGCCCGTGGCGCGCCTGGCGCCGGTGTTCGTGGGCGGCGTCACGGTGACCAACGCCACGCTGCACAACCTGTTCGAGATCCGCAAGAAGGGCGTGCGCGTGGGCGACACGGTGATCGTGCGCCGCGCGGGCGACGTGATTCCCGAGGTCGTGGGCGTGGTGCCCGGCCGGCGCCCGGCCTATGTGCCCAACTTCCGCATGCCCGCGCAGTGCCCCGTGTGCGGCAGCCGCGTGGTGCGGGAAAAGGGCGAGGCCAACCACCGCTGCACGGGCGGCCTGTTTTGCGCCGCGCAGCGCAAGGAGGCCATCCTGCACTTCGCCGCCCGGCGCGCCATGGACATCGAGGGCCTGGGCGACAAGCTGGTGGACCAGCTCGTCGACGGCAACGTGATCCGCACGCTGCCCGACCTGTACCGCCTGGGGCTCAGCGCCCTGGCGGCGCTGGACCGCATGGCGGAAAAGTCGGCGCAGAACGTGCTCGACGCGCTGCACAAGTCCAAGCAGACCACGCTGGCGCGCTTTCTGTTCGGCCTGGGCGTGCGCCATGTGGGCGAGGCCACGGCCAAGGACCTGGCGCGGCATTTCGGGCAGCTCGACGCCATCATGGACGCCAGCGTGGACCAGCTGCTGCAGGTGAACGACGTGGGCCCCGTGGTGGCCGAATCCATCCACACCTTCTTTGCCCAGCCGCACAACCGCGAGGTGGTGGAGCAGCTGCGCGCCTGCGGCGTGACCTGGGAAGAGGGCGCGCCGGCCGAGCGCGCCACGCTGCCGCTGGCGGGCAAGACCATCGTGCTGACCGGCACGCTGCCCACGCTGGGACGCGAGGAGGCCAAGGAGCTGCTGGAGGCCGCGGGCGCCAAGGTGGCGGGCTCGGTCAGCAAGAAGACCCACTATGTGGTGGCCGGCAGCGAGGCCGGCAGCAAGCTGGACAAGGCACAGGCGCTGGGCATTCCCGTGCTGGACGAGGACGGCCTGCGCGCGCTGCTGCAGGGCACGCTGGCGCAGGAAGGGGGCGCCTGATGGCGCTGACCCGCCGCGCGCCGCGGCTTGGACTGGCGCTGGGCAGCGGCTCGGCCCGCGGCTGGGCGCATATCGGCGTGCTGCAGGCGCTGCGCGAGGAGGGCGTGCGGCTGGACGTGGTCTGCGGCTCCTCCATCGGCGCGCTGGTAGGCGCGGCCTACGCGGCGGGCGAGCTGGAGCGCTTTGCCGACTGGGTGCAGGGCCTGGGCATGCGCGACGTGTTCGGCTTCATGGACTTCAACCTGGCGGGCGGCATGCTCAAGGGCGAGAAGCTCATCGCCTTCTGGCGCCGCAACTTCGCGGACTTCGACATCGAATCCTCGCCGCTGCCCTTCGGCGCCGTGGCCACCGACCTGCATTCGGGCGCCGAGGTCTGGCTGCGCCACGGCTCCATCGCCGACGCGGTGCGCGCCTCCATCGCGCTGCCGGGCCTGTTCACGCCCGTGGCGCACGAGGACGGGCGCCTGCTGGTCGATGGCGGCCTGGTCAACCCCGTGCCCACGTCGCTGGCGCGGGCCATGGGGGCGGACATCGTCATCGGCGTGGACCTGAACGCCGACATCCTGCACCGCCACATGCACCCCCTGGCCGTGGTGCAGGAGCCGGCGCCAGACGCACCCGAGGGCGCGGCCACGCCCCCCGAGCCGCAGCCCGCGCGCAACGGCGACTGGATGAGCCGCCTGAAGTTCTGGAACAACGGCGGGGCCGAGGCGCCGCTGCCGCCCAAGCCTTCGGTGCTGGACGTGGTGATGACCAGCGTGACCATCATGCAGATGCGCATCACGCGCAGCCGCATGGCCGGCGACCCGCCCGAGGTGGTGATCGCGCCGCACCTGGCCCACATGGGCCTGCTGGACTTCCACCGCGCCAAGGACGCCATCGCCGAGGGTCGCCGCGCCGCCCACGCCAGCCTGCCACAGCTGCGGCAGTTCATGGCCTGAAGCATTCGGAAAACCTGTAACCCGTTGATTTCAAATGATTGGCGGTATAAAGCAGGCCAGCCAGGACCGTGCCCCGGCGCCGCCCCGTGGGGGAGGCGCACGGGTGCGCTGGGTGGTTGCTATTGAATTCATAGCTGTTTACGCTTGATACATAAGCGCTGCAGGCCTTTTTTACCAAAATCATTCATGACCTTTTCCGCCTCCCTGCGTGAACGCTGGGCCATGGTGCGGCCCGCGCTGGCGCGCCTGGCCCGCCGCCCCGAGCGCTGGCTGTCGGCGCATGGCTTGGTGTGGCTGCTGGCCGCGCTGGCCCTGGCCGGGCTGCTGTACGTGCTGGCGCTGATCCCGTTCACGCCGGCCATCAGCGACATCCGCAAGGCCAAGAGCGACCAGCCCGCGCAGCTGGTCTCCAGCGACGGGCGGCTGCTGGCCGAATACCGCTGGGTGAACCGCGAATGGGTGCCGCTGGAGACCATCGCCAAGCCGGTGGTCGATGCCCTGATCGCCACCGAGGACCACCGCTTCTACGAGCACTGGGGCATGGACTGGCGGCGCACGCTGTCGGCCGTGGTGCGCACGGCCAGCGGCAACAAGCAGGGCGGCTCCACCATCACCCAGCAGCTGGCGCGCAACCTCTACCCCGAGGACATCGGCCGCGCGCCCACGCTCACGCGCAAGCTCAAGGAGGCCATCACGGCGCTGAAGATCGAGGCGCTGTACTCCAAGGACGAGATCCTGGAGACCTACCTGAACACCGTGCCCTTCCTCTACAACGCCTACGGCATCGAGATGGCGGCGCGCACCTATTTCGACAAGTCGGCCGACAAGCTCACCGTGCTGGAGAGCGCCACGCTGATCGGCATGCTCAAGGGCACGGCCTACTACAACCCCGTGCTCAACCCCGAACGCGCGCAGGCGCGGCGCAACACGGTGCTGGCGCAGATGAAAAAGCGCGGCAAGCTGTCGGCGGCCGAGTACGACAGGCTGGTCAAGCGCCCGCTGCGCATCCGCTTCGAGCGCCAGAGCGAGGTGGCGGGCCTGGCGCCGCACCTGGCGCAGCAGCTGCGCCGCCAGCTCATCGACTGGGCCGACCGCAACGGCTACAGCCTGTACTCCGACGGTCTGGTGATCCACACCACCATCGACGCCCGGCTGCAGGAGATCGCCACCCAGGCCGTGGAACGCCAGGGCCGCACGCTGCAGGGCGTGGCCGATTCGGCCTGGGCCGCGCGCGGCGCCTGGAGTGCCAAGAGCCCGCTGGTGCAGCAGCTGGTGCGCGAATCGCCCCGGTACGACAAGGCCGTGGCGGCCGGCGCGGAGCCGGGCGAGGCGCTGCAGGAACTGCTGGGCGATGGCAGCTTCCTGCGCAACCTGCGCCAGTCCAAGACGCGCGTGCAGGCCGGCTTCATGGCGCTGGACCCGCGCAGCGGCGCGGTGCTGGCCTGGGTGGGCAGCCGTGACTTCGTGCAGGACCCGTTCGACCATGTGCAGGCGGCCAAGCGCCAGCCGGGCTCCACCTTCAAGCCCTTCGTGTATGGCGCGGCGTTCGCCCAGGGCATGCTGCCCACCGACACGCTGCTGGACACGGCCGTGGAAATCCCCCTGGGCGGCAAGCGGGTCTGGCGGCCCACGGACGGCAACGCCCCGCCCAGCGAGGAGGCCATGCTGCTGCGCGACGGCCTGGCGTATTCCAAGAACACCATCACCGCCCAGCTCATGCAGCAGGTGGGCCCCGAGCGCGTGGCGCAGCTGGCGCGCGCCATGGGGGTGCGCGAATCCAGGCTGGAGGCCGTGCCGGCGCTGGCGCTGGGCACCAGCGCGGTCACGCTCAAGGAGATGGTGGCCGCCTACGGCACCATCGCCAACGGCGGGCGCTACATGGCGCCCACGGTGATCACGCGCATTGAGGACAAGAACGGCAAGCTGCTGGAGCAGTTCACACCCGCATCCGCCGAGCGCGCGCTGAGCATGACCGCCGCCCAGGATCTGCGCGACGCCATGCGCGGCGTGATCGACAAGGGCACGGGCGCGGCCATCCGCGGCCGCTACGGCATCACGGCCGACGTGGCCGGCAAGACCGGCACCACGCAGGACAACGCCGACGGCTGGTTCATCCTCATGCACCCGCAGCTCGTGGCGGGCGCGTGGGCCGGCTTCAACGACGGGCGCATCACGCTGCGCAGCGACTACTGGGGGCAGGGCGCCCACAGCGCCCTGCCCATGGTGGGCGATGTGTTCCGCCAGGCCCTGCGCGCCAAGATCATCGACGCGCGCGAGCGCTTCATCGACGAGGAAGACAGCTCCTGGACCGGCCGCACGGTCCAGGCCGTGGGGGCGCTGCGCAACTGGGTCTACGACCTGTTCGGCCGTCCTACGGGCGAGTTGTCCGGCCCCGCCAGCGTGCCGGTGCCCTCCGCCGATCCACCCGTTCCCGCGCCCAGCGCTGTGCCGCAGGAGGAGCGCCCCGAAATCATCGACGCACCGCTCGTGCCCCTTCAGGAGGCCTCGCCCCGTGCGCCGGCTCCGGCCGAGCCGCCGGTGTGGGTGACCGAGCCGGCGGAGCCAGCGCCGCCGACATGGCGCGCGCCGGGCGACGGCGGTCCCGCGGTCGTCTCGGAGCCGGTCGTGCGGGGTGTGGTGGTGCCGGGACCGGGTGGTCTGGCCTATCCGGGCGATGCCCGCTGAGCAGGGATCGCACGAAATCTTTGTGGCTAGAATCTTTGGGCTTTTGGCCGCCAGCCGCGTATTTCGGGGCTGGCCCCGTCACCACCACCGGAGACCCGTTACATGACCAGTTACCAGCACATCAAGGTGCCTGCCGAGGGCCAGAAAATCACCGTCAATGCCGACATGTCGCTGAACGTGCCGGACCAGCCCATCATTCCCTTCATCGAGGGCGACGGCACGGGCATGGACATCACGCCCGTGATGCTCAAGGTGGTGGATGCCGCAGTCGCCAAGGCCTATGCGGGCCGCCGCAAAATCCACTGGATGGAGGTGTATGCGGGCGAGAAGTCCACCAAGGTCTATGGCCCCGACGTGTGGCTGCCCGAGGAAACCTTGCACGCCGTGCGTGACTATGTCGTGTCCATCAAGGGCCCGCTGACTACGCCCGTGGGCGGCGGCATCCGCTCGCTGAACGTGGCGCTGCGCCAGGAGCTGGACCTGTACGTCTGCCTGCGCCCGATCCAGTACTTCAAGGGTGTGCCCTCGCCGGTCAAGGCGCCGGAGAAGACCAACATGGTGATCTTCCGCGAGAACTCGGAAGACATCTACGCGGGCATCGAGTTCGAGGCGCAGTCCGACAAGGCCAAGAAGCTCATCAAGTTCCTGCAGGATGAATTCGGCGTCAAGAAGATCCGCTTTCCGGACACCTCGGGCATCGGCGTCAAGCCCGTGTCCAAGGAGGGCACGCAGCGCCTGGTACGCAAGGCCATCCAGTACGCGATCGACAACGACAAGCCCAGCGTGACCCTGGTGCACAAGGGCAACATCATGAAGTTCACGGAAGGCGGCTTCCGTGACTGGGGCTACGAGCTGGCGGCCCAGGAGTTCGGCGCCGAACTCATCGACGGCGGCCCGTGGATGCGGCTGAAGAACCCGCGCACCGGCAAGGAGATCACCGTCAAGGACAGCATCGCCGATGCCTTCCTGCAGCAGATCCTGCTGCGCCCGGCCGAGTACAGCGTGATCGCCACGCTGAACCTGAACGGCGACTACATCTCCGATGCGCTGGCGGCCCAGGTGGGCGGCATCGGCATCGCCCCTGGCGCCAACCTGTCGGACTCGGTGGCGATGTTCGAGGCCACGCACGGAACGGCGCCCAAGTACGCGGGCAAGGACTATGTGAACCCCGGCTCCGAGATCCTCTCGGCCGAGATGATGCTGCGCCACATGGGCTGGACCGAGGCGGCGGACCTCATCATCAGGTCCATGGAAAAGTCCATCCAGAGCAAGAAGGTGACCTACGACTTCGCCCGCCTCATGGACGGCGCGACCCAGGTGAGCTGCTCGGGCTTTGGGCAGGTGATGATCAACAACATGTGACCGCCGGATCGCGGTTGCGACAAAAAGGGCCCACCGTTTGCCGGTGGGCCTTTTCACATCTGCTCGATATGGTGCGGCAGCAGCAACGTAGCCATGGCCCGTAGCATGCCACGCCGCTCAGACGCTCTCAGGTGCTTTCGCGCAAGACCAGTTCGTAGTCCAACTCGATGCACTGCGGCTGCGCCAGCGTGCCGCGCATCAGGCCGAGCAGCATGGTGGCACCGGCGCGGCCGACCTCGCTGCGCGGCGTGCGGATGGTGGTCAGCGGCGGCACCATCTGCGCGCTGCCGGCCAGGTCGTTGAAGCCGGCGATGGCGATGCGCTGCGGCACGGCGATCTGCAGCCGGTTGGCCGCCAGCAGCCCGCCCTGGGCGATGTCGTCGTTGCAAAAGAAGATGGCGTCGATGTCGGGCATGCGCCGCACCATGTCCTCGAACAGGCGCGCACCCAGCGCGATGGAGGAGCGCTCGGGGCTCAGCAGCTCCAGCCGCGGGTCGTACAGGCCCGCTTCGCGCAGGGCGCGGCGGTAGCCCTCGGCACGCTGCAACACACGCGGGTCGAGCTGCGCGGCGCAGAACGCGATGCGCCGGCGCCCGCGCTGCAGCAGGTGCCGGGTGATGGCGGCGCCGGCCTCCAGCTGCGAAAAGCCGACACAGGCCACGCCGGGGGCGGTGCTGGTTTCCATGAGATGCACGCAGGGCACGCCGCTGCGCACGATGAGTTGGCGCGCGGCCTCGCTGCGGTCGAAGCCCGTCACCAGCAGACCCGCAGGCCGGTGGGGCAGGTAGGTGCGCAGCAGCAGTTCCTCCTCGGCGCTGTCGTAGTGGGTCACGCCGATGAGCGGCTGAAACCCCTCGGGAAACAGGGTACGGTGCACCGCCTCCAGCAGATCGACGAACAGCGCGTTGGACAGCAGCGGCACCAGCACCAGCACCTGGGTGCTGCGCTGCGAGGCGAGGGCGCGCGCCGCGGGGTCCGGCACATAGCCCAGGTGGTCCGCGGCTTCGCGCACGCGCTGGGCCAGCACCGGGTCCACGCTGCGCTCGCCGCGCAGGGCGCGCGACACGGTGATGGGGCTCACGCCGGCGGCGCTGGCCACGTCGTTCAGGGTGATGCGGCCGCTGGAGCGGCGCGGGCGGCGAATGGCGGACAAGGGTTATTCCTGAGGTTTGGGGCCGGATTGTCTCTTAAGATAGCGCTATCCTTCATCGGGTTTTCGCGGACTTGCGGCTGCTTAGGGCAAGCCGAAGATCCAGAAACCGTTGAAAAGACCTGCATTCCCTCAGAGGTAGGTCAATCGCTGATGGCCACTGCCCACGGGCGTGGCCATTTTTTGAACACCGACAGATAGCGCTATCTTGACTTATCAACCTGATGCCATCGTGGTGATGGGTGTGTCCGGCTGCGGCAAGTCCAGTGTGGGAGAAGCCTGCGCCCAGGCACTGGGCTGGACGCTGCACGAGGGCGATGCCCACCACGCCCCCGAGAGCATCGCCAAGATGCGGGCCGGCGTGCCCCTGACCGATGCCGACCGCGCCGGCTGGCTGGACCGGCTGGCCGTGCTGCTGCAGCCTCAGCCGGGCGCGCCCGGCGTGGTGCTCACCTGCTCGGCCCTGCGCCGCAAGTACCGCGACCGCCTGCGCGCCGGCAACCCGCGCGTGGGCTTCGTGTTCCTGGCCCTGGACTATGAGCAGGCGCTGCAGCGCGTGCAGTCGCGCGCAGGCCATTTCTTCTCGCCGGCGCTGGTGGCCGACCAGTTCGCCACGCTGGAGTCGCCCCAGGGCGAGCCCGGCGTGCTGACGCTGGACGCCATGCGCCCCGTGAACGAGCTGGCGCAGGCCGTCGTGCAGTGGCTGCGCGACCATGCCGTAGCCGACGCCGGGCCATCCATTCCTTCCTCGACCGGAGACGGTGCATGAGCGCTTCTTCTTCCTCTTCTTCCCCGGCTCGGCCGCGCAAGCCGATCGTGCAGCGATGGGCCGAACATTTCATGGTGCTGGCATTGGCCGGCATGGTGGTGGCGGTGTTCGTCAACGTGGTGCTGCGCTATGTGTTTGCCACCAGCATCGTGTCGTACGAAGAAGTCTCCCGCCTGCTGTTCGTCTGGCTGGTGGCGGTGGGCACCATCGTCGCGGCCTTCGAGGGCAAGCACCTGGGCTTCGACATGCTGACCTCGCGCCTGCGGGGCAGGGCGCGCAAGCTGCTGTTCTGGCTCAGCCAGGCCCTGGTGGCCGCGTGCATGCTGTTGCTGCTCAAGGGCTCCTGGGAACAGGTGGTCGCGGGCATGGAAAGCTACAGCACCGTGCTGGGCTATCCGCTGGCGCTTGGCGCCGCTGCCACCCTGGTATTGGCCGTGGGCCTGCTGGTGGGGCTGGTGGTGGACCTGCGACGCGGTGCATTGCGGCCGCATGGCAGCGACGCGGACACCGCGGTGGAGTGAGCGAGGCAGCCGGCCATGATCGTTACCGCCATCTTTCTTTTGGTGCTCATCGGCGGCATGGTGATCGGCATGCCGATCGCCCATGCCCTGGTGCTCACAGGTGTCGCCCTGATGTGGCACCTGGACTTCTTCGACTCGCAGCTGCTGGCGCAGAACCTGCAGGCGGGTTTCGACAACTTCCCGCTCCTGGCCGTGCCGTTCTTCATTCTGGCGGGCGAGCTGATGAACGCGGGCGGCCTGTCGCGCCGCATCATTGACCTGGCGCGCGCCTTCGTGGGGCATATCCGCGGCGGGCTGGGCTTCGTGGTCATCGGTGCGGCGGTGCTGCTGGCCTCCATGAGCGGCTCGGCCATTGCCGACACGGCGGCGCTTGCCACCATCTTGCTGCCGATGATGCGCGAGCAGAAATACCCCATGGGCTACAGCGCGGGCCTGCTGGCCTCGGGCGGCATCATCGCCCCCATCATTCCGCCGTCGATGCCGTTCGTGATCTACGGCGTGACGACCAACACCTCGATCAGCAAGCTGTTCCTGGCGGGCGTGGCGCCCGGGCTGATGATGGGGGCCTTCCTCATCGGCGCCTGGTGCTGGATCGCCCGGCGCCACGATCTGCCGGCCATGGAGCGCGTGGCCTGGGGGCCGCGCCTGAAGGCGCTGGCCCAGAGCTTCTGGGCCATGATGATGCCGGTCATCATCCTGGGCGGCCTGCGCGGCGGCATCTTCACGCCGACCGAAGCCGCCGTGGTGGCGGCCGTCTATGCGCTGCTGGTCTCCATGTTCGTGTACCGCGAGCTGAGCTGGACCCAGCTGTACGACGTGTTCCTGGCCGCGGGCAAGACCACGGCCGTGGTGATGTTCCTGTGCGGCGCAGCCACCGTGACGGCCTACATGATCACGCTGGCCGACCTGCCCAACATGCTGGCCGACAGCTTCGCGGGCGTGATGGGCAACCCCATCCTGTTCATGGCGCTGATGATGACGTTCCTGCTCGTGGTGGGCACCGCCATGGACCTGACGCCCACCATCCTGATCTTCGGCCCCGTGTGCGCACCCCTGGCCGTCAAGGCCGGCATCGACCCCGTGTACTTCGGCTTCATGTTCATTTTCGTGGGCTGCATCGGCCTGATCACCCCGCCCGTGGGCACGGTGCAGAACGTGGTGGCCGGCGTGGGCCGCCTGCGCATGGAGACCGTGATCCGGGGCACGACGCCGTTCCTCGCGGTCTATGTGCTTCTGCTGGTGCTCTTCACGCTGTTCCCCGCCCTCATCACCGCACCGCTGCGCTGGATGCACTAGGCAGCCGCTCTTTTCAACCCAACCACCCATTCCTCAAGGAGATTCAGCATGCGTATCCGTTTCGCTCTTGCCGGCCTCGCGGCCGTCCTCATGGCCACCGGCACCGCCCAGGCGCAGGACTTCAAGCCGCGCATCGTGCGCTTCGGCTACGGCCTGGTGGACAACTCCAACCAGGGGCGCGCCGCGCGCCTGTTCGCGCAGGAAGTGGAGAAAGCCAGCGGCGGCAAGATGAAGGTGCGCGCCATCGGCAACGCGTCCCTGGGCTCCGACACGCAGATGCAGCAGGCGCTGATCGGCGGCGCGCAGGAGATGATGGTGGGCTCCACCGCCACCCTGGTGGGCCTGGTGCCCGAGATGGCGGTCTGGGACACGCCCTTCCTGTTCAACAACGCGAAAGAGGCCGACACGGTGCTCGACGGCCCCGTGGGCGACAAGATCAAGGCCAAGCTGGATGCCAAGGGCATGGTGGGCCTGGTCTACTGGGAGAACGGCTTTCGCAACCTCACCAACAGCAAGCGCCCCGTGGCCAAGCTGGAAGACCTGAACGACATCAAGCTGCGCGTGATGCAGAACAACGTATTCCTCGACAGCTTCAAGGCTCTGGGCGCCAACGCCGTGCCGCTGCCGTTCTCCGAGCTGTTCACCGCGCTGGAGACCCGCGCCGTCGACGGCCAGGAAAATCCCTACAACACCATCGTGTCGAGCAAGTTCTACGAGGTGCAGAAGTACCTGACCGTGACGAACCATGTGTACAGCCCGTGGATCGTGACGGTGAGCAAGAAGTGGTGGGATGGGCTCTCGGCCGCCGAGAAGAAGGTGCTGCAGGACGCCGCCATCAAGAGCCGCGATTTCGAGCGCAAGGACACCCGCGAGGAAGCCGCCAAGGCCCTGGCCGACCTCAAGGGCAAGGGCATGCAGGTCAACGAACTGTCGGCCCAGGAAGCCAACCGCATGCGCGAGAAACTTGCCAGCGTGAACGCCGGCATTGCCAAGTCCGTGGGCCAGCAGACCTGGGACGAGGTGAACGCCGCCGTGCAGCAGGCGCGCGGCGCCAAGTAAGCGGGCAGGGCGGGCGACACCGGCTGGCGCCTGCCCATGTCCCCGGCCCCTCGGGGTCGCCCCTGGGCGCGTACGATCCGGGGGACATCACCACAGCCAGTCGCCTACCCCACGCCCAGCATGCCACTGCACGACACCGTCCACTCCGTCACCGAGCGCATCCGCCAGCGCAGTGCCGCCACGCGCGGAGCCTATCTGCGGCAACTTGAATTCCATGCGCGCCGCGACCGCGGCGCCGACCGCCTGGGCTGCGCCAACGTGGCCCATGCCTTCGCCGGCATGCCCGGCAACGACAAGCTGCGCGTGGTGGCCGAGAAGGCGCCGAACATCGGCATCGTCACGGCTTACAACGACATGCTGTCGGCCCATGCGCCGCTGCAGCACTACCCCGACCTCATCAAGGACGAGGCCCGCCGGCTGGGCGCCACGGCGCAGGTGGCGGGCGGCGTGCCGGCCATGTGCGACGGCGTGACCCAGGGCACGCCGGGCATGGAGCTGAGCCTGTTCAGCCGCGACGTGATCGCCATGGCCACGGCCGTGGCGCTGAGCCACGACGTGTTCGACGCCGCGCTCATGCTCGGCGTGTGCGACAAGATCGTGCCCGGCCTGCTCATCGGGGCCCTGCAGTTCGGCCACCTGCCCACGGTATTCGTGCCGGCGGGGCCGATGGCTTCGGGCCTGTCCAACAACGCCAAGGCCCAGGTGCGCGAGCAGGCCGCGCAGGGCCTGGTGGGCCGCGCCGAGCTGCTGCAGGCCGAGATGGCCGCCTACCACGCGCCGGGTACCTGCACGTTCTACGGCACGGCCAATAGCAACCAGATGCTGCTGGAGGCCATGGGCCTGCATGTGCCGGGCACGGCCTTCGTGAACCCTGGCCAGGCGCTGCGCCAGGAGCTCACGCGCGAGGCCGCGCGCACCGTGCTGGGCAACCAAGGCGTGCCATGTGCGCCCATCGGCCGCGTGGTGGACGAGCGGGCCATCGTCAACGCCATGGTGGCACTGCTGGCCACCGGCGGCTCCACCAACCACCTGATCCACTGGGTGGCCGTGGCGCGTGCGGCCGGCATCGTGATCGACTGGGACGATTTCTCGGCCCTGTCCGCCGTGGTGCCGCTGCTGGCGCGGGTGTATCCCAACGGCAGCGCGGACGTGAACCAGTTCCAGGCGGCCGGGGGGCCCGGCTACGTGATCCGCGAGCTGCTCGACGCCGGCCTGATGCACGAGGACGCGTGCACCGTGCGCCCGGGCGGCATCCGCGAGTTCACGCGCCACCCCGAGGGCGATGCCGACCATCGCCTGCATTGGACGGCCATCGGCGCATCGCGCGATGACAGCGTGCTGCGCCCTGCGGCGGATCCCTTCAGCGCCACGGGCGGGCTCAGGCTGCTGTCGGGCAACCTGGGGCGCAGCGTGATCAAGGTGTCGGCCGTTCCGCAGGACCGCCATGTGATCGAGGCGCCCGCGCGCGTGTTCGCCTCACAGGGCGAGCTGCAGCAGGCCTTCCAGGCCGGCGAGTTGGACCGCGACGTGGTGTGCGTGGTGCGCTGGCAAGGGCCACAGGCCAATGGCATGCCCGAGCTGCACAAGCTAACGCCCCCGTTGGCCGTGCTGCAGGGCAAGGGCCACAAGGTGGCGCTGGTCACCGACGGGCGCATGAGCGGCGCATCGGGCAAGGTGCCCGCCGCCATCCACGCATCGCCCGAGGCCTGTGCCGGCGGCCCGCTGGCGCGCGTGCGCGACGGCGACGTCATCCGCCTTGACGCGGTGGCCGGCACGCTGGACGTGCTGGTCGATGCGGCCGAATGGCAGGCCCGCCAGCCGGCCGCAATGCCGCCGGTGCTGGGCGAGGACAACGCCCACGGCTGGGGCCGTGAACTGTTTGCCGGATTCCGGCGCAACGCGCTCAGCGCGGAAGAAGGAGGCTGCGCATGGCTGTGAACACCACCGCATGGACCGCGCTCGACGTGATGCGCGACGCGCCGGTGATTCCCGTGATCGTGCTGCATGACGTGCGCCACGCCGTGCCCCTGGCGCGGGCGCTGGTGGCCGGCGGCATCCGCATGCTGGAGGTCACGCTGCGCACGCCGCAGGCACTGGACTGCATCCGGGCCATCGCCGCGGAAGTGCCCGAGGCCGTGGTGGGTGCCGGCACGGTGCGCAGCTGCGCCGACGCCGAGGCCGCCGCCCGCTCGGGTGCGCGCTTCGCCGTGAGCCCGGGCTTCACGCCCACTCTGGGCCGCGCCTGCAGGGGTGCGGGCCTGCCGCTGCTGCCCGGCGTGGCCACGGGCAGCGAGATCCTGCTGGCCCAGGAGGAGGGCTTTTCCGCGCTCAAGTTCTTTCCGGCGCTGCAGGCCGGCGGCGTGGCCATGCTGAAGGCCTGGCAGGGGCCGTTCGGCGACGTGGTGTTCTGCCCCACGGGCGGTATCCAGCCGGGCAATGCGGGGGAGTTCCTGGCCCTTCAGAACGTGGCCTGCGTCGGCGGTTCCTGGCTGGTGCCGGGCGATGCGCTGGAGCAGGGCGACTGGCAGCGCATCACGCGGCTGGCGCGGGAAGCGGCCGCGCTGGGGCGGCCGTCCATTTAAGCAAAATAAGCCTCTGGCGCTTGTGTATCAAGCGCTAATAGCTATTAAATATATAGCAAATTACCGCAGGCCGGTGCCCATGCCGGCATCGTTCTTGCGTTCGATCAGTTCGATCTTGTAGCCGTCAGGGTCCGTCACGAAGGCGATCACCGTCGTGCCGCCCATGACCGGGCCGGCCTCGCGCGTCACGGTGCCACCGGCCGCCTTGATCTTGTCGCAGGCGGCGTAGGCGTCGGGCACGCCCAGGGCGATGTGGCCGTAGGCCGTGCCCATTTCATAGCTTTCCACGCCCCAGTTGTAGGTCAGCTCGATCTCGGCCTGGCCGGGGTTGCCGCCCTCGAAGCCCAGGAAGGCCAGCGAGTATTTGTATTCGGGGTTTTCCGAGGTGCGCAGCAACTGCATGCCGAGCACCTGGGTGTAGAAGTCGATGGAGCGCTGGAGATTGCCAACGCGCAGCATGGTGTGCAGAAATCTCATGCCCGTGATTGTGCCGGCAAGTCAAAGACCGGACAGCCTGCTGCGGCCTTGCCGGATCAGACGGGCACGGTGTAGTTCAGCGTCATGCGGCCGCCATCCACGGTGACGATCTCGCCTGTGACATAGCTGGCGGCGTCGCTGGCCAGCCAGGCCACCACATCGGCCACCTCGGCCGGCTCGCCCAGGCGCTTCATGGGCGTGCGGCTCAGGATCTTCTTCTTGGCGTCCTCGCTGGTGAGCACCGCCTTGGCCGCCAGCTCCGTGGCAATGGTGCCGGGCGCCACCGCGTTCACCCGGATGCCATGGTCCGCCAGTGCCAGGGCCATCACCCGCGTGAGCTGGTTGATGCCGCCCTTGCTGATGTTGTAGCTGGCGATGTTGGGGATGGCCAGCACGCCGTTGACCGAGCTCATGTTCACGATGGCGCCGCGCCCGGCCCGTGCCATTGCGCGCGCCACGGCCTGGCCCATGAGGAAGGAACCCTTGACGTTCACGCGCAGCACGGCGTCGAAGTCCGCCTCGGACACCTCCAGGAAATCCGCCGCGCGGAAGATGCCCGCGTTGTTCACCAGCACGTCGATGCGCCCATGGGCCGCCAGGACCTGCGCCACCAGTGCGTCCACCTGGGCCTTGTCGCCCACGTCGCAGGGGATGAACGTGGCGTTCAGCTCGGCCGCCAGCGCCGCGCCATGGACGGCGTCCACATCGGCCAGGACGACCACGGCGCCCTCGCGCGCGAAGCGGCGCACGCAGGCCTCGCCAATGCCTTGGGCGCCGCCGGTGACGATGCACACGCGGCCCTGGTGGCCGAACTGGATGGTGGACGGTGGATGTGGAATGTTCATGGCGTGCATGGTACGGGCAGGGCAGCGGCCATGATGTCACGCGCCGCAGGCTTTGAACAGGCCCGTAAACTGGCGTCTTTCGATCAAAAAGGGAAGGCCATGGAGGCAGACGCAAAGCAGCCCGGCACGCGCATTGAGCTGCGCGGCTCGTTGTGGATGACGGTGGATGGCCGCAACCTGGGCGGCCCCGGCCGGGTGGAGCTGCTGTCGCACATCGCCGAGCGCGGCTCCATCACGCACGCAGCCAAGGCCATGGGCATGAGCTACAAGGCGGCCTGGGACGCCATCGACACCATGAACCAGCTGGCGGGCGAGCCGCTGGTGGAGCGCCTGGTGGGCGGCAAGGGCGGCGGCGGCACGCGGCTGACCGAGCGGGGCAAGCAACTGGTGCGCAACTTCGGCGCGATCGCGCATGCCCACCGCCGCTTCGTGGACCAGCTCAGCGAGCAGGCCGACAGCATGATCGACGACTTCCATCTGATCAGGAGAATGGGCATGAGGACCAGCGCGCGCAACCAGTTTTTCGGCACGGTGTCCCGTGTGGTGCCGGGCGCCGTCAATGACGAGGTCGAGCTTCACGTCCCCGGCCTGGGCCACGCGCTGGTGGCCATCGTCACGCATGAGAGCACCCAGGGCCTGGGCCTGGGCCTGGAGCCGGGCGCGGAGGCCTTCGCGCTGGTGAAGGCGTCGTCGATCATCGTGGTGACCGACGCGCAGGGCGCGCGCTTCTCGGCACGCAACCGGCTGCCGGGCACGGTGACGCGCGTGCAAAAGGGCGCCGTGAATACCGAGGTGGTGATTGGCCTGCCGGATGGCGGCGCCGTGGCAGCCATCGTCACGAACGAGAGCAGCGAGGCGCTAGGCCTGGCGCCCGGGGTGGCGGCATCGGCCCTGTTCAAGGCGTCGAGCGTGATCGTTGGCGTTCCCGCCTAATACCGGCCGGGACGGCGTGCGACCGCCAAGGCAGGCCGTGAAAGGCCGTACCGCTGTGGCTTCATGCCTGCGGTAGGGCGCCAAGACGTCCACCCCAACGGCCCGGCAGCTCCCAGTACCGCCGGGGCGGTGCAGCCTGTCGTTGCCCGGAGAGCATCCATGAGCGGAGTCATCAAAGGAATGGGCGCCATTCACTTGACTATCGGAGCCGTTGCACGGCGTGCCGGCATCACTGTGCGCACCTTGCACCACTACGACCATATCGGGCTGGTACGTCCGGGTGCCCGGAGCGAGTCGGGGTACCGCCTGTACAGCGCGGAGGATATTGAGCGATTGCATGCAGTGCAGTCCCTCAAGCAACTGGGGCTCAGTCTGGACGCGATCGCCGCGATGCTGTCGGGCCATGACCTCCAGCCCAGGGAACTGCTGCGCGGTCAGGTTGCCGAGGTCACTCGCCGACTGGAAGAGGCGCGGGCGCTCAAGGAGAAGTTGCAGTTCCTGGAGCAGGCCGTCTCCCGTAAAAAAGCGTCTCCCGAGGACTTGCTGGAAGGCGCACGGCTGCTGGACACCCACCTGCGGTACTTGCCGCAAGGCGGCGTGCACCGGGCGCTGGGGCGCTGGCACCGCGCCAGGCCTCGTTGGCAGCCGATTGCCGACGAACTGGAGGCCTGCCGTGCCAGCGCCGTTCCGGTCGATGCCGCAGCAGTCCAATTGCTGGCGCAAAGGTGGATGAACGTTGCGATGTCGGTCTTCGGGGGGCGCCTGGGTGCCATTTTCGACTGGGCGCGCATGCACCGTCAGGCGCCTGAGACGGCGCGGCATGCTGGACTTGAGCCGGACCTCTTGCAGTACGTAGAGCAAGCCATCGGGTTGCGATTGGCGGCATTGCAGCGACATCTGTCGCCTGAGGAACTCAAGCGCCTGGATGGCTCCACTGGGCCTGAGTGGGAAGCCTTTGCCGCTCTGGGAGAAGCGCTTTTGGCCCAGAAAGTCTCTCCAGAAACCGATGCCGCGCGTCAGCTGCTGAGCAGATACCGCGCGCTCTCGGCGCGCACCGCTGCACGGGATATGTCCCTTGCCGCAAAATTGACGCAGGCCTATGCCAGCGAACCCATCCTGGCGCTGGGGCACTTTGTCAGTCCGCAGTTGAGGGCCTACCTGGATGCAGTAGCCGCTTGACCTTGACGTTGCGTCAGGGTCGAAAGTACTCCTTTCGTTGAACAAACCACATGGAGTACTGAATTGAAATTGACGGATTGCCCCAGTCCCTCGGCCATGCGTGTCGCCATAACGCGTGCGGCCCATCAGCTTCTGGAGGACCGCCTGGTTTTCCAAGACCCGTTTGCCATCGCGTCCCTCGGCAGCGTCAACGCCGCGTCATTGATGCGCGAGCCGCTGGCGCACAACGATGTCCCTGCGCGCTCAATGCGCGCCGGAATCGTCGCTCGCGCTCGGTTGGCGGAAGACCGGCTGTTGAGCGCCATTGCGGAAGGAACCGAGCAGTACGCCATCGTGGGCGCCGGCCTGGACACCTGGGCGCTGCGCACGGAATCCACCTTGCCCGCCATCACCACTTTCGAGCTTGACCAGCCTGCAATGCAGGAGTGGAAGGCCCGGCTCTATGCCTTGAACGGATGGGCGCCACCCGCACGACTGCGCCGCGTGGCTGCCGATTTACGCGAGATGACCGCCGTGGATAGCCTTGCCAGAGGCGGTGCCGATCTCTCAAAACCCATCAGCGTGTCCGTGCAGGGGGTGCTGGTGTATCTGGACAGCGATCTGGTCGAGCGCGAGATCGCCGCCATGCGCGGGCTTGCAGCCGGCTCTACCCTCATGTTGGATTACCGGCTGGATGAACAACAACTGCATCCGGTGGAGCGCGTCATGATGCAGTTCACGGCACACATGATGGCGGCTGGCGGAGAGCCCTGGCGGTCGGCAGGGACACCGCAGCGCATGGCAGAGCTGTTGGCTGATGCCGGCTTCCAGGTCGAGGAGGATTTGGGGCCGGCCGAGCTCAATGCCCGCTACTTTGCGGGCCGCAGGGACGGATTGCAGATCGCCGGCGGAGGCTTCCGCTATCTGACGGCCATCAAACGCTAAGCCAATAGGCTGCGGGAATCGCTACAGCAGGCTTTTGGATCGCCCTTGGCCGCCAGGCCATGGAAATCGGCTGGCAGATGATCCTGAGGGGATGGCTGAAATGAAGGTGACGAGCCTTACCCCCGGCACTGACTCCACAGTTAGGGCTGCTTGGTTCCCCACCTGACCCGGTTGGCCGCTTCACCATGCGGGGAGGCCCGTCGCTTGCCATTGTAGCCGTTTCGCCACGCCCCCGCGCCAAACACCGGGGGCCACCTCACTGCCGAGGTCGGTTGGCGACTGGCGCCAAGCCGGTCTGCGGCGCCCGTAGAATCGGGCACATGTCCTATCTTGTGCTCGCCCGCAAATACCGTCCCAAGACCTTTTCGGAGATGGTGGGGCAGGAGCACGTGGTGCAGGCGCTGTCCAATGCGCTGACCCAGCAGCGACTGCACCATGCCTACCTGTTCACGGGTACGCGCGGCGTGGGCAAGACCACGGTGTCGCGCATCCTGGCCAAGTCGCTCAACTGCCAGGGGCCCGACGGGCAGGGCGGCATCACGGCCACGCCCTGCGGCGTGTGCCCGGCCTGCACCGACATCGACAGCGGCCGCTTCCCCGACTACACCGAGCTCGACGCCGCCTCCAACCGCGGCGTGGACGAGGTGCAGGGCCTGCTGGAGCAGGCCGTCTACAAGCCGGTGCAGGGGCGCTTCAAGGTCTTCATGATCGACGAAGTGCACATGCTCACGAACACGGCGTTCAACGCCATGCTCAAGACGCTGGAGGAGCCGCCCGAGTACCTCAAGTTCGTGCTGGCCACCACCGATCCGCAGAAGGTGCCGGTCACCGTGCTCTCGCGCTGCCTGCAGTTCAACCTGCGGCCCATGGCACCCGAGACGGTGCTCGAGCACCTCACCCGCGTGCTGGGGACCGAGAACGTGCCCGCCGAGCCCCAGGCGCTGCGCCTGCTGGCGCGCGCGGCGCGCGGCTCCATGCGCGACGCGCTCAGCCTGACCGACCAGGCGATTGCCTTCGGCAGCGGCCAACTGCAAGAGGCCGGCGTGCGCCAGATGCTCGGCAGCGTGGACCGCTCCTACGTATTCCGCCTGATTGAGGCGCTGGCCCAGGGCGACGGCAAGACGGTCGTCGATACCGCCGATGCGCTGCGCCTCAACGGCCTGTCGGCCGCCTCCACGCTCGAAGAAATGAGCGCCGTGCTGCAGCGCATGGCCGTGCTGCAGGCCGTGCCGCAGATGGCGTCGGCCGTGGACCTCAACGATCCGGAGGCCGCCGAGATCGCCCGCCTGGCCGCCACCATGCCGGCCGACGAGACGCAGCTGCTCTACAGCATCTGCTTGCACGGGCGCACCGAGCTGGGCCTGGCGCCCGACGAATACGCCGCGCTCACCATGGCGCTGCTGCGCCTGCTGGCCTTCAAGCCGGCGCAGACGGAAGGCCGCACGGCGGCCACGGCGGAAAAAAAAACTCTGACGCAGCCTGAGGCTGTGCCGCCCGCGCCCGCTGCGCCCGCACCTCAGCCCGTGCAGGCGCCGGTCGCGGCCCCCGCGCCGCAGGTCGCCTCGACACCAGTGCCCGCGCCTGCGTCCGTGCAGCCCGCTCCCGTGCCACCGCAGCCAACGCCGGACGACGTGAACCAGGCCGTGCAGGACGCCCTGGATGCAGTGGCCGACGCGCCGCCGCCCTGGGAGGACGATGCGGTCCCGGTGACTGCACCCGCACAGCCCCCGGCCGCCGTCCGCCTGCCCGTGCGCACGCCCGAGGCGTTGAAGCAAAATCACCCTGTAGAGCCCGCTGGACAAGCGCAAGATGCTACTGAAACGGTAGCAATTCCCGTGCGCAGCGTGCCCGAGCCGGGCGCGCGTCTGCAGCCCATGCCCCCAGTGGGGCATGCGTCCGCACTTGCGCGGCTGGTGCCCACCGAGGAGGGCGATGTCTGGTATGCCGCGGTGCAGCAGCTCGTGGCGCAGGGCGCGATCACGGCGCTGGTACGCGAATTGGCGCTGCAGTCGCAGCTGGTGGCGCGCGACCAGGACCATTGGCTGCTGCGTGTGGAGCGCGAATCGATCAACCAGCCCACGGCGCGCGAGCGCCTGCGCGCGGCGCTGGAGGCCGCGGGCCACACGCGCCAGATCAGCGTGGAGGTGGGCGTGGTGATCGACAGCCCGGCGCGCCGCAACGCCCATGCCGCGGCCGAGCGCCAGCGCGTGGCCGAAGAGATCGTGCAGGGCGACCCCTACGTGCAGCAGTTGGTGCGCGACTTCGGCGCGAAAATCGTGCCGGGCAGCATCAAGCCTGCATAAACCATTTCTAGGAAGCAAAGGAAACACACCATGTTCAACAAGGGACAGCTCGCCGGCCTGATGAAGCAAGCCCAGGCCATGCAGGACAACCTCAAGAAGGCTCAGGACGAGCTGGCCAACATCGAGGTCGAGGGCGAATCCGGCGCCGGCCTCGTGAAGGTACTGATGACCTGCAAGCACGACGTCAAGCGCGTCACCATTGACCCCAGCCTGCTGCAGGACGACAAGGACATGCTGGAAGACCTGGTGGCCGCTGCCTTCAACGCCGCCGTGCGCAAGGCCGAGGAAACCTCGTCCGAGAAGATGGGCAAGATCACCGCCGGCATGCCAGGCCTGCCTGGCGGCATGAAGTTCCCGTTTTGATGTGACAACCCCCTGTGGCGCTGCGCGCCTTCCCCCTTCTCTCACGCTGCGCGTGGGAAGGGGGACGCAGCCCTCGCTGCGGGGCGGCCCTTGCTCGGCTGCCCTGGCTCGGGGAGCGCCGGTTTCAGGCGCAGCGGGCCTGCGCGTTGCGTTCTTGTGCGCTCCATTGCATGTCAGACACCAGTTCTCTTGACGCGCTGATCCAGGCGCTGCGGCGCCTGCCGGGCGTGGGCGTGAAGTCCGCGCAGCGCATGGCGTTCCACCTGCTGCAGCACGACCGCGAGGGCGCGCAGCTGCTGTCGCGTGCGCTGGGACAGGCGGCCACGCAGGTGCGCCATTGCGAGCGCTGCCACACCTTCACCGAGGGGGCCGTGTGCGACACCTGCCTAGACCCGGGGCGCGACGCCACGCGCCTGTGCGTGGTGGAGACGCCGGCCGACCAGTCCGCCATGGAGCGCACGGCCGCGTTCAAGGGGCTGTACTTCGTGCTCATGGGGCGGCTGTCGCCGCTGGACGGCGTGGGGCCGCGCGACATCGGCGTGCACAAGCTGCTGGACCGCGCCAGCGATGGCGTGGTGCAGGAGGTGATCCTGGCCACCAGCTTCACCGCCGAGGGGGAGGCCACGGCCCACGCCATTGCCGAGGCGCTCAAGCGCCGCGGCGTGCATGTCACGCGCCTGGCGCGGGGCGTGCCCGTGGGCAGCGACCTGGAGTACGTGGACCTGGGCACCATCGCCCACGCGCTGGCCGATCGGCGCTGAATTATCAAAAACAATAGCTGCCAGCGCTTGCTGCATAAGCGCTAGCGGCCAAAAATGCTTAAAAATGAATACGACAATGCATGTGGCGCGCTTCACCGTGGCCTATTGGTGCGTGCTGATCGCGGCGCTGCTGCCCATGGTGTGTGCGCTGCTGGCCAAGCGCGGCAGCTTTCGCGGCACCGACAACCATGACCCGCGCGCCTGGCTGGCGCGCCAGACTGGCTGGCGCGCCCGCGCCAACGCGGCCCAGACCAACAGCTTCGAGGCGCTGCCATTCTTCATCGGCGCGGTGATCATCGCGCACCAGCTGGGCGCGCCCCAGATGGCGCTGGATCTGCTGGCCTTCTTGTTCGTGATGCTGCGCGTGTCCTTCATCACCATGTACGTGGGCGACATGCCCAAGGCGCGCAGCGCGGTGTGGGGCGCCGGCTTCCTGGTGAACATCGGCATCCTGCTGCTGGGCTGGCGCTGAGCCGGGTTACCCAGCCTGCGGCGGCATGGGGATTTCCTCGGTGCGCGCGGCCAGCACGGTGACCACGGCGCACAGGAGCGCCATGGCGCCGCAGAACACCATGAGGGCGCGGTCCAGGCCCAGGTGGTCCGACAGCCAGCCCATGCCCAGGATAGGCACGATGGTGCCCAGGTAGCCCACGATCAGGTAGGACGACAGCAGCCCGCCGCGCTCCTGCGGCGTGGTGAGCTTGGCGATCACGCCCATGCCCGCCACGTTCGACAGGCCGTGGCCGAAGGCCGTCACCAGCACGGCTGCGGCGAACAGCAGGGTGGAGCCGGTGACGGTGGTGGCCATGAGCAGCAGGTTGCACAGCACCAGCCCGACCCCGCTGGCCAGCACCACGCGCTTGGTGCGCCAGTTGCGCACGGCGAACTGGAAGGCCGACGACAGGAACAGGATCATGGCGATCGACAGCCCGCTCACCGCCGGCCCGTGCCAGGGCACGATCTCCCGCATGAAGCTGGGCGCCAGCGACGAGTACAGGCTGAACATGCCAAAGGCGCTGAAGGCGCCCATGCTGGCCAGCCAGAACTGGCGCCGGCGCGTGCGCGGCGGCCGCGTGAGCCGCGGCATCCACTGCGCCAGCACGCCGCGCCAGTGGCCGGGCGGCAGCGCATCGTCCTGCGGGCGCGGCGCGGGCAGGCCGCGCAGCTGGTACAGCGCGTACACCGCCAACAGGCCCATGGCCGCCGTGGGCACATAGGCGGTGACCAGCGGGTAGGGCACCCACTGCGCGATGAGGCCGCCCACCAGCGGCCCCAGGCCAAAGCCCAGCGTCATGGCCACGGTGGTCAGGGCGGCCGTGCGGCGCGGGTCGCGCCCCGGGCTGGCCTGCACCATGCCGATGGAGGCCGAGGTGGTGATCATCCCCGAGGCCAGGCCGATCATCACGCGCGCCACCATGAAGACGGGCGCGCTCCACGCCAGCGCCGAGAGCAGCACGCCCACCGTCATCAGCGCCAGCCCGGTACGCAGGATGGCCAGAAAACCGTGGCGCTGCGTGAGCCGCCCCAGAAACAGCAGGCTGGTCAGCGTGCCGGCCATGTAGGCCACGAAGATATGGGTGATGTCGCTGGGTTTGAGCCCCCAGGCCTGCTGGTACAGCGGGTACAGCGGACTGGCCAGTGCGGTGCCCATGACGCCCACGCACATGGCGTAGCCAATCCAGACGATGGGAGACCAGGGGCGTTGCGGCATAGGAAAGAGGGGGATGGTGGCGCGGGGGACGATCGGCCCCGGCAGGCCGTCGCGAAGAGTCCTGCCCGCTGGTGCATGCGCCGAAGATGCCGCATGGTAATGCGCGCCCAGCTCTCCTGCAGGGCGCGCCGCGCAAACCCCGTGCGAGCGACGGCGGTAAAATTGGCGGCCCGCGTCCATACGTCGGACGTGCGGCGCTATCGCATCGGTAGCGCTCGAGGGTTGCGCGGCCTCATAACCAGGCCGTCTTATGAAAAAGCTTTTTGTTCGTTTGGTTTTTTATAACGAACAATTACATTCACCCCCTGTTCTGACTCTCCAACCGCGCCGCGGCTGCGGGCCTGCCCCAGGGCAGGACGCGCCCGGCGCCTTGCATTCCTGTTCATGATCGACCTTCGGGGTATCACCCAGATTTACCAGGGCCCACAAGGCCCCGTCGAGGCCCTGCGCGGCATCGACCTGCATGTCACGCCGGGCGAGGTGTTCGGCATCATCGGGCGTTCCGGCGCGGGCAAGAGCTCGCTGGTGCGCGTCATCAACCTGCTCAACCGCCCCACGGCGGGCCAGGTCATCGTGGCCGGGCGCGACCTGACCCAGTTGAAGGACGGCGATCTGCGCGCCGCGCGCCGCGAGATCGGCATGGTGTTCCAGCACTTCAACCTGCTGTCCTCGCGCACCGTGTTCGAGAACGCGGCCCTGCCGCTGGAGCTGGCGGGCCTGCCCCAGGCCGAGATCCACAAGCGCGTGGGCCCGCTGCTCGACCTGGTGGGCCTGGCCCATCTGGCCGACCGCTACCCGGCGCAGATCTCGGGCGGGCAAAAGCAGCGCGTGGGCATTGCGCGCGCGCTGGCCAGCCAGCCCAAGGTGCTGCTGTCCGACGAGGCCACCAGCGCGCTGGACCCCGAGACCACGCGCTCCATCCTGGACCTGCTGCGCCAGGTGAACCGCGAACTGGGCGTGACCGTGGTGCTGATCACGCACCAGATGCAGGTCATCAAGCAGATCGCCGACCGCGTGGCCGTGATCGACGCCGGCCGCATCGTGGAAATGGGCCCGGTGATCGACGTGTTCACCCGCCCGCAGCAGGACATCACCAAGAGCCTGATCGACGAGATCGTGCCGCAGGAGCTGCCCGCCGGCGTGCTGGCGCGCGTGCGCAGCCTGGCGGCGCGGCTGGAGCCGGGCGCCAGCGGCCAGCTGCTGCGCCTGTCCTATGCGGGCGAGCATGCCTACGAGCCCATCCTGTCGCACCTGATCCGCGAGCTGGGCCTGGACCTGTCCATCCTGCACGGGCAGATCGACGAGATCCAGGACCAGACCTTCGGCTCGCTGGCGGTGTACGCCAGCGGCAACATGGCGCGCATCGGCGCCGCCATCGACTATCTGCGCGCCAACGGCGTGGTGGTGCGCACCGTGGAAGTGACAGGCTGAGGGACGAGCGATGTTCGAGAATTTTTCTGAAATGATGCTGGAGCTGTTTGTCACCTCGCTGTGGGAGACGCTCATCATGGTGGGCGTGGCGGGCGTCATCGGCGGGCTGATCGGCATTCCGCTGGGCGTGTTCCTGCGCCTGACGGACGCGGGCGGCGTACTGGAGAACGGCCCGGCCAACAAGATCGTGGGCTGGATCGTGAACGCCGTGCGCTCCACGCCGTTCATCATCCTGCTGGTGGCCATCATCCCGTTCACGCGCTTCATCACCGGCTCGTCCATCGGCACCTGGGCGGCCGTGGTGCCGCTGACCATTGCCGCCGCGCCCTTCATCGCGCGCCTGGTCGAGACCGCGCTGCGCGAGGTGGACAACGGCCTGGTGGAGGCCGCCCAGTCCATGGGCGCCACCACCGGGCAGATCGTCTGGAAGGTGCTGCTGCCCGAGGCGCTGCCCGGCATCGTGGCCGGCCTGACCATCAGCTTCGTGAGCCTCACGGGCTATTCGGCCATGGCCGGCGCCATCGGCGGCGGCGGCCTGGGCGACCTGGGCATCCGCTACGGCTACCAGCGCTTCCTGCCCGACATCATGCTGGCCGTGGTGGTCATCCTGATCTTCTTCGTGCAGGCCATCCAGAGCCTGGGCGACTGGGCCGTGCGCCGCCTCAGCCACCGCTAACCATCGTGCGCCGCCGCGCAGGCTGTGCGGCGGCGCATAAATACTCCTGATTTAATAGCTGCTGGCGCTTGATGGGTAAGCGCTAGAGGCCTTTTTCATCCAAAGAACAAGGAGCAACCCATGCACGACCGTCCGGTGAGTCCCGTGGTGCACAACCCGATCACACCGGGCGACGCCGAATTCCTCGCCGCCGTCGGCGTGCAATGGCAGCGGCGCCCGCTGGCACCCGAGCCGGGCCTGGCCGCGCTGCTGGCCCGGGACCGACTGGACGACGGCGGCCAGGCCACGGTAGTGCAGGCCGTGGGCGCGCTCGTAGTGGACGAATGCGTGGCCCATGGTTACCACAGCATGGACCTGGTCGTGCTGCACCCAGCCACGCCGGGGCTTGGCGACGCGCTGGCGCGCTTCGACCAGCCGCACACCCATGCCGGCGACGAGGTGCGCTACATCCTGGACGGCGAGGGCCTGTTCGGTTTCTTCGATGCGGCAGGCCATGAGCGGGTCTTCGCCGTGGGGCCGGGCGACTACCTGCGCATTCCGGCCGGCGTGGAGCACCGCTTCACGCTCACGGCCGCGCGGCGCATCAAGGCCCTGCGCCTTTTCTCCGATACTGCGGGGTGGACGGCCCGATACACGGGCCGCCACGCAGCACCGATGGAGACACTTGCATGACCTTGCCCTTCCAAGCCCTCGACCCCGAACTGTTCACGCGCGCCCAGACCCTGCTGGACGACGAATGGCTGGCCCGCGACGCCGATCTGGCGCCTGTGCTGCCCCTGGTACTGGCGCGCGGCGTGGGGCAGGACTGGCACAAGGCCGGCACCTTCCGCCACCACCTGGTGGGCGTGGCGCGTTCGCTGACCCTGTGGCAGCAGCCCAGGGACGTGCGCCTGCTGGGCCTGCTGCACAGCGTGTACGGCAACGCGTTCGTGGACATCGTGAAGTTCGACGCCGGCAGCGAGCGCGGCCGCCTGGCCGCCCTGGTGGGCGAGGGCGCCGAACATCTGGTCTACCTGTTTTGCACCATGAGCCGCACGCAGTTCGTGCAGAAGGTGCTGGCCGGCGCGATCGAGGCCGACGGCAGCCTGGTGCTGGACAAGAACGGCCAGCCGCAGCGCCTCACGCCCTACGAGGTGGCGGCCTTCATCATCGTGAGCATGGCCGACACCATCGAGCAGTGGTTCAGCTGGCAGGACGACATCTTCTCGCGCTTCCCCCAGGTGCAGCAGCGCCCGCAGGCGGTGCACTGGGCCGCGTCGCTGTGGCCGGGGCCCATGCGGCCCAGCGGCCGCATGGTGCACCAGATCGCGGCCCTGGGGCTGGCGCTGCAGCACCCCGGGCTGCGCGCCCAGCTGCCGCTGCCGCCGGTGTTCGACCGGTGCAGCCGGCCGCTGGCGCAGGCCGACGAGGCGGCCGCCACGTCGCTGTACTGGTCGGTGATCCAGCTGGACCAGCCGCTCGTGGACCTGGACGCCGCCATGGCCGTGCTGGAGCAGGCCGTGCGCCACAACCCCTGGGTGGGCGAGCCGCAGATGGTGCTGGCCCAGCTGTACCTGTCGGCCGGCCGCGCAGACGACGCGCGCCGCGCGGCCGCCAGCGCGCTGCAGGCCTTCAGCGCCTGGGGCAACTCATGGGACAAGCGCGTGCAGTGGGACGCCTGGATCGCCTGGACGCGCATCCTGCTGCAATCGGCAGAGCAGGGCGGTTGGCCCGAGCGGCTGGACCGGCTGAACAACGTGGCGCTGAAGGGCTGAGACCCGCGCCTGCCCCCACCCGCAACCGTGGCCCGGCCACGGTTTTTTGCTTTTTTTGAGCCTTTGGGCTTTCTGGGTAAGCGCAGATAGCTATCAATAGCATAGCATTCATGGCCCCCACGCCGCCGGCAGTGCAATGGCCCTTCTTGCCGCCCCGTGCCGCCTTGACCCGCGCGGTGTGGGGGCAGAAGATGAAGCCCTGTTCCACACCGCAACAGGGGCCCATCGCATGCGCGCCATGGTTCTGGAGCGGCCCGGCCGCCCCCTGCGGCTGACCGATTTGCCGCGGCCCGAGCCCGGGGCCGGCCAGTTGCTGCTGGCCGTCGAGGCCTGCGGCGTGTGCCGCACCGATCTGCACCTGCTCGACGGCGAACTGCCTAACCCGGCACTGCCCGTGGTGCCGGGCCATGAGATCGTGGCCCGGGTCGCCGGCCTGGGCGCCGGCGTGCAGGGCTGGCGCCTGGGGCAGCGGGTGGGCGTGCCCTGGCTGGGCTGGACCTGCGGGCAATGCCGCTTTTGCGCCAGCGGCCGCGAAAACCTGTGCGAGCGGGCCCTTTTCACGGGCTACCAGCTGAACGGTGGCTATGCCGAATACACGCTGGCAGATGCGCGCTACTGCCTGGCCTTGCCCGAGGCGCCGCCGCCCGAGCACCTGGCGCCGCTGCTGTGCGCCGGCCTCATCGGCTACCGGGCGCTGCGCCTGGCCGGCGACCCGCACCGGCTGGGCATCTACGGCTTTGGCGCGGCGGCGCATCTCATCACCCAGCTGGCGCGCGCCCAGGGGCGCGAGGTCTTTGCCTTCACCCGCCCCTGCGATGGCGCCAGCCAGGCATTCGCCCGCAGTCTGGGCGCACAGTGGGCCGCGGGAACGGACGAAGCGCCGCCGCAGCCGCTGGACGCGGCCCTGATCTTTGCGCCCGCGGGCCCCCTGGTGCCGATGGCCTTGCAGCACCTCGACAAGGGCGGCTGCGTGGTCTGCGCGGGCATCCACATGAGCGACATTCCCGGCTTTCCCTATGCCTGGCTGTGGGGCGAGCGCAGCATCCGCTCCGTGGCCAATCTGACGCGCGCCGACGGGTTCGCTTTTTTCGAGGCAGTACGGCAGGCGCCGCTGCGCACCGAGGTCACGGTGTTCGCGCTGGAGCAGGCCAACGACGCGCTGGAGCAGCTGCGCCAGGGCGCGCTCCAGGGCGCGGCCGTGCTGCGCGTGGCCTGAGCGCGGGCAGCGCACCGGCCTTCACAGGAGACTCCGATGGCCTTGCCGCTTGAACGACTGGTGCGCATCCCCGTGGACCAGACCCATATCGAGGGCCTGCTGGCGCTGCCGGCCGCACCCACGGGGCTGGTGCTGTTCGCCCATGGCAGCGGCAGCAGCCGGCACAGCCCGCGCAACAACTACGTGGCCAGGGTGCTGCATGCGCGCGGCGTGGGCACCTTGCTGCTCGACCTGCTCACGCCCGAGGAGGACCGGGACTACCGCACCCGCTTCGACATTGCCCTGCTGACGCAGCGGCTGATCCAAGCTGCGCGCTGGCTGGGCCGGCAGCCGCTCTGCCAGCCCCTGCCCCTGGGCTACTTTGGCGCCAGCACCGGCGCCGCCGCCGCCCTGATGGCCGCCGCAGCGCAGGGCCCGGCCATCCAGGCCGTGGTGTCGCGCGGCGGAAGGCCCGATCTGGCCGGCCCCGAGGCGCTGGCGCGCGTGGCCTGCCCGACCCTGCTGCTGGTGGGCGGGCACGACGAAGAGGTGCTGGAGCTGAACCGGCAGGCGGCCGCGCACATGCGCTGCCCGCACCGCCTGAGCGTGGTGCCGGGCGCCACCCATTTGTTCGAGGAGCAGGGCACCCTGGAGGCCGTGGCACGGCAGGCCGCCGACTGGTTCGAGCAATACCTGCCGCCTGCCGCGACCGCCTGAGCCGGGCGGGCCTTCAGGGGCGGAGCAGGGCGATCACTTCGTCGTCCTCGACCTGGGCAAAGTCCCGATAGAACTGGCCCACGGCCCGAAAGTCGGGGGGCGCCTGCAGGCACAGCACTTCGTCGGCCAGGGGGCGGACCATGGCAAGCGCCTCAGGCGACGACACGGGCACCGCGCAGACCAGCCGGGCGGGATGGCGCTGACGCAGCCCGTGCAGGGCGGCCACCATGGTGGCACCGGTCGCGAGGCCGTCGTCCACCACGATGACGATGCGGCCCGCGGGGTCCAGAGGCGGCCTTATTGGCGTGTACTGCGCCCGCCGCTGTCGGATGACCTCCATCTGCCGGTGCTTTTCCTCGGCGATGTAGTCCTGGTCGGCACCGGCCGAAGCGGCGTAGGGCGACAGGTAGGCCCAGCCGCTCTCGTCGACCGAGCCGATCGCGAATTCGGGCTGGTAGGGCGCACGCAGCTTGCGTACCAGCACCACGTCGAAGTCGCCCTGCAGCGCCGCCGCCAGCGATTTGGCCATGGGCACCGCGCCGCGCGGTATGGCCAGCACCAGGGGCTTTTGGCCGCGATAGGCCTGCAGCCGCGCTGCCAGCCGATGGGCGGCGTCGACGCGGTCGTGGAACACCAGGGGGCGGTCGGCGTGCGTCATGGCGCGCGCTCCGGCTGCACGAGTTCGATCCGGAAGTTGGGCTCGTACGGCGGCACATGGCAATCGACGATGCTGCCCGGAGCCACCTCCAGCCGCACCCCCACCACATCGGCATGCACCGGCAGGCGGCCCACGCAGCGGTCCACCAGGGCGGCAACCCGGATCTGCTCGGGTTGATGGCGAGCCAGGTACTGCAGCACGCGCAGCAGCGAATGGCCGGTGTACAGCACGTCGTCTACCACCAGCAGGCTGTGGCCGCAGAGGTCCAGCTCTGCATGGTCGGGCGGTTCATCGAGCCGCGTTTCGGGGTACAGCAGCGTGAGGTCGTCGGCATAGCGCTTGACGGCCAGGTCCAGCCGCAGCGGCGCGTGGATGCCGTGGCGCTGCACCAGCCGCTCGGTCAGGCGCTGGGCCAGCGGCGCGCCGCGCCGCAAAATGCCGATAACGGCCAGGCGCTGCTGGGGTCGCAGCCGGGCCGCGATCTGGCTGGCCATGGCGTCCATCACCGCATCCAGCTCGGCGCGGTCGTACAGACAGCTTCGGACTTGCGCAGACATGTGCATGGCAATCTCCGGGGACCGGACCAGTGTCGACAACAAGCCGGCCGAAGTCAATCACGGACCGTGCGGCTTCGGCTTGTGCGCCTTGCTGCAAAGGCGGATCATGGCCCCCCACGTCGACTCTCCCGCCATGGCCATCAGCGCAAGCGACTTGAGCAAGCGCTTCGACCGTTTCACGGCGCTCGACCGGCTGAACCTCGCGGTCAGGCGCGGCGCCATCTTCGGCCTGCTCGGGCCCAATGGCGCAGGCCAAAGCACTGCCATCAAGATCTTGACGACGCTGCTCGATGCCAGTTCGGGCCACGCCGCCGTGGCGGGCTTCGATGTCGCGACCCAGGCCGTCGAAGTGCGGCGCAAGATCGGCTACGTGCCTCAGCTGCTGTCGGCCGACGGGGCCCTGACCGCCATCGAGAACCTCAATCTGTCGGCCCGCCTGCATGGCATCTACGGCGCGCAGCGCAGCGCGCGCGTGCAGGAGGCGCAGCCCTTTACCGGGCTGCAGGAGCTGGCGCACCGGCTGGTCAAGACTCTTTCTGGCGGCATGGTGCGCAGTCTGGCCGATGTGTTCGTGTATTTCAGCGGGGCGGTGATCGACCAGGGCGGCCACGCCCGCGATGTGCGCGAAAGCCGCGCCGCCGTGCTGGGCAGGGGATGACCCATGCTTGACTATCTCTACACAAGCGTCGCCGTCGCCAATGCCGAAATCCGCAAACTCATGCGCGACCCGACCGAGCTGTTCAGCCGCGCGGTGCAACCCGCGCTGTGGCTGGCCGTCTTCGGCCAGGTGCGGGGGATTCCGACCGGCCGCCGGGCATCCTTGCGCAAAGCATTCTGTTCAGCGCGATCTTTACGGGATCGCCATCATCTGGAGCGCGACCTTGGCATCGTGCACAACCTGCTGGTCACGCCTGCGCCGCGCAGCGCGCTGGCGCAGGCCATCGTGGTCTATCTCGTGACGGTGGCGCTCCGGGTGCATATCTGCTGGGAGCCCGGAGCCATGGTGGTGGGCGGTAGCAGCCACTACGCCCTGGGCACGAGCTTTGGCGTCATGCTGGTGGTGTTCGCGCTGCTGGCGTTCTGGGCCGCGCGGCTGTATCCCGGCCTGACGCGTTGACCACTGCGTTGCCCCGTTATGCGACTGGGTACTAAGAAAGTGAAAACACAGTTGTTGGGGTTTTGACTTGCCCTCCCTAAGATGCCGACCCTTCCCATTCGAAAGGTCTTCCCGTGAACAAGCGCTCCCTGTTGCAATCCTCTCTCGCCCTGGCCCTGGCCGCCAGCTTCGGCTCCGGTGCCCTGGCACAGGACAAACCGATCAAGGTGGGCGTGACGGCCGGCCCGCACGCACAAATTTTCGAGCAGGTCAAGAAAGTGGCCGAGAAGCAGGGCCTGAAGATCCAGGTGGTGGAGTTCAGCGACTACGTTCAACCCAACGCGGCCCTGGCCGCCGGGGACCTGGATGCCAACAGCTACCAGCACAAGCCGTATCTGGACGCGCAGATCAAGGACCGTGGCTACAAGTTCGCCATCGCTGCGCCCACGGTCAACTTCCCCATCGGCCTGTATTCCAAAAAGGTCAAGAAGCTGGCCGACCTGAAGGAGGGCGCGCGCTTCGGCATTCCCAACGACCCCACGAACGGCGGCCGCGTGCTGCTGCTGTTGCAGGCCCAGGGCCTGATCAAGCTCAAGGAGGGCGCGGGCCTGAAGGCCACGCCGCTGGACGTGGTCAGCAACCCCAAGAAACTCAAGTTCGTGGAGCTGGATGCGGCGCAGCTGCCGCGCTCGCTTGATGACCTGGACGCCTCGGCCATCAATACCAACTTCGCCATCTCGGCCGGCCTGAACCCCAAGACCGACTCCATCGCCCAGGAGCGCCCGGACGGCCCCTACGTGAACCTGCTGGTGGTGCGCGAGGCCGACAAGGACAAGCCCTGGGTCGCGCAGCTGGTGAAGGCCTACCACAGCGAGGAGATCCGCGGCTTCATCGAGACGCAGTTCAAGGGCTCGGTGCTGGCCGGCTGGTAATGGCGGGAAGCGGGGCAGGGGGCTCGCATGAAAGCCCTTTGTCCGACAGCGGCGCACCATGGGCGGCTCGTATGATGGCCCGGTCACCGGCCGGGGTGATGGCCGCGTGGAGGTGGCACGTCCCTCTTGGAAAGGCTTTGTATGAGCAAGTACCGCATCGCTGTCGTCGTGGGCAGCCTCCGCAAGGAATCGTTCAACCGCAAGCTCGCCACGGCGCTGGCGCGCCTGGGGCCGCCGGACTTCGAGTTTCACCAGGTGCGCATTGACGACCTGCCGCTGTACAACCAGGACAACGACAGCCATCAGGCCGAGCCAGTCCTGCGCCTCAAGGATGAGATTGCTGCATCGCAGGGCGTGCTGTTCGTGACGGCGGAATACAACCGCTCCATCCCCGGCGTGCTCAAGAACGCCATCGACAACGCCTCGCGCCCCTACGGCCAGAGCGCCTGGGCCGGCAAGCCGGCGGGGGTGATCGGCGCGTCCATCGGCGCCATCGGCTCGGCGCTGGCGCAGCAGCATCTGCGCAACGTGCTGGCCTATCTGGACATGCCCACCATGGGTCAGCCCGAGGCCTTCGTCCACGTCAAGGAGGGCCTGTTCAACGCGGACGGCAGTATTGGCGAGGGCAGCAGGGACTTCCTCCAGGGCTGGATGAACCGGTATGTTGCCTGGGTGAAGCAGTACAGCGCCTAAGTTCTATCAAATTTGATAGCTGCTTGCGCTTATCCACAGAGCGCCAGAGGCCAATTTTGCCAAAAAAAGCTCGCCCTCGGCTATGCCGTGGCGGGCTGTGCGCGTGGGGACACACATGGCCCCATGTATCGGGTCAGGCCACCTGCGCCATGCGCTCCTGGTTGGCGGCGCCGGCCTGCACCGCGGTCTGGGTGGCCTGGGCTGCGGCGGCCATCGCCTGGGCCTTGGCCTCGGGCCCCATGGCCAGGCCTTCGGCACGCACGAAGCGCACATCGGTCACGCCGAAGAAACCCAGAACGGTCTGGAGGTAGCTTTCCTGGTGCTCCAGGGCGCGGCCGGCTTCGCTGGTCGAGTACACGCCGCCGCGGCTGGAGGCCACGATCACCGTCTTGCCCTTGGCCAGGCCTTCGGGGCCGTTGGCGGTGTAGCGGAAAGTGCGGCCGGGCTGGGCGATGCGGTCGATCCAGGCCTTGAGCTGTGTGGGAATGGCGAAGTTGTAGAAGGGGGCGCCAATCACCACCACATCGGCCGCGAGGAACTGGCTCACCAGCCGCTCGGAGACGGCGTTCTCATGCTTTTGCGCATCGCTCAGGCCCTCGGTCTGGCCGGTGCGGGGCGCCATGGCGTCCATGGTGAAATGCGCGGGCGCATCCGCCGCCAGATCCAGGTAGCTCACCTGCGTGCCGGGATGGCTGGCCTTCCAGGCCTGGACGATCTGGGTGGTGAGTTGGCGGGAAACGGACTGTTCGCCGGTGATGGCGGAATCGATGTGCAGCAATTGCATGAAATCTCCTGTATCAGTACAAACCCTGGTTTTGGGCGATGGGTTGATTGTCGTTTTGTACCGAATATTTGATAAGCCGCCTTCTTCGCGATAGATTGTCCTGAATTTGATGCCAACTCTGCCTCCAACCACGATGCAAGACCTGAACGACATGCTGTATTTCGCCGAGGTGGCGGAGCGCGGAGGCTTTGCCGTGGCAGGCCGGGCGCTGGGGATTCCGAAGTCCCGCCTGTCGCGGCGCGTGGCCGAGCTGGAGGCGCGCCTGGGCGTACGCCTGCTGCAGCGCACCACCCGCACGCTGTCGCTCACCGAGGTGGGCGAGGCCTACCTGCGCCACTGTCTGGCCATGCGCGAGTCGGCCCAGGCTGCGGCGGATACGGTGGCCCAGGTGCAGGCGGAGCCGCGCGGCACCGTGCGCGTGACCTGCCCGGTGACGCTGGCGCAGACGGTGCTGGGCGAACTCATGCCGCAGTTCCTGCAGCGCCACCCCCAGGTGCGGGTGGAAATGCAGGTCACCAACCGTGTCGTCAACGTAGTGGAGGAGGGCGTCGATGTCGCCTTGCGCGTGCGCCCCTCGCTGGACGACAGCGGCAGCATGGTGGTCAAGCGGCTTGACGAGGTGCGCCCACTGCTTGTGGCCAGCCCCACGCAGTTGGAGCGCCAGGGCACGCCCACCTCGATAAGCGACCTGGCTCTGATGGATACCGTGGCCATGTCGGCGGCCGACGGGCGCTCCAGCCTGCGACTGATCGGGCCCGACGGGCGGGAGGAAACGGTGCAGTTCACGCCGCGCTATGTCGCGGACGATCTGCTCACCCTCAAGTTCGCCGTGCTGGCCAGCACCGGGCTGTACTGGCTGCCCGACTACATGTGCCTGCCGGAGGTGCAGGAGGGGCGCTTGGTGCATCTGCTGCCGCAGTGGTCCCAGCCACTGTCGGTGGTGCATGCGGTGTTCGCTTCGCGCCGCGGCCTGTCGCCGGCGGTGCGCAGCTTTCTGGACTTTCTGGGCGAAACCGTCGGGTCATAGACAATTAATCTATAAATTCACAACGATATATTTGTTTGTGAATTTGAAGCGCCTCAGCAGAATCATCCCATCATGCAAAAGAGCGATGGCGTGGCGGCAGTGGCCCAGGAAAAGATTGAAGACGGCGCACCTGCAGCGGTGCGTACGACGGCCGGACCGCGCACAGCCGTTATCGTGCCGGGATGGCGAGACTCCGGGCCTGGCCACTGGCAAAGCCTATGGGCCCACCGCCTGCCCGGTGCGCTGCGCGTGGTGCAGGGCGACTGGATCACTCCCACGCGGGCGGCCTGGGTCGATGCGCTGGAGCAAACGGTGCTGGCCGCGCCGCATCCGGTGGTGATCGTGGCCCACAGCCTGGGCTGCATCGCCACCACCCACATGCGCCCCGAGGCGGCCGCACGCGTAAGCGGCGCACTGCTGGTAGCGCCGGCCGATCCCGAACGCCGCGCCGTGCTCAGCGACTTTGCGCCCGTGCCCCACACGTGCTTGCCCTATCGCAACATCCTGGTGGCCAGCGGAAACGATCCCTATTGCCCCATCCGCCGAGCCGGCGCCTATGCGCGCGCCTGGGGCAGCGAGTTCGTGCGCTTGCCGCAGGCCGGGCACATCAATGTGGAATCCGGCCACGGCGAGTGGCCCCTGGGCTGGGCGCTGCTGCAGTCTCTGCTGGATGACGCCATGGCCATACAGCATTGAGCCGCAAGGCACTGATCAGCGGCACGTGCTGGGCTTCTGGCAGTCCCCATGCGCTTCTGGTCGCCTGCCGTTTCGTACCCCATGCATCAGCGAGCGAGCCGCCAGCCCGGTCAACGCGGCGGCCAGAACGATCACGGGCGCTGGACGTTTCTTGAATCTCCAAGCCTGCCACCGCAGCGCTCACATAAGCGAATTTGATGCTACTACGTATTGGTTCTTTATAGGCGAAGACGACGAATCAGCTCCATGAAATGATGCTATTGTCACAAGGGAATTTGATGCTTACTGCGTAATTCCAGTAAATTTGAGGCTAGTTTCGTGTCCTCGGAGACGGAGCATGACAACCCAGCCACGAATCGGCTCTCGAACTGCAAGGCAGTCATCTGGCGCAACGCGAGACGTTGACACTAGTTCCTGGGTGCAAATTGATGCTGACGCATTGCCTGCACACCGTCGCGAAAAATTCATGCGTCGCCGCCAAGCGATCGAACTCTACTTGGGCGGGGCCACAGATGCCGACATTCGCAAGAAGTGCGGTATGTCGCGCTCGAACGTTTACCGCATCATTGTTAAACGCTGCTTGTTGCCGCATGCGGACGGGGAGTTGTATGGCTGGCGTGGTGCACTGCCATTTGAACGCACTGATGACTATAAGCGCAAGACGGCGATCACAGCAGGCGAAGGCGGTTCTGGAACGGCTGGAGCCTTGCAGTGGTTGTTCGCATCGCCTGAAGGCCGGGAGTTGGAGGCAAGTTTTCGGGCCCAAATTTTGGCAAAATCCCGAGGGCTAGAAGGTGCCAAGCTATCGAAGCGGAAGCTATTCCGATGGGTGATTAACCGACTTCGCGACATGGGCTACGAACGACGCGGAGAGTGGCCCTTTAACGTCGAAAAGCTTGGATACGTCACTATCTATGCATTCATAGATAAAGTTTTGAATCAGAATCCATCGCGCCAAAATTTAAGACTTGGAGGGGAAGACGCTCGTAGGAAAGCCATCGCCGGAGATGGTACAAAAAGGCCGCAGCTAGCGTCTTTCGAGCGTGTGGAATGTGATGCGCACAAGTTGGATGTCAGGATGGTTGTCGCCGTGCCTTCACCTCATGGCGGGCTGGAAATGCGCAAGATTCACCGACTGTGGGTAATCGTTCTGATCGACGTAGTGAGCCGTGCAGTTCTGGGGTACCACCTCAGCCTTCGCAGGGAATGCTCAGCCGAAGACGTGCTAATAGCCGTCAAGCGAGCGCTTTCGCCGTGGAAGCCGCGGAAATTGCAGTTCAGTGACCATGCATATGTGGAAGACGCAGGCTTCCCCTCATCCATTGCCCCCGAGTTGACCGGTGCTTGTTGGCGGGAGTTTAGTGTAGACGGTGCGCTGGCCAATATCTGCCGCCGGGTTGAGACGGTTTTGAAAGAGGTGGTCGGCTGCGATATCCTGAAACCTCAAGATAAAACAAGTTATACCAGCCGTCGCAGTAAGGATGATCGGCCTTTCATTGAGTCATTTTTTGGACACTTGTCTGGCGGTGGTTTCCATCAATTGGCACTGACCACGGGCAGCAGTCCAGCGAGCAAGCACGGAGCAGATCCTGCAGCTATAGCGAGCGAAACTCAGTTTCAGTTAGAGTATGCGGAGGAACTTCTGGATGTCTTGATCGCGAACTACAACGCAACACCACATTCAGGGCTCGGCTATCGTTCGCCACTAAAGCAACTGCTATTCCTGCTGAAGCAGGGATCACCAATGCAACGCGCCGATCCTGCCTTAGTTGCTCGAATGGTGGGTGCTCGGAAATCGTGCACAGTTTTAGGTGGATTACACACGGGGCGCAGGCCCTATTTCAACTTCGCCAATGCACGTTATTCTGCCGAATGGCTAGCCCTTCGGACGGATTTGCTTGGTAAAGAATTTTGGCTTCAGATCGAAGATGAGGACGACGCGCGATTCGCCACGGTGTCGGATAGCAAGGGATTTATTCTTGGCATGGTACGGGCAGCACCACCATGGCATCTTACGCCCCACAGCCTATTCGTTCGACAGGCAATTCGCGCACTGGAACTACGACGTCTGCTGCACTTGTCTACCAAGTGCGATGCAATTGAAGAATTGATTCTGTTCGCTGAAACGAGTTCCGGCAAGTTGCCAGCACATCCTGCGTACTTGGAGGCCCGACGAATCCTCGTCAAACATACTGAAAGGCTCGCAGCGACAACGGTGGATGAAGTAGCACCGACAGTATCGCCCGAAGAGGTGCTTCCAGCCAAATCCTCTGCCGAAACGGCACAGAAAGAGAGCACGGTCAAAAAGCCACCATTCAATGAGCGGGCACATCAAACTATTCGAATGGCAAAGACATGGTAGTTGCTCTCCATTCTCCGACACCTCTGGTGCCACCTCACATGCCGCGCAAACACCCCTTGGTAACGCGTGACTACTCGCTACATACACCGCCTATTGACAGGATGGTTGCACAGTTGGCATCTTGGTTGGACAACCAGATCGAGGGGGTCACGATCTACGGACCGTCACGCTTTGGCAAATCGAGTGCAGTAGACAACTGGGTACAAGCACTGTTAAGTCAACGATGCGGGTCCACCATTCCTTTAGTCGTCTGGAGTCACAGCGACACTAGCGGGACTAACTCTGCGGGTCAATTCTATGCTCGACTTCTGCATGCCAGTAAACACCCGTTGTCCAAAGAGACGCGTAGTCCGTCGAGTCGGCAGCATGTATTGTTAGAGCGCTGGCACTCGCTTGCCGTCAGGGGAGGTGGGCGATTTCTGGTGCTGATCATCGACGAAGCACAGGGTATGACACAGCGCGAATGGCTGTGGTTAGTTGAGTTGCACAGTTTGTTAGAGAAAGAACGACTGCGTCTGAGTGTCTTTTCCATAGCCTCCCTGCAGTTTTTTGATGAACCCGGTGCATTAGCCATGGTCGGAGGGGCCCATGTGGCATCTCGATTCATGCTGGACAGTGAGCGATTTCATGGCATCAAGGGATTGGATGAACTTGCCTATGTCATGGCTGGATACGATCAAGCCACGGAATGGCCACCTCATTCAGGTGTGTCATTTACCCAGGCCGCCGCACCGACCGCCTGGAATGAGGGTTTTCGACTGGAGGAACATGCTGAAAAACTGCATCAAGCACTACTCGATGGCTTGCCGTCCACCTACGCAGGGCCACCCGAATTCCCGATGAAATCAATTGCGCACTGCTGCCGCCACATTCTGCTTCGCATTGGGGGAGGGGCCGATGTAAAGGATGTCACTTCATCAAAGTCCCTGCAGGAGATAGTTAAGGGCAGTGGCCACCGGCAACTCATGGCTTTCGTGGGATCTACTGCATTTGCCAAGAGCCGCATGGTTGGAGGTGGCCGGTCATGAAGCAGCTGACTTGGTACCCCGATACGATATTGCCTCACACATCGTTGTGGTACACGCTGCTAAGAGTGACGTGGCTAAACGGCTTGAAGGCCGGAGACATCTGCAAATTAGTGGGCGAAGGCCTGCAAGATCGAACCATCGAGGCAACAGCGTACTCGGAATGGAACAAAAATGCAGTAAAAATGGTGGCAAAATCTCTTGGAGAGCCACTGAGTGGGTTCTCCGATTTCGCAGCATTCCACCAATTGCCTATCTGGCTGTATCCATTTATCTCAGCCAGAGATCTCCGCTGGTGCTCTGCATGCCTTGAAGCGGGGTTTCATAGCCTTCTGATGTCACTTCGGCTCATTGAAAAATGTCCTATTCATGGAATACCTTTGATTGAGAAATGTCCAGGCTGCGGAGGGTCGGTTAGCATGCGCACGCGTGGGCTGGTTGTTCAAAGCAATATTTGCCGCTGCGGGAAATTTTGGAATTTTAATGCCAACGTAATTCGACAGCCAACGCTTGATCGAAAAGATATAGCACCATGGACTCCCGTTGAAAAATGGTTGGTCAAAGTGCGTGGGATGTGCTGCTTCTTATCAAATGCAGGTGTTCATAGTCGCCAAACTCAGATGGCACTTATAGATCGGGGGTGTCGTGACCTTGGAGTTGAGCTGCCGACTTGCTTTATTCGCGATTCAGAATTTTGGTCGACAAATGATGCCCTGGCTCGATGGGGAATATACAGAGCCTGCAGCGGAAACCTGAACAACATTCGGCCTGCTGCATCAGAGCGAATATCCACAACTTCTCCTCAAGTTTGTGTCTATCGCGCTATGGGTCGTCATCTGCGGAGACATGGCCTCCCAAATCCAGACAAATGGATATTGGAACTTGTGGAAAATCGCAATCCCATGACCTTTGCGATGGAAATGGAAGAGCATCGGAAGAAGCGCATTGCCTTTTCAGAAATGATTTGGACTCGTCTTTTGGAGCCACACGCCTATATTAGGCGTTGGCCTACTCGTGCAGCGCCCAACTACTTTGCAGATCAACATCGCACGCCTCTTGAGCTTTTTTTTAGTGAGAGACTCAGCGGAAGAGGTGAAAAGGCTTCATCTCATGTCAATCAGTGGCTTAATTATCATACCATGGCCATGCGATCGCTTCTGGCATGGGGCGATGCAGTGAGGCAAACGCAAAATTCCATTAATAAATCATGGGCAGATTGGTCCACTAATATAGATTCGCTGAGCAGTAGGATTGCTTGGTTTAGTCTTCCCAAAGAAAATGGATGCCAACTTGTTGGTTACCTCTGTGACATCAATATTGCATCACTTGATTTTCCGCTATCCAAGCAGCTTAAGCTGCCAGATCGATATCTAGCGAAGAAATACTTCCCTTCTGGAAAGTGCCTTGAGTGGGATCTTTTGCGGGGATGGAGCGCTAGTCGTGGAATTCAGCCAAAGAGTGGGGATGGTGCAAAACTAGTCCGGCTGCTACATGCAGGTGTGAAAACGAAATGTTTAATTTACAAAAACAAGGGGAGGTTTGTCGCAAGACTGGAAGATGGCTCAATTCAGACAACTGGTGATAGTCCAAGGGATGCACTGAATCTTCTGCGTCGAGCGGTGATCCAGTACTGTTGCGTGTACGGTGCAAAGCATTTTGAATTGCCAACCAAACCTTCCCCGCAGAAAAAAGAGCCGCCACCAGAGGGCTGGATTGCTAGTCATGCGATTAATTCGATAGACCCACGAATTGGGCCAATCCGATTCTGGGGAGTATGTTCCTTGGATTTGGAGATGGCGCGGCGGCGCTTTCTACTCGACGCTCAGCAGTGGTACCAGAAGCACCCGGATCTGTTTCACAAGCGGCCATATGATCGTCCGGAATGCGACATCTAATAAAACGTTATATTTATCGCGAATGCCGCTTTGACTGTGTGTCGTATCCGTCTTGTGGCGCAGCAAGGAGTTGACAATGCACCCTCTCGAAGTTGACATGTGTGGCGGCTCAGTAGCGGATCGCCTCGGGAGGGGATGAGCGGTTCTAAAACCTCCCCACCGCACAGCAGTCTTATCTCCTGGTCAAGCTTGTTGTAAGTTCATCCCAGCAAGTTGTGGCCTTGGTCATTGCTTGCACTTTCATGTGTCCGTATCAGTGGCTGGAATAGCCGCATTTCTAGCCACAAAAAATTCCCAGTATTTTTGGATAATTCCAACAAAAATCATAGGCTTGCATGAGGTCTGTGATCCGCAAATGGCCATGCAATCATCGCGCTGTAGAAGCCTCTCACGGTTCAGCGATTTGCATTAGCTTTCGCCGCAGCTCACGCCGCACTTCCGGGTTGGAAAGCCCGGTGGTGCCGTCACAGGCTACCAAGTTACCGATGGCGAGCGGGGGCCAGTCCTCAATGTCATCGTCCAGGGCGATCCATTGGCGCGGCTTTCTCCGCTGCACGTCTGCCAGGATCTGCATTCCTCGCGGGGTACTGCGGAACGACGCCAGGTTCCATGGATCGGCCCCATGGACGCGCTTGTGGTACGTGCCACCGATGAATCGCGCTCGCAGTTGCTCAGGCAGGAGCTGGAGCGTCTTGGTATAGCCTGGGCGGATGCACCAGGTGCTGCTCAGCACCAGGGCTACAGCGGGATACGGGGCCAGTTCCTCTTCCAAAATGGGAAGCCACTCAAACAGCGCATGGCCCGGGGCCTGGTATTGGCTCATGTGGATGCCCTTGCGGGGATGCCAGAGTACCTTCTCATGATGGACCACGCCATCGAGGTCCAGGTACAGGATCACATCCGCGCTGCGGGGCGTGGATGCCGGTACATAGGGTGCGTGGTGGCCAGAAGTCATAGCGTATGCGCCACGTCTAAGAGTACCTGCCAGCCGGAACCTGCAGCAGCAGGTTGCGCACGAGTTCCAGGCCACCCGGCTCTTTCAGGACATCCAGGGGCTGCCGACCGCCCAATGCCAGGACAGCCCTCACGAGCCAGTCGCTCAACCACGCACTCGTATCAAAGCCCTGCGGGTTTCCAGGCGCATCGGCCATGCGCTGGACGAGCGTGGTGAGGGCCGTGATGTCGTTCTCTGGATGCATGTTGGCGTCATGTTGGCGTCACGCGGCGGCCATCTACAGAAGTTGGCGCAACCGCGCGGCCAGTTGCTCGCTGGCGATTGCAGTGAGTCCCTCCCTGCCATCCACCAGAAACAGAGATCTGCAAAACGGCCTATAGAGCCAGGAACGATCATCCACAGCCAGCCAGGGCCGGTGGGCAGCTTGACGGGCCCACAACCACGCACGGCATTCCGCCTCGCGCTCGTAGCCCACCAGCATATCGGGCACATCCGTCAGCTCCATGAACCGGGGTGTGATCCCCGCAATCCTGGCTGCCACGTCCGCAGAAAACCGCTGCTGAAGGCGCTCCAAAGGGTACTGCAACCGCCAGGTGCTGGTGATTACCAGCTCGCACTCGGGGACTTGGCGTACGACCCTCTCCAGCGATGGAAGGCAGCAAAAGTGCTTCGACTCATGGCAATGCTCTGGATGCAGAACTCCGTCGAAATCCAGGAAGAGTATGGGCATATGGGGAGAAAGGGCTGGTTAACGGATGAATTCTCGGCGCTTCATTGCTGTAATGAGACTATTTGGTCGTGGTCTTCTAAGTCCCGTTGGGCGGAAATCGGGGCAATGCCCTCCCGGAAGAATGCCCGTCCCCAAGCCGACTTTGGTCGTGCGCTGCAGCAATTGCGCGCGGCACGGGGCGTGACCCAGGAAGACATGCTGTTTGCGACCAGCAGGCGACACATCAGCCGGGTCGAGCAAGGCCACCAGGTGCCGGGCATTCGCACCATTGAAGGGTTAGCCGAGAACCTGCAGATTCATCCTCTGACGCTGGTCACCGCTGCGTACTGCCAAACACTGGACCCGGCTTCGGTCAGCGAACTCCTCGAGGTCATCAAAGCCGACTTTCACACTTTGACCTCGGGTCAGGCCGGACAAGGTGACTTGAAGGGCTCCGAGACGTTCTGAACAAGCAACCTCAGGCCCTGCATCAGTCCCGCGCCTATGCTGCCGTCCTGGCGATGAAGCATGCGGCTCACGATTTCTCGATCCACTGTAACGCTGAGCAGGGTCATGGCCTCATGCAAGGTGCCCATCGCCACATCCAGATCCTTGCCTGAGCGCATTGCTCCAGCCTTTGACAGCAGGAGCAGACTGATCGGGAGCGCCGCGCTGCCCGGTCCGCGGGTGTCATCCCAACCCTGACCAGCAAGCAAGTCCCGCAATTGATCAGAGACCAACAGAAGTTGCTGATCGTCCAGGGCGTCTGGCAAAACTGATTGCCATCCCCTCAGACCGATGAGGCTCGCCAGTTCTGGTTCGCCGAATTTTCCAAGGGTCGCTTTGTCCACGCGCAGCATGATTCCTCGTTCAAAAAATATGAGACTATTTGGTCCCACCAGGACCAAACGCGTGAAGATAGCTGAGCATTGAGGTCGAATGAGCGCCCAAGGCTCACCTTTGCGCGAATGGAAAGCTACCGGTTGCCAAATTCACTGCCATGAGCAACCAGCCTGTTGCCAACTCTCATTTGCGTCTTTGAAAAACCGCCTGGACCTCACACGCTTGGCCGAGCTTGATCGGCAGTTTTGCGAATTTGCAAGACTGCAAAGGGCGGCCACGCCCCGGTGCGGTTGGTCGAAGACCATTCGCCTTGCTATGGGCATGAGTTCCCAAGCTCTTGGAGCCCGCCTGGGCATGACGGCTCAGGGAATACGAAAGTTGGAGCAGGGAGAAGCGAATGGAACCATTTCTCTCAACACCCTCGCCAAGCTTGCCCAAGGGCTGGACTGCGAAGTGCACTACATATTGGTTCCGAGGACCAGCTTGATCGAACAAGTACTCCGGCGGACCCGTGCAGTTGCCGACACTGATTTACCAGAACCCTCCAAGATTACTGAACTTGCCCGGGAGCCGGAAGTTCTGGACTCGTTGTCAAGAATGCTATCGAAAGTCAATAAGCGGGGACTTTGGTAAGCTTGGTAAGGCTGAACGAGGATGGGAGGGTGGTTGGCGGGCTAATAGCGAGCAAATGGCCAAGCGGTCAACCATGTCGGTGCTTACCTCCAAGCCCGCAAGGCAACCGGCCCACGAGACTCAAGAAAGCCGCTGCCGCTCATGATCAACGGTCGAGCTGCTCAAATGACCAGACCGAGTGTTCAGAAGAGCCGGGATACTCATTCCCGAACGTACCGGTGAGGAGGCCCACCTGTTCCAGTATCTCGGTCAGCGTATGGTCTTCGTAGGGGGGGCCCGGCATGCAGTGCATGCGCACCACCACGTCTTGAACGTGGTGGCGATGCTGACCTTGACGGCAAGCTCGTACGGTTTTCTGGCTTTGGGAGCGCAGTTGCTCTCCCGTCTCCGGGACTTGTAACCGCTCCTCAATTCGCTGAATAGTTCCGCAACAGGCTGGAGCCAGAGAGCTGGGAGTTCAGGTAGGTCAGGGCGGGTTCTGCGCGGACTGCTCAGCCACGAATGCCATGACGTGGAGCGTCGGCCCGCCACGGCGATTCTCCACATCTAGCGTGGATGCCCGCGAGTTGGTCCACCAACCCACCACGAGGACTGACGCTTAGCGCCTTCAGCGGCTCTCCACACTGGGCAGTAACGCCATCCCGACGTGCCGCTCCAACTCTAGCGCATTCTGCTGCCTGCCTCGACTAGCGTCTTGGCCTGGAGAATAATGCAACCTCTCAAAATCAGGGCTATCGTATGCTCGCGCGGTTATGAGACGACGGGCTTTGACTCCGGAGGTGTAAAGGACAAGGACCGCCATGTCTATGCATCCATGCTGTTTGAATCTTGCGTCACTGTCGCTGGTAGCGTCCTGTATCGTGACTTTTGCTCATGCTCAAGCACAGGATGACATCCGCGACAAAACTCTTGCCGCGGATCTGCGCTTGCAAGCGATTGCCTATGAGCATGGTGAGGGGGTTGTGCGAGACCGGGTTTTGGCGGCTTTTCTTTATTGCCAAAGCGCGCGGCAGGGCGACGTGATAGCTCAATACAACCTTGGATGGATGTACGCGCACGGACATGGCGTTGAGCGAAATGATGCGATCGCGGCCTTCTTCTTTCACGCCGCAGCCGAACAAGGGCTCGAAGTGGCAAGCAACATGCTGCAGGTCGTTGGCGGTCTCACCTCCGAGATACCCGAATGCATGCAGCCAGCGCCTGCGGCTTCTTTAGCCAAGCCTGGCATTGACTACCATGCGATTGCACCGCGCAAGGTTCTTGATCTGGTGACGAAGTTGGCCCCGGAGTACAAGGTGGAGCCGCAACTGGTGCTGGCGATTATTGCTGCCGAGTCGAACTTCGACAGTCAGGCACTGTCGCCCAAGAAAGCCCAAGGGTTAATGCAATTAATCCCAGCGACCAGCGAACGCTTCAACGTCAAGAATCCGTATGACCCAGCAGAGAACATTCGGGGTGGGCTGACGTATTTGCGCTGGTTGTTGGCCTATTTTGAAGGCGATGTGGCGCTGGTGGCGGCGGCATACAACGCGGGAGAAGGCAAGGTCGAACGCTACGGCGGCGTGCCCCCGTATCGGGAGACGCGGGCTTATGTGCAGCGGATACTCAAAGCATTCGGCGTTGCAACCCATGCGTTTGATCACAAGGTGACCTCACCCTCACCGTCCCTGTCCCAGATTCGCCCAATCCTGCCAATGCCGCCATAGGCGGTGTAGCCAGGCACGAAGGACCGGTCCACCAAAGTGGGGCCCGTGATAACGCAATGCACGTAGTCGTAGAAGTCCGCATGCGTGAACACAGCGTCTCCGATGACTCTCATCTTCAATGGTGGTGTGTCGGTGCCCGCTGCAGGTCTTTGGACAAAACAGCAAGTGCCAGGAAGGCCAAGGCTCCGAGCATCGCGGACAGCCAAAGTGCTCCACTGCCCCAACGCTCCACCGCCAAGCCGAACACAAGCGGCGCCCCCGCCTGAACTACGCGTGCTGGCACCATCAGAAAGCCCTGCCGCTGACCGTAGCCCTGAGCTCCGAATATCAGTAGGGGCAGCGTCCCGATGGCGATGGTGAGAATGCCGTTGCCCAAACCATGCAGCACAGTAAAGGCAGGTGCCGCCGAGCTTCCTGCCATCGCCAGCAGCACTACGCCCACGGGATGCGCCAGAGTGGCCAGTCGCGCAGACAACAAGGGATGGGCATGCTTGAGAATGGTGAATTCAATCAGCCGTCCTGCGACTTGGGCGGGCCCCACAAGTGCTGCGATACCCACCGCAACGGTCAGCGTGACCCCTGTCGCCTCCAGCAATTGAGGCAAGTGTGCGGCCATCGCCGTGCTCACAAACCACGCGATAGCAAAGACGCAGGCCATGAGGGCCGCCGCGCGGCGCCGCCTTGCCGACCACGGCATCGTCTCCTTCTGAGTCGTACTCAAGGCGCTGGCCGTCGATGAGCCTTGATCCGCTATAGAAGCGCGTGGAAGCAGTGCATTGAGCGGCAGGCCCAGCACAACGTGCAGTGCCGCCCAGGTCAGGCATGCGCCACGCCATCCCACGACGCTTTCCAGATAGGCCGACAAGGGCCAGCCCACCGTGCTGGCAAATCCCGCGAACAAAGTGATGCCGGTGATGGCCCGCCGGGCCTCCTGGCCGTGCAGCCGTACAACCGTCGCGAACGCGGCCTCATAGAGACCACTACCCATGGCCAGACCCATTACCGCCCAAGCGGCAAAGACATGGGCAACATTGCCGGCCTGACTCAATCCCGTCAGACCCAATGCGAAAACCAGGTTGCTCGCGATGAGGACCGGCCGCCCTCCGAAACGGTCGATCGCGCGGCCTGCCCAGGGGCCGACGGCCGCAGCGAAGAGCAGGGCCACCGAGAATGCTCCGAACAGGGTGGTCACGGAAATGCCAATTTCTGCGCCCATCCCGCCCGCAAGTACCGCCGGCAGGTAGTACGACGATGCCCACGCAAGGGTTTGGGCGATGCCCAGCATCACCGTTATGGTGGTCCAGCTTGGCATGGTGCGCAGATTGGCTTCGCTCAGATGCTGCCCTGGTTCATCCGCGCGCTCAGGGCTTCGGCGCTCTCCTTGCGCTCGCTATACCTGTCCACGAGATACGGCGCCACGTCGCGCGTGAGCAGCGTGAACTTCACCAGTTCCTCCATCACGTCCACGATCCGGTCGTAGTAGGCCGAAGGCTTCATGCGCCCGGCCTCGTCGAACTCCTGGTACGCCTTGGCCACCGAGGACTGGTTGGGGATGGTTAGCATGCGCATCCAGCGGCCCAGCACGCGCATCTGGTTGACAGCGTTGAAGGACTGGGAACCACCTGAGACCTGCATCACCGCCAACGTCTTGCCCTGGGTCGGGCGTACCGCGCCGACCGACAGCGGAATCCAGTCAATCTGCGTTTTCATCAGTCCGGTCATTGCGCCGTGGCGTTCGGGCGAACTCCAGACCATGCCTTCAGCCCACTGCACCAGTCCATGCAGTTCCTTTACCTTGGGATGGTCTGCGGGGGCATCATCCACCAGCGGCAGGCCCGACGGATTGAACATCCGCGTCTCGCCGCCGAGCGCGCGTAGGATACGCGCAGCTTCTTCGACCGCCAGGCGGCTGAATGAGCGTTCGCGCAGTGAGCCGTAGAGCAGCAAAAAGCGTGGCGCGTGCGTAGCACGCTCGGGCGCCAGCAGTCGCAAGGTGTCTGGCTCCTGAAACAGTGCGGCGTCAACGCTCGGCAGATCAAGACGATGCTGAGACACGGCGGCCCTCCGTGTCCACCACCGGCTCGCCATCTTCTTTGTTGAACGCACCGCGCTGCGGCTGCGGCAGGATGTCCAGCACGGCTTCCGAGGGGCGGCACAGGCGTGTGCCCAGCGGGGTGACCACAATGGGCCGGTTGATGAGGATGGGGTGCTGGAGCATGGAGTCGATCAATTGCTCGTCGCTCCATGTCGGATCATCCAGACCCAGTTCCGCGTACGGCGTGTCCTTCTCGCGCAGCACTGCGCGCACCGGCATGCCCATTGCCGCTATCAGGCATTGCAGCGTTTCGCGGTCGAGCGAAGTCTTCAGGTAGTCGATGACGGTGGGCTCTTCACCACTGTTGCGGATCATGGCGAGCACGTTGCGCGACGTGCCGCAGGCGGGGTTGTGGTAGATGGTGATATTGCTCATGGAAAATGTCTTGGCTATCTGTGGGCTGGGGTCGGGCCGCCTTCGTACCAGCCGCGCGAGCGGTTTACCACGCGTACCACCAACAGCATCACCGGCACCTCAATCAGCACGCCGACCACAGTAGCCAGCGCCGCGCCGGACTGAAAACCAAACAGGCTGATGGCAGCGGCCACGGCCAGTTCGAAGAAGTTGCTTGCGCCGATCAGCGCCGAAGGGCAGGCGATGCTGTGTTTCTCGCCGCTCTGACGGTTGAGCCAGTAGGCCAGGCCGGAATTGAAGAACACCTGGATCAGGATCGGCACCGCCAGCATCGCAATCACCAGCGGCTGCCGGATGATGGCCTCACCCTGGAAAGCGAACAGCAGCACCAGCGTGAGCAACAGCGCCGCAATCGACAGTGGGCCGATGCGCTCCAGCGCACGGTCAAAGGCGGCTTGGCCCCGGCGCAGCAGTGCGCGGCGCCAGAGCTGCGCGAGAATCACCGGGATGACGATGTACAGAGCCACCGACACCATCAACGTCGCCCACGGCACCATGATCGACGACAAGCCCAGCAGCAGGCCGACGATGGGCGCGAAGGCGAACACCATGATGGTGTCGTTGAGAGCCACCTGGGACAGCGTGAACACCGGATCGCCGCCGGTCAGCCGGCTCCAGACGAACACCATCGCCGTGCAGGGCGCGGCGGCCAGCAAAATCAGGCCAGCGACATAGCTGTCGAGTTGGTCGGCGGGAAGCCATTGCGCGAAAACCTGGCGGATGAAGATCCAGGCCAGTAACGCCATTGAGAACGGCTTGACCGCCCAATTAACAAACAGCGTCACGCCGATGCCGCGCCAGTGCTGCTTGACCTGCCCTAGCGCGCCAAAGTCCACCTTGAGCAGCATGGGAATGATCATCACCCAGATCAGCAGTCCGACGGGCAAGTTGACCTGAGCGATCTCCATACGGCCAATGGCTTGAAAAACGCCCGGGATTAACTGCCCCAATGCGATGCCCGCCACGATGCACAAGAAGACCCAAACGGTCAGATATCGCTCGAACATGCTCATAGGAGCGCCCGCCGTCCTCTTGGCGGTTGTTTCGCACTGAGCGCTCATGTCATTCCTTGGAAAGGTCACGTGCCGTCGTTTGCAACACAGCCTTTTCAAGCTTGTCTGCAGGCAGGTTGATCAAGAGTTCCAGCCGGCGCTTGATCATGTGCAGCGTCTGACGGAAGGCTTCGAGCTTCTCTTCATCAGTGGCATCGCCTGCGGAGGGATCGGCATAGCCCCAATGTGCCGTTGCTGGGTGTCCCGGCCAGATGGGGCAGACCTCGCCCGCTGCGTTGTCGCAGACGGTGATGATCAAGTCCATCTTTGGTGCATCGGGCGTGGCAAATTCATCCCAGCTCTTGCTGCGCAGTCCTTCGATGGAGATGCCCGCCTTTTGCAAGACTTGCAGGCCCAAGGGGTTGGGCTGTTGGTTCTCACGCGGGCTGCTGCCCGCGGAGTAAGCCTTGAAACGGCCTGCGCCTATCGCGTTGAGCAAGGCTTCGGCCAAGACGCTACGCGCAGAGTTGTGGGTGCAGAGAAACAGGACGTTCAAGGGGGTGCTCGCGTTGGTCATGGTGGGATCAGCAGCAGGTTGATTTGGAAGAGGCTTTGGGGGCGCAGCAGGACGCGTGGGATTCACTTACAGGCTTCGCCACTGGTGCGCAGCATGCGGAATCCGCAGTTTGGACTGCCATAGCAGGTGTGGACGGAACACAACACGCACCTGCTTCACTTGGCTGGTCAGCCTCGTTAAACACCGGGATGTTGCCCAGGGTGTGGAAGTGTTCCCAGGCGATGCCTTGGGGATCAGTGATCCAGTGTTTTTCGCTGCGTGCGTAACAGCAGGAGGTGGCTCCCTCATCAAGCAGTGCCATGTCCGCCGCCTGCGCTTGCGTTCTGAGTTCGACAAGCTCGGCAGCGTCGTCTACCTGGAAGCCCAGGTGGTCCAGGCCTGGTTTGTTGCCCCGCGTGGAAATCGCAAAATTCACCCGTGGATCGTCGAGCATCCATTTGGCATAGTCGGCTTCAACGCGAGCAGGCTCGGCTGCAAATAGCTTGGAATAGAAGCCAATGCTCTTAGCCAGGTCGTCAACATGGATATGCACATGGAATCGTTTCATGGGATTCTCCTTGGTAGGGATTCAACAATCGCAACTCTTTGCTGTTTCAGGCAGGCAGCTTGCCCCCTGGCAGCAGTTTTCCGTGAGGTAGCTGAGCAACTCGTTCATTGAGTCGAACGAGGCCCGATAAATCAAATTGCGCCCTTGGCGCTCCTGGCTGACGAGCCCAGAGTGCACAAGCTCTTTGAGGTGGAAGGAAAGCGTATTGGGAGCGACCTCCAGTTGCTCGCACAAAACGCTTGGCGTGAGCCCTTCGGCACCTGCAACGACCAGGGCACGAAATACTCGCAAGCGCACTTCTTGCGCCAAAGCAGAGAGGGCACGGACGACATCGATTTCCTTCATTGATCAACTATACAACGATATTGGAAGTGTTGTAGATTTATGCGGTAAAGCATCTGTCATTCGCCAAAGACGCTCTCTCACTCGCACCATGCGACCCACTGATACCAGGACGCCTATGTCATCACACCTCTCCCTTCTAGACTCGCCCACCAAGTATTTGTTCTTCACCGGGAAGGGCGGAGTTGGCAAAACCTCGGTATCTACGGCGACATCCATCGCTTTGGCTGATGCTGGCAAAAAGGTGCTGTTGGTCAGCACCGACGCGGCCTCGAACCTCAACGAAATGCTCGGCATTGATTTGAGCAATCAACCGGTTCCAGTGCCTGGCGTTCCTGGCTTGCTGGTCCTGAACATTGATCCTGAAGCTGCCGCTCAAAGCTACCGCATCCGCGTCATTGAGCAGATGGGCTCACAGGCCAGCCCTGAGGAGATTGACACGGTGCGTGAGCAGCTCTCGGGCGCATGCACCACGGAGATCGCCACGTTCGATGAGTTCTCTCATTTGTTGTCGCAGGGTGGTGATGCCTTTGATCACGTTGTGTTCGATACTGCACCGACGGGGCATACGTTGAGGCTGTTAAGCCTGCCCAAAGCATGGAGTGGGTTCCTGAATGGAAATGACCGAGGGGCGTCCTGCTTAGGTCCTCACTCTGGCTTGAAGATGCAGGAGCAGCTCTTCAACCAGGCGTTGGCCTCTCTCAACGACGCCGCGCTCACCAGCATCGTCTTGGTGGCACGGCCTGAAGCGGGAGCACTCAACGAAGCGGCCAGATCATCTGACGAACTGCGGGAGTTGGGTTTGTCCCACCAGCGGTTGGTAGTGAATGCCGTCTTCAAAGCACGCGACAGCCACGATGCCATCGCCGTCGCTCTGGAGTCGTTGGGCCAAAAGGCCATCGAAGAGATGCCACAGCAGCTGAAAGGCCTGAGTCGCGACACGATTCCCATGAGACCATTCGATTCGGTAGGCCTGAAAGCACTGCGGGAGCTGTTGTCGCCGCAAACGACTTATGTGTCTGACGCTGCTTTGCACGTGCCTGATTTTGCGCTTCACAAACTCTCGGAGCTTGTGGCGGAGCTCGCCAAAAATGAACATGGCCTGATCATGGTCATGGGCAAGGGCGGCGTTGGTAAAACCACCGTTGCGGCCGCCATCGCCCTGGGCTTGATCCAACTTGGCAAGTCTGTGCATCTCAGTACCACCGATCCCGCCGCCCACTTGGCGGTGACGCTCAATGGTGATGTACCAGGATTGACAGTAGGACGCATCGATCCAAAGATCGAAACTCAGAAGTACGTGGACAAGGTTCTGGCGGCCAAATCTGCCGGTATGACCCAAGCCGAGAAAGACCTGCTGATTGAAGACTTGCGTTCACCCTGCACAGAGGAGGTCGCTGTCTTTCATGCCTTCTCGCATGTGGTGTCGCAGGCCAGAAGTTCTTTCGTAGTCCTCGATACCGCGCCCACTGGTCACTCACTGCTGCTCATGGATGCCACAGGGGCATATCACCGCCAAATGGTCCGAGAGTTTGAGGGGAAGGTTTCCGGGAGGATCGTCACCCCATTGATGCGGCTTCAAGACCCCGATTACACAAAAATCATTCTGGTGACGTTGCCTGAAGCCACTCCTGTCTCTCAAGCCGTCGCACTTCAAGACGACCTACGGCGGGCCAAGATCAATACGTTTGCGTGGGTAGTCAACAAATCACTTTTGGCAACGGGCACGCAAGACCCTCTTCTGCAAGCCCGTCTGAGCAGTGAGCGTAAGCAAATAGCACGGGTTCAAGCGCGGGCACAACATCCGTTCTATACGGTTCCATGGGCCGCGACTCCGCCTGTGGGTGTGACCGCACTGGAAGACCTGCTCACAGCTTGATTCTGAGAGCGCATAGGCCGTCTGCCGTCTATTTGGGCAATAGCAGTTTGAAGTCCGCCAATACTTCGTGGCGGAGACAGTACGTTCGATCGTCAGGAATCACGGCTATCCCTGTCGCATCACTTAACCGTATGACATGACCTTCTCCAGGATGAGGGGCCAGCCAGCGCATCAGTTCTGATCTCTTGGCTGCTCCCGCCTGGAGGATTTTTCCAACAGTGCTCCAAATTTGCATTGATGCCAACACGATTTCATCATCTTGTTTTAATGCATTTGATTGGTAAAATTTCCATGGAAAGCAATTAGCAAGGAAATGCCATGCAACCCCGTGTCGCCCAAAAGGCCGATCCCGGCGAGGTTCTCGCCAAGGCAACTGCTCGCGCAAGCGATTTGCTGGGACTCTCCGGCGCTGCCCTCGCACGCGTGCTTGGCGTGAGCGAAGCCACGGTCTCGCGCGTCTTGAGGGGCGAGAAGCCCATCAATCCGGTATCGAAGGAAGGAGAGCTGGCGTTGCTGCTCGTGCGCGTGTACCGTTCGGTGGATGCACTGGTCGGTACCGACGACACGAAGCGGCGTGCGTGGATGGCCAGCCACAACAAGGCATTGGGCGGCCAACCCCGCAAACTGGTGGAGCGCGCCGATGGCCTTGTAGCCACCTTGAATTACCTGGACGGCATGCGGGCGCCTACGTAATGGCTTGGGATCCGAATTGGTTCGACGCGGCAGGATCCATCGCAAACCGCACCATGACCGCTTGGCGCGGGGTCGAAGCGCAGCATGTGGTGTCCACCCTGCGGCTGGTGGATACCGTGGAAGAGCAGGACTTGCTGGAACAGCTGCTTGAAGGCAGCAAGCCCGCACTGCCTGAAGCCGCACAGCCCAAACACTACCTGCTGGCCACACCATTCCGGTACAGCCCAACGCACCAGAGCCGCTTCCGTCCGGCGAACGCCAAGGGGCAGTGGTACGGTGCGGAGAGCGTGTATGGGGCCTGTGCGGAAGTCGCTTACTGGCGGCACCGGTTCATCCTCGACAGCGCAGGGCTGCTGGATCAGGTGCTGCTGACGGAGCACAGCATTTTTCAAGGGGTTCTTGAAGGGGCGTCCATTGATCTGATGGAAAAGCCATGGGCGCAGGCGCGCGCGGAGTGGACGCATGGCAGCAACTATGGCGAAACCCAGGCTGTGGCCACAGAGGCGCAACGCAGGGACGTCCAATGGCTCGGCTACGAGTCGGTGCGGGCGCCTGGCGAGCGCTGCGCGGTAGCGTTCGACGTGAATTGCCTGTACGAGCCCGTCCCGTCCCTGGATAGCACCATCCAGCGATGGGTATGCAAGGCGACCCGCAGTTCGGTGATGTTCACCAGGGAGCGCATGAGCTACGTCTGGGATTTCTGAACGGTCAAAGCAGGGTGCGGTACAGAGACTCCGCGCACGCCCAGGAGGAAATCGAACAGGCCCATACCAAGACCATTGGCCTGCTTCACGACGGTCTTGGCCGCTCGTTTCACTCCAAGCCGGGTTGGCCGCAACCCGGTCTCAAGACTGCGACCACTCAAGGCGGTGGTTCTTGGAGGTCTGGTCGTCCCGAACGTCGCCCTCCGTGTACATATAGGCACTGGTGGCAGCAATGTTCGCATGTCGGAGCCAACGAAACGCAGGTAATAGCTAGGCAAGCTGGTCCTCCTATGGTCAGCGCGGCGGCAAACATGCCGAAGTCTGAGCAATCGCCTTTCAAAACTCCACATTATGGGAATAAGCGCGAGTTACCCCTGTGCCCCTAGCCGTTTTTTGCACGGCAAGTGAGATTACCCCGTAAAGCCAGCGGCGCTGGTGCTTCAGAGTAGCTTCGCCGCAGGGTTGCTGTTTGAAGGGCGGTAGTACCCCACAACGCTCGCAACGCTACGATGCCCGGTCATCGCCATGGTGTCCGCCAGTGGTACGTTCTGAACGGCAGCTTCAGTCACAAACCCCGACCTTAGCGAGTGAGCGGAAAACACCTCCGGCAGCCCGGCAAGTCTTGCGCGCTCTCGAACAATATCTCGCACGGCAGCAGGGGAGAGCGGTCCTCCAAGGTGTCCGCCTTTCCTGACCTGTCTAAAAATCGCTCCGTCCTCAATACCTGAAGTGCTCAGCCACGTCTGCAGTGCCTCCCCAGCAATGCCTTCTAGTGGTTTCACGTTGTCTGGTCGATCCGCCGCAGTCTGGTTGCTCTTGGAATAGGCAAGGGTGTAGGTGAAGCTGCTCGGCCCTACACGGCGAAGATTCTTCATGGCTGCACTTGCCACCTCAGACCGTCGGCGCCCTCCCGATGCCCAGGCAAAGAGGAGGAGGGCGCGGTCACGTATGCCTTTGAGTGATTCATCACAAGTGTCCAGGATAGCCATCAGTGGATCCTTGGTCAGCGCATCCTTCTTGTGCGGAAGCGCACCCCGTTTGCCATAGGCCCGACGTGTCTTGGCCAGCAACTCGCGCACTTTGGGATCCTGGCAAGGGTTTTTTAACTCTCGGAGCTGGTGAGCCTTGGACAGCACGGCGATCCGGTGGATCAAGGTGTTGAGCGCCATCGGACCTGGCTTTCCCTTGAATCCCGCATCCATCAGCGCCTGATCAATGACAGGCGGCAGCTCGTGAGCCAGGCCATCGGCGGTGGTCCGCTGCGCGTGATCCACGATGAACTGCAGGACGGCGTTCGCCGGCAATGGCAACGCAATGGCTTGACCATACCGAAGGCCAAACCAGGCAGCCCAGTAGCGCAATGCAGAGCGATAGCTTGCCAGCGTGTTCGCCGACTCCCCCTCGCGCATCAGATCTTCGACGGCCTGCGCCGTCACCTGTGACAGGGAGGACGGCTCCAGCGAGGGAACATTTCTCAGGGAGGGCAGACGCATGGTGAAACCGAGGTTGGAAGGATAATATTTAGGGAAACACTACATATGATGTATTGTTTGAGACAAATTTTGCTAATGAACAACGATAAGCATCGATTATCGTTGGTAAAAAATGAGTGGAGTAGGGCGATGCAACCAAAAATTGTGCGAGGCCCGCGCGGCGTGCAGATAGATGAAGTCTGGGCTGCGGCCGATGCAGTGCTTGCCCTGGGCGAGCGGCCGACGATCGAGCGGGTGCGGCAGCAGCTGGGCAGCGGCTCACCCAACACCGTCGGCCCCATGCTCGACGGGTGGTACGGCTCGCTGGCCAAGCGACTGCAGGCGCCAGCAGATACGGCTGAGCAGAACGCTGCAGGGCCCCAAGTTCCCTTGCCCGCTCCCGTGATCAGGGCAGCGAAAGCCCTGTGGGGAAGGGCGCTCCAGCACTCCGACGAGCGGGCTACAGCCCATTTCGCCCAAGCTCGCGAGGAGTTGGGAGCTCAAGCCGAGGCGCTACGCCAAGCACAGGACGAGTTGGCGCGGGAAACGCAGCGCCTGGCCGACCGCAGTGCGGCATATACATTAGCCATGCAGGCCAGAGATGCCCAGATTACCGACCTGGGTCGGTTGACCCAGGATCTGCAGCAGCAACTCCAGGCCAGCCAGCAGATGCTGGACACCTCGCGCTCGGACTGCGCGCAACTACGCCGGCTCGCAGATACAGATAGACGTCGCCAGGAAGCCAGAGATGTGGATCACCAGACTGAGCGCTCGCGTCTCGAAGAGCGCGCACAGGCCCAGGAACGCAGGCTCAACGCGGAGGTAGACCGGGCAAGGCAGGAGTCGAAGCGGCTCGCATCCCAGCTGGAGGGCGACAACAGAAAGGCCGCCCAGTCCCTGTCCGATGCAACGGACAGGGCGCGGGACCTTGACACTCGTATAGGCGCCCTGCAAATCGAGAAGGCGCGCCTATCCCAGGAGCTGCAATCTGCCCGCGACGAAATCAAAGGCCTTCAGGCGAAATTAGATGAGCGCAGCAATGACATGTTTGCGGTGCTCAACGAATTGCGAGATCGGCTGCCACTGAGTCCAACCGAAGAAGCGCCCCCGCCTGCGAGGGCTCGAAGAACGAAGTCCAAGCGCTAGATCTAGCTAGCACACCGTAGCAAGGGCCCAATGCAAAAAACTAAAGACCAGTTCGCGCTCAGCGAGCGGGAGCACGCTGCAGAGGTCGTCCGCTGCGCATACTCGACGCCATTGCGCGAGCACTGGCGAGCGCTGCCTTGTTAGTTTGAACTGCGCGGTCGAACGACTCGGCGATGAATTCGCGGTGCGAACGCGCCCCAGCCGACCAACGCTGGGCTGGTGTTGGATGCGCAATTGCTTTCGTCATGCCGCCATTTTCGCCGGAATCGGCGTTGGTTCGGCCGGTGCTCGATGCTCAACTGCCTGGATGGGTTACAACTTCGCGCCAGAATTAGACGCAACTTCAGTACCGCGAACGGCTGGCGATTGTTGTTGCGTCGATGAGGCCTTACCCATCTTCGGTATAGCAACAAATTTACTTGTGAAATAGCGTCAAATTTGCTTATGTGAACGGCCCAAGAAACGACGCCAAAAACGCATGAAACTCTGATAGATACGATGTATATTATGTTTAATATAAGACATACTTGGATACGCTATCGTTACTCTCCCTGCTACCGTCGCTGAGCCGATGCGCGGCCCTGTACCTTTCATCAACGACAATGCCCGTTGGCGTCATGGATGGCTCGTAACCATGCCATTGCAGATTCAATGAGTGTCCTGCGTCCCTCTCGCATAGATGTACTAGAGGCAGCATGAATATCGTAATACTTGATGATTACCAGGATGCAGTCCGCAAGCTGCATTGCGCAGCGCGGCTTGATCCTTACTCTGCAAAGGTCTACACCAACACGGTCAAAGGGTTGGGACAGCTGTCGGTTCGGCTGAGAGATGCCGATGTCATCGTCTTGATCCGGGACCGCACGCAGATTTCGCGGCAACTGGTGGACAAGCTTCCGCGCCTGAAGCTTATTGCGCAGACGGGACGTGTGGGCGGACATATCGATCTCGAAGCCTGCACCGAACGCGGCATCGCAGTGGCCGAAGGCGTAAGCTCTCCTGTCGCACCTGCCGAATTGACTTGGGCGCTCATCATGGCGGCCATGCGGCGCTTGCCCCAATACATTTCCAATCTTAAGCATGGTGCGTGGCAACAGTCAGGCCTGCGAGCGGCGTCCATGCCTGCCAACTTTGGGCTGGGCAACGTACTTCGCAGCAAGACTCTCGGCATCTGGGGCTACGGACGCATCGGCCAGATTGTCGCCAGCTATGGTCGGGCATTTGGCATGAACGTGAGAGTCTGGGGGCGTGAAGCATCCCGGGCACAAGCATTAAGCGACGGATTGCAGGTTGCAAGTTCTCGTGCCGAATTTTTCTCGCAGTGCGATGTGGTGTCCCTGCATCTGCGCCTCACGGAGGAAACATGCGGAATCATTACGCTGGAGGATCTGTCGTGTATGAAACCGACCTCGCTGCTTGTGAATACCTCACGCGCAGAACTGATTGAAACGGATGCTTTGATTGCGGCTCTCAACCGGGGGCGTCCGGGCATGGCGGCGATCGATGTTTTCGAAAGCGAGCCAATTTTGCAAGGACACGCCCTGCTTCGACTCGAAAATTGCATCTGCACCCCGCACATAGGCTATGTGGAGCAGGACAGCTATGAACTCTACTTCGGCGCCGCCTTCGACAACGTCGTGAATTACATCAAGGGAACGCCGACGAATATCGTCAACCCGGGAGCCCTGCAGGTACGCCGCTGAAGCGTACCGCGGAGGCATCGTCAAGCGCTTCAACGCAAACAGGGCCTCAATGAGGCCCTGTTTGTATCAAACCGGAACGGCGAACCGTCGGTTTTCTTCAAACGCTCTGCTGTTCAATTCAGCGGCGTTTTCTTGCCATCCTTGTACACATACAGCGTGATGGCCGGATTCTTCATTTCGCCATTGGGCTCAAAAGCAATGTTGGCGGTAACACCCTTGTAGTTGGACTTGAGCAGTTCGGGAATATAGACCTTGGGATCCCAAGAGTTCGCACGCTTCATGGCGTCCACCAGCAGCATGGTCGCATCGTAGGTGTATGGACTGTAGACCTGGAATTGGCCGGGGTACTTGGCGTCGTATTTGGCCTTCCAGGCCGTCCCGCCAGGCATCTTGGCCAATGACGCACCGCCTTCTGCGCACACCACATTGCCCAGCGTCTTGGCGCCAGCGGCCAGCTTGGCAATTTCGGTTGTGCAGACGCCATCACCGCCGAAATACTTCACGTTCCCCATGCCCAGCTGTTCCATTTGCCGCAGCATGGGGCCCGCCTGGGGATCCATGCCGCCGTAAAAGATGGCGTCTGGGCTCTTTGCCTTGATGGCCGTCAGAATGGCCATGAAGTCCGTGGCCTTGTCTGTGGTGAACTGCTCGTCCACCACCTTCATACCCTTCTCTGCCGCGACGCGCTTGAACACGTTGGCGACGCCCTGGCCATAGGCCGTGCGGTCGTCGACAATAGCCACGGTTTTGAGCTTCAGTGTTTCAGCCGCATAAACGGCCAAGCCTGCTCCCAGGGCATTGTCATTGGCAATGATCCGGAACGTCGTTTTATAGCCGGGGCGTGTCAGATTGGGATTGGTGGCGGCGCCCGTCACATGCGGAATGCCGCAATCGTTGTAGATCTTCGAAGCGGGAATCGTGGTGCCGGAATTCAGGTGACCCACAACACCGGCGACCTTGGCGTCACACAGCTTTTGTGCGGCAGCCGTGCCCTGCTTTGGGTCTGCCGCATCATCCTCGGCCAGCAATTCCAGCTTGACCTTCTTGCCTCCGATCGTGACGCCCTGGGCATTCAACTCCTCAATGGCCATGCGCGCGCCATTCTCATTGTCCTTGCCGTAGTGCGCCTGGGCTCCGGAAACCGGGGCCACATGACCAATTTTCACCACTTCTTGAGCGGCGGCCATCCCGGCAACCGCTGCGATCGCAGCAGCCACGGTCAGTTTCAACTTCAGTTGCATAGGGATCTCCAATTAAGAAAAGCGCTGGAACGATTGTGTTGTGTGCCAACGCGGAGAAACATATCGCAATTTATGGGCCACTTCACTAGGGAACACGATGGAGTTTCCGGGAAACGACACAGGAGATACCCTGTCACGCCACTTCAAGGGTCGTTCCGCTGATTCACCAGCTCTTCGGCCACCGCTTCATAGACCGCATGACGTACCACGGACTCCACCTCTTCCCGGAGACGAGGGACCATGGAGCGCGTTTGTTCCTGCACTACCAGTGCAATCGCTTCCCGCAGACGCTGATCCAGCACAACGTCTACGCGCTGCAGGACGCGGTGCACCACATACTCCTCGAAGCCATAAGGCAGGCCGTCCATTACGGCGGCAGTCCCGGAACTCTCAGAAGGGGGGGGAGGTGAGGCTGATACCTGCGGAACCGCAGGTGATCGAGAAGAAAGTGCTGGCTCTGGCGGGGTTGCCATTGCCTGTACTGTTTTGGCAGGTACGTGCTGCTGCCCGTTGCCAGGCAGTTGCACCACATCGGTGAGCGTAGGCACAAATCTGGGGGGCGTCTTGGAAGCGGCCATCAGTTGCCCTCTTTCAGCTCCAGGTCGTGGCGGACGATGTCATAGCCACGCTGAGCATAGTCACGCCAGCGCTCGCGGGCACGGCCTCGATCTGCCGGATTGGATTGACTCACCACTTCCACCAGCTTGGCAAATTGCTCAAAACCCTCGGGCACCGCATCGCCGACATTGACCAATACATCGCGGTGGCGGCATGTGCGCGGATCCATCGCCAGCACTACTGGCGATGCCTGCAGCATCTCCTCGTCGGCGTCATGGGTGCAATGAGCCACAAAATCGGATGATCCCAAGGCCCACAGCATGCGATCAAGGCGCTGCAAGTCTTCTGCAGAACCCGTGATTGCCACACGCGCATCAAGGCGAGTCGCCTTCCTTGTAAAACGGCAGACATAGGCCAGCTTGTCTGGCGCATTGAAATGGAATGCGACTTGGGTCATGCCCTGACCATCCGGGGCGTTCATCACCCCGCCTGCACGCGCCTGGGCTTCGCCGCTGGTCGCTTCGTTGAGGACGCAGACGCCATGCCCAGCAAATAGTGCAGTAACAAGCCCACGGGACGCCCTGTCGCCCCCTTCGCCGCCCCGCCCTTCCAGGCCGTTCCGGCAATATCCAGATGCGCCCAGGGAATGTCTCCGACGAAACGCTGCAGGAACTTGGCCGCGGTAATGGCGCCTCCGGCGCGCCCAGCCACGTTGGCCATGTCGGCAAAATGGCTCTTGAGTCCCTCGGCATATTCCTCATCGAGCGGCAAGCGCCAGCAGGGATCCAGTGCCGTTTCGCCCGCAGCCAACAAGCGCTCTGCCAGGTCATCATCCGAGGCGAACATGCCGCTGCGCAGCCCGCCCAGCGCCACGACACAGGCGCCAGTCAACGTCGCAACGTCGATCATGGCTGCCGGCTTGAAGCGCGCCGCATAGGACAGCGCGTCGCACAGCACCAGGCGCCCTTCCGCATCGGTATTCAGGATTTCGATGGTCTGGCCGCTCATGCTCGTGACGACATCCCCGGGCTTGACGGCCTTGCCATCCGGCATGTTTTCGCAGGCAGGGATGAGTCCTACCACGTTGATGGCCGGCTTCAGCTCCGCCAGCGCGCGGAACACGCCAAGCACGCTGGCCGCGCCCCCCATGTCGAACTTCATCTCATCCATCTCGGCGGCCGGCTTCAGCGAAATACCACCCGTATCAAAGGTAATCCCCTTGCCGACCAGCACCACGGGAGGCTGCGTCCGAGCTGCGCCGTCATAGCGCAATTCAATGAAACGCAGCGGCTGCTCCGAGCCTTGCGCCACGGCGAGAAACGCCCCCATCCCCAGCTTGGCCACTTCCGCCGGCCCGTGCAGCTTGCACTGGACCCCCGAATATTTGGCAAGTGCCTTGGCCGCATTGCCCACCAGCGCAGGCGTTGCGTGATTGGCCGGGCGATTGGCCCACTCGCGCGCATATTCAATGCCCGCAACGAGCGCCGCCCCCGTCGTGAACTCCGCTTCGGCCATGCCCGCGTTGGACACCCCCACCGTCACGCGCGACAGCGCACGTGGCTCGGCCTTGCTTTTGGTGGCCGTGTAGACGTAGCTGACATCGGCGACCGCTCGCATCAATGCCTCCACGGCACCCGCCTTGGCGGCGGCGGCAAACACCACGGTCGCACGCTTGACGGAAGGTGCCTTCAGGACCGCCCCCAGAGCCTGCACAGCCTGGCGCACGGCACGCGGACCGCCGTCGCCGCACCCCAGCAAGACGACCCTGCGTGCCCCAATGCCTACAGGCGCGTAGAGCTGCAGAAGCTTGCCTGGCTTGGTTTCCAGGTCACCGTCCTTCAGCGCCCTCGCGGCGAGGGTTGACAAGGCATCTGCACGTGGCTCGAATCCCTCTGGCACCAGCACCGCCAGCAGATCGCATTTGTGCGCAGCGGCGGAGGACAACGAAAGCGTCTTCAGTTCAAAGTTCATAATCGGCGTTTTCCTTCGAGCCAATGTTATTCGATTCATCCATCCGCAAGGAGCTGGCCCGCACCTTTGGCGCAACCCTGGTGGTTCTGATCACCGTGGTGATGACCATGATGCTGATCCGCACCCTGGGCCAGGCGTCCCGAGGCAGTGTGGCTCCATCCGACGTGATGCTGGTCATGGGCTTCACGGTGCTGGGGCAGTTGCCCACGATCCTCAGCCTGAGCCTCTTCATCGCCGTTGTGGGGGCCCTGGCACGCATGTACCGCGACAGCGAGATGGTCATCTGGTTCTCCGCCGGTCGCGGCCTCATGAGCCTGATGGCACCGCTGCTGCGCTTTTCCTGGCCGGTGATGCTGTCCATCGCCGCGCTGTCCCTCGTCGTGTGGCCCTGGGCCAACAGGCAAATCCAGGAACTCAAGACCCAGTACGAGCAGCGCAGCGACGTGGACCGCATCGCCCCGGGCGAGTTCCAGGAATCCTCCAACGGCTCGCGTGTGTTCTTCATCGACAAGGACACGCCGGATGCCAACGCGGCGAGCAACGTGTTCATCGCCACGACCGAGGCGCACCGGGAAACCGTCACCTCGGCGCAGAGCGCGCGGCTCGAGATACGCAACGGCGAACGCATGGCGCTGCTGAGCAACGGTCAGCGACTGGAGACGCTGCTCGACAAGCCGGGACTGCGCATCAGTGAATTCGTCGAATACGGTACGCATATCGGCAGCAGCTCTCAGAACGACCCTGACGCGGGCGCCGTGAAGACGCGCGATACCTGGGAGCTGATACGGGATCCCCAGCCGCGCCATCAGGCAGAACTGGGCTGGCGCATGGGCATGGCCTTTGCCGCGCTGAACTTCATCGTGCTGGGCCTGGCGGTTGCCATCGTCAACCCGCGGGCCGGTCGCAGCACCAGCCTAGTGTTCGCGCTGTTCGCATTCATGGTGTACTACAACCTCATGACGGTGGGCCAGACCTGGATTGGCGTCGGCCGGCTGGGCTTGCTGCCCTTCATGCTGGCGCTGCATGGCGGCACGTTGGCGCTCGGGCTGCTGCTGCTGGCGGCGCGCCACAACCACTGGTCGCTGCGCAGGCTCTTGCCCCGCCGGAAAAGCACATGACGACGATCCGACGCTTCATCTACCGCGAGGTCATCACAGGCGTGGCCTTTGTCACGCTGGCCTTTCTCGCGCTGTTTTTCTTCTTCGACATGGTGGACGAGCTGCGCTGGGTCGGGCGCGCGGGGGCCAATGGCTACCAGCTCTCCCACGCACTGCTGTTTGTGGCGCTGAGCCTGCCGCAGCACCTGTATGAGCTGCTGCCCATCACCGTGCTGATCGGCACCATCTTCGTCATGGCCCGACTGGCGCAGAGTTCGGAGTTCACCATCATGCGCACCAGCGGACTCGGGCCATGGCGTGCGCTCAGTACGCTGCTGATGCTGGGCTGCGCCTTCGTCGCCGTCACATTCACTGTGGGCGACTACCTTGCCCCAGCCACCGAGCGGGCCGCATCGCTGGTCAAGGCCCGGCGGCTGGGCCAGATCAGCACGGGAGCCACCGGAGCCTGGCTCAAGGAGCGGCAGGACGGGCACTCGTTCGCCGTGAACGTGCGCGCCATTGATCCCAATGGCCACATGCGCTCCGTGCGTGTGTTCGAGTTCGACGCCCAAGGCCGTGTCGCCTCCACGACCCAGGCCGAGCAGGCCACGTTCGACGACAGCGCCGACGCCTGGAATCTGCAGGAGGTCAAGCGCAGCGTGTTCGAGCACCAGGCCAACGGGGACGTGCATGTGACCCGAATGCAAGAGCCTGCCCTGCGCTGGGCCACGCGCATCAGCCCGGACATGGTGGCGGCCTCGCTGCTCAAGCCCGACAAGATGGCCACCATCGACCTGTTCCGCTACATCCGCCACCTGGAGGCCAACGGGCAGGCTGCCCAGCGCTACGAGATCGAGTTCTGGCGCAAGGTGTTCTATCCCTTGAGCTGCCTGGTGATGGTGGTGCTCTCACTGCCCTTCGCCTACCTGCATTTCCGCTCGGGCGGCATTGCCGGCTATGTGTTTGGCGGGGTCATGGCGGGTATCAGCTTCTTCCTGTTGAACAACGTGTTCGGCTTCGCAGGCAATCTGCAGAACTGGTCACCATGGCTCACCGCGGCCGCGCCAGGGCTGATCTATTCACTGCTATCCCTGGCGGCCTTCGGCTGGCTGGTGCTGAGGCGCTAACCATGGCCCATCCAAACGGCCTGATTTTGCTGGCCCATGGTTCGCGCGACCCCCAATGGCGCCGCCCCATGGAGGCCGTGTGCGCGCGCATCCAGGCCGACCAGCCTGCGCTGAGCGTGCGCTGCGCCTATCTGGAGCTGTGCGGTCCGGACCTGGCCTCGGCGGTCCAGGACATGGCCGCCGAGGGTGTGGCGTGCGTGGGCATTGTCCCCATGTTCCTGGGCACGGGGCGCCATGCGCGCGAAGACCTCCCGCGCATGGTGCAGGAGCTGGCCCAGGCCTTTCCCCGCATGCGGCTGCAGCTGCGCCCCCCCATCGGCGAGGACGAGCGCATGACCGCCCTCATGGCGCACATTGCCAGCGAGGGCATCGCAGAACCCTGACGACCGGCTGAAGCAGACATCATTAGATTAATGAAGCATAATGATGTGATTCTTTAGCCGAAATCAGATATGAATCTGCACCAGTTTCGCTTCGTCCAAGAGGCCGCGCGCCGCAACCTCAATCTCACCGAGGCCGCCAAGGCGCTGCACACCTCCCAGCCCGGGGTCTCGAAGGCCATCATCGAACTGGAGGACGAACTGGGCGTGGACATCTTCGCCCGCCACGGCAAGCGGCTCAAGCGCATCACCGAGCCGGGCCAGCATGTGCTCAAGAGCATCGAACTCATCATGCGGGAGGTGGGCAACCTCAAGCGCATCGGCGAACAGTACAGCGCGCAGGACAGCGGCACGCTGGCCATTGCCACCACCCACACGCAGGCGCGCTACGTGCTGCCCATGCCCGTGGCCAGGCTGCGCGAGGCCTACCCCAAGGTGACCATCAGCCTGCACCAGGCCACGCCGCACGAGGTGGCGCGCATGGTGATCGACGAAGTGGCCGAGATCGGCATGGCCACCGAATCCCTGGCCGACTACCCGGACCTCGTCACCCTGCCCTGCTACGAATGGCAGCACGTGCTGGTGCTGCCGTCCAGCCATCCGCTGGCGCAGAAGGACCGCATCGGCCTGGAAGACATCGCGCACGAGGCGCTCATCACCTACCACCCCTCGTTCACCGGCCGCGGCAAGATCGACCAGGCTTTCGCCACCCGCAAGCTGCAGCCGCGCATCGTGCTGGAGGCCATCGACTCCGACGTGATCAAGACCTACGTGCGACTGGGCCTGGGCATCGGCATCGTGGCCGAGATGGCCATGCGCGACGACCCGCAGGGGGACCTCGTCGTGCGCCCGGTGGGCCACCTTTTCGGGCAGAGCGTGGCACGCGTGGCCTTCAAGCGGGGCGCCTACCTGCGCAACTTCGTCTACAAGTTTGCCGAACTGCTCAGCGACCGCCTGAGCCGCGACCTCATCGCCCGCGCCATGACCGGGCATGTGAACGACTACGAACTCTGACCCCCTGCCCTGGCCTGCCCGCCATCGACCGCCCCATGAACGCCATCGACCGCCTGCCTTCTCCACCCTTTCCCAGCCGCCTTCCCAACGTAGGCACCACCATCTTCACCGTCATGTCGGCCCTGGCGCAGCAGCACCAGGCCGTGAACCTGGGCCAGGGCTTTCCAGACTTTCACTGCGACCCGAAGCTACTGGACGCCGTCACCCACGCCATGCAGGCGGGCCACAACCAGTACCCCCCCATGGCGGGCGTGCCGGCCCTGCGCCAGGCGGTTGCTTCAAAAATAGAAGCACTCCACGCCCGCCAATATGACCCCGACACCGAAATCACCATCACGGCCGGGGCCACGCAGGCCATTCTCACGGCCATCCTGGCCTGCGTGCAGCCAGGCGACGAGGTCATCGTGCTGGAGCCCTGCTACGACAGCTACGTGCCCAATATCGAGCTAGCGGGTGGCGTGGTCGTGCGCGTGCCGCTCACGCCGGGCAGCTTCCGGCCGGACTTCGCCAAGATCGCCGCCGCCATCACGCCGCGCACGCGCCTGTTGCTCATCAACACGCCGCACAACCCCAGCGCCACCATCTGGACGGACGGGGACATGCGCACGCTGGAGGAACTGCTGGCCCCCACGAACGTGCTGCTGATCAGCGACGAGGTCTACGAGCACATGGTCTTCGACGGTGCCGAGCACCAGAGCGCGGCGCGTTTCGCAGGCCTGGCGGCGCGCGCCTTCATCGTCTCCAGCTTCGGCAAGACCTTCCACGTCACCGGCTGGAAGGTGGGCACGGTGGCCGCGCCGGCCGCCATGACGGCGGAATTCCGCAAGGTGCACCAGTTCAACGTGTTCACGGTGAACACGCCCATGCAGCACGGCCTGGCCGAATACCTGCAAGACCCCGCGCCTTACCTGCAGTTGCCCGCCTTCTACCAGGCCAAGCGCGATCTGTTCCGCCAGGGGCTGGCAGGCTCGCGCCTGAAGCTGCTGCCCAGCACCGGCAGCTATTTCCAGTGCGTGGACATCTCGGCCGTGAGCGACCTGAACGAATCCGACTTCTGTCAATGGCTCACGCGCGAGATCGGCGTGGCCGCCATTCCGCTATCGGCCTTCTATGGCGACGGCTTCGACCAGCGCGTGGTGCGCTTTTGCTTCGCCAAGAAGGACGAGACCCTGCGCGCAGCCATTGAGCGGCTGCGCCGGCTCTGAACACCCCCGGGTCAGTGCGCCAGCGGCGCCAGAAATGCCGCGATGCGCTGCAGCACCTCAGCCGCGCGCTCGCGGTGCGGCACGTGGTGGCAGCCGGCCAGCAGCGCCAGCTCTGCCGTCCCGCCCACACACTGTGCAATCCGTTCGGGCTGCCGCACCGAGCCGTATTCATCCCGCTCGCCGTGGATCACCAGCGCGGGGCACTGCACCCGGGGCAGCACCGGCTCCAGGCTGTAGTCGCGGAATGCCGGTGAGAGCCAGGTGCGCGTCCACGCCTCCAGCACCCAGCGGGCCTTGTCGCCGTGGTACTTGCGCAGGCGATCCATCTCGCCACCGGCTGCGAACGCGGCCTCGGCCGCGCGGATCCCCTGCAATGTGAGTTCCTCCACAAAGCACTGCGCCGATTCGGTGATCAGGGCCCCGCAGGCGTCGCCCGCAGCGGCCGCGGCGAACGCCGCCATGCCGCCGCCCACGCTGTGGCCCATGGCCACGAAGCGCTCCACGCCGCAGTGCCGTAGCATGCGCGGTACGACCTGCTCGCCCTCCATCCGCACGAAGTCGATGGCAAGGGGGTCGCTGCGCGGCGCGGACTGGCCGAACCCCAGCCGGTCGTACGCCAGCACCTCGCGCCCGGTGTGTGCGCACAGCAATGGCGGGAAGTCCCGCCACAGCGCCACGCAGCCCAGCGAGTCGTGGAACAGCACGATGGGCGCCCCCGCGCCCTGCCCTGCGCCAGCCGGCAACCATCTGCGCACGAACAGCGGGCCGCTGCCGGCATCCACCCATGCGTCCCGCACCGACACCGCGCCCGGCCCTGCCGTTGTCCCAGCCACCTGATTCATATCATTTTGATAGCTGCTAGCGCTTGCCAGATAAGCGCCAGAGGCCAATTTGACTCAAATTACAGCAGCACGATGTCGTACTGCTCCTGCCCCATACCCGCCTCCGCCTGCAGCGAGATCGGCTTGCCGATGAAGTCCGACAGGCCCGCCAGGTGCTGGCTCTCCTCGTCCAGGAACAGCTCCACCACCTTGGGCGAGGCGATGACGCGGAACTCGCGCGGGTTGAACTGCCGCGCCTCGCGCAGCACTTCGCGCAGGATGTCGTAGCACACGGTGCGCGCCGTCTTCACCTCCCCCACACCCGCGCAGGTGGGGCATGGCTCGCACAGCATGTGCGACAGCGATTCGCGCGTGCGCTTGCGCGTCATCTCCACCAGGCCCAGCTGCGAAAAGCCGCCCACCATGGTCTTGACGCGGTCGCGGGCCAGCTGCTTGCGAAACTCCGCCAGCACGGCCGCCTGGTGGTCCTCGCGCAGCATGTCGATGAAGTCGGCGATCACGATGCCGCCCAGGTTGCGCAGTCGCAGTTGCCGCGCGATGGCGCCGGCCGCCTCCAGGTTGGTCTTGAAGATGGTGTCGTCGAAGTTGCGCGCCCCCACGTAGCCGCCGGTGTTCACGTCGATGGTGGTGAGCGCCTCGGTCTGGTCCACGATCAGGTAGCCCCCGGACTTGAGCTGCACGCGCCGGCCCAGGGCCAGGGCCACTTCCTCGTCGATGGAATACAGGTCGAAGACCGGCCGCTCTCCCTTGTAGAGTTGCAGCTTGGCCGCAGCGGAGGGCATGAACTCGTTGGCGAACGCATTGAGTGCGGCGAACTGTTCGCGCGAATCGATGCGGATGCTCTGCGTTTCTTCGCTCACCAGATCGCGCAGCACGCGCTGCAGCAGGCTCAAGTCCTGGTACAGCAGCGAGGTGGGCGGCCGGGTCTGCGCCGCCTGCCGGATGCCCGCCCAGGTCTTGCGCAGGTAGGCAATGTCTTCCGCCAGCTCATCGTCGCTCGCGTCCTCGCCATTGGTGCGCAGGATGAAGCCGCCGCCCCCGCCCGTGGACTTGTCGCCCACCAGGGCCTGCAGGCGCGCACGCAGCGCGTCGCGCTCCTCCTGCGGAATTTTCTGCGACACGCCCACATGGTCGTCCTGCGGCAGGAACACCAGCAGCCGCCCGGCGATGCTGATCTGGGTCGACAGGCGCGCGCCCTTGCTGCCTATCGGGTCCTTGATGACCTGCACCATCAGCGCCTGCCCCTCGAACACCTGCTTTTCGATGGGCACGGGCGGCTCGCCCTTGCGCGTGAACATGGGTGCCTCGCCCCCCTCCTGGCGCTGCCACACGTCCGCCACGTGCAGGAAGGCCGCTCGCTCCAGGCCGATATCGATGAAGGCCGACTGCATGCCCGGCAGCACGCGCGACACCTTGCCCAGGTACACGTTGCCAACCAGGCCGCGCTCCAGGGTGCGCTCCACGTGCAGCTCCTGCACGGAGCCGTTTTCGACCACCGCCACGCGCGTTTCCTGGGGCGACCAGTTGATGAGAATGTCTTGTTGCATGGGCTTTGCCAGATGAAGCGCCCATGATGCCTGAAAGCGGCCCGTACAGCGGGCCGCAGGGCCGTCACAGCACCGTGGCCTGCATTCCCCGCAGCAGCTGCGGCTGCAGCGCCACCACGTCCCCCACCACGATGAGCGCCGGCGGTCGCACGCGGTGCTGCAGCGCCAGTGCGGGCAGCTCCTGCAGCGTGCCGCTGATGCAGCGCTGTCCCGGCAGCGAGGCCTGCTCGACCAGGGCCGCGGGTGTGCAAGCCGGCAGGCCATGGGCCACCAGTTCCTTGCAGATCACGGGCAGCGTGCCCACCCCCATGTAGATCACCACGGTCTGGCGCGGCCGCGCCAGCGCCTCCCAATCGAGCGCGACCTCGTCGTCGCCGCGCAGGTGCCCGGTGGCGAACACCAGCGTGGCCGCATGGTCGCGGTGGGTCAGAGGAATGCCGGCGCAGGCGCCCGCCCCCTGTGCCGCCGTGATGCCGGGCACCACGTCGAAGGCGATGCCCGCCTCGGCCAGCGCCTGCACCTCTTCGCCGCCGCGGCCGAAGATGAAGCCATCGCCCCCCTTGAGCCGCACCAGGCTGCGCCCGCTGCGCGCCAGCCGCACCATGAGGTCGATGATGGACTCCTGCGGCAGCGTGTGGTGCGAGGCTTCCTTGCCCACGTAGATCAGGTCGGCGTCCTCGGCCACGTAGCGCAGCACCTCCTTGCCCACCAGATGGTCGTAGAGCACCAGGCGCGCGCCGCGCAGCGCCTTCACGGCGCGCAGCGTGAGCAGTTCGGGGTCGCCCGGGCCTGCGCCCACCAGCGTCACGCGCCCGGGTTGGGGGGGAGTTCCCGGAACGCCTGTGGTGGGCGCTGCGGTGAACCAGCGCGCATCTTCAATGAAGTTCATGTCGGCCTTTCTTGGCAGATCGTGGGGTGGGCTCCATTGTTCAAAGGCCACACGGACCGCGTCCTTGAACCAGTTCAAGGACAGGTGGCAATGCCCGCTGCGACGATGCAGCCACTCGCACCAAGAGGGGATGGACAGCGACCTCGCGAGAGTGGCTCCGGCATTCAGCGGGGGCACGCCCATGCGCTGACCCGAGACGCAGAGGACCCACAATGACAGCAAAGAGGATCGCCAGGCTGGTGGCGCTAGCGGCCGCCACCCTGGTGTCGGCCACCGCCATGGCACAGGACGGCAAGCACGTTTCAGAGGCCGAGAAGAACTACCAGGCGGGCAGCTCGCCCCTGGCCAACGAGCCCATGTACCAAAGCATGAACCCCAAGGCCCCGCCCATGACGCAGGCCGAGTTCGACCTGGGCCGCAAGATCTATTTCGAGCGCTGCGCGGGCTGCCACGGCGTGCTGCGCAAGGGCGCCACGGGCAAGCCGCTGACGCCCGACATCACCCTGCCCAAGGGTACGGAATACCTCAAGGTCTTCATTGCCTACGGCTCGCCGGCGGGCATGCCCAACTGGCTGACCTCGGGCGAAATGGATGAGAAGCAGGTGGACCTGATGGCCCGCTACATCCAGCAGGACCCGCCCACACCGCCCGAGTGGGGCCTGGCCGACGCCAAGAACACCTGGAAGGTCATCATTCCTCCGGAGAAACGGCCGAAGAAGAAGATGAACAACTACAACATCGCCAACATCTTCTCCACCACGCTGCGCGATACCGGCGAAGTGGCGCTGATCGACGGCGATACCAAGGAGATCATCAACATCGTCAAGACCGGCTACGCCGTGCACATCTCGCGCATGTCGGCCTCGGGGCGCTACCTGTTCGTGATCGGCCGCGACGCCAAGATCAACATGATCGACCTGTGGATGGAAAAGCCCGACAACGTGGCCGAGATCCGCGTGGGCCTGGAGGCGCGCTCGGTCGACACCAGCAAGTTCAAGGGCTACGAGGACAAGCTGGCCATTGCCGGCTCCTACTGGCCGCCCCAGTTCACCATCATGGACGGTGACACGCTGGAGCCGCTGAAGATCGTTTCCACCCGCGGCATGGTCGTGGGCACGCAGGAATACCACCCCGAGCCGCGCGTGGCCTCCATCGTTGCGTCGCACTACAAGCCGGAATTCCTCGTGAACGTCAAGGAAACCGGCAAAACGCTGATGGTGGACTATTCCAACCTTCAAGCCCTCAAGATGACCGAGATCGGCTCGGCGCCCTTCCTGCATGACGGTGGCTGGGACTCGTCCAAGCGCTACTTCATGGTGGCTGCCAACAACAGCAACAAGATCGCCGCGATCGACGCCAAGGACGGCAAGCTCGCCGGCCTGACCGAAGTGGGCAAGATTCCCCACCCCGGCCGCGGCGCCAACTTCACCCATCCCAAGTACGGCCCCGTCTGGGCCACCGGCCACCTGGGTGACGAGACGATCTCGCTGATCGGCACCGATCCCAAGAAGTACAAGCAGTACGCCTGGAAGGAAGTGGCCAAGCTCAAGGGACCCGGCGGCGGCGCACTGTTCATCAAGAGCCATCCCAAGTCCAAGCACCTGTACTCGGACGCCCCCCTCAACCCAGACCCCAAGGTCTCCCAGTCGGTCGTGGTGTATGACATCAACGACCTGGACAAGGGCTATGTGACCCTGCCGATCGGCGAATGGGCGGGACTGCCCAACGACGGCGGCGCCAAGCGCGTGGTACAGCCAGAGTTCAACAAGGCGGGTGACGAGGTCTGGTTTGCCGTCTGGTCGGCCAAGGACAAGCAAAGCGCCCTGGTCGTCGTGGATGACAAGACGCTCAAGCTCAAGACCGTGATCAAGGACCCGCGCCTGATCACGCCCACCGGCCACTTCAACGTGCACAACACCCAGCACGACGTCTACTGACGCAAGCCAAGGCCCGCCATGACCCATGCCCCCGTCCTGACCCTGGCCTTGGCGCTGTGCGCCACGGCCGCCGGCGCGCAAACCGCGCCGGCACCCGAACGCGTCGCGCAGCTCGTGCGCATGGTGCGCCAGGACTGCGGCTCCTGCCATGGCATGCGCCTCACCGGTGGCCTGGGGCCCGCGCTCACGCGCGAGGCCCTGGCCGCCAAGCCTGCCGACTATCTGGCCGCCGTCATCACCCACGGCATTCCCGGCACCCCCATGCCGCCCTGGAGCGCCCTGCTGCACAGTGGTGAGGCGCTGTGGATCGCGCAGCGGCTGGCCAGCGGCTTTCCCGAAGAAACCAGGAGCTCCGCCCCATGAAACGGCGCACCCTGCTCTCCCTCAGTGCCGGCGCCCCGCTGCTTGCCAGCGGCTGCGCGGCCACCTCTTCCACGGCCACGCCACCGGCCCCCGCTCTGCAAGGCACGGGCGACCTCGGCGTGGTCATCGAGCGCGCCCAAGGGGCGCTCACCCTCGTCAACACCACCCGGCGCGAAGCCGTGGGCCGCGTGGAGGGCCTGGGCGACCTGTCGCATGCCTCGGTCGTCTTCTCGCGCGACGAACGCCATGCCTATGTCTTCGGCCGCGACGGCGGCCTGACCCGCGTGGACCTGCTCACTCGGCGCATCGCCGGCCGCGTGATGCAGGCTGGCAACTCCATCGGCGGCGCCATCTGCGCCGATGGCAGCCTGGTTGCCGCGCAGAACTACACGCCCGGCGGCGTGAAGCTCTTCGACACAGTCACCCTGGCGCAGCTGGCCGACCTGCCGGCGCTCACCGCCGAAGGCCAGCGCTCGCGCGTGGTGGGCCTGGCAGACCTGCCCCAGCGCCGCTTCATCTACAGCCTGTTCGACGCCAATGCCATCTGCATTGCCGACTGCAAGGATCCCACCCAGCCGCGCGTGACCACGCTGCACGGCATAGGCCGCCAGCCCTACGACGCGCTGGTCACGCCCAATGGCCGTCACTACATTGCCGGGCTGTTCGGCGAGGACGGCCTGGCCATGGTGGACCTGTGGGAGCCCGAGCCCCGCGCACGCCGCATCCTGGCGGGCTACGGGCGCGGCGAGCAACCCCTGCCCGTCTACAAGATGCCCCACCTGCGCGGCTGGGCCGTGGCGGGCCGCCATGCCTATCTGCCGGCCATCGGCCGCCACGAGGTGCTGGTGGTGGACACCGACAGCTGGGCCGAGGTCGGGCGCATCCCTGTCGCGGGCCAGCCCGTGTTCGTGATGGCGCGGCCCGACGGGCGCCAGGTGTGGGTCAACTTCTCCGTACCCGACTACGACCGCGTGCAGGTCATCGACACGCCCAGCCAGCGCGTCGTCGACACGCTGCGGCCCGGCAAGGCCGTGCTGCACATGGAGTTCACGCCGCGCGGCGAGTCCGTATGGATCAGCTGCCGCGACGACAACCGCGTACAGGTCTATGACACCCACACGCTGCAGGCGCAGGCCACGCTGGCCGTCGATGCCCCCAGCGGCATCTTCTTCACCGCCCGCGCGCAGCGCATGGGGTTCTAGGCCATGCCGGGCAGCCACCACGCCACGCATCTCACGCTGCTCAACACCTGGCAGCGCGACTTTCCCCTGTGCGCCGAGCCTTTCGCCACCATCGGCCGAACCCTTGGGCTGGACGCCAGCGAGGTGCTCGGCAGCTATGCACGGCTCTGGCAGGCTGGCGCACTCAGCCGCATCGGCGCCGTGTTCGCCCCCGGCGCGGGCGGTGCCTCGCTGTTGGCTGCCATGGCCGTACCGCCCGAGCGCCTGGACGACGTGGCGGCCACCGTGTCGGCCCACCAGGGCGTCAACCACAACTACGAACGCGAACATGCCACCAACCTCTGGTTCGTCGCCACCGGCCGCGACGCCGAGCATGTGGAGCGCCTGCTGCAGGCCATAGAGCAGGCCACGGCCCTGCCCGTGCTGCGCCTGCCCATGCTGCAGCCCTACCGCATCGATACGGCCTTCGACCTGGCCTCCCCAGCCACCGGCGTCTCGGAGGCCTTCGGCGCGACGGGCCCCACGGCCCCAGCCAGCGCGCCGCTCGCACCGTGCGACTGGCCGCTCGCCGCGCTGGCCGAACAGGGCCTGCCCCTGACCGAGCGGCCCTACGACGTCTGGGCCGACCAGCTGCACTGCAGCACATCCGACGTGCTGGCCACGCTCTCGCGCTGGCAGCAAGCCGGCCTGCTCAGCCGCTTCGGCGTGGTGGTGCGCCACCACGAACTGGGCTACACGGCGAACGCCATGGCCGTTTTCGACGTGCCCGACACCGCGGTGGACGGCCATGGCGCGGCGCTGGCGCACGCGCGGGGCATCACCCTGGCCTACCGCCGCGCCCGCGCGCCCGGCTGGCCCTACAACCTCTACTGCATGGTGCACGGGCGCGACCGCCACACGGTGCGTGCCGTGCTGGCCGAGGCCATGGACCAGGCCGGCCTGGCGGCCCGCCCCAGCGCCGTCCTGTTCTCGCTGCGGCGCTTCAAGCAGACCGGGGCGCGGCGATTCGCCCATCACGCACCCCACGCCAACCCAGAGCCCGAGCCCGCCCTGCAGGAGACCATCAATGCTCTGCCCTGAAGATGCCCGCCTGGTAGACCACCTGCACGGCGGCTTCCCGCTGGTGGACCACCCCTTCGCCGCCGTGGGCGCCGACCTGGGATGGACCGAGGAGCAGGTGATCGAGCGCCTGCACCGCCTGCTCGCGCAGGGCGTGCTCACCCGCTTCGGGCCGCTGTTCCAGATTGAGCGCGCGGGCGGGCAGTTCGTGCTGGCAGCCATGGCCGTGCCCGAGGCGCGCTTCGACACCGTCAGCGCCACCGTCAACGCCTTCACCGAGGTCGCCCACAACTACCGGCGCGAGCACGCGCTGAACATGTGGTTCGTGGTCGCCGCCGAATCGCCCGCGCTGGCCCGCGCGGCGCTGGACCGCATCGAGGCGGCGACTGGCCTGCCCGTCTACGCCTTTCCCAAGGAAGACGAGTATTTCGTGGAACTGCGCCTGCCGCCCCTGCCCACGGGGTCCACCGGAGAACGCCATGGCGCTTGATGCCTTCGACCGCGCGCTCATCGCCGCCACCCAGGGGGGCCTGCCGCTCGTGGCGCGGCCCTACGAGGCCGTGGGCGCCATGCTGGGCGTACCCGGAGAACAGGTGCGCGAGCGCCTGGCGCAGATGATCGACGAGGGCCTGGTGCGCCGCATAGGCGCCGTGCCCAACCACTACCGCCTGGGCTACACGGCCAACGGCATGAGCGTGTGGAACGTGGACGACGCCCAGGTCGCCACGCTGGGCCGCCGGGTGGCCAGCCTGCCCGGCGTGAGCCACTGCTACCGCCGCCCGCGCCACCTGCCGCTGTGGCCCTACAACCTGTTCGCGATGCTGCACGGCCCCACGCGCACGCATGTGGAGCGGCAGGCCGCGCAGATTGCCGCGCTGCTGGGCGATGCCTGCCACGGCAGCGACATCCTGTATTCCACGGCCATTCTCAAGAAGACCGGTCTGCGCCTCAAGGAAGATTGACCATGTTTCGCATCAGCCAGTACCTGCGCGAACTGCACGCGGCCGAGACCACCGGCACCTATCCCGTGCCGCACGAGCGCCGCGCGCGCGGCCCCGTCGTCATCTGGAACCTGATTCGCCGCTGCAACCTCACCTGCAAGCACTGCTACGCCCTCTCGGCCGACCACGACTATGCGGGCGAGCTGTCGCAGCCCGAAGTGTTCATCGTGATGGACGACCTCAAGGCCTTCGGCGTGCCGGCGCTCATCCTCTCGGGCGGCGAGCCGCTGCTGCGCCCCGATCTGTTCGAGATCGCCGCGCGCGCACGCGATCTGGGCTTCTACACCGGCCTGTCCACCAACGGGACGCTGATCGACGCCCCCATGGCCGCGCGCATCGCGGGCGCGGGCTTCGACTACGTGGGCATCAGCCTGGACGGTCTGAAACCCACGCACGACAAGTTCCGCCGCCTCGACGGCGCGTTCGACCGCAGCCTGGCTGCCATCCGCCACTTGGCCACGCACCAGGTCAAGGTGGGCCTGCGCTTCACCATGACCGCGCTGAACGCGCACGACCTGCCCGCGCTCTTGCAGCTCATGCAGGACGAAGGGGCCAACAAGTTCTACTTCTCGCACCTGAACTACGCCGGGCGCGGCAACATCCACCGCGACAAGGACGCCCACCACCAGGCCACGCGCGCCGCCATGGACCTGCTGTTCGACCACGCCTGGGCCGCCGCCCAGGCCGGCAGCCTGGACGACTACGTGAGCGGCAACAACGACGCCGACGGCCCCTACCTGCTGCAGTGGGTGCGCCGGCACCTGCCGCAGTGGGAAGGCGCGCTGTGCCAGCGCCTGGTGGCCTGGGGCGGCAACGCCAGCGGCCAGATGGTGGCCAACATCGACAACCTGGGCCATGTGCACCCTGACACCATGTGGTGGCACCACGACCTGGGCAGCGTGCGCGAGCGCCCGTTCTCGCAGATCTGGAACGACACCAGCGACCCGCTGATGGCCGGCCTGAAGCAGCGCCCGCGTCCCGTGCAGGGCCGCTGCGCGGCGTGCCAGTACCTTGCCATTTGCAACGGCAACACGCGCGTGCGCGCCCAGCAGCTCACGGGCAACCCATGGTTCGAGGACCCCGGCTGCTACCTGAGCGACGCCGAGACAGGCGCGGCCAGCACGCCGTTCCAGCCGCCCGCCAGGAAAAACGCGCGCCGCACCATCGAGATCGCCCATGCATAAAGCCCTTCGCCCCCTGCTGACTACCCTGACCGCCATTGCCGCCCTGGCCTGGCTGCCCACGCTGCACGCCCAGGCGCCCGAGGCCACCAAGCCAGACGCTCCCGCCCTCTACCAGCAGCACTGCGCCGTGTGCCACGGCGCGCAGCGCACCGGCCTGATGGGCCCGGCACTGCTGCCCGAGAGCCTGGAGCGTGTACGCCCCGCCGAGATGCTGCGCGTCATCCAGCAGGGCCGCCCCGCCACCCAGATGCCGGGGTTCTCCGAACAGCTGGGCGACGCGGAGATCCGCGCCCTGGCCGCCTGGGTACGCACGCCGGTGGTGCCCGCGCCGCGCTGGGGCGAGGCCGACATCCGCGCCTCGCGCAACTTCACGCCCGCGCCCGAGGATGAACCCGCGCACCCCAAGTGGGACGCCGACCCGATGAACCTGTTCGTCGTCGTCGAGGGCGGCGACCACCATGTCTCGCTGCTCGACGGCGACCGCCTTGAGGTCATCACGCGCTTTGCCAGCCGCTACGCGCTGCACGGCGGTCCCAAGTTTACGCCCGACGGGCGCTACGTGTTCTTCGGCTCGCGCGACGGCTGGATCACCAAATACGACCTGTGGCGCCTGCGCGTGGTGGCCGAGGTGCGCGCCGGCCTAAACATGCGCAACGTGGCCGTCAGCAGCGACGGGCGCTGGGTCATGGCCGCCAACTACCTGCCGCACACGCTGGCGCTGTTCGACGCCGACCTTCAGCTCGTCAAGACCTACGACGCCGCCACGCTGGACGGCAAGGCCAGCTCGCGCGTCTCGGCCGTGTACGACGCCGCGCCGCGCCACAGCTTCGTGGTGGCGCTCAAGGACATCCCCGAGATCTGGGAAATTTCCTACGACAAGCAGGCCGGACCCATCCACGACGGCCTGGTGCACGACTACAAGATGGGCGAGGCGATCGCCAAGCCCGGCTACCTGGGCGTGCGCCGCACGCCCTTGAGCGAGCCGCTGGACGACTTCTTCTTCGACCAGAGCTACCGCCACGTACTCGGCGCCACGCGCCCGAAAAGTGGCGGTGACGAACGCGCCAGCGCCCAGGTGGTCAACCTCGACATCCGCCGCAAGGTGGCCGACCTGCCCATTGCCGGCATGCCGCACCTGGGCTCTGGCATCACCTTCGACTGGGGCGACACCACGGTGCTGGCCAGTCCCAACCTGGGCGGGGGTGCCGTGGACGTGATCGACATGCGCACCTGGAAGACGGTGCGCACCATCGCCACGCCCGGGCCGGGCTTCTTCATGCGCAGCCACGAGAAAACGCCCTATGCCTGGACCGACTCCATGATGAGCCCCACGGCCAGGGACACCCTGACCATCATCGACAAGCGCACGCTGGAGACCGTGGCCCAGGTGCGCGAGCCGGGCAAGACGCTGGCGCACATCGAGTTCACCCGCGACGGGCGTTACGCCCTGGCCAGCGTCTGGGAGATGGACGGCGCCCTCGTCGTCTACGACGCCGCCACCTTCCGGGAGGTCAAGCGCCTGCCCATGAAGAAGCCGGTGGGTAAATACAACGTCTGGAACAAGATCACCCGCAGCGAGGGCACGTCGCACTGACCCCATTGCTCTACATCAATCCGCAGCCTGGGGGTATCCCCTGTAATGCGGGCATGGATACTGCCAACTTCGACATATCCCGCTACCTTGCTGCCCTGCCGCTGTTCCAGGAAATGACGCCCCAGGAACTGCGGCGCCTGTCGGGGGGGTGCCGCCTGAGGCGCTACGCACGCGGCGACAACGTGTTCTGCGTGGGCATGCCGTGCGAGGAGTTCCATGTCACCGTCATGGGCCAGGTCAAGCTGTTCGCGCTTTCGCCCGCCGGGCAGGAAAAGGTGATCGAGTTGGCCGGCCCCGGCATCAGCTTTGCCGAGGCGCTGATGTTCACCGACCGTCCCTACATCGTGAACGCCCAGGCGCTGACCGACACCCTGCTGCTCAGCGTGGGCAAGGCCGCCGTGGTGCACGAGATCGAGAGCGACCCGCGCTTTGCCATGCGCATGCTGGCCGGCATCTCGCGGCGCCTGCACGGTCTGGTGCGCGACGTGCAGACCTACACGCTGCACAGCGGAACCCAGCGGGTGATCGGCTACCTGCTGCAGGCCCTGCCCGAAGACTCGCCCCATCCGATGGAGCCCATGCCCGGCTGCTGCCCTGCGCGGCGGGCGGCGGCCATGGCGGCCGAGCCCGCGCCACCGGCCAGCACACGCAGCGTTTCGCTGCCGGTGAGCAAGGCCACCATCGCATCGCGGCTGTCGATCACCCCCGAGTACTTCTCGCGCGTGCTGCACGACCTGGAGGCCGCAGGCCTGATCCAGATCGACAAGCGCGACATCCACATCCCGGACACCGCGCGCCTGGCCAGCCACCCGATGTGATCAGACCCGCAGCACGCCGGCCGTGCGCAGCAGGCACGCCGTCTCGTACATGGGCAGGCCCATGATGCCCGAGTAGCTGCCGGCCAAGTGCTCCACATAGGCCGCGGCGCGGCCCTGGATCGCGTAGGCGCCGGCCTTGCCCAGCGGTTCGCCCGTGGCCACGTAGTCCGCGATCTGCGCCTTGGACATGGGCGCGAAGCGCACGCGCGACACCGACAGCGCCGCAAGGCGCTTGTCCCCCGCCTGCAGCGCCACGGCCGTGAGCACGCAGTGCTCCTGCCCCGCCAGTTCGCCCAGCATGCGCGCGGCGTCGCGCCCGTCCTCGGGCTTGCCGTAGATGGTGTCGCCCAGCGCGACCGTGGTGTCCGAGCACAGGATGGGCGCCGGCGGCAACGCGCGCCGCGCATGGCGCGCCACGGCGGCGTCGAGCTTGAGGCCGGTCACCCGCTGCACATAGGCCGTGGGCGACTCGCCGGCGTGCACCGCCTCGATGGCCTCGGCATCCTCAGGCAGGTCGCCGTCCGTGTTGGGCAGCAGCAGTTCATGGCGCACACCCAACTGTTCCAGCAGCTGGCGGCGGCGTGGGCTTTGCGAGGCAAGATAGATGAAGTCAGACATCTTATGAGTCAAATTGGCCTCTAGCGCTCACCCATCAAGCGCAAGCTGCTATCAAAAGTGATGTTACTCGCGGTGGTAGGGATGGCCGGCATTCACTGACCAGGCGCGGTAGAGCTGCTCGATGAGCAGCACGCGCACCATGGCGTGCGGCAGGGTCAGGTCCGACAGGCGGATGCGCTCGTGCGCCGCCTGGCGAAAGGCCGGCTCCAGCCCATCGGGCCCGCCGATCACCAGGGCCACGTCGTCGCCGCCCAGTTGCCAGTCCTTCAGGCGCTGGGCCAGGGCCTTGGTGGTGAGGTTGGTGCCGCGTTCGTCCAGCACCACCACGCGCGTGCCGCGCGGGATGGCAGCCTCGATGCGCTCGCGCTCGGCGGCGTACAGGGTCTCCAGCGTCTTGGAGCCGCGCGGCTCGGTCTTGACGGCCTTGAGTTCGACCTTCAGCTCGGGCGGAAAGCGCTTAGCGTAGTCGTCATAGGCCGTCTGCGCCCAGTCGGGCACGCGCTGGCCCACGGCCACGATGAGCAGCTTCATGGGTCAGGAAAAGCCTCAGGCCTTCTTGCGCGCGGGCGCCTTCTTGGCCGCCGGCTTGGCTGCGGGCTTGCGCGCCGTGGTCTTGGCGGCGGCCTTGGCCGGTGCCTTCTTGGTGGCAGGCTTGTTGACCACGACGGTCTTCACCACGGCCTTGGCCGCCGGCTTCTTGGCCGCCACCTTCTTCGCGCCGGGCTTGGGAGCCGCAGCCGTCTTGGCAACGGCCTTGGCGGTCGGCTTAACGGCCGACTTGGGCGTGGCCGACTTGGCCGGCGCGGCCTTCACGACGGCCTTGGCCGCTGGCTTGGCGGCCGGTTTTGCGGCAGCTTTGGCCGGTGCCTTCTTGGCTGCAGGCTTGGCCACGGTCTTGGCTGCGGCCTTCTTGGCCGCCGGCTTCTTGCGTGCAGGGGCCTCGTCGCCCCCTTCCGACGCCATGATCTTGCGCGGCTTGGGCGCACCGAGCTTCATGCGCACGGGCAGCTCGCCCCAGATTTCCTCCAGCCGGTAGTACTGGCGGATGGCGGGCTGCATGATGTGGGCCACGGCCTGGCCGCAGTCCACGATGATCCACTCGCCGTTCTCCTCGCCCTCGGTGCGCGGCTTGACGAAGCCCGCCTCGCGCACCGCGTCGCGCACGCTGGCGGCCAGCGCCTTGGTCTGGCGGTTGGAGGTGCCGGTGGCCACGATCACGCGCTCGAACAGGGGCGAGAGATGCTCGGTGTTGAAGACCTGGATGTCTTGCGCCTTGACGTCCTCCAGTCCATCGACGATGGCCCGCTGGAGCTTGGTCACGTCTTTCTTGGCGGCGGTTTCCGATTTGCTGGAAGTGGTCATCAGGAGGTCTTCAGTGAAAGGATGGAATCAATATAGCCTGCAAGCCCTGCGGCGGCCAATAGGGGCGCGCAGCGGTTTTCGAGGCGTTGTTTAGTGGTCAAAAAAGGCCTTGGCGCACAACAGGCGAGCGCTACAAGCTATCAAAATTATAGTTGCCGGCCCGCCCGGTGCTCAGAGCCAGTCGCGGCGCTGTAAAAAGCGCGCGGTGAGTTCGGCCTCGGGCGACCCGGGCGCGTGCTCGCGCTGGTAGGCCCAGGCCGCCAGCGGCGGCATGGACAGCAGGATGGATTCGGTGCGCCCACCCGACTGCAGGCCGAAGTGCGTGCCGCGGTCCCAGACCAGGTTGAACTCCACGTAGCGCCCGCGGCGGTACAGCTGGAATTCGCGCTCGCGCTCGCCATGGGGCATGTGCATGCGCCGCTCCACGATGGGCAGGTAGGCCCCCAGGAAGGCGTCGCCCACGCTCTGCGTCATGGCCAGGCTTTGCTCGAAGCCCAGTTCGGAGAAGTCGTCGAAGAAGATGCCGCCCACGCCGCGCTGCTCATGGCGGTGCTTGAGGTAGAAGTACTCGTCGCACCAGGTCTTGAAGCGCGGGTACAGGCCATCGCCGAAGGGCTGGACCGCATCGCGGCAGGCGCGGTGGAAATGCACGGCGTCGTCCTCGAAGCCGTAGAACGGCGTGAGGTCCATGCCGCCGCCGAACCAGCAGGTGGGCTCCTGCCCCGGCTGGCCCGCGGAGATCATGCGCACGTTCATGTGCACCGTGGGCACGTAGGGATTGCGCGGGTGGAACACCAGGGACACGCCCATGGCCTCGAACGGCGCACCGGCCAGCTCGGGCCGGTGCTGCGTGGCCGAGGGCGGCAGGCGCGGACCGCTCACGTGCGAGAAGCCGCAGCCCGCGCGCTCGAACACGCGGCCGCCCTCCAGGATGCGCGTGATGCCGTCGCCCTGCAGCGGCGAGCCTGGCTCGCGCTGCCAGGCATCGGAGCGAAAGCGCGCCCCGCCCTGCGCCGTGGGGCCTTCGAGGCCCTCCAGCGCACCGGTGATGCGCGCCTGCAGTTCCTCCAGGTAGCCGCGCACCCGGCCCACCGTATCGCCGGTGCCGAACAGCCGCGCCATCAATTGGCCTTCACGGCGCGGTGACCGATGTCGCGGCGGTACTGCGCGCCATCGAAATGGATGCCCCGGGCCACGTCGTACACGCGCTGCTGCGCCTGCTTGACGCTGTCGGCCAGGGCCGTCACGCACAGCACGCGGCCACCGCTGGTGCGCACCACGCCGTCCTGCAGCTGCGTGCCGGCGTGGAACACCATGGCATCGTCCTGGTCCTGCGGCAGGCCGTTGACCGCGTCGCCCTTGCGCGGGCTGTCCGGGTAGCCGTGCGCGGCCATCACCACGCCCAGCGCCGTGCGGCGGTCCCAGTGCAGCTCGACCTGGTCCAGCTTGCCGTCCACGGCGGCGCCCAGCACCTCGACCAGGTCGCTTTTGAGGCGCATCATGATCGGCTGCGTTTCGGGGTCGCCCATGCGGCAGTTGAACTCCAGCGTCTTGGGATGGCCGGCGGCGTCGATCATCAGGCCGGCGTACAGGAAGCCCGTATAGGGAATGCCGTCCTTTTCCATGCCGCGGATGGTGGGCAGGATGACCTCGCGCATGGCGCGCGCATGCACGTCGGCCGTGACCACCGGCGCGGGCGAATAGGCCCCCATGCCGCCCGTGTTGGGGCCCTGGTCGCCGTCCTTCAGGCGCTTGTGGTCCTGGCTGGTGGCCAGGGCCAGCACGTTCTTGCCGTCGCACAGCACGATGAAGGAGGCTTCCTCGCCCTCGAGGAACTCCTCGATCACCACGCGCGCGCCGCCTTCGTTGTGCGTCACGCCGTACTTGTTGTCCACCAGCATGAAGTCCACGGCATCGTGGGCCTCCTGCAGCGTGGTGGCCACCACCACGCCCTTGCCCGCGGCCAGACCGTCGGCCTTGATGACGATGGGCGCGCCCAGGCGGTCCACGTAGGCATGGGCCGCCTGCGGGTCGGTGAAGGTCTCGTACTCGGCCGTGGGAATGCCGTGGCGCTTCATGAAGGCCTTGGAGAAGGCCTTGGAGCTTTCCAGCTGCGCGGCCGCCTGCGAGGGGCCGAAGATGCGCAGGCCGTGGGCACGGAACTCGTCCACCACGCCAGCGGCCAGCGGGGCCTCGGGGCCGACGACGGTCAGGCCGATCTTCTGCTCCTGCGCCCATTCGCGCAGTTCCACCACGTCGCCGATGGGCACGTTTTCATATTTCGGCGACAGCGCCGTGCCGCCGTTGCCCGGCGCCACATAAACCTTGGTGGTCTTGGGGGACTGGCTGAGTTTCCAGGCCAGTGCGTGTTCCCGGCCGCCGCCGCCAATGACTAGGATTTTCATAGGGTGTCGTTGCTCAGGTTCCTAGAGCTCTGCGTTGTGGTAGACCTCTTGCACGTCGTCGAGGTCTTCGATCATGTCCAGGAGCTTTTGCATGCGGGCCACGTCGTCGCCCTCCAGGGCGATGGTGTTCTCGGGGCGCATGGTGACCTCGGCCACCTCGGGCTTGAGGCCCGCGGCCTCCAGCGCGTCGCGCACGGCCTCAAAGTCGCCGGGCGCGGTCAGCACCTCGATGGCGCCGTCGTCGTCCGTGACCACGTCCTCGGCGCCGGCCTCCAGCGCCACTTCCATGACCTGGTCCTCGTTCGTGCCCGGGGCGAAGATCATCTGCCCCACATGCTTGAACTGGAAGGCCACGGAGCCTTCGGTGCCCATGTTGCCGCCGTACTTGCTGAAGGCATGGCGCACCTCGGCCACCGTGCGCACGCGGTTGTCGGTCATGGTGTCCACGATGATCGCGGCGCCGCCGATGCCGTAGCCCTCGTAGCGGATTTCCTCGTAGCTCACGCCTTCCAGAGTGCCCGAGGCCTTGTCGATGTTGTACTTGATGCGGTCGGCCGGCATGTTGGCGGCCTTGGCCTTGTCGATGGCCAGACGCAGACGGGGGTTGGCCGAGGGGTCGCCGCCACCGGTCCGCGCCGCGACGGTGATTTCACGAATGATGCGGGTCCAGATCTTTCCGCGCTTCTCATCCTGGCGACCCTTGCGGTGCTGGATGTTGGCCCATTTACTGTGTCCTGCCACTGCAGCGTCCTTTGATTGATTTAATCTTGCGGCCGGGATTTTACTTTTGACTCACCCCCCAGACTAAAGCCATGGCAGAACCCCTTCTGATTGCACAGCACGATTCCACCCAATGCCACCTGCTGCCGGGCCTGGCCAACCGCCACGGACTGATCACCGGCGCGACCGGCACCGGCAAGACGGTGACGCTGCAAACCCTGGCCGAGCAGTTCTCGCGCATCGGCGTGCCGGTGTTCATGGCCGACGTGAAGGGCGACCTCACGGGCATCAGCCAGAAGGGCCGCGTGGGCGACAAGCTCGCCAAGACGCTGGCCGAGCGCGGCCTGCCCCTGCCCGAGCCCGCCGCCTGCCCCACCACGCTGTGGGACGTGTTCGGCACGCAGGGCCACCCGGTGCGCGCCACCGTCTCCGACATGGGCCCGCTGCTGCTGGGCCGCATGCTGAACCTGAACGAGACCCAGCTCGGCGTGCTGAACCTGGTGTTCAAGATCGCCGACGACAACGGCCTGCTGCTGCTGGACCTGAAGGACCTGCGCGCCATGCTCACCTACGTGGGCGACAACGCCAAGGAGTTCACCACCGAGTATGGCAACATCTCCACGGCCAGCGTGGGCGCCATCCAGCGCGGCCTGCTCACGATCGAGACCCAGGGCGGCGACCAGTTCTTCGGCGAGCCCATGCTCAACATCGAGGACTTCATGCAGACCGTCGATGGCCAGGGCGTGGTCAACATCCTGGCTGCCGACAAGCTCATGAACTCGCCGCGCCTGTACGCCACCTTCCTGCTGTGGATGCTGTCCGAGCTGTTCGAGCAGCTGCCCGAGATCGGCGACCCCGACAAGCCCAAGCTGGTGTTCTTCTTCGACGAGGCCCACCTGCTGTTCAACGAGGCGCCCAAGGTGCTGGTCGAACGCATCGAGCTCGTGGTGCGCCTGGTGCGCTCCAAGGGCGTGGGCGTGTACTTCGTCACCCAGAACCCGCTGGACATTCCCGACAGCGTGCTGGCCCAGTTGGGCAACCGCGTGCAGCACGCGCTGCGCGCCTTCACACCGCGCGACCAGAAGGCCGTCAAGGCCACGGCCACCACCATGCGCCCCAAGGCGGGTCTGGACATCGAGGCCGCCATCACCGAGCTGGCCGTGGGCGAGGCGCTGGTGAGCTTTCTCGACCCCAAGGGCCGCCCCAGCGAGACCGAGCGCGTCTACGTGCTGCCGCCGGGCAGCCAGATCGGCCCCATCACCGACGGCGACCGGCGCGCGCTGCTCGCGGGCTCGCTCGTCGCGGGCACCTACGACACGCCCGTGGACCGCGAATCGGCCTACGAGAAGCTGCGCGGCCGCGCCGACGCGGCGGCCGGCAATGCCGCGGCCAACCCGGCCAAGGGCGCCGCGCAGGACGACGGCGGGCTGATGGGCGGGCTCAACGACGTGCTGTTCGGCAGCACCGGCCCGCGCGGCGGCAAGCGCGACGGCCTGGTGCAGACCATGGCCAAGTCCGCCGTGCGCACCATGGGCACCAACCTGGGCAAGGAAATCCTGCGCGGCGTGCTGGGCGGCATTTTCGGCGGCAGGAAGCGCTGAGACTTCAAGCCGAATCAGGCCCCGACGACCACCCATCAAGCGCAAGCAGCTATTGTTTCAAGAGCAAGCCCATGATCGACCTGTACTACTGGACCACACCCAACGGCCACAAGATCACGCTGTTTCTGGAAGAGGCCGGCCTGCCCTACCGCATCCACCCGGTGAACATCGGGCGGGGCGAGCAGTTCGCGCCCGACTTCCTGCGCATCGCGCCCAACAACCGCATCCCGGCCATCGTGGACCAGGCGCCCGCCGACGGCGGCGCGCCGCTGTCCGTCTTCGAGTCGGGGGCCATCCTGCTGTACCTGGCCGACAAATCCGGCCGCCTCATCCCGCAGGGCCTGCGCGGGCGCACCGAGGCGCTGCAGTGGCTGTTCTGGCAGATGGGCGGCCTGGGGCCCATGGCCGGGCAGAACCACCACTTCACCCAGTACGCGCCCGAGCCCCTGCCCTACGCCATCAACCGCTACGTGAAGGAAACCGCGCGCCTGTACGGCGTGCTGGACAAGCACCTGGCCGACGGGCGTGCGTTCATCGCGGGCGACTACTCCATCGCCGACATGGCCTGCTACCCCTGGATCGTGCCGCACGACAAGCAGCGCCAGAACCTGGCGGACTTCCCGCACCTGCAGCGCTGGTTCGAGCGCATCCGCGCGCGCCCCGCCACCGAACGCGCCTACGCACTGGCCCAGACCATCAACACCGCCCCCACGGTGGACGAGGCGGCCAAGAAGGTGCTGTTCGGCCAGGACGCCGCCACGGTGCGCCGGTAGCGCGCGCGCCTTGCGCGGCCAGCCACAAAAAAAGCCGCTGGATCAGCGGCTTTTCCTTGTGGACATGGCGGGCACTGCGGCGACCATGTCAGTCCACCAGCCCGACGAACACGTTCTGCACGTCGTCGTTGTTCTCGATGCCGGCCAGGAAGGCCTGCACCTCTTCCTGCGCCTCGGCGGACAGGCTGGCCATGCTCACCGGGTTCTTGGCCTTGTAGCCCAGCTTGGCCGACAGCACCTTGAAGCCGAACTCGGGCAGCGCCTTGGCGACCGTGTCCAGGTCCGTGGCGTCGGTCAGGAACAGGGTCTGGCCCTCTTCCTCTCCGGGCTCGAAATCCTGTGCGCCGGCCTCGATGGCGGCCAGTTCCGCGTCCGCGCCGGGCTGTTCCGGCTCGGCCTCGATCATGCCCACATGGTCGAAGTCCCAGGCCACGGCGCTCATCTGGCCCTTGCGAAAGCACACGCGCATCTCGGGCGCCGTGCGGTTCACGTTGTCGGTCAGGCATTCCACCATCACCGGCACCTGGTGCGGCGCAAAGCCTTCATAGATGACGCGCTCGTAGTTCACGGCATCGCCACCCACGCCCGAGCCCTTCTTGATCGCGCGTTCCAGCGTGTCCTTGGGCATGGACGCCTTGCGCGCCGCCTCGACGGCCAGGCGCAGGCGCGAATTGCCGGCCGGGTCCGCGCCGGCACGTGCGGCGACGATGATTTCCTTGACCAGCTTCCCAAAAAGCCTGCCCTTGGCATCGGCGACCAGCGCCTTGCCCTTTGCCTTCCATTGCGCGCCCATGGCTGCGATTCCTTTACGTGAAGCCAACAAAAAATGCGGCCTGCGCCGCAGCGGCAAAGTGTATACCCCGCCATCTGCACCAAGGGTGCGGGCGCCCATGCCGGCTCTTCCCGTGCCGATGCGCAGCGCCGCGTGGCGCACAGGGCAGGCACTATGCATTCAATAGCATCCAGCGCTTACCCAGCCATCGCTATGCGCTGATTTCATCCACGCCCTGACGACCACCGCGCCGTCACGCACGCGACGCATGGCGACCTGCGGGCCCCCTACAGTGGGCCCCATGAACACCCTCACCTGCTTCACCCTCACCATCACCGACCAGGTGGCCCACCTGGTGCTGAACCGCCCCGAGGCCATGAACACCATGCACCCCCGGTTCTGGCGCGAGCTGGACCAGGTGCTGGCCGACCTGCACCGCGGCGGCGAGGCGCGGGCGCTGGTCATCAGCAGCACCGGCAAGCATTTCAGCGCCGGCATGGCGCTGGAGACCTTCGGCGGTGCCATCACGCTGGACGACGCCAGCCCCGAGGGCCGCGCCGCCATCTTCGACCTGCTCACCGACATGCAGGCCACCTTCACGCGCATCGAGAACCTGCGCATGCCGGTGATCGCCGCCATCCACGGCGGCTGCATCGGCGGCGCGGTGGACATGGTGGCCGCGGCCTGCATCCGCTACGCCACGCGCGATGCGTTCTTCTGCATCCAGGAGATCAACATCGGCATGGTGGCCGACATGGGCACGCTGCAGCGCCTGCCCAAGCTCATGCCGCTGGGCCTGCTCAAGGAGCTGGCCTACACCGGCCGCCGCCTGCCGGCCGAGCGCGCGCTGGCCAGCGGCCTGGTGACGGAACTCTTCGACACCCAGGAAGACCTGCTGGCCGCCGCCCTGGCCTGCGCGCGCGAGATCGCCGCCAAGCCGCCCGTGGCCATCTGGGGCACCAAGCAGGCCGTGCACTACGCGCGCGACCACGGCGTTCAGGACAGCCTGCGCCAGATGGGCTGGCTGCAGGGCGCGATCTGGAGCAACCGCCACCTGGGCGAATCCGTGGCCGCCATGAAGCAGCGCCGCGCGGGCGCGTTTCCCGCGCTGGCGCCGTTGCAGCGCTTCGGCGACCTGGACTGAACGCCGCCGCCGGCCGCCTTGCCGCGCCGGCCAGCGCAGTTACATCAAACTTCATAGCTGCCTACGCTTGCTGCATGGGCGCTGCAGGCATTTTTGCTGCTGAAACACCCCGGGCCGGGCTATGATGCACCGGCGCGCCACCGCGCGCCCCCATTCCAACCCGCGTTCGACAGCCGCCATGAACCTGCCTCGCCCGCCCCTGCCCACCTACGACGACGTCGCCGAAGCCGCCCACCGCCTCAAGGGCATGGCGCACCACACGCCGGTGCTGCGATCCAGCACGGCGGATGCGCTGCTCGGGGCCGAACTGTTCTTCAAGTGCGAGAACCTGCAGCGCATGGGCGCGTTCAAGTTCCGCGGCGCCTTCAACGCCCTGGTGCAGTTCAGCGACGCGCAGCGCCGGCGCGGCGTGCTGGCGTTCTCGTCGGGCAACCACGCGCAGGCCATCGCCCTGTCGGCGCGCCTGCTGGAGATGCCGGCCGTCATCGTCATGCCCGAGGACGCGCCCGCCGCGAAGATCGCCGCCACGCGCGGCTACGGCGCCGAGGTCGTCACCTACAACCGCTTCACCGAGGATCGCGAGGCCATCAGCCGCCGCCTGGCCACCGAGCGCGGCATGACGCTGATCCCGCCCTACGACCACGCCCACGTGATCGCGGGCCAGGGCACGGTGGCCAAGGAACTGCTCGAAGAGGTGCCGCAGTTGGACTACCTGTTCGTGCCCCTGGGCGGCGGCGGCCTGCTGTCGGGCAGCCTGCTGGCGGCCGGCGCGCTGGCGCCGCACTGCCAGGTGATCGGCGTGGAGCCCGAGGCCGGCAACGACGCCCAGCAGTCGCTGCGCGCCGGCCAGATCGTGCGCATCGACACGCCCAGCACCATTGCCGACGGCGCCCAGACCCAGGCGCTGGGCACGCTCACCTTCCCCCTCATCCACGCCGGCGTGTCGGACATCGTCACCGCCACCGACGCCCAGCTGATCGAGGCCCTGCGCTTCTTCGCCGAACGCATGAAGATCGTGGTCGAGCCCACGGGCGCGCTGGGCTTCGCTGCCGCCCGCCATGGCGGCCTGCGGCTGCAGGGCAAGCGCGTGGGCATCGTCATCAGCGGCGGCAACGTGGACCTGGCGCGCTACGCGCAGTTCCTGGCCACGGAGCCGGCGGGCGGCTGAACCGCCGGGCCGCCAGGCCACCCGATATGGCCCTGCTGCGGCCATGGCCCCCGGGGCCCGGGTGCAAAATTCCGGCTTCACGAACGTCCTTTCTCCTTTCACCCATAAGAGGCACCAGCCCATGAGCAACGTCCACGTCATCGACCACCCCCTGGTGCAGCACAAGCTGACCCTGATGCGCAAGAAGGACGCCAGCACCAACAGCTTCCGCCGCCTGCTGGGCGAGCTGTCCACCCTGATGGCCTACGAGGTCACGCGCGACATGCCGCTGCAGGACGTGACCATCGAGACCCCGCTGGAGACCATGACCGCCAAGATGATCGACGGCAAGAAACTGGTGCTGGTGTCCATCCTGCGCGCGGGCAACGGCTTCCTGGACGGCATGCTCAACGTGGTGCCCGGCGCGCGCATCGGCCACATCGGCCTGTATCGCGACCCCGAGACGCTGCAGCCCGTCGAGTACTACTTCAAGATGCCCTCCGAGATGGCCGAGCGCGACATCATCGTGGTCGACCCCATGCTCGCCACCGGCAACTCCGCCGCCGCCGCCGTGCAGCGCCTCAAGCAGCTGCAGCCGCGCTCCATCAAGTTCGTCTGCCTGCTGGCCGCCCCCGAGGGCGTGGCCACCCTGCAGCAGGCCCACCCCGACGTGCCGATCTACACCGCCGCCATCGACCGCGAGCTCGACGAGCACGGCTACATCCTGCCGGGCCTGGGCGACGCGGGCGACCGCATCTTCGGCACCAAGTGAACGCGCCCCCCGCCAACTGGCTGGCCACGCCCCGCCTGCGGCTGCGGCCCTGGACGGACGCCGACCGCGCGCCCTTCGCGGCGCTCAATGACGACGCGCAGGTGATGGAGCATTTCCCCGCGCGGCTCACCCGCGCGCAAAGCGATGCCATGGCCGACCGCATCGAGGCGCTGATCCACGAGCGCGGCTGGGGCTTCTGGGCCGCCGACTGCCTGCTGGACGGGACGCCCCGCTTCATGGGCTTCGTGGGCCTGCACACGCCCGCGCCCGAGCTGCCCTTCGCCCCCTGCGTGGAAATCGGCTGGCGCCTGGCCCGTCCCTACTGGGGCCAGGGCCTGGCCAGCGAGGCCGCACGGCTGGCGCTGCGCGTGGGCTTCGACTGGCTGGGGCTGGAGGAGATCGTCGCCTTCACCGCCGTCGGCAACCTGCGCTCCCAGGCCGTCATGCGGCGCCTGGGCATGCGCGAATGCCCCGGCGAGGCCTTCGAGCACCCGGCCCTCGCGCCCGGCCATCCGCTGCGCGCGCACTGCCTGTACCGCCTGCAGCGCGGCGCCTGGGCCGCAACGGCCTGAGGGGCCGGCGGGCCTGTCTGCGGGCAGGAATCTCCATAGAATCGGCCTTTAGCGCCCGGATGACCGGCGCTGATAGCTATTCATTCAATAGCAAAACACCCCGCCGCAAAACTCCGCAAGCCCCGCCCCAACGCCTTGACCGCCAGCACCACTCCCTTGCTCGCCGCCGGCACGCTGCTGGGCGGCATCGGCCTGTTCCTGCTGGGCATGACCATGCTGACCGACGGCCTGAAGCTGGCCGCCGGGCGCGCGCTGGAGCGCATCCTGGCCGCGTGGACGCGCACGCCGCTGCACGGGCTGGTGACGGGCGTGGCGCTCACGGCGCTGGTGCAGTCGTCCACCGCCATGACGGTGGCGGCCATCGGCTTCGTGAACGCCGGGCTGCTGGGCTTCAGCTCGGCGCTGTGGGTGGTGTTCGGCTCCAACCTGGGCTCGTCGGTCACCGGCTGGCTCGTGGCCTGGCTGGGCTTTGCGATGAAGGTGGACACCTTCGCCCTGCCCTTCATCGGCGCGGGCATGGCGCTCACCCTCGCCGGCAGCGGCACGCGGCGCGGCGCGCTGGGCCAGGCGGTGGCCGGCTTCGGCGTGCTGTTCCTGGGCATCGAGCTGCTGCGCCAGGGCTTCACGGGGCTGGGGCCGCAGGCGCTGCCGCCGCTGTCCAGCGACCTGCCGGGCCTGGCGCTGGCCGTGCTCATCGGCCTGGCGATGACGGTGGTGCTGCAGGCCTCCTCGGCCACGCTGGCCGTGGCGCTCACCGCCGTGGCGGGCGGCTCGCTGGCGGTGGAGGTGGGCGCGGGCCTGGTGATCGGCGCCAACGTGGGCACCACGCTCACCGGCATCCTGGCCGCCATCCGCGCCACCGCCAACGCACGGCGGCTGGCCGCGGCGCATGTGCTGTTCAACGTAGTCACGGCGGCGGTGGCCCTGGCGCTGCTGTCGCCGCTGCTGGCGCTCATCCACGCGCTGGGCCTGTGGTTCACCGGCAAGGGGGATGCGGTGACGCAGCTCGTGCTGTTCCACACCGCCTTCAACGTGCTGGGCGTGCTGCTGATGTGGCCGCTGTCCGCGCCGCTGGCGCGCTTTCTGCTGCGGCGCTTTCGCTCGTCCGAGGAGGACGAGGCCCGGGCGCGCTTTCTGGACCACAACGTGGCCGCCGTGCCCGCGCTGGCCCTGCAGGCCCTGCGCCGCGAGATGGCCCGCGTGGGCCACCAGGCCATGCGCCTGGCGGCCGATGCCACGCGCCTGGTGCCCACGGGCGCCACCGCCACGGCACCGCCGCAGGCCGGCGCACAGCTCACCCGCCAGCTGCAGACCCTGGAACAGCTGCAGCAGCAGGTGGGCGCCTTCGTCAGCGACGTGAGCCGACAGGCCCTGTCGCGCGACGTGGCCGAGCAGATGCCCGAGCTGCTGCGCATCGCCGGCTACTACGACACCCTGGCGCGCGTGATGCACCAGACGGGCCTGCAGGCCCTGCGCGCGCCGCGCCCCGAGTCCGCAGCCATGCTGGCGGACCACCCGCTGCAGGCGCTGGCCCCCGCCTGCGCGGCGGCGCTGGGCTTCTTTGCGGCGGCCGATCCGCAGGCCGCCACGCCCGAGGGCGCCGCCGGCGACACCCCGGCCGCCGTGGACGCCGCCCAGGCCCGCTTCGACGCGGCCTACGAGGACGCCAAGGCCGACCTGCTGCGCGCCGGCGCATCGGGGCGGCTGGAGGTGGCCGCCGTGCACGAATGGGCCGGCCTGCTGGGCGACCTGCGCCGCGCCGTGCAGCAGGGCCACAAGGCCGCCACGCGTCTGGCGGCGCTGCCGCCGCTGGCCCCGCTGCCCGCCGACAGCGCACCGCACACCGGGGCGGGCCCGGAAGTTTGAGCAAAAATGGCCTGCAGCGCCCGTCCATCAAGCGCAAACAGCTACTGAATCAATAGCAAACCACCGCGCTGCGCCCCGCCCTGGCCGGGGCACGGCTGTGCCGCTTTGGAACACCGGGCCGGAACAGCCGTTGCCCCGCCACGGCACAGCGCGCGACACCGGCCGCCGCCCGCCCCCTGTGCGGCCGCGCTGGCATGGCTATTGCGGTAAGAGGTACGCCGCCCGCTCCGGGCAGCGAAACACCCATAACCACCCAGGAGACACAGCATGAACATGGCCGAAATCGCCAGCCTTGGCATCGCCAACCCCTACAAGCAGCAGTACGGCAACTACATCGGCGGGCAGTGGGTGCCGCCCGCGGACGGGCAGTATTTCGAAAACGTCTCGCCCGTCACCGGGCAGGTGTTCACCGCCGTGCCGCGCTCCAACGCCAAGGACATCGACGCCGCGCTGGACGCCGCGCACAAGGCCAAGGCGGCCTGGGGCCGCACCTCGACCACGACACGCGCCAACATCCTGAACAAGATCGCCGACCGCATGGAGGCCCACCTGCTGCAGCTGGCGGTGGCCGAGACCATCGACAACGGCAAGCCGCTGCGCGAGACCATGGCGGCCGACATTCCGCTGGCCATCGACCATTTCCGCTACTTCGCCGGCGCCGTGCGCGCGCAGGAGGGCGGCATCAGCGAGATCGACGGCGACACCATCGCCTACCACTTCCACGAGCCGCTGGGCGTGGTGGGCCAGATCATTCCGTGGAACTTCCCCATCCTGATGGCCGTGTGGAAGCTGGCCCCGGCCCTGGCCGCCGGCAACTGCGTGGTGCTCAAGCCGGCCGAGCAGACGCCCGCCTCCATCCTGGTGCTGATGGAGCTGGTGGGCGACCTGCTGCCGCCCGGCGTGCTCAACGTGGTCAACGGCTTCGGCCTGGAGGCGGGCAAGCCGCTGGCGTCGAGCAACCGCATCGCCAAGATCGCCTTCACCGGCGAGACCACCACCGGCCGGCTGATCATGCAGTACGCCAGCCAGAACATCATCCCGGTGACGCTGGAGCTGGGCGGCAAGAGCCCCAACGTCTTCTTCGAGGACGTGATGGCCGCCGACGACGGCTTCTTCGACAAGGCGCTGGAGGGCTTCGCCATGTTCGCGCTGAACCAGGGCGAGGTCTGCACCTGCCCCAGCCGCGCGCTGATCCAGGAGTCGATCTACGAGCGCTTCATGGAGCGCGCGCTCAAGCGCGTGGCCGCCATCAAGCAGGGCCACCCGCTGGACAAGAGCACCATGATCGGCGCCCAGGCCTCGCAGGAGCAGCTGGAAAAAATCCTCTCCTACCTCGACCTGGGCAAGCAGGAAGGCGCCGAATGCCTGATCGGCGGCGCGCGCAACACTGCGCTGGGCGGCGACCTGGCTGGCGGCTACTACGTGCAGCCCACGGTGTTCAGGGGGCACAACAAGATGCGCATCTTCCAGGAGGAGATCTTCGGCCCCGTGGTGTCGGTGACCACCTTCAAGACCGAGGAAGAGGCGCTGGAGATCGCCAACGACACGCTGTACGGCCTGGGCGCCGGCGTGTGGAGCCGCGATGGTGCGCGCGCCTTCCGCATGGGCAAGGGCATCCAGGCCGGGCGCGTGTGGACCAACTGCTACCACCACTACCCCGCGCACGCGGCGTTTGGCGGCTACAAGCAGTCGGGCATCGGCCGCGAGAACCACAAGATGATGCTGGACCACTACCAGCAGACCAAGAACCTGCTGGTAAGTTACACCCAGCAGCCGCTGGGCTTCTTCTGAGCCCCGGCTTCCCCGCCTGCCGCTCTGCGGCAGGCACCGCCCGCGGCGGCGGGCGCCTTCGGGCCGGCCCGCCCCGCACCCCGTCACCACAGAGAAGGAGGTTCCCCCCATGCCAGCCAAGACGATGAAGGCCGCCGTTGTGCGCGAATTCGGCAAGCCGCTGACCATTGAGGAAGTGCCCGTGCCCCGGCCGGCGGCCGACCAGATCCTGGTCAAGATCGAGGCCTCGGGCGTGTGCCACACCGACCTGCACGCCGCCGAGGGCGACTGGCCCGTCAAGCCCAATCCGCCGTTCATCCCCGGCCACGAGGGCGTGGGCTTCGTCGCGGCCGTGGGCGCCAACGTCAAGCATGTGAAGGAAGGCGACCGCGTGGGCGTGCCCTGGCTGCACTCGGCCTGCGGCTGCTGCACCCATTGCCTGGGCGGCTGGGAAACGCTGTGCGAGTCGCAGAGCAACACCGGCTATTCGGTCAACGGCGGCTTTGCCGACTACGCGCTGGCCGACCCCGCCTACGTCGGCCACCTGCCCAAGGAGGTGGGCTTTGTGGAGATCGCGCCCGTGCTGTGCGCCGGCGTGACGGTCTACAAGGGCCTGAAGGTGACCGACACCAAGCCCGGCGACTGGGTGGCCATCTCCGGCATCGGCGGCCTGGGCCACATGGCCGTGCAGTACGCGCGCGCCATGGGCCTGAACGTGGCCGCCGTGGACGTGGATGACGACAAGCTGGCGCTGGCCCGCCGGCTGGGCGCCAGCGTGACGGTGAACGCCCGCAACGCCGACCCGGCGGCCGTGCTGCAAAAGGAGATCGGCGGCGCGCACGGCGCGCTGGTCACGGCCGTGTCGCCCCAGGCCTTCGAGCAGGCGCTGGGCATGGTGCGGCGCGGCGGCACGGTGTCGCTCAACGGCCTGCCGCCGGGCAACTTCCCGCTGCCCATCTTCGACATGGTGCTGCGCGGCGTGACGGTGCGCGGCTCCATCGTGGGCACGCGGCTGGACCTGCAGGAGTCGCTGGACTTCGCCGCGCGCGGCCAGGTCAAGGCCACGGTGAGCACCGAGCGGCTGGAGAACATCAACGACGTGTTCGCCCGCATGCACAAGGGCCAGATCCAGGGGCGCGTGGTGCTGGACATGGCCGCCTGACGGGAGCGCGCGCATGGACTCGCCCGCCCCCGCTGCCGCCCGCGTGTCGGCCACGCCCGCTGCCGCGGCCCTCATCGAGCGGCTGATGGCCCAGCACGGCCCGCTGATGTTCCACCAGTCGGGCGGCTGCTGCGACGGCAGCGCCCCCATGTGCTTCGCGCGCGGGGAGTTCCTGGTGGGCGACGCCGACGTGCTGCTGGGCGAGATCGCCGGGCAGCCGTTCTACATGAGCCGGGCGCAGTTCGCGTACTGGGAGCACACGCACCTGCTCATCGACGCGGTGCCGGGCGGCGGCGGCATGTTCTCGCTCGAAGGGGCGACGGGCATGCGCTTTTTGACCCGCTCGCGGCTGTACTCCGACGCGGAGTGGGCGGCCATCGAGGCACTCGGGCCGCCGCCTTCGGGCACGCTTTGATGCTATCAAGCTGGTAGCTTCTAGCGCTTGCCTAGAGGGAACTTCAGGCACTTTTTTGCCTGAAGTCCTTTTACATCAAGCGCCAACAGCTCTTATTTCAGGAGCGCTGCGCCCGCAGATGGCGGTACACCGTGCCGCGCGACACGCCCAGCGCGCGCGCCGCCGCCGACACATTGCCCTGGTGCGCCGCCAGCGCCTGCTGCAGGGCGCCGGACGTGACCTCGCCCAGCCGGCGCACGCCGGCATCAAAGGGCGCGGCCGCGCCATCCGCGCCAGGCACAGTGGCCTGCTGTGCCTGCGCCACCGCGGCGCCCTGCCGCACCAGCGCATCGCAGTCCTCCAGGAAATCCTCGGGCAGATGCTCGCGCAGGATGGTGTCCCCCGCGCCCTCGGCCATCAGCGCCGCGGTGCGCAGCACGTTGGCCAGCTGGCGCAGATTACCCGGCCAGGCATGGGCGGCAAACAGCGCCATGACCTCGGGCGACACGCGCACCGGGCCCGCGCCGGCGCCGCGCAGGCCGTCGGCCTCGCACTGCGCGCGCAGCAGCCGCGCCACGATCACGGCCAGGTCGGTGCGCTCGCGCAGCGCGGGCAGGCGCACCACGAGCCCGTTCAGGCGGTAGTAGAGATCCTCGCGGAACTGGCCCTGCGCCATCATCTCGCGCAGGTTGCGGTGCGTGGCGCAGACCACGTTCACGTCCACGTCGATCTGCCGCGCGGCCCCCAGCGGCGCCACGCTGCGCTCCTGCAGCACGCGCAGCAGCCGCGCCTGCATGGACAGCGGCATGTCGCCGATCTCGTCGAGGAACAGCGTGCCGCCGTGCGCCTGCACGATCTTGCCCGTGCTGCCCTTGCGGCGCGCGCCGGTGAAGGCGCCCTCCTCGTAGCCGAACAGCTCGGCCTCGATCAGCGTCTCGGGGATCGAGGCGCAATTGACGGCCACGAACGGCCCGCGCGCGCGCTCGCCGTCGTGGTGGATGGCGCGCGCCAGCAGCTCCTTGCCCGTGCCCGTCTCCCCCAGGATCAGCGTGGGCACGCTGCGCCCCAGCAGCCGGGTGACGCGCTCGATCACCTGCGCGAGTTGGGCATCGCCCGTGTTCAGGTAGCGCAGGCCGGACAGGCCCGGCGGCGTGGCGGCGCGGGCCCCTGGCGGCACCGGTGCGGACGGCTCCGCCAGGTCGTCCATGGCCGGCAACACGGTGGCACCACGCGGGCGGAACTCCACCTGCGCCTGCACCGTGCCCCCGCCCGGCAGCGGCAGGGCCAGCAGCGTGGGCATCGTCTGGCGCGCCTGCGCCAGCAGCGTGCTCATGGGCAGGCCGAACAGCGACGGCAGGGTATGGGCCGCCAGCGCGGCGCGCGACAGGCCCAGTTGGAACTGGGCGCTGCGGTTGGCCGCGAGGAAGCGCCCCTCGGGCGTGAACGCCGCCAGGCCCTCCATCAGCGTGCCCAGGAATTCCGGCCGCGCGTGAAAGCGCAGGCGCACGGCGTCTTCGTACACCTTGCCAAACAGGTGGTTCTCCACCATGGCGGCGGACATGCGCACCAGCGCCAGCGTGTGGGCGCTGTGCCCCCGGCGGTCGCCGCTCACGTCGAACGTGCCCACGATGGCCCCCTGCGGGTCGAAGATGGGCACGCAGGTGCAGGTCAGGAAATGGTTGGCCTGCAGGTAGTGCTGGCGGCCGTTGATCTGCACCGCTTCGCCCAGCACCAGCGCCGTGCCGATGGCGTTCGTGCCCTTGCTGCTTTCCGACCAGCGGGCGCCGGGCTGCAGGGCCACGCGCCCGGCCCGGCCCAGGAATTCGTCATCGCCCTCGGCATGCAGGATCACGCCCTGCGCATCGGTCAGCACCACCATGCTCTGCGTGCCCTGCAGCTGGGTGGCCAGCGTCTCCATGACGGGGCGCGCATGGGCGCACAGGGCCTCGTTGCGCGACACCGTCCAGGCCAGGGTCTGGCGGTCGAGCAGGTGCAGGTCGGCCGATTCGTGGGGCTGCAGCCCGAACGACTGGGAACGCGCATGCGCCTGGGCGATGATGCCCGCCGCAGGCGGCGCCAGCGTGGCGCCTGCGGCCTCGTCCGGGTACGGCGGTCCAGAGCGTTGCATGGAGTCTCCTGTGCAAGGTGCGCCTTCTGCGCCGGGCCGGGCCCATGTCGCTGGCGAGGCGCTTGCGGGCCACGATAGCATCAATCTCCAGGCGTTCCCCCCAGCAACCGTGCGCGGTGCACAGGTTTGGGCCCGCCGGGCACCGCGGCGTGGCCCCGCTCCGGTCAATCCATGCCGGGGGCGATGCTCTCGGCGTAGTCGTACACCGCGCCCAGGATGGCCTCGGCGCGCTCGTCCGCTTCGGCGCCCAGCGTGTCCAGGCGCTCGAACAGCGCGTCGAAGGTCAGCGCGCCGCCTTCTCCCTCCACCAGCATCGCGACGCGGTGCGCCTCCCAGCGCTCCTGCTCCTCGGGCGCCAGGGTCTGGGGGAAGTTGCGCGCGCGGTAGCGCCAGACCAGCTCGGCCAGGCGGGCGTCGTCGAAACCGGGGCGCTCGCGCGCCAGCTCCTCGGGTGCCAGGGCGCGCAGCCGGTTCAGGCGCCGCCGATCCTCGTTGCCCACGAAGCCGCCGTACAGGTCCTGGTCCACGTCCGGCGTGCCTTCCTGCGGCCGCTGGTACACCGCGGACCAGATGGCGCTCATGTCGGGCAGATCGCGCGCCACGGCGGCATGGCGCGCGGCCTGCTCCAGGTCGATGCCCCAGCGCTGGGCCAGGGCCGGCGTGAGCGTGTTCACATTACCCACGACCATGGGCGACTTGTTCAGGTGCACCGTCTTGAGCGGCAGGCGCTGCACGCCCTCGGGCAGGTCGGCCGCACGCGTGAACAAGCGCAGGCGGATATCGTCCGCGCCCAGAGTGGCCAGTTCGGCCGGATCGTGCGCCAGGTCCCAGGCCAGCAGCTCATTCTTGTTGGTGGGGTGTGTGGCCAGCGGCCACATCACGGCCAGGCAGCCGCGTTCGGCCGGGAACATGCCCGAGACATGCAGGAAGGGCCGCGCCGTCTGGGCCGTGGCGGGCAGGCGCAGTTCAGCCGCCACGCGGTCCTTCTTGTGCAGGCTGAGCGCGAAGTCGAACAGGCGCGGGTTGTGCTGGCGGATCAGCCGCGCCAGCGCGATGGTGGCGCGCACGTCGGACAGCGCGTCGTGCGCGGCCTCGTGCGCGAGGCCGTTGGCCTGGCTCAGGTGCTCCAGCTTGAAGCTGGGCTTGCCGTCCTCGTGCATCGGCCATTCGATGCCGTCCGGGCGCAGCGCGTAGGTCATGCGCACCACGTCCAGCAGGTCCCAGCGGCCGCACTGGTTCTGCCATTCGCGGGCATAGGGGTCCATCAGGTTGCGCCAGAACATGAAGCGCGTGATTTCGTCGTCGAAGCGGATGGTGTTGTAGCCCACGCCGATGGTGCCGGGCTGCGCCAGCTCGGCCTTGATGCGGGCGGCAAAGGCATGCTCGGGCAGGCCCTTTTCCAGGCACAGCTGGGGCGTGATACCGGTGATGAGGCAGGACTGCGGGTCCGGCAGATAGTCGTCGGCCGGCCGGCAGTAGATCATCAAAGGCTCGCCGATCTCGTTCAGTTCGGCATCGGTGCGGATGGCGGCGAACTGCGCAGGGCGGTCGCGGCGCGTGTTGGCGCCGAAGGTTTCGTAGTCGTGCCAGAGAAAGGTGTGCATGGGGAAAATTGCAGCCGGAAACAATGCCAGGCCCGAGTATGCATGGCGAGGGCCGGCACAATGCCCGCATGCGTTTCCTGTTTCTCCCCGCCGCCGTGGGCCTGGCAGCACTTGCCGGCTGCGCCACACCTCCCACCCCCACGGCAGGCGCTGCCTCCGCCCCGCCAGCAGCGCCGCTCGCAGCCACTGCGGCCGCGCCGGCCGCTGCGCCACAGCCTGCCACCCCGCCGCCCGAGGCCAGCGCTAGTGACACGGCCGCCACCATCGCCGGCTTTCACGCCTGGGTGAATGCCTTCGCCCAGGAGGCCCTGGCCGCCGGCATCAGCCCGCAGACCGTGGACGCCACGCTGGGCCAGGCCCAGTGGCAGCCGCGGGTGGTGCAGCTCGACCGGGCCCAGCCCGAGTTCACGCGCCCGCCCTGGGCCTATCTGGATAGCGCCGTCTCCCCCCAGCGCGTGGCGCAGGGGCGCGAGCAGCGCCGCCTGCACGCCGCCGCTCTGGACGCCGCCGCGCAGCGCTACGGCGTGCCGGCCAGCGTGATCACGGCCATCTGGGGCATGGAGAGCAACTACGGCCGCAACTTCGGCAGCTTTCGCACCGTGGATGCGCTGGCCACGCTGGCCTACGACGGCCGGCGCCGCGACTGGGCGCGCGGCGAGCTGCTGGCGGCGCTGCGCATCGTGGACCGGGGCGACATTGCGGCCGACGCGCTGCTGGGCTCCTGGGCCGGCGCCATGGGGCACACGCAGTTCCTGCCCTCGGTGTTCCTGGGCTATGCGGTCGATGCCGACGGCGACGGCCGGCGCGACATCTGGGGCAGCGTGCCCGACGTGACGGCATCCACGGCACATTTCCTCGCGCAGTCGGGCTGGCGCGAGGGCGAGCCCTGGGGCGCCGAGGTGCGGCTGCCCGCGGGCTTCGACTACGCGCGCGCCGAGCTGGGCGTGCGCCAGAGCAGCGAGGCCTGGGCCGCCGAGGGCGTGCGCGGCATCGACGGTGCGGCCCTGCCGGCGCTGCAGGCGGCCTCCATCCTCACGCCGGCGGGCGCGCGCGGCCCGGCCGTTCTGGTGGGGCCCAACTTCCGCGCCCTGCTGCGCTACAACAATTCGGTCAGCTACGCCCTGGGCGTCGGCCTGCTGGCGCGCCAGATCGACGGCGGCGCGGGCCTTGCCGCCGCCTGGCCACGCGAGCTGGAACCCCTGTCGCGCACCGAGGTGCGGGCGCTGCAGGAAGGGCTGAACGCCCTGGGCATGGACACGGGCACGCCCGACGGCGTGGCCGGCCCCGCCACGCGCGCGGGCGTGCGGCGCTACCAGCAGAGCCTGGGCCTGCCGGCCGACGGCTTTGCCACACGCGAGCTGCTGCAGCGGCTGCAGGCGCCCCGATGAGGCACAGAAATGCTATTATTTTTATAGCTTATTGCGCTTGATGGACGGGCGGTAGAGGCTTATTTCACCTCAAATCCTGCCTTCCACCCCCCGCCGAAAAGAGAAAAACCCCGCAGCCAAACGCTGCGGGGTTTTTCATGGTGGGTCCAGTCAGGCCGTTCAGTCCGCCGTGGCTTCCTCCGGCTCGGCGGGCTCGGACTTGGCACCGCGCTCCTTCTTGGGCAGCGGCTGAATGTCCAGCAGCACCTCGGAAGTTTCTGCGCCCTTCTCATCCGTCTTGAGCTCGATGTCCACCGTCAGGCGCCCGCCCTCGGTGAGGCGGCCGAACAGCAGCTCGTCGGCCAGCGCCTTGCGGATCATGTCCTGGATCAGGCGCTGCATCGGGCGCGCGCCCATGAGCGGGTCGAAGCCCTTCTTGGCCAAGTACTTGCGCAGTGCGTCGGTGAAGGTGACCTCCACCTTCTTCTCGGCGAGCTGGGTTTCGAGCTGCAGCAGGAACTTGTCCACCACGCGCAGGATGATCTGCTCGTCCAGCGCCTTGAAGCTCACGATGGCATCCAGCCGGTTGCGGAATTCGGGCGTGAACAGGCGCTTGATGTCGCCCATCTCGTCGCCCGCCTGGCGCGGGTTGGTGAAGCCGATGGTGGCCTTGTTCATGGTCTCGGCGCCCGCGTTCGTCGTCATGATGATGATGACGTTGCGGAAGTCGGCCTTGCGCCCGTTGTTGTCCGTCAGCGTGCCGTGGTCCATGACCTGCAGCAGCACGTTGAAGATGTCCGGGTGCGCCTTCTCGATCTCGTCGAGCAGCAGCACCGCATGCGGCTTCTTGGTGACAGCCTCGGTCAGCAGGCCACCCTGGTCGAAGCCCACGTAGCCGGGAGGCGCGCCGATCAGGCGGCTCACGGCGTGGCGCTCCATGTACTCCGACATGTCGAAGCGGATCAGGTCCACGCCCATGATGAAGGCCAGCTGCTTGGCCGCCTCGGTCTTGCCCACGCCCGTGGGGCCGCTGAACAGGAAGGAGCCAATCGGCTTGTCACCCTTGCCCAGGCCCGAGCGCGCCATCTTGACGCTGGACGCCAGCACCTCCAGCGCCTTGTCCTGGCCGAACACCACGCTCTTGAGGTCGCGCTCCAGCGTCTGCAGCTTGCCGCGGTCGTCGTTGCTGACGTTGGCCGGGGGAATGCGGGCGATCTTCGCCACGATTTCCTCGATCTCGCTCTTGCCGATGGTCTTCTTGCGCTTGGACGGCGTCAGGATGCGCTGCGCCGCGCCGGCCTCGTCGATCACGTCAATGGCCTTGTCGGGCAGATGGCGGTCGTTGATGTACTTGGCCGACAGCTCGGCCGCTGCCTGCAGCGCGGCGGCGGCGTACTTGACGCTGTGGTGCTCCTCGAAGCGGCTCTTGAGGCCCTTGAGGATCTCGATGGTCTCGGCCACCGTGGGCTCCACCACGTCCACCTTCTGGAAGCGCCGCGACAGCGCCGCGTCCTTCTCGAAGATGCCGCGGTACTCGGTGAACGTGGTCGCGCCAATGCACTTGAGCTGGCCGCTGGAGAGCGCCGGCTTGAGCAGGTTGGACGCGTCCAGCGTGCCGCCCGACGCGGCGCCCGCGCCGATCAGCGTGTGGATCTCGTCGATGAACAGGATGGCGTTGGGCTTGTCCTTGAGCGACTTGAGCACGCCCTTCAAGCGCTGCTCGAAATCGCCCCGGTACTTGGTGCCCGCCAGCAACGCGCCCATGTCGAGCGAGTACACCGTGGCCTCGGCCAGGATCTCGGGCACCTCGTTTTGCGTGATGCGCCAGGCAAGACCCTCGGCGATGGCGGTCTTGCCCACTCCGGCCTCGCCCACCAGCAGCGGGTTGTTCTTGCGGCGGCGGCACAGGATCTGGATGGTGCGCTCGACCTCGTAGTTGCGGCCGATCAGCGGATCGATCTTGCCATCCTTGGCGGCCTGGTTGAGGTTGAGCGTGTACTGCTCCAGCGGCGACGCCTTTTCGCTGCGCTCGCCCTGCGCGCCCTCCTCGCCCTCGGCCTGGCCCTCGGCCTTGGCGGGCTCGGGCGGCTCGCCCTTCTTGATGCCGTGGGCGATGTAGTTCACCACGTCCAGGCGCGTCACGCCCTGCTGGTGCAGGTAGTACACGGCATGCGAATCCTTCTCGCCGAAGATGGCCACGAGCACGTTGGCGCCCGTGACTTCCTTCTTGCCATTGCCTGTGGACTGCACGTGCATGATGGCGCGCTGAATCACGCGCTGGAAGCCCAGCGTGGGCTGCGTGTCGACCTCATCGGTGCCGGCCACCTGGGGGGTGTTGTCCTTGATGAAGTTCGTCAGCGATGCGCGCAGATCGTCGATATTGGCCGCGCATGCGCGCAGCACCTCGGCAGCGCTGGGGTTATCGAGCAGCGCAAGCAGCAGGTGTTCCACGGTGATGAATTCGTGGCGCTGCTGGCGGGCCTCCACGAAGGCCATGTGCAAGCTGACTTCCAGTTCTTGGGCAATCATGTGAGAACTCCTTTGTGCTTGCGTATTGGTGATAACTGTAGTTCGGGGGCAAAGGCCATTTATTCAACAGGCTCACTGAGGCATTGCAGCGGGTGCCCCGCCTTGTGCGCCGCGTCCAGTACCTGTTCCACCTTGGTGGCCGCCACATCCCGCGTATAGACGCCGCAGACGCCCTTTCCGTCCAGGTGGATCTTGAGCATGATTTGCGTGGCAGCCTCGCGATCCTTGTTGAAGAACTCCTGCAGCACGACGACCACGAACTCCATGGGCGTGTAGTCGTCATTGAGCATCACCACCTGGTACATCTGGGGTGGCTTGGTTTTCTGGGTGCGCCGCTCCAGCACGACCGTCCCGCCGTCGTCCCAGGAAGGGGAACGAGGCGCGGGCACTGGTGCCGGTGTGGGAGGGTTGGTTGCCATGAATTTCATTCTAGCGAGCCACGACGCAGCACGGCTTGTCAGCAGCTGGTGGTGTTGCGGCTTTTTTCAAGCGCTGCCGTCCGTGGGGCCTTATTCGTAGATCACGTTCACGCTGCCGCTGCCGGCCCGCGCGCTCCAGGCGGCCAGGGCCGCGTCGCTAGGGAAGAAGCGGCTGGCTTCGCCCAGCTGCAGTTCGGCCGTGGCCGCGCCCTCGGGCGCCGTACAACGCACGCCCATGCGCACGCGCAGGCCATGCGCCAAGACCTCGCCCTGCTCGGTCTCCTCGCGCCGGGGCGGGAACTCGCGCACGATGCCCGCCACATCGGGCGGCGAGCCATTCACCTGCACCTGCAGATAGCGCCCGAAGCGCGCACGCGCAGCCGCCAAGTCCCAAACCTGCTGCACCTTCACGCGCAGCCCGCCGCTGAAGTGGTCGAGCTGCAGCCGCCCGCTCACGACGACGAATTCGTCGTCCTTGAGCATGCCACCGCTGGCGTTGATCACCGCCTCGTCGGCTGACGCCTCAATCGCCCTGGATTTGTCGTCCAGTTTGAACAGAGCCAGCTTGCCGCGCTGCCCGCTGATCACGCGGCAGTCGCTCACGATGCCGGCAAGCACCTGGGTTTCACGGCTGTCGGCCAGCTCGTCGATGGGGGTGCGCACGAAGCGGCGAACCTCCTGCTGCACCTCATCGAACAGGTGGCCCGACAGGTAGAAGCCCACGGCGGTCTTCTCCTGCATCAGGCGCTCCTTGATACCCCAGGGCGTGGCCTCCACCAGGTCGGGCTCCTGCGTGCTGGAGCCATGCGCATCGTCGCCCATCATGTCGAACAGCCCGCCCTGATTGGCATTGGCAATCGTGGCATTGGCAAAGTCGAAGGCCCTGTCGATGGAGGCCACGAGCGCGGCGCGGTTCAGGTGCAAGGCATCGAAGGCGCCGGCCTTGATCAGCGCCTCCACCGTGCGCTTGTTGATGCGCGCACGGTCCACGCGCACGCAGAAATCGAACAGGCTCTTGAATGGCCCGCTGGTATCGCCCTGCGGCCCGGCTCCCCGCCCCGCCCGCGCGGCGATGATGGCCTCGATGGCCTGCTGGCCCGTGCCCTTGACGGCACCCAAGCCGTAGCGGATGACCTTGTCCGTCACCGGCTCGAAACGGTAGTTGCCGCGGTTGATGTCCGGCGGCTCGAAGGTGATGCCGAAGTGCTTGACCGCATCTTCGTAGAGCACTTTGAGCTTGTCGGTGTCGTCCATTTCCACGGTCATGTTGGCGCAGTAAAACTCGGCCGTGTAGTGCACCTTGAGCCAGCCCGTGTGGTAGGCCAGCAGCGAGTAGGCGGCGGCGTGCGACTTGTTGAAGCCGTAGCCCGCGAACTTCTCCATCAGGTCGAACACCTCGTCCGCCTTGTCCTGGCTGATGCCCTTCTCGGCCGCGCCCTTGCGGAAGATGGTGCGGTGCTCGGCCATCTCCTCGGCCTTCTTCTTGCCCATCGCGCGGCGCAGCATGTCGGCGCCGCCCAGGCTGTAGCCGCCCAGCACCTGGGCAGTCTGCATCACCTGCTCCTGGTAGACCATGATGCCGTAGGTTTCGGCCAGCACCGGCTCCACCAAGGGGTGCGGGTACTCCACCACTTCCTTGCCGTGCTTGCGGTTCACGAAGCTGGGGATCAGGTCCATGGGCCCCGGACGGTACAACGCGTTCAGGGCGATCAGGTCTTCCAGCCGGCTGGGTTTGGCCTCCTTCAGCATGCCCTGCATGCCGCGGCTTTCAAACTGGAACACGGCCTCGGTCTTGCCTTCGGAGAACAGCCGGTAGGTGGGCGCGTCGTCCAGCGGGATGTTCTCGAACGCGAAGTTCTCCCGGCCCTTGTGGCGCTTCATGATGAATTCGCGCGCGATTTCCAGGATGGTCAGCGTGGCCAGGCCCAGGAAGTCGAACTTCACCAGGCCGATGGCCTCCACGTCGTCCTTGTCGTACTGGCTCACGGCCGACTCGCTGCCGGGCTGCTGATACAGCGGGCAGAAGTCGGTGAGCTTGCCCGGCGCGATCAGCACGCCACCGGCGTGCATGCCGATGTTGCGCGTCATGCCTTCGAGCTTTTGCGCCATCTCGATGATGGTGCGCACGTCCTCTTCCTTGCGCACGCGCTCGTAGAGCATGGGCTCCAGCTCCAGGGCGTAATTGTTCTTGTCGCCTTCCTTCTTGGGTTCGGGCGGATAGGCCAGCGTATAGGTCTGGCCGGGCTTGCCGGGAACGAGCTTGGAGATACCGTCGCAGAACATGTAGCTCATATCCATCACGCGGCCCACGTCGCGGATGGCGGCCTTGGCGGCCATGGTGCCGAAGGTGGCGATCTGGCTCACCGCATCCTTGCCGTACTTCTCCTTCACATAGTCGATCACGCGGTCGCGGTTGGACTGGCAGAAGTCGATGTCGAAGTCGGGCATCGAAACCCGCTCGGGGTTCAAGAAACGCTCGAACAGCAGGTTGTATTGCAGCGGATCCAGATCGGTGATCTTGAGTGCATAGGCCACCAGCGAGCCGGCGCCCGACCCCCGTCCAGGCCCCACGGGGCAGCCGTTGTTCTTGGCCCACTGGATGAAATCGCCCACGATGAGGAAGTAGCCCGGAAACCCCATCTTCAGGATGGTGGCCAGCTCGAACTCCAGCCGCTCCACATAGCCCGGGCGCTTGCGGTCGCGCTCCGCCTCGTTGGGGAACAGGTGCCGCAGTCGCTCCTCCAGCCCCTCGTAGGATGCGAAGCGGAAGTACTCCTCGATGGGCATGCCATTGGGCGTGGGAAAGTCCGGCAGGCGGGGTTTTCCCAGTACCAGCGTGAGATTGCAGCGCTTGGCGATCTCCAGCGTATTGGCAATGGCCGATGGCAGGTCGGCAAACAGCGCCTCCATCTCGGCGCTGCTCTTGAAATACTGCTCGCGCGTGAAGCGGCGCACCCTGCGCTGATTGCCGAGGATCTCCCCTTCGGCGATGCACACCCGCGCCTCATGCGACTCGTAATCGTCCGGCGTAGAGAACTGCACCGGATGCGTGGCCACCACCGGCAGATTGAGCCGCGCAGCCAGCTGAACGGCGCCGACGACATGCGCCTCGTCATCGGCACGGCCCGCGCGCTGGAGTTCGATGTAGAAACGGTGCGGGAACAGGCCAGCCAACCGCAGAGCCAGGGCCGCCGCGCCAGCCTCGTCGCCCTTCATAAGCGCCTGCCCCACGGGGCCCATCTGGGCGCCCGCCAGGGCAATCAAGCCCTCGCCCAGTTCCTGCAGCCAATCCCAGGTGCACAGCGGCTGATTTTTGACCACATTGCGCGTCCATGCGCGCGCCAGCAGTTCGGACAGATTCAGGTAGCCCTGGCGGCTTTGCACCAGCAGGAGCATGCGCGAGGGCGGTGCGCCGGCCTCCCCCTCCAGGAAAATCTCCGCTCCCAGGATAGGTTTGACCCCCTTGCCGCGCCCTTCCTTGTAGAACTTGATGCCGCCGAACAGGTTGCTCAGGTCCGTGATGGCCAGGGCCGGCTGTCCATCCCGGGCGGCGGCCTTGACGACTTCATCGATACGGGTGGTTCCGTCCACGACGGAAAATTCGGTGTGCAGGCGCAGGTGGACAAACATCCCGGCATTGTAGGAACGCAGGCTTGTCCCTCGCTGCTGGTCGGCAGCCCGGTCCGCTTACATACAATGTCGCGTTGCGAAACGGCTGGGCCTACAGGCCGGGCCGTCGCCGTTGCCACCCCTATTCCTTGTCCGAGAGCCGCCGCCATGCCGCGTTATCCCTTGCCTCTGATCCCCGCCCTGCTGGCCGCCAGCCTGCTGGCCGCCTGCTCCAGCACGCCCGAAGACAAGACCGCCGGCTGGAGTACCGACAAGATCTATTCTGAAGCGCGCGAGGAACTCAACGGCGGCGCCTATGACAAGGCCGTGCCACTGCTGGAAAAGCTTGAGGGCCGCGCCGCCGGCACGCCGCTGGCCCAGCAGGCGCAACTGGAAAAAGCCTACGCCCAGTACAAGGGCGGCGAAAAGGCCCAGGCGATTTCGACGCTGGACCGCTTCATGAAGCTGCATCCGGCCAGCCCCGCCTACGACTATGCGCTGTATCTCAAGGGCCTGGTGAACTTCAACGACAACCTGGGCCTGTTCTCCTGGATCGCGCGCCAGGATCTCTCCGAGCGGGACCAGAAGGCGGCCAAGGACTCCTTCGAGTCCTTCCGCGAGCTGGTGACGCGCTTTCCCGAGTCCCGCTACGCACAGGACGCGCGCCAGCGCATGACCTACATCGTCAACTCGCTGGCGCAGTACGAAGTGCACGTGGCCCGCTACTACTACGAACGTGGAGCCTATGTGGCAGCCGTGAGCCGCGCGCAGAGTGCGCTGGCCGACTACAAGGAGGTGCCCGCCACCGAGGAGGCGCTGTATATCCTGGTGCGCTCCTACGATGCCCTGGGCATGACGCAGCTGCGCGACGACGCCCGCCGCGTGATGGAGACCTCGTACCCGCAGAGCACGATGCTGCAAAGCGGCTTCAAGACCAAGGACAATCCGTGGTGGAAGTTCTGGTGAGCGCGTCCAGCGCCTCATCGAACGCTTCCTGAGACTCCAGCCTGCGCATCGCGGGCAAGGCCCGCAGCAGGCGTTTTCCGTACCCCATGCGTACCAGGCGGGTGTCGGCCACCACCAGCACGCCGGCATCGCTTTCGCGCCGTATCAGGCGCCCAGCCCCCTGTTTGAGGGCTACGGCCGCGGACGGCAGGGCGTGGTCGCGAAAGGCGCTGCGGCCCTTTTGAACCAGTTGCCGGCCACGGGCCTGTACGACCGGATCCCCCGGCGAAGGAAACGGCAGCTTGTCAATCACGACGAGTTGCAGCGCATCGCCGGGTGCATCGAAGCCCTCCCAGAACGTGGCGGAGCCCACCAGCACATGGCCCACGGCATTGGCCTGCGTGCGAAAGCGTTCCATGATCTGCCGCTTGGGAGCCTGCCCCTGCACCAGCACCTCAATGCCACATCCCAGCGCAAAGCGCAGGCGCAGAGTGCAGGCGATCGCCTCCAGCGCCCGCAGGCTGGTGGTCAGCACCAGCGTGCGCCCACCCAAGCGCGCCACGGCATCGGCCACCCAATGCGCCAGCTGCTCGCTGTGGGCGGCATCCGTCGGCGGTGGCAGCTGCTCGGGCACGAAGAGCGCTGCCTGGCGCGCATAGTCGAACGGGCTTTCCACCCGCAGCGTACGGGCATCTTCCAGGCCGCAGGCCTCGGTGAACCAGCGCAGATCGGCTGCATCGCCCAGCGTGGCCGATGTGAAGACCCATGCGCGCCCATCCGTACCCGAAGAGGCCTGGGGCGTGGCGGGTTCGGGTGCCTCATCCCATGCGCCGGGCTCCGCGGGGAGGCCCTGCCACAGCGCGCGCAGTGCGGGCGCCACGTCCAGCGGTGACTCGGTCATGCGCAACTGCCCCCCCACATCCAGCCAGCGCACGCTCCCCTCTTCCTCTTCTGCGGAGAACCGCGCAAGGCACCCCAGCAACGCCACCACCCGTCCATGCAAATGCGCCAAGTCGGGGGCGAGCACCGTCACGCCATCCAGCCCTGCCAGGGTTGCGCGCAGCGCATCCACGGCGCCCTGCAGCGCGCCCGCCCATCGTGCGGCATCCACGCCATCGGGAGCCCGGCCCACCCAGGCCACGCGCCGCGGTATGGCGGTACCCACAGCGGCATCGCCGGGGCTGGCAGCGACCAGCCGCAAATCACGCGCCGCCTGGCGCAACCGCTCCCGCAAGCCACTCCAATCCGCCAGGCCACACGCACACCGCATGCCCGTGCTCAGCAAATCCTGCCCCAGGTCCAGCAACTGCCCCGTGCCGAACTGCGTGCCGAAGAACTGCATTCCCGTTTCGGCCAATTGATGCGCCTCGTCGAATATCACCACGCGCGCGCTGGGCAGCAACTGGGCCGAGCCCGATTCGCGCACGGCCAGATCGGCGAAGAACAGGTGGTGGTTGATGACTACCACATCGGCCGACAGCGCCTCGCGCCGGGCCTGGTACAGGTGGCATTGGCGAAAGTGCGGGCACTCCTGGCCCAGGCAGTTGTCCCGCGTGGACGTGACGAGCGGCACGACGGGGGAATGCTCATCCAGCTCGGGCAACTCCGCCAGATCGCCCGTACGGGTGGCCTGCGCCCAGAGTTCGATTCCTGCCAGCACCTGCGCAAGATCGTCCCTTCCGGCCATGCCGCCCTGGCGGGTCTGTTCCAGGCGCAAACGGCACAGGTAGCTGGCACGCCCCTTGAGCAGCGCCAAACGCAAAGGAAGCGCCAGGGCGCGCTGCAGCAACGGCAGATCACGGCCGTACAACTGATCCTGCAAGGCCTTGGTGGCCGTGGAAATCACCACCCGCTCGCCGCTGTGCAGTGCCGGAACCAGGTAGGCAAAGGTCTTGCCCACGCCGGTGCCCGCCTCCACCACCAGGCGCTCGCGCGCACCTATGGCGCCCGCCACCGCCAGAGCCATGTCCACCTGGCCTTGCCGGGGACGGAAATGCGGCAGTGCGCGGGCCAGCGGCCCATCATCGGCAAACGCCTGGGCGACAAGATCGTTCAGCAGCATGCAATGCCACCGCAGGCAACGGGGATGGGCGGAAGAAACAGCACGGCTAGCGCTTGGGGGACGTTGGCACGCATGGCAGTAGAGACGCCGCGGCGCGCTTGATCATAATAGGCGCTTCATTCATGCCCCTGCCGTTGCGGGGCAGCAGCCTGCCTACCTACCAGCCCATGACCAAAGCGTTCCGCCTCATTGCTTCGACCGGCATCCACAGGGGTGACCGTGAGTACCAGCAAGACCAGGTCGCCCTGCTCTCCCATCCCCGTTTCAACGGCTGCGTGCTGGGCGTGGTGGCCGACGGCATGGGTGGGCGCAGCGGCGGGCGCAAGGCCTCGGACCAGGTCATGCTCACGGCGCGCCAGCTGTTCGAGCGCTATTCGCCCGAGACGGACGATGCCACGGCGCTGCTCAAGCACATCGTGGAAGAGGCGCATATCGTGATCCGCCTCACAGCGATCTCGGCCGAGCAGGAACCCCACAGCACGATTGCGGCGTTCGTGATCAACCCGCGTGGCGACTGCCACTGGGCGCATGCCGGCGACTCCCGCATCTACCACTTCCAGGGCGGGCGCCAGATCTTTCGCACCAGCGACCATTCCTATGTGCAGGCCCTGGTGGACCGTGGTGAACTCACCGAGGCCGAGGCCAACAACCACCCGCATTCCAACATCCTGGTGGGCTGCCTGGGCACGGAAAGCGACCCGCCCATCGCGGCGCACCTGATCCCCCAATTGCAGCCGGGCGACGTGCTGCTGGCCTGCAGCGACGGCGTGTGGCACTACTTCTCGCCCACCGAACTGGCTTCGGTGCTGGACTCCCTCACGCCGCGCGAGGCCACGGAGTTTCTGATCGATAAGGCGCGCAGCCGCGCGCGCGGCGGCGGCGACAACCTCTCGCTGGTGATCGTGAAGATCGAAACCCTGGTCGAGGGGAAAAAGGCGCAGCGCCTGTCCCCGCTCACAACCGCCGGCTGACTCCGCCTGCGTTCAGGGCTTCGGTGCGTCGCCGGCCTCGCCCGGCGCGGGCAGCGATGCCGGCTGCGAGCGGCCCGAGGCGGCCGCCTCTGCCTGCTGGCGCTCATGCCGCTCGCGGCGCTCGCGGGCCTTTTGCTGCTTGGCCTCGTAGCGGGCGCGCGATTCGGAAATGCGCCCAGGCTCTTCCACCTTGCGGCGTTCCGCATCGGCCGCATGTTCTGCCGCACGGCGCCGCTGGTTGTCCGCACGCTGGCGGGCCTCCTGCTCACGCACACGCGCATCGGTGCGCGAGGTAGCGCGCATGGGCGCGGGCCGCTCGCCGGACTCCAGCCGCTCGCGCTGCTCCTGCTGCTTTTCCTCGATGGTGCGCAGGCGCTGCCCGGCCTTTTCACGGCGCTCGGCATCGTTGAGCTGCAACTCCTGGCTGCGCAGCGCCTTGTCGGCCTCGCGGGCCTTGGCGCGCACACTGCGCAGGCAGTCCTCCACGGCGAACTGCTGGTAGCAGGCGGCCTCATCCTTGCCGCGCTGCAGATCGGCAGCCTTGCGCTGCCTCTGGATCTGCTCGCGCGACTCCTGCCGCTGGGCCTGGACCTGGCCTGCCGCGGCATCCTGCGCCGCCGGCTGCTCGGCCCGCAGTGGCACCGATGCGACGCCGCCCAGGAGCAGCGACAGGATCAAGAGAGTGCGTGGCAGTGCAGGCATCAGGTCAACCCGGTATCGACGACGCGCCGCTCCAGCGCCAGGAACTCCTTGGACTGCATCTCATTGAGACGCGAGACCGTGCGCGGAAACTCGTGCGCCAGCGGCCCCTCGGTATAGAGTTGCTCGGGCGGCACGGCGGCGGAGACGATGAGCTTCACGCGCCTATCGTAGAGCACGTCCACCAGCCAGGTGAAACGGCGCGCCGGAGAGGCCATGTTGACCGGCATGTACGGCACGTTGGACAGCAGCACCGTGTGGAACTGCGAGGCGATCTCCAGGTAGTCGTTCTGCGAGCGCGGCCCCATGCACAGCTCGCGGAAGTCGAACCACACCACGCCGCCGGCACGCCGCACCGAACGGATCTCGCGAGCCTCGATGCGCAGCACCGGGTCTTCGTCGCGCACCTCGGCCAGTTGCTCGAAGGCCTGCGCCATGGCCGCCTCCGCGTCTTGCCCGAGTGGCGTGTGATAGAGCTGCACCAGCTCCAGCGCCCGGCGGCGGTAGTCCGTGCCGTTGTCCACGTTCACCACCTCCATGCGCTCGTTGAGCAGCGCGATGGCGGGCAGGATGCGGTCGCGGTGCAGGCCACCGGGGTACAGCTCGTCCGGCTTGAAGTTGGAGGTCGTGACGAAGCCCACGTCGTTGTCGAACAGCGCCACCAGCAGGCGGTGCAGGATCATCGCGTCGGTGATGTCGGCGACGTGGAACTCGTCGAAACAGATCAGCTTGTAGCGCTTGGCGATGCGCGCACCCAGCACGTCCAGCGGGTTCTGCGTGCCCTGCAGGGCTGCCAGCTCGCGGTGCACCTCGCGCATGAACTCATGGAAGTGCAGCCGCACCTTGCGCTTGATCGGCACGGCGTTGAAGAAGCAATCCATCAGAAAGCTCTTGCCCCGCCCCACGCCGCCATACATGTACACGCCGCGCGGCACCGAGGGGCGGTTGATGAGCTTTTTCAGGGCGTTGGAGCGGCGCTGCTTGTAGCCCGCCCATTCCTGCGCGCAACGCTCCAGGGCATCCACCGCACACAGCTGGGCGGGATCGCTCTTGAAACCCTTGGCGGCCAGTTCGGCCTCGTACGCCTGCCTGACATTCACCGGCACTCTCCCTATGCTTCAAAAACAATAGCTTCCAGCGCTTGATACACAAGCGCTGGAAGCTATTTTTACCTCAAACCAATCAGAAATTGAGGGTGCGCTTGTCCACGGCCAGGGCCGCTTCCTTCGTGGCCTCGGACAGCGAGGGGTGGGCATGGCAAATGCGCGCAATGTCTTCGGCGCTGGCCTTGAACTCCATGGCTACCACGGCCTCGGAGATCAGCTCGGAGGCCATCGGGCCCACGATGTGCACGCCCAGGATCTCGTCCGTGGCGGCATCGGCCAGGAACTTGACCATGCCCGTGGTGTCGCCCAGCGCGCGTGCGCGGCCGTTGGCCAGGAACGGGAAGGTGCCGGCCTTGTACTTCACGCCGTCGGCCTTGAGCTGCTGCTCGGTGCGGCCCACCCAGGCTATCTCGGGGCTGGTGTAGATCACCCAGGGAATGGTGTTGAAGTTCACATGGCCGTGCTGGCCGGCGATGCGCTCGGCCACGGCAACGCCCTCTTCCTCGGCCTTGTGCGCCAGCATGGGGCCGCGCACCACGTCGCCCACCGCCCACACGCCGGGCAGGTTGGTCTTGCAGTCGCCGTCCACCACAATGGCGCCGCGCTCGTCCAGCTGCAGGCCCACGGCCTCGGCATTCAGGCCGACGGTGTTGGGCACGCGGCCGATGGAGACGATCAGCTTGTCCACCTCCAGCTGCTGGGCTTCGCCCTTGGCATTGGTATAGGCCACGGACACGCCCTTCTTGCCGTTCTTGATCTCGCCGACCTTCACGCCCAGCTCGATCTTCAGGCCCTGCTTGTCGAAGGCCTTCTTGGCTTCCTTGGCGATCTGCTCGTCCACGGCGCCCAGGAACGTGGGCAGGCCTTCGAGCACCGTCACCTCCGCGCCCAGGCGGCGCCAGACCGAGCCCATTTCCAGGCCGATCACGCCCGAGCCGATCAGGCCCAGCTTCTTGGGCACCGCGCCGACGCGCAGCGCGCCGTCGTTGGAGAGAATGTTCTCCTCATCGAACGCCACGCCGGGCAGCGCGCGGGCGTTGGAGCCCGTGGCGACCACGACCTGCTTGCCCATCAGGGTTTCCTCGGCGGCTCCGGTCACCTTGATCTCGTAGCCGCCTTCGACGGCCTTGGCGAACGAGCCACGGCCATGGAAGAACGTGACCTTGTTCTTCTTGAACAGGTACAGGATGCCGTCGTTGTTCTGCTTCACGACGGTGTCCTTGCGGGCAATCATCTTGGCCACGTCCATCTTCACGTCCTTGGCCGTGATGCCGTGGTCCGCGAAGTGCAGGTTGGCGTGCTCGAAATGCTCGGATGACTGCAGCAGGGCCTTGGACGGGATGCAGCCCACGTTGGTGCAAGTGCCGCCGGGTGCGGGGCCGCCCTTGTCGTTCTTCCACTCGTCGATGCAGGCTACGTTGAAGCCCAGCTGGGCCGCGCGGATGGCGGCGATGTAGCCGCCGGGACCTGCGCCGATCACGATGACGTCGAATTGTTTGCTCATGTTCAGAAATCTCTTGGTAGGGGATGCTGGAAAAAACCCACCACAGGGCCGGGCCGAGGGTGGGTTTTCGTGGATCGAACCCTGTAAGGCTTACAGGTCGAACAGCAGGCGCGACGGGTCTTCCAGCGCATCCTTCATGGCGACCAGACCCAGCACGGCTTCGCGGCCGTCGATGATGCGGTGGTCATAGGACATGGCCAGGTAGTTCATCGGACGCACGACCACTTGGCCGTTCTCGACCACGGCACGGTCCTTGGTGGCGTGCACGCCCAGGATGGCCGACTGGGGCGGGTTGATGATGGGGGTGGACATCATCGAGCCGAAGGTGCCGCCGTTGGAGATGGAGAAGGTGCCACCGGTCATTTCTTCGATGCCCAGCTTGCCTTCTGCCGCCTTCTTGCCGAACTCGGCGATCTTCTTCTCGATGTCGGCGAAGCTCATCTGGTCGGCGTTGCGCAGGATCGGCACCACCAAGCCACGGGGCGAACCCACGGCGATACCGATGTCGAAGTAGCCGTGGTAGACGATGTCATTGCCGTCCACCGAGGCGTTCAGCACCGGGTACTTCTTGAGCGCATGCACGGCGGCCTTCACGAAGAAGGACATGAAGCCCAGCTTGACGCCGTGTTCCTTGGTGAACGCGTCCTGGAACTTCTTGCGCAGGTCCATCACGGGGGCCATGTTCACTTCGTTGAACGTGGTCAGGATGGCGTTGGTGGACTGCGACTGCAGCAGACGCTCGGCCACGCGGGCACGCAGGCGGCTCATGGGCACGCGCTGCTCGGGGCGGTCGCCCAGATCCTGCTTGGACGAGGGTGCCGCCACCTGGGCCAGCGCCTTGGTGGGCACGCCCGTGGGGATCACGGCGGCGGTGGACTTCACGCCACCGGCCACGGCGGCCAGCACGTCACCCTTGGTCACGCGGCCATCTTTGCCTGAGCCGGTCACGTCGCCCACCGACAGGTTGTTGTCAGCCAGCAGCTTGGCGGCGGCGGGCATGGCCACGTCGCCCTTGCTGCCGCCGGCTGCGGCGGGGGCCGCTGCCACGGGCGCTGCCGCGGCAGCGGGAGCTGGTGCGGCAGCGGCAGGAGCGGCGGCGCCGGCCTTGCCTTCGGAGTCGATCTTGGCGATGACCTGGTCGGAGGCCACGGTGCCGCCATCGGCCACCACGATCTCGGCCATAACGCCGGCGGACGGTGCGGGCACTTCCAGCACCACCTTGTCGGTTTCGATCTCGATCAGGATTTCATCGATCGCCACGGCCTCGCCGGGCTTCTTCTTCCATTGCAGCAGCGTGGCCTCGGCCACGGACTCGGACAGCTGGGGGACTTTGACTTCTACGATAGCCATTTGATTCTTTCCAATGAGGTGTTCTGTACTGAAGTTGGGGGTTGCGGCCTTACTTGGTCAGGACAAAACCCTTGAGCTTGGCGAACGCCGCCTCGACCAGCGCCTTCTGCTGGTCCTGGTGCAGGTGCGAGTAGCCCACGGCCGGCGAGGCCGAAGCGGCGCGGCCGGCGTAGCCGAGCTTCTGGCCGTCCAGCATGTTCTCGTGGATGTTGTGCTGGATGAAAAACCAGGCGCCCTGATTCTGCGGCTCGTCCTGGCACCACACGATGTCGGTGGCGTTGGCGTACTTCTTGATCTCAGCGGCGAAGGCCTTGTGCGGGAACGGATAGAGCTGCTCCACGCGGATGATGGCCACGTCGCTCTGCTCCTTCTCGGCACGCTTCTTCACAAGGTCGTAGTACACCTTGCCCGAGCAGGCGATCACGCGCTTGACCTTGTCAGCGTTCTTCACGACAGCCTCGTCCTGCTCCGGAATCACCGTCTGGAAGCCACCCTTGGTGAACTCGGACAGCGGCGAGGTCGCGTCCTTGTTACGCAGCAGCGACTTGGGCGTCATGATGACCAGGGGTTTGCGCAGGTTGCGCACCATCTGGCGGCGCAGCACGTGGAAGATCTGGCTGGCCGTGGTGGGCTGCACGATCTGCATGTTGGTGTCGGCGGCCAACTGCATGAAACGCTCCAGGCGGGCAGAGCTGTGCTCGGGACCTTGGCCTTCGTAGCCGTGCGGCAGCATCAGCGCGATGCCGTTGATGCGGCCCCACTTCACTTCGCCCGAGGCGATGAACTGGTCGATCACCACCTGCGCGCCGTTGGCGAAGTCGCCGAACTGCGCCTCCCAGATCACCAGCGTGTTGGGGTCGTTGGACGCATAGCCGTACTCGAAGGCCAGCACGGCCTCCTCGGACAGGATGGAGTCAATTACTGTGAACGGAGCCTGGTTGTCGGCCACGTTGGACAGCGGGATGTAGGTGCCTTCGCTCCACTTTTCACGCTTCTGGTCGTGGATCACGGCGTGGCGGTGGGTGAAGGTGCCACGGCCACAGTCTTCGCCGGACAGGCGCACGGGATAGCCCGAAGCCACCAGCGAGGCAAAGGCCATGTGCTCGCCCATGCCCCAGTCCACGTTGACTTCGCCACGGCCCATGGCGGCGCGGTCGTCATAGACCTTTTTCACCAGGGCGTGGGGGTTCACGGTCTCGGGCAGCGTGGTGATCTTCTCGGCCAGGCGCTTCCACTCGGCCAGCGGGATGGCGGTGTCACCGGCATCGGTCCACTTCTGGTTCAGGAAGGGGCTCCAGTCCACGGCGTACTGGCTCTTGAAGTTGGTCAGCACCACGTCCTGGGTGTGACGGCCTTCGTCCATCGCGGTGCGGTAGGCCTTGGCCATATCGTCGCCCAGCGACTCGCCCAGGCCCTGCGCTGCCAGCTTGTCGGCATACAACTTGCGTGTACCGGGGTGGGCCGCGATCTTCTTGTACATCAGCGGCTGGGTCAGCGCGGGCGTGTCCTGCTCGTTGTGGCCCAGCTTGCGGAAGCAGACGATGTCCACCACCACGTCCTGCTGGAACTCCATGCGGTATTCCAGGGCCAGTTGCGTGGCCAAGGTCACGGCCTCCGGGTCGTCGCCGTTCACGTGCAGCACGGGGGACTCCACCATCTTCACGATGTCCGTGCAGTAGGTGGTCGAGCCCTTGTCGCGCGGGTCCGACGTGGTGAAGCCGATCTGGTTGTTGATGATGAGGTGCACCGTGCCGCCGGTGGAGTAGCCACGGGTCTGCATCAGTGCCAGCGTTTCCTGGTTCACGCCCTGGCCGGCAAAGGCCGCATCGCCGTGCACCAGCACCGGCAGCACCTGCTTGCCATGGGGGTCGGCACGGCGGTCCATGCGCGAGCGCACCGAGCCCTCGACCACGGGGTTCACGATTTCCAGGTGCGAGGGGTTGAAGGCCAGCGACAGGTGCACGGGGCCGCCTGCGGTGGACACATCGGAGCTGAAGCCCTGGTGGTACTTCACGTCACCGGCGGGCAGGTCTTCGGGCGCCGTGTGGTCGAACTCGGCAAACAGATCCTTGGGCATCTTGCCCAGGGTGTTGACCAGCACGTTCAGGCGGCCGCGGTGGGCCATGCCAATCACCACTTCCTGCACGCCCTTGACGCCGGCGGAGTTGATCAGCTCATCCATGGCGGCGATGAAGGACTCGCCACCTTCCAGAGAGAAGCGCTTCTGGCCCACGTACTTGGTGTGCAGGTAGCGCTCCAGGCCTTCGGCGGCCGTCAGGCGCTCGAGGATGCGCTTTTTCTTCTCGGCCGAGAAATTGGCCTTGCTGCGGATCGACTCGAGCTTTTGCTGCCACCAGCGCTTCTGGTTCTGGTCGGTGGCATACATGTACTCGACGCCGATGGTGCCGCAGTAGGTTTCGCGCAGAGCGTTCATCAGCTCGCGCAGGGGCATCTTGTCCTTGCCGAAGAAGGTGTTGCTGGCATCGAACACCGTTTCCTGGTCGGCATCGCTGAAGCCGTAGAACGAAGGCTCCAGCTCGGGGATCGTGGGGCGCTCGGTGCGCTTGAGGGGATCCAGATCGGCCCAGCGCTGGCCCACGTTGCGGTACGCGGCGATCAGCTGCTGTACGGCGGTGCGCTTGCGGCCCATTTCGGCGTCTGCGCTGGCCACAACGACCTTGGTGCCGCCGGCCTTGGCGCGCTCGGCGAAGGCGTTGATGACGGGAAGGTGGGGAACGTCCTTGGCATTGCTGCCGTCTACCGCGGGCACATGTTGCAGTGCATCAAAGTATTCGCGCCAGGAATCGGGCACGCTGCCGGGGTTGGCAAGATAGTTTTCATACATCTCTTCGACGTAGGGCGCGTTGCCGCCGAAGAGGTAGGTGTTGCCTTGGTAGGCTTGGTAGACGGATGTCGGTTCGCTCATATGTCCGCTGACCTCTGCTTCCCTGGGGGAAACTTTAGCTGGTTGGTAAACCTTCCGCGTCACGGCTGAACCGGTTGGCGGATGCGACTGTGGCAGGGGAAGGGCCTGGTTGCGGGCGTTATTGTGCCATCGAACCCGGCAAGGCGCGGTGGGCCGCCGCATGCCGCAGTCATGTTGTCTGGCTTACATTTGGGCCCTCATCCCCTCTGCGCACCCATGAACCCGCCTTCGCTCCAGAACCGCACACTGCTGCTTTTGCTTTCCGTTGTCACACTGGCCTTCGGCGCCATCCTGTGGCCGCTCAACGGTGCCATCTTCTGGGGCGTGGTGCTGGCCATCCTGTTCACTCCGCTGCACCGCCGGCTGCTGCGGCGTATGCCCCGGCGGCGCAATCTGGCGGCTCTCGCCACGCTGTGCGTGTGCCTGGTGATCGTGATCCTACCCATGACGCTCATCGGCGTCTCCCTGGCGCAGGAGGCCAGCGTGGCCTACGAACGCGTGCGCTCGGGGCAACTGAACTTCGGCGCCTACCTGCGGCAGGTGCTGGCCGCCCTGCCCGACTGGGCTCTGGAGCTGCTCGACCGCTTCCACCTCACCTCCCTGACCGAGCTGCAGGCCCGCCTGACGGCCATCGGCGCCCAGGCCAGCCAGTTCCTGGCCACCAAGGCGCTGGACGTGGGGCAGAACACGCTGCAGTTCATCGTGAGCTTCGGCGTGATGCTGTACCTGCTGTTCTTCCTGCTGCGCGACGGCCCCCAGCTGGCGGCGCGCATGCGCCAGGCCATTCCGCTGGACACCCGGCACAAGGAGCAGCTCTCGCTCAAGTTCACCACCGTGATCCGCGCCACCGTCAAGGGCAACATCGTGGTGGCAGCGGCGCAGGGCGCCCTGGGCGGCTTCATTTTCTGGGCCCTGGGCATCCAGGGCCCGGTAATGTGGGGCGTGCTCATGGCCTTTCTCTCTCTGCTGCCGGCTGTGGGGGCCAGCCTGATCTGGGGCCCCGTAGCCATCTACTTCCTGGCCACGGGCGCCACGTGGCAGGCTGTCACCCTCACCGCCTACGGCATCTGCGTCATCGGGCTGGTGGACAACCTGCTGCGCCCCATACTGGTCGGCAAGGACACCAAGATGCCGGACTACGTGGTGCTGATCTCCACGCTGGGCGGCATGGCCCTGTTCGGTCTCACGGGCTTCGTCATCGGGCCGGCCATCGCGGCCCTGTTCATGGCCACCTGGGACCTGTTCGCACCGCCGGATGCCGAGCCCCCCCCGCCGGGGCCGTAGCGCACGGCCGCCGCACCGCACATGCGCCGCCTCTCGTCCCGCCACCTCATCCTCTGGGCCCTGGTGCTGGCCATCGGGATCGGCGTGCTGTTCGCGCGAGCGGTGCTCACCATACGCGACGACCAGTGGGCGCATGCCAAGGCTACCAACGCCATGCTGGCCCACACCATCGAGCAGAACATCACCCGCACCATCGACGGCTTCGACCACTCCCTGGCCGGCGTGGTCAACAGCCTGGGCAGCTTCGACCTGCCCAGCCTGTCGCCAGAGCTGCGCTCCGCACTGCTGTTCGACCATTCGCTGCGCATGCGCGGACTGGGCACGGTGGCCGTACTTGACCTGCACGGCAACATCCTCATGGAATCCGGCTCGCCGGTGCCGCGCAGCGGCAACTTTGCCGACCGCGACTACTTCCGCGTCCACCTGCGCGATGGCTTCCAGGGCCTGTACATCGACCAGCCCGTGCAGGCCCGGCTGTCCGGTGGCGCGCCCAGCCTGCCGATGAGCCGCGCCTACTACCACAGCGACGGCACCCTGGCCGGCGTGGTGGTGGGCACCATCCGCATCGAATACTTCCAGGAACTCTTCGCCTCGGTGAACCTGGGCCCCAACAGCCGCATCGTGCTGTGGCGCCAGGACGGCACCAGCCTGGCGCATTTCCCGGGCAAGGCCTTCGACGCGGATCCCGAGCGGCTGCCCGCCAGCCAACTGGAGCGCATACGCGCCAGCACCCAGGGCACATTCACCGACACCCATGCCGACAACGGCACGCGCTTCCTGCACGCCTTTCGCCACCTCAACGGCTACCCGCTCATCGTGAGCGTGGACCAGCCGGTGGAGACCGTCGTCGCCCAGTGGCGCAGCAGCGCCCTCAGGCTGGGCGCCTTCGCGCTGCTGCTGATGCTGGCCTGCGTGGGGCTCATGCTGCTGTTCGTGCACGAGCTGGAGCGGCGCCAGTCCGTCAGCGCCCAGCTGCGCGAGGCTGAGCACGACCTGCGCACCATCCTCAACAACCTGCCCTCCCTCGTGGCCTACTGGGACCGGCGGCTGCACAACCGCTTCGCCAACGAAGCCTACCGCCAGTCCCTGGGCGTCACGCCGGAGCAGCTGCGCACCCAGAGCCTGCCCGAGCTGGCCAGTGCCGACACCTACGGGAAGGTGCGCCCCCATGTGGAGCGCGCGCTGCAGGGCCACAAGCAGGTGTTCGAGCGCAGCCTGCTGCTGCCCTCGGGCCAGCGCCGGCATGTGCTCACCTCCTACATCCCCGACCAGGAGGACGGTGTGGTGCAGGGCTTCTTCGTGCAGATCGACGACCTTACCGAGCGCAAGCACATGGAAGACCTGCTGTTCGAGGAAAAGGAGCGCGTGCGGCTCACGCTGCAGGCCATCGGGGACGCGGTGCTGTGCGCCGACGCCGAAGGCCACGTCACCTACATCAATCCGGCGGCCGAGGCCCTGACCGGCTGGCAGGCCTTCCACGCCGCGGGCAGGCCCGCCGCGGAAGTGGCCCCGCTGCAAATGCCGCAGGCCCAGTCCGCCCAACCCCACCCCATCGCGCGCGCGCTGAGCGAGGGCACGGGCCATGGCGCCCAGCGCGGCCTGGTGCTGCAGCGGCGCGACGGGCAACAGGTGGACATCGAGGAATCCTGCCGCGCCATCACCGACCGGCACGGCCAGGTCACGGGCGCGGTGATGGTGCTGCGCGACGTCACCCAGGTCATGGCCCTGTCGCGCCGCATGGCGCACCTGGCGCAGCACGACGCGCTCACCGGCCTGCCCAACCGCGTGCTGCTGCAAGACCGTGCCGAGCAGGCCATCGCCCAGGCCCAGCGCGGCGGCCACCGGCTGGCGCTGCTGTACCTGGACCTTGACGGATTCAAGCAGGTCAACGACACGCTGGGCCATGATGCGGGCGACCTGCTGCTCGTGCAGGTGGCCCAGCGCCTGCGGGCCGCCGTACGCGAGTCCGACACGCTGTCCCGCCAGGGCGGTGACGAGTTCATCGTGCTGCTGCCGATGGTGGCGCGGCCAGCCCAGGCCGCCACGGTGGCCCGCAAGCTCACGGCAGCCTGCGCGAGCGCCTTCGTACTGCCCCATGGCGAGGCCCATGTGGGGCTGAGCGGCGGCATTGCGCTCTACCCCGATCACGGCCGCAGCTTCGAGGAACTGGCGCGCTGCGCCGACACGGCCCTCTACGCCGCCAAGCGCCAGGGACGCAGGCAATTCCGCCTGTATGCCGGCCCCACCCGCCAGCCCGAGCCGCTGCCAGATGCGGACTCGGAAGCCGGCACGGAAGCTGACTCGGAAGCCGCACCCGCCCCAGGCCATCAAAAACAATAGCGCCTCGCGCTTTATACAAGGGCGCTACAGCCCTATTTGGCATCAATCCGACACCCGCAGCCTAGCGGCCGTCGGCACGGCCGGGCATCAGCGCCGCGCCCTCCTTCTGCCCCACCTCCTTCAGAAACCCCCACACCGCCTGCATGCGCGCCAGGTGCTTGGCCTCGGCGGGCATGCTCATCCAGAAGGTGCGCGTGAACTCGGCCTCCTGCGGCAGCACGCGCGCCAGGATGGGGTCGCGGTCGGCCAAAAAAGCCGGCAGCACGGCCAGGCCGGCGCCGGCGCGCACGGCCTCGTACTGCGCGGTGATGCTGGTGCTGCGCAGCGCGAAGCGCTCGGGGGGGTAGAGCTGGTCGATGAACTGCAGCTCCTTGGTGAACAGCAGGTCGTCCACATAGCTGATGAAGGCGTGGTGGCGCAGGTCCTCGCGCGTGGCCACCAGGGGGCGGCGGGCCAGGTACTCGCGCTGGCCGTACAGGCGCAGGGTGTAGTCGGCCAGCTTGGTGACGATGACCGAGCCGCGCTTGGGCCGCTCCAGCGAGATGACGATGTCCGCCTCGCGTCGGCTCAGGTGCAGCATGCGCGGCAGCGCCAGCAGGTCGATGGACAGGTGCGGGTGCTTCTGCGTCAGCCGCGCCAGGTACGGCGCCAGGATCAGCGTACCGAAGCCCTCGGTGGCGCCCACGCGCACCAGCCCGGACGGCCCGCTGGCGGACGAATTGGCGGGCGACGCGCGCTCCACCCCCAGCACGGCAGCCTCCATGGCCTCCACGGCGGGCAGCAGGTGGCGGCCCGCCTCGGTCAGGCGGTGGCCGGCCGCCTCGCGCGCGAACAGGGGCGCGCCCATCTGCTTTTCCAGCGCCTGGATGCGCCGCGCCACCGTGGTGTGCTCCACCCCCGTGCGGCGGGCCGCGGCGGCCAGGGTGCCGGTGCGCGCCAGCTCCAGAAAGTAGCGCAGGTTGTCCCAATCCATGGCGGCGTCGCTCCCTGTGTATGAATGTGCAAATCTGCAAAGCCAAGGTGCATGATTGTCTATTGTCTGAACAATTTCGCACAACTACCATGCGTGTCATGACGGGCTTGCGGCACGCCGCCGCTCCCCAAGCCACTGGAGCCCGGCTTCACCCCACCTCATTGCAGACCATCCAAGGAGACAACCATGGACGCATCCACCTCCCAAGCCGTGCAGGCCCCTACCGTCAAGCTGCTGATCGGCGGCCAGTTCGTCGAGTCCAAGACCACCCAGTGGCGCAACGTGGTGAACCCCGCCACGCAGGAAGTGCTGGCGCGCGTGCCCTTTGCCACGCCCGATGAGATCAACGCCGCCGTGGCCAACGCCAAGGAAGCCTTCAAGACCTGGAAGAAGACGCCCATCGGCGCACGCGCCCGCATCTTCCTGAAGCTGCAGCAGCTGATCCGCGAAAACATGAAGGAACTGGCCGCCATCCTGACCGCCGAGCAGGGCAAGACCCTGCCCGACGCCGAAGGCGACGTGTTCCGCGGCCTGGAGGTGGTGGAGCACGCCAGCGCCATCGGCAACCTGCAGCTGGGCGAGCTGGCCAACAACGTGGCCAACGGCGTGGACACCTACACCGTGATGCAGCCGCTGGGCGTGTGCGCGGGCATCACCCCGTTCAACTTCCCGGCCATGATTCCGCTGTGGATGTTCCCCATGGCCATCGCCACCGGCAACACCTTCGTGCTCAAGCCCTCCGAGCAGGACCCCATGGTCACCATGCGCCTGTGCGAGCTGGCGCTGGAAGCCGGCGTGCCCCCGGGCGTGCTGAACGTGATCCACGGCGGTGAAGACGCCGTGAACGCAATCTGCGACCACCCCGACATCAAGGCCATCAGCTTCGTGGGCTCCACCAAGGTGGGCACCCATGTCTACAACCGCGCCAGCCTGAACGGCAAGCGCGTGCAATGCATGATGGGCGCCAAGAACCACGCCATCGTGCTGCCCGACGCCAACAAAGAGCAGACGCTCAACGCCATCGCCGGCGCCTCGTTCGGCGCGGCCGGCCAGCGCTGCATGGCCCTGCCGGTGGTGATGCTGGTGGGCGAGGCGCAAAAGTGGCTGCCCGACCTGGTCGCCAAGGCCCAGTCGCTGAAGATCAGCGGCGGCAGCGAGCCTGGCACCGACGTGGGCCCCGTGATCTCCTGCGCCGCGCTGTCGCGCATCGAAGGCCTGATCGAGCGCGGCGTGGCCGAAGGCGCCAAGCTGGAGCTGGACGGCCGCAAGCCCACCGTGCCCGGCTATGAAAAGGGCAACTTCGTCGGCCCGACGATCTTCAGCGGCGTCAAGCCCGGCATGACCGTGTACGACCAGGAAATCTTCGGCCCCGTGCTGTGCGTGGTCGGTGCCGCCAACCTGGACGAGGCCATCGAGTTCATCAACGCCAACCCCAACGGCAACGGCACGGCCGTGTTCACCCAGTCGGGCGCCGCCGCGCGCAAGTTCCAGGAAGAGATCGACGTGGGCCAGGTCGGCATCAACGTGCCGGTGCCCGTGCCCGTGCCGCTGTTCTCGTTCACCGGCTCGCGCGCTTCCAAGCTGGGCGACCTGGGCCCCTACGGCAAGCAGGTGGTGCTGTTCTACACGCAGACCAAGACCGTCACGGCCCGCTGGTTCGACGACAGCACGGCCAGCCACGGCGTGAACACCACCATCAGCCTGAAGTAAGCGGCGCCGCGCGGCGCGTGCATGGTGAAATCCAGGGCATGACCCGATGCTTGACTCTCCATGCTGCCCGCCGGGCCACGCGCCTGGGTGCCCTGGCCGCCGCGTGGGCGCTGCTGTCCATTCCGCAGGCCCATGCGCAGGCCGGCGCCGCCTGCCGCCCCGGCGGCACGGTGGATGAAACCAACGCCTGCGCCATCCAGGCCTACCAGGAGGCGGACACCGCCGTCCAGGTACTGTACGGCGACGTGATGCGCGCCCTGTCGGCCCACGAACGCCCCGCCCTGCGCCAGGACCACGCGGCCTGGCAGCGCGCGCGCACCGCGCAGTGCAAGCAGGCGCAGCGCGCGCAAGAGCCCCGGCCCGAATGGCCGCGCCTGTACCACGCGTGCCTCACCGCGCAGACCCAGGCCCGGCGCGACGCCCTGATGCACTGGCTGCACCACGGCGAAGCGCCGCAGCCATCCACAACCCATAAGCAATAAGAGAAGGAGACCGGCCATGGACTTTGAACTCAGCGAAGACCAGCGCGCCTTTGCCGACACCGCGCGCCAATTTGCCGAAGGCCAGTTGGCCCCGCACGCCGCCCACTGGGACGCCGAGGGCATCTTCCCGGTGGAAGCCATCCAGCAGGCGGGCGAGCTGGGCTTTTGCGGCCTGTACGCCCCCGAAAGCGCCGGCGGCCTGGCCCTGCCCCGGCTGGACGCCACCCTGGTGTTCGAGGAACTGGCCGCCGTGGACCCCAGCACCACCGCCTTCATCACCATCCACAACATGGCCACCTGGATGCTGGGCACCTGGGCCACGGATGCAGTGCGCGCCGAATGGGGCGAGCAGCTGACCAGCGGCCGCAAGCTGGCCAGCTACTGCCTGACCGAGCCCGGCAGCGGCTCGGACGCGGCCTCCATCAAGACCCGCGCCGAGCTGGTGGGCCACGAATACGTCATCAACGGCAGCAAGGCCTTCATCAGCGGCGCCGGCAGCACCGATGTGCTGGTGCTCATGGCCCGCACGGGCGACGCGCAGTCGGGCGCGGGCGGCATCAGCGCCTTTGCCGTGCCGGCCCACCTGCCGGGCATCCAGTACGGCAAGAAGGAAGAAAAGATGGGCTGGAACAGCCAGCCCACGCGCACCATCAGCTTCGACAACGTGCGCATTCCCGCCAACCACCTGCTGGGCAAGGAAGGCGAAGGCTTCAAGATCGCCATGAAGGGCCTGGACGGCGGGCGCATCAACATCGCCACCTGCTCGGTGGGCGCCGCGCAGGGCGCCCTGGGCCACGCCCAGCGCTACATGCAGGAGCGCAAGCAGTTCGGCAAGCCCATCGCCAGCTTCCAGGCGCTGCAGTTCAAGCTGGCCGACATGGCCACCGAACTGGTCGCCGCGCGCCAGATGGTGCGCCTGGCCGCCAGCAAACTCGACGCCGGCGCGCCCGACGCGTCCACCTACTGCGCCATGGCCAAGCGCTTTGCCACCGACGTGGGCTTCACCGTGATCAACGAAGCCCTGCAACTGCACGGCGGCTACGGCTACATCCGCGAATACCCGCTGGAGCGCCTGCTGCGCGATGCGCGCGTGCACCAGATCCTCGAGGGCACGAACGAGATCATGCGCGTCATCATCGGCCGGCGCATGCTGGACGGCGACGCACCGGAGGCCATCCGCTAGCCATCAAAAACCATAGCTACTCGCGCTTGATGGACGGGCGCCAGCGGCAGTTTTGACTACAAACCCACCATGCCCGCCCGCCCGCTGACCGACGAAGCGCTGCAGCTCATCGCCGCCGTGCAGGACGCCCTGGCCGAGCGCCTGGGCGCGCAGGCCACGGTGGACGAGCGCCCGCTCTTCGGCTGCCACGCCTTCATGGTGGACGGCAAGCTGTGTCTGGCCGTCAAGGGCGACGAGCTGCTGGTGCGCCTGCCGCCCCCGCAACACACCGCCATCGCCGAAACCCCCGGCGTGCGCGAACTGGACCCGCGCGGCGGCATGCCCGGCTACTTCTGTGTAGAGCCCGCCGCCTACGCCACGCGCGCGCAGTGGCGCCACTGGATCGACGCCGCCCTGGCCTACAACCCGCAGGCCAAGGCCACGCCGCCCCGGCGCGCCAAGGCCAAGGCCCCAACCCAGGCCGCGCCGCCATGACTCATAGCCTTTTCAGGCTGCAGCGCCCGTCCAACAAGCGCTAGCAGCTATCAAAACCGTAGTACCACTTTCACACACCACAGGAGACAGCACCATGCAAATCGCATTCATCGGCCTCGGCAACATGGGCGGCCCCATGGCCATCAACCTGCAAAAGGCCGGCCACAGCGTCAAGGCCTTCGACCTGAGCGCGGACGCCTGCGCCAAGGTCAAGGCCGAGGGCCTGCAGATCGCCACCAGCGCGCAAGACGCCGTGCAGGGCGCCGAAGCTATCGTCACCATGCTGCCCGCCAGCCAGCACGTCGAGGGCCTGTTCCTGGGCCGTGACGGCCAGCCCGGCCTTCTGGCCCACACGCCTAAGGGCGCGCTGATCATCGACAGCTCCACCATCGCCGCCGCCACCAGCCAGAAGGTAGCCAAGGCCGCCGAGGCCGCGGGCGTGGCCTTCATCGACGCGCCCGTCTCCGGCGGCACCGGCGGCGCCATCGCCGGCACCCTCACCTTCATGGTGGGCGGCAGCGACGCCCACCTGGAGCGCGCCCGCCCCCTGCTGGAAAAAATGGGCGCCAACATCTTCCACGCCGGCAGCGTGGGCGCGGGCCAGACCGCCAAGATCTGCAACAACATGCTGCTGGGCATCCTGATGGTGGGTACCAGCGAAGCCATCGCCCTGGGCGTGGCCAACGGCCTGGACCCCAAGGTGCTGAGCGAGATCATGCGCCGCAGCTCGGGCGGCAACTGGGCGCTGGAAAAGTACAACCCCTTCCCCGGCGTGCACGAGAACGCCCCCGCCAGCAAGGGCTACACCGGCGGCTTCGGCACCGACCTGATGCTGAAAGACCTGGGCCTGGCCCAGGAAAACGCCATGGCCGTGAAGGCCAGCACCCCCCTGGGCGGCATGGCCCGCGCCATTTATGCGGCGCACAGCATCGCCGGGCATGGCGGAGAGGATTTCTCGGGCGTGATCAAGATGCTGCAGAAGAAGGGGTAAAACCCCACCTGGTGTAAACCGGGTTTACCTGTAGGTTTTATGCCAAAAGGGCGCTACAGCACCATGCTGCAGCGCCCTTTCCTCGTTCCAACCCGAAAAGCCTCGCGCCTAGTCGCATTGCCAGCGCAGAAAATGGTCGATTATTAACTTTATCAATGGCGCCCAGCCACCAAGACTGCGCTGAAACCACAGAATATCCAACCTTCAGGATCGGTAAAGCCGCTCCTGGCAGCGTGACCGTCTGGCCAGAGATCCTCCCGGAAGGTGGAAGCCCCACTCCATTCATTACCAATGGATTTTCAGCGGCCGTGAGCCAGAGCAGACGCACAGCCGTGCCGGTGTGGCGAACCTCTTAGGCTCATCGGCAAGTCGTTTAGTTCACACGACATCGTTGGCAGATGTGCATGATGCCTTCTGGAATTCAACGCAACCTATCGAACCAATTTCGGCATTATCAATGCGTCCATCTGCTATTTTGGGTGTCGTTTTATCCGCAACCTCCCTGTGGGGGCACGCGGCCATGGTCCAGGTCGGCTCGGGGTCTCGCGTTGATTTCGGAGATGCCAGGGTGAATCTCGGCTGCGCAGATTTCCGCATCGCCGGAACAGCGGCTACCAATACTGCGCAATTGGCGGGCATCAACAACGTGACCGTTGGCGGTCAATTGACTGGGGGGGCGGGACACATCTCTCTGGCGGGAGACTTCGCAAGCCCGGGCAATTTTGACGCCGGCACCTCTACCGTCACCCTCGGCGATGGGTGTGGCCGCACGACTTCCCAGATAGGAGCCGGCCTCACGTTTCACGGGCTGAGCGCCATCACCGCCACGGGCAAGACGCTGCAGTTCATCGGGGGCGCCACCACCACAGTCGCTGGACAGCTGACCCTGCAGGGCGCATCGGGCCATCTTCTCCAAATCAGAAGCAGCAGTCCGGGCACGCCTGCGCACTTATCAGCCACATCGCTGCAGTCCATTCAGTTCGTTGACGTGGCCGACAACCGAGCGGTGGGCGAAGTCATCGCCTTTGGCATTCCACAGAACTACCAGTCAAGAACCAGTGGCAATATTTACCGCTGGTTCCAGTATGACCATGCCGGCGGCATTGATCCGAGAGCGCTGCCTGGCGGGTTATCAGGCATGAGAAGCATCCCATCGCTCTCGTCACTAGGCACCGGCGTGCTGGCCGCGCTGCTGGCGCTCGCCGCCGCCCTGCATATGCGTCGCCGCGGCCTCTTCGGCAGCGCCCAGTAAATACCTCCGGTGTTCAACATGTTTCATCGCACGCAGAGATTACTGTGCGTCTTCGCCGCACTGATCCCCTTTTCGAGCGGGGGCGCCTCTGAGGCCATGCCACGGCTCGCATCCGACCAGCCGGCGCCTGCTGCACCGGCTGGTTTCGAGAAATCAGCAGCGCCTGCCTCGCAGCGCCCCGCCCTTGCATCGGAACAAGACCTGCCCGTGCCTCGCAAGGCCCTGGCGCCAAGTGAATCAGGGGCGCCCAGGACTGCCGAGCCCCCCATTCGCCGCCCCTTGGCATCTGAATCTGATTCTCCAGCGCCGTAAGTCCTGTTGATCGGCAGCGCATCCCATTCACATCTCCGAGAAAGAACCCCCATGTCCTCCAAGCACTTGAAGCTGCAACTGACGGCCGCTGCGTTGACTGCCACGTTGTCAATGGCCCACGCTGCCGACGTGGTGGTTCAACCGTCGGCCGGTAGTGCACTCGTGGTCACGGACAGCACCGGCGGGTCGCCTCGTTTGCGCGTGCAGGAGGACGGAAAGATCTCCATCCCCGGATGGCAATCCCTGCCACCCCAGTCGGGCCCCATGTGCATTGACCTGACGCTCGGGTTGATCGGCCCCTGCGCATCCACCAGCGGATTTTCGTTGCCGTTTGCCGCCACAGCCGCAAGCCCTGGAGCGCTCTTTGCCCTCACGCAAGCGGGGGCGGGAGGAGGTATTCAATTAACGTTACAGGCCGCAAGTATCAATAACGCCATTAAAGTGCAGCACCAGGGGACGGGGACCGGTGTACATGCGCAAACGGAGGCCGGCTTCTCGGTCTGGGGTCAGACGAATGTCCAAACGAGCGCCGCCATTGTGGGGGACAACTCTGCCGGCGAAGCAGTTGTTGGCCGCCAAAGCGGTGCCGGGTGCAACAGCTCCACCAATAAGTGCAAAGGGATCGGCGCCGTGGTCGGCCGGCACGATGGCGAAGGGGGGTATGGCGTCAGAGGGTTTGTGACCCACCCCAACGGCGCTATTGGTGTGCTGGGCCAGGCGGGGATCAATGGTGGGCAGGGCGTGGCCGGCCGCTTCGAAAATCTCAACTCGGCGAACACGCACGAAACCCTTCAGGTCGAGACGAACGGAGTTGGCGCCGCAGCCGCGATCCGCGGCGGGACCGCCACCCAGGATCTTTTGGTTCTGGCGTCTAGCGGAGTCAACGTAGCGCGGATAGACAAGACCGGCAGAGGATTCTTCAACGGCGGAACCCAGACAGGCGGCGCCGATATTGCGGAAATCATAGACACCACGGGCCGGCTTCCAGAGCCCGGCGAGGTGGTTGAAATCGATCCGGAGCACCCGTCGCACTACCGTCTGTCATCCATGGCAGAAAGCACCCTGGTGGCTGGCGTCGTGACCACCCGGCCAGGCGTTCTCATGAACGCGGGTGTGGAGGACGTCGCAGGCCTCCCGGCCCTTGCGCTGGCCGGAAGAGTGCCGGTCAAGGTGACTGCCGAGGGCGGAGCCATTCGTGCCGGCAACCTCCTTGTCTCGGCCAGCACGCCAGGCCACGCCATGAAAGCGCCGGCGCAACTTGTGCCGGGAACGGTGATTGGCAAGGCTTTGCAGGACTTTTCATCGCACGACCCCGGTGTCATTGAAATGCTTGTGATGCTCCGGTGAAATCAGCACAACGGCCCTGAATGCCAGCCGCTTTGGGACTCCATCAATCTGGTGGAGGTCTGAAAAACCGCTCGTCCATCCCAGCGTTGCCGGGCCGGATTGCAGGGTTTGCCGCCCGCCCCCAAGGCAGCAGCAGCCCTTGCGATGACGGCCCGCCGTGAAATACACCCGCAACCGGCGTGAGAACTGGCAGGCCAACAATTACCGCATTTTTCGCCATCCGCGAGAAGGATTGAAGTGAACACCGCAAGGACCTCCATTCATATCGTTGCCTTCACCTTTTTCTCTTTCGGCACCCATGCGGCTGAAGACTGCCCCAAGCTGACCCGAATGGAAATATCCGGGAAATACGAAGCGCCCGCCAAGACCTCATGGAATCACGAGGTCATTCCAGATCGGTTCATTTTTGATATTGAGAAAATCAAGCGCAGCGACAAAAGCGGAATAGAGCGCACCGCAGAAAAATACGCATTCCCCAATCCGAAGAGCATCGCAAGATACACCATCGACGACGACAGTCGTGCAGGCGTTGTTTACACCACAGCAATTGGGAAAGTATTCCATTCAAAGATTTTCATGAAAAGAATGAATGGATACTCCTGCATGCCAGGCTCATCCATCAATATGGGCATTGACGGCCTGCCTGCGGTGCTGACCTATTTATCCGGCCAAGAAAACAAAAAGAAATGCATGTGGAACCTGGAAGTGGTGGGTGTCCGCGATGACGTTCAGTACTCGTTCCACTACCCTGTGAACTGTGCACCGCCCCCCACTACGCAGAATGCATCGAGAATGCTGTCCATCATGAAGAGCTTGATGCCGACATCGGCGTTCAAGTCGTAAAGCCACAACCTTCTCTGGCGGCCACATCCCGGTCGATTGCGTCGCCCCCCCAACGCCATCTTCCCTCCATGGCCGGAGTGCTACCCGTTGCAGGGTCTGCCTCGCGTTACTTCATCAGGACCATATTCACCTTGCGGATTGACTGAAGCCTCCGTGCCATTCAGGGCAGGTAGTTGTCTTCGCAAGGAGTTTTATGAAGCTCGCAAAATCTTTCCTTTGGCTTTTGCTGCAGCACTCGCAACTGGCTGCGCAAGCGCTGGAAATGAGCAGCGAAGGAATGAGACAGAGGCATCCACTCAAGGAAAGATCACAGAGGGACAAACAACCAAAGCGCAAATTCGCTCAGCATTTGACTCCCCTCTTAAGACGTCATTTACTGATGGCGGACTTGAAGTTGCAACGCACTAGTTCACCAATGTCTCTGCTGACGCAATACCGCATTTCCCGGTCGTAAATTCCTTTGGCGCTTCTGTCAGCGACAAAAATAGAATTCGTAGTTGTTTTTGACAAATCAGAAATAGTTCAGCATTATTTCATGAGCGAATACCAAACAAATAATAATTGGATTACTTAACAACCAAATTCAGCACTCAAGCCGGTCTATAGTGGCAGGCCGGTTTAATGAAATGCTCAGAGGCTAATATTTAGCCATTCCCTGCAACCACTGCGTTGTCTTAATAACGAATACCCTTGCTTTAGCTGAACCACAAAAACCCTAACCACCTCGGTGCTGTATCATGGGTTCCTATTCCAACTTTTAAGAGGTGAGCGTGGCCAAAGTCAACTATTCATTCGAGAAACGTCAACGCGAGCTGGGAAAGAAGAAAAAAAAGGAAGAAAAGAACCAGCGCAAGCTGGCCAAGGGCTCCGAGCAAGACGCCTCAGTGGTTGAGGAACCACCGAAGGCGCCGGCAGCTGTCGATGCTCGCATATCGACAGAGAATATCCAACCTGAGACATAGACAACCTTCAATTCGACAAAATCATCCATTCACATGGATTCTTTCTTGTCGAGATGGCCTCAAACGGAAGTGCCCATTGCCTCCCACTGCGGCAGGCAATGCCGCGCCAGCGCCGTCACCCAGCAGGGCTGGCCCGGCACGAAGGCCAAGCCGTACCGGGGGCTGACGAGAAAGCCCGCGCACTCGAAGGCCGCGCCGTCGCTCTGCCGCACGAATGCCGCCAGGTCGCGAAACGGCACGGCCACGGTACCCAGGTGCAACACCTCGGCGCGGGCCGTCACCTCTTCCAGCCGGCCGCTGTCCTGAAAGCGGTAGACCACCTCGCCATAGTCCAGCGCCGTCAGGCCCACGGCGTTGCGCGCCGCGCTGCGCGGCGGGCCGTGGGCGCGGATGACGTCTTCGCGCGTGGCGGTGAACGGCATGCCGTTCACCCGCAGGTAGGGTTGCAGGTGCATGGCCATTGGTGCGGCGGCGTGGCGGGCCCGTATATATTGCGCCGTACCGCCCGCGGCGGCACGTAAGCGCGCCGCAAAGCTTTGGCATAAAAATAGCCCCTAGCGCTTATCCATCAAGCGCCAGCAGCTATCAAAATTGATAGCCCACTGATTTTCAACCACCCTCCTGCACTGCGATGACCGCCTCCACCACCTTCGCCCCCATGCCCGATGCCGCCGGTTTCTTTGGCCACTACGGCGGCCAGCTGGTGCCGCCGCACCTCAAGCAGGCCATGGACGACATCAACACCGCCTATGCCGAGATCACGCAGCGCCAGGACTTTCAGGACGAACTGGCCCAGCTGTTCGCCGATTACGTGGGCCGCCCCAGCCCCATCTTTCACGCCAAGCGACTGTCGGCCCAGTTGGGCGGCGCGCAGATCCACCTCAAGCGCGAGGACCTGAACCACACCGGCGCGCACAAGATCAACCACTGCCTGGGCGAGGCGCTGCTGGCCAAGTTCATGGGCAAGAAGAAGGTGATCGCCGAGACGGGCGCCGGCCAGCACGGCGTGGCGCTGGCCACGGCCTGCGCGCTGGTGGGCATTCCGTGCGAGATCCACATGGGCCAGGTGGACATCGAGAAAGAGCACCCCAACGTCACCAAGATGCGCATCCTGGGCTGCAAGCTGGTGGCGGTGACGCGCGGCGCCGCCACGCTCAAAGAGGCGGTGGACAGCGCCTTCGAGGAATACCTGACCAACCCCACCGACTACCTGTACGCCATCGGCTCGGTGGTGGGGCCGCACCCCTTCCCGATGATGGTGCGCGACTTCCAGGCCATCATTGGCCGCGAGGCGCGCGAGCAGTTCCAGGCCAGGCACGGCCGCCTGCCCGACTACGTGGCCGCCTGCGTGGGCGGCGGCAGCAACGCCATGGGCATGTTCACCGCCTTCCTGAAGGACGCGGACGTGAAGTTGGTGGGCGTGGAGCCCTCGGGCGAAGGCACCGACAAGCCCGGCCGCCACGCGGCCACGCTGACCATGGGCAAGCCGGGCGAGATCCACGGCATGAAGTGCTACGTGCTGGAAGACGCCCCAGGCGTGCCCGCCGCCGTGCACAGCATCGCCTCGGGCCTGGACTACCCCGGCGTGGGGCCGCAGCACAGCTACCTGAAGGACCTGGGCCGCGTGCAGTACGAGGGCGTGACCGACAAGGAATGCCTGGATGCGTTCATGCAGCTGTCGCGCGTGGAGGGCATCATCCCCGCGCTGGAGAGCGCCCACGCCGTGGCCTGGGCCATGCGCGTGGCGCCCACGCTGCCCCGGGACCAGCACATCCTGGTGAACCTGTCGGGCCGCGGCGACAAGGACGCGGACTACGTCGCCAAGGTTCTGGGGCTTTGATGCGGCGCGGGTGGCGGCGGTCTGCCATCATCCGGGCCTTGATTCATTGGACTGAAAGAACCTGACCATGGCATTGCCACCCAACAAGCAACGCAGCCGCCGCCTCCGCAAGAAGATGCGCGTGGGCGAATTCCAGGAATTCGGCTTCGAGTACGAGCTGGAGGTGAAGGCCCCCCTGGCGCCCGAGCAGGAAGAGGCACTGATGGACCGCTTCGTGCAGGAGCTGCTCGTGCCCCGCAACCTGGCCGCCGCCGGCTGGGTGAGCGAAGGCTTCGTCACCGCCTTCGAGCGCGGCTCCGCCACCGAGGACGACCGCCAGGCCACGCAGGCCTGGCTGGCCGCCCAGCCCGAGGTGGCCCAGGCCACGGTGAGCGACCTGAAGGACGCCTGGTACGTGGAAGACTGAGCCCCTGGCTTCAGGCCTTTTATGGCCACAGCGCATGCGTAGCAAGCGCGAATAGCTATATATTTAATAGCATACAACAGCCGCCTTGGCCGCCAGGCCCCGGCGGCTGTTCGTTGTGCGGAGGCGGCGCCTGCCTAGAATGGCCCGCTCACCGACGCACAAGGAGCGCAACGATGGAAACACAGCAATTGCACCGCGGCCGCCTGATCGACCACATTCAGCTGGTGGTGCGCGACCTGCCCGCCAGCCTGCGGTTCTACCAGGCGGTGCTGGACGTGCTGCAGATTCCGCTGGGCGGCCAAGCCGACAGCTATTTCTGGGCCGATGAACTCTTCGTCTCCACGGCCGACAGCCCCGCCGCCACGGGACAGCTCACGGGGCGGCACCACCTGGCCTTCCAGGCGCAGGACCGCGCCATGGTCGACGCCTTCCACCGCGCGGCGCTGGCCCATGGCGGGCGCGACAATGGCGCGCCGGGCGAGCGCCCCTACCACCCGGGCTACTACGGCGCCTTCGTGCTCGACCCGGATGGCAACAACATCGAGGCCGTGTTCCACGGCGAGGCGCAGCGCAGCGCGCCCTCGGTGGTCGTCACGTTCTGATGGCGGCGGCCGGTGGCATGCGGCAGGCGGGTGACAATCGCGGCTGACGCGCGAGTCCATTTGCCTGCATGACCACACCGCTGCCCTGGCTGGGGCCAGAAGATCCCTTTCCGCCGGCCTTCGAGAGCTGGGGCCCCGAATCGCCCGCCCCGGGCCTGCTGGCCGCCGGCGGCACGCTGGACGTGCCGCGCCTGGCGCAGGCCTATGCCCACGGCATCTTTCCGTGGTTCAGCGCCGGCCAGCCCATCCTGTGGTGGAGCCCCGACCCGCGTATGGTGCTGCCCGTGGACGAGTTCCGCCTGCACCGCTCGCTGCGCCGCACGCTGCAGCGCTTTCGTGCCACGCCGGGCTGCGAGGTGCGCATCGACAACGATTTCTCCGCCGTGATCCACGCCTGCTCCCAGACGCCGCGCGCCGGCCAGTCGGGCACCTGGATCGTGCCGCCGATGGTGGAAGCCTACGAGGCGCTGCACGCCGCCGGCATCGCCCACAGCGTGGAGACCTGGGTGAACGGCCGGCTGGTGGGCGGCCTGTACTGCATCGCGCTGGGCCGGGCGGTGTTCGGCGAGTCGATGTTCGCCCACGCCACGGACGCCTCCAAGATCGCGCTGGCGGCGCTGGTCTGCCTGTGCCGGCACGCCGGGGTGCGCCTGATCGACTGCCAGCAAAACACCCGGCACCTGGCCTCGCTGGGCGCGCGCGAGATCGAGCGCGCGCAGTTCCTGCGCCACGTGGCCCACGCACGCGGGCAGCCCGCCTGCAGCTGGCGGTTTGAATCCGTATACTGGGACGAACTTTTGCATTCCACCCCAGCGGCGTGACCCAGCTCAACGATCTTCCGCTGCAGAGCCTGCAGTTCTACGCTACGGCGCCCTACCCGTGCAGCTACCTGGCGGGGCGGCAGGCCCGCTCGCAGGTGGCCACGCCCAGCCACCTGATCCAGAACGCGGTGTATTCCGACCTGGTGGCCCGTGGCTTTCGGCGCAGCGGCATGTTCACCTACCGGCCGTACTGCGACGGCTGCCAGGCCTGCACGCCGCTGCGCGTGCTGGCCGATGCCTTCCGCCCCGACCGCAGCCAGCGCCGCGCCTGGAAGCGCCACGCCGACCTGCAGGCGCGCGTGCTGCGCCTGTGCTACCTGCCCGAGCATTACCAGCTCTACCTGCGCTACCAGACCGAGCGCCACGCGGGCGGCGGCATGGACCACGACAGCATCGACCAGTACACCCAGTTTTTGCTGCAAAGCCGGGTCAATTCGCGGCTGGTGGAGTTCCGCGAAACCACGGCGGACGGCCAGCCCGGCGCGCTCCGTATGGTCTCCATCCTCGATGTGCTGGAGGACGGCCTGTCCGCCGTCTACACCTTCTACGACCCCGACCCGGCCGCGAGCTACGGCACCTACAACGTGCTGTGGCAGGTGCAGCAGGCCCGCGCGCTGGGCCTGCCCCATGTCTACCTGGGCTACTGGATCGCGCAGAGCCCGAAGATGAACTACAAGGCCCGCTTTCTGCCGCACGAGCTGTGCATCAACGGGCAGTGGCAGCAGCCCGCGGGCGGCTGATTTCAAGCCAAATCAGCCTCAAAGGTCCATCTAAAAAGCGTGAAATGCTCTTATTTCAGGAGCATAGCGCAAGAGCTCACGGCGCCAGGTCGAACACCAGCACCTCGGCATCGCGGCCGTTGGCCAGCGTGATACGCGGTTCGCCCTCCAACTGGGCCGCATCGCCCGCCTGCAGCGCCGTGCCGTTGACCTCCAGCGCGCCGCGCACCAGGTGCACATAGGCCTTGCGCCCGGGCGCGATGTCCAGCGCGGCCGACTCGGCGCCGTCGAACAGGCCGGCGTACAGCGACGCATCGGCATGGATGCGCACGGCGCCCAGCCCGCCCGTGGGCGACGCCACCCGCCGCAGCGCGCCGCGCTTGTCGGCCTCGGGCACGGACAGCTGCTCGTAGCTGGGCGCGATGCCTTGCACGTTGGGCTCGATCCAGATCTGCAGGAAATGCGTGGTCTGGCCCTGCGCGTGGTTGAACTCGCTGTGCATCACGCCCGAGCCGGCGCTCATGCGCTGCACGTCGCCCGGCGGAATGCCCTGGACATTGCCCATGCTGTCCTTGTGCGCCAGCTCGCCCGAAAGCACGTAGCTGATGATCTCCATGTCGCGGTGCCCATGGGTGCCAAAGCCCGTGCCGGGGGCGATGCGGTCCTCGTTGATGACGCGCAGATTGCCCCAGCCCATGTGGCGCGGGTCGTAGTAGCCCGCGAACGAGAAGCTGTGGTAGGAGTTGAGCCAGCCATGGTCGGCATGGCCGCGGTCTTGCGATTTGCGAAGGGTCAGCATGGAAGTCTCCTGAAATGGCGGTGCATGGGCTTCACTGTAGGCCGCGCGGGCCGGTTGCGGTGCCTGCCCGCTTGAAGGCATCATTCAAACCAATTGAACTGATCACCGCCCGATCATGCAAAACACCCGCGATGCCCTGACCCCCGAGAACCTCACCATGCTGCAGAGCATTGCCGACACAGGCAGCTTCGCCGCCGCCGCGCGGCAGCTGGGCCTGGTGCCCAGCGCGCTCACCTACCGCGTGCGCCAGATCGAGGATGCGCTGGACGTGCTGCTGTTCGACCGCAGCGCGCGCCAGGCCCGCCCCACCGACGCCGGCAAGGAACTGCTGCGCGAGGCCAGGCGCCTGCTGGAGGACGTGGACGCCATCGCCAACCGCGTGCGCCGCGTGGCCACGGGGTGGGAGCCGCAGCTCACCCTGTCGGTGGACGGCGTGATCTCCCCCACCACCATGCTGGAACTGGTGGAGGCGTTCTACGCCCTGGCGCCGCCGACGCGGCTCAAGTGGAGCGACGGCATCCTGAGCGGCACGGCCGAGGCCCTGACCTCGGGCCATGCGGACCTGGCCATCGGCGTGACCGTGGGCGCCACCCATGTGGCGGGCCTGCAATCCGCGCCGCTGGGCGAGATGCGCTTCGTCTTCGTCGTGGCGCCGCACCACCCGCTGGCGCGCGAGAGCGAGCCCATCGCCGACACCACGCTGCGCGAGCACCGCCTGATCGCCGTGGCCGATTCCGCGCGGCACAGCAACGTGACCATGGGCATCCTGGCCGGGCAGGACGTGTTCACCGTGGACAACATGCGCGCCAAGGTCCACGCCCAGCTGCGCGGCCTGGGCGGCGGCTTCCTGCCCGAACCCATGGTGCGCCCCTACGTCGAAGCAGGACACCTGGTGGTGCGCGAGGTGGCACGCCCCGCGCGCACCGTGCGGCTGAGCTACCAGTGGGGCGGCCCCGGCCGCGCCGCGCCGGGCCGCGCGCTGCAATGGTGGCTGGCCCAGCTGCAAAGCGACGCCACGCGCCGCGCCTTGCTGGAAAACCACCACCACTTCTGATCGCTACCGACGCCGCAGCGCGTGTAGAGTATTTGCTGTGCCGCGCCGCATGCGCGCGGGCATCCTCATTCTGCGAAGGCCTGCCATGACACGACCCCTCCCCCGTTCAAGCAACCGGCTGCGCGACGGCAGCCTGCCCGGCCCCGGTGGCCCTGCGCGCCGTTTTGCCGTGGTCGGCGCGGGCATGGCCGGCGTGGCCTGCGCGCGCACGCTGGCCCAGGCGGGCCATGCTGTCACCGTGTTCGAGAAGGCCCCTCACCCGGGCGGGCGCACCAGCGCGCTGGAATCGCCCTGCGGCAGCTTCGATGCGGGCGCGCAGTATTTCACCGTGCGCGACGAGCGCTTTCAGCGCGCACTGGACACCGTGCCCGGCCTGTGCCGCGCCTGGAGCGCCACCACCATCCGCGTGCTGGACGCGGCGGGCCGCGTGGCCACCGCAGCGCCCCCGCCCAGCGAGGCGCACTGGGTGGCCGCCCCCACCATGGACGCCCTGGTGAACGCCTGGGCCGCGCCGCTGGCGCAGGAGGGCCGGCTGCATGCGCGCACGGCCGTCACGCACATCGAGCGCGACGCCATGCGCCCCACGGCCTGGCAGCTGCGCACCGAGTCGCTGGACGGCGGCACCCGCGTGCATGCGGGCTTTGACGGCGTGGTGCTGGCCCAGCCGGCACCGCTGGCGCTGGCGCTGCTGCGCCAGTCCGGCGTGGCCGCGTCCTGGGAGCAGGCGCTGGAAGGTGTGGACATCGCCCCCTGCTGGACGCTGATGCTGGCCTTCGCCCAGGCCGTGCGCCCAGGGCTGACGACGCTGGGCCCCCAGTGGAACGCCGCGCGCAGTACGCACCACCGCATCGCCTGGCTGGCGCGCGAATCGTCCAAGCCCGGCCGCACCCAGATCGAACGCTGGACGGTGCAGGCCAGCCCCGCCTGGTCGCGCGAGCACCTGCAGGACGATGCCGCCCGCGTGCAGGCCAAGCTGACCAAGGCCTTCGCCGAGGTCACCGGCATACGCGCCACGCCCACCCACACCGAGGTGCGCCGCTGGCAATACGCCCAGACGCAGCAGCCCCTGGGCCAGAGTTTTCTGTGGGACGCGGCCACGGGCCTGGGCGCCTGCGGCGACTGGTGCCTGGGCCACCGGCTGGAGGACGCCTTCGTCTCCGGCCTGGAGCTGGCCCTGACCGCCGCATGAGGCCCGGGTCCGCACGCGGGGCACGCGCATGAGCGGTGCCCCGCACCATGGCGGCCCCTACGTCGGCCGCTTTGCTCCCTCACCCACGGGCCCGCTGCATGCGGGCTCGCTCGTTGCGGCCCTGGCCAGCTGGCTGGATGCGCGCGCGGCCCACGGCGGGCGCGGCGGGCACTGGCTGGTGCGCATCGAGGACGTGGACCTGCCGCGCTGCGTGGACGGCGCGGCCGAGCGCATCCTGGCCCAGCTGGCCGCCTGCGGCCTGCGGCCCGATGCGCCACCGCTGTACCAGTCCACCCGCGACGCGCGCTACCGCCAGGCCCTGGACGGCCTGGTGGCGCAGGGCCTGGCCTACCCCTGCGCCTGTACCCGGCGCGACATCGAGGCGGCCCTGTCCGCCCAGGGCCTGCCGCATGAGCGCCATGTGGAGCGCCCCTACCCCGGCACCTGCCGCCAGGGTTTACAAGGCCGCGCACCGCGTGCCTGGCGCTTCCATGCCGCACTATTTCAATCAAAACAACCCCTAGCGCTTACCAGTAAAGCGCAATACGCTACACATTCAATAGCAAACACCGGTATCCACTGGACGGACAGGCGCCTGGGCCCGCAGTTCCAGGACGTGGCGCGCCAGGTGGGCGACTTCGTGCTGCTGCGCGCCGACGGCCTGTGGGCCTACCAGCTGGCCGTGGTGGTGGACGATGCCGACCAGGGCGTGACCCACATCGTGCGCGGTGAGGACCTGGCGGACAACACGCCGCGCCAGATCCTGCTGCAGTCGGCGCTGGGCGTACCCACGCCGCGCTACCTGCACACGCCGCTGGTGCGTGCCGCGGACGGCGAGAAGCTGTCCAAGCAGCACGGCGCCCCACCCATCGACGACAGCCGCCCGCTGCAGGCGCTGGCCGCCGCGGCGCAGGTGCTGGGCCTGCCGCCGCCACCAGCAGGTGACGGTGACGGCGCCGCCCAGGTGGCCGAAGCACTCGCACTGTGGGCCAGGGCATGGCCGCGAATCTACAATCCAGCACCGTGATTCAAACGCCCCTCCCGCAAGACCCCCAGGCCCCAGAGGCCTCCCCCGCCATCCCGGCCGCCGCCCACACCACCGGCGGCGCACCGGCCAACGTCGCTCACCCCAAGGGCATCAAGAGCTACGTGCGCCGCGCAGGCCGCACCACCACCGGCCAGTCCAAGGCCCTGGAAGAACTCGGCCCGCGCTATGTGCTGGACTATCGCCCCGCCCTGCTGGACGCCCCGGCCGCCTTCGGCCGCAGCGCGCCGCTGGTGCTGGAGATCGGCTTCGGCATGGGCGAAGCCACGGCCCACATCGCCCGCGTGCGCCCCGGCGACAACTTCCTGTGCTGCGAAGTGCATGAGCCCGGCGTGGGCGCGCTGCTCAAGCGCATCGGCGAGCAGGACATCACCAACATCCGCATCCTGCAGCATGACGCCGTGGAGGTGCTGGAGCACATGCTGGCGCCGGGTTCGCTGGATGGCGTGCACATCTTCTTTCCCGACCCCTGGCACAAGAAGCGGCACAACAAGCGCCGCCTGATCCAGCCGCCGCTCGTGGCCAAGCTGGCCGCGCGGCTGAAGCCCGGGGGCTACATCCACTGCGCTACCGACTGGCAGCCCTATGCGGAGCAGATGCTCGAGGTGCTGTCCGCAGAGCCGCTGCTGGCCAACACCGCCGAGGGCTACGCCCCCCAGCCCGAGTACCGGCCCCTGACCAAGTTCGAGAACCGCGGCATGCGGCTTGGGCATGGCGTGTGGGACCTGGTGTTCACACGCCGCTAGCCCCACCAGCCACCGCACCGAGAGCCGCCACCGATGAAGCCCCTCCTGCAGAACCTGGCCGAAATGACCGCGCACCGGGACCATCTGCGGCTGGAGGTGTCGGTGCTGTCCACGCTGCTCAAACTGGGCCACATCGTGCAGGTGCGGGCGCTGGAGCTGTTCACCCAGGACCAGGCCCTCATGCTGCGGCCGCGCTGCTGGAGCCAGGACCAGAAGATCGTCTCCAGCGAACACGACGCGGCCTGCGACACGCGGCGCACGCCGCTGCTGCAGGAGCCCGAGCTGGCGCGGTGCATCGAGGCCGGCGGGGAAAGCGCCGAGCGCTCCGCACCCGGCCGCCACACCCTGTGGCTGCCCGTGTGGCTGGCGGGCCGCGCCACCGCCTGCCTGGAGATCACGCAGTCGCGCGCCTTCACGCGCCACCAGCGCGACGTGATCATGGGCGTGTTCCTGGTCTACCAGAACTACCAGAGCCTGCTGGACTACAGCGAGCGCGATGCGCTCACCGGCCTGCTCAACCGCAAGACCTTCGAGGAACAGTTCGCGCGCCAGGCCGGCGGCGACGTCGCCGCGCAAGAGGACGCCGACCTTCCGCGCCAGTGGCTGGCCGTGATCGACATCGACCACTTCAAGCTGGTCAACGACCGCTTCGGCCACCTGTACGGCGACGAGGTGCTGATCCTGGTGGCCAACCGCCTGCGCACGCTGTTCCCGAGCCGGGACCGCATCTTCCGCTTTGGCGGTGAGGAGTTCGTGGTGCTGCTGCGCTCGGTCACCCTGGCTCAGGCCCGGCAGGCGCTGGAGCACCTGCGCGCCGCCATCCAGGCGCATGCCTTCCCGCAGATCGGCCACATCACGGTGAGCATCGGCTTTGCCGCCACGCAGTTCGGCTCACCCGTGGAAATCCTGGGCCGCGCCGACCAGGCGCTCTACCACGCCAAGGAACACGGGCGCAACCAGGTGTGCTTCTACGACGACCTGGTGCGCAGCGGCGCGCTGCAGACCAAGTTCTCCCACGACGAAGTGGAGCTGTTCTAGCCCTTCCCCTTCCTGGGTGGGGCCGTCTCAGGCCAGGTCGCTGCGCACGCAGTCGCGCCCGTCTTCCTTGGCCTTGTAGAGCAAGGCATCCACCCGGGCCAGCAGTTGCTCGACGGTCTCCGGCGAGCGGTACCCGGCCACGCCGAAGCTGGCGGACACGCGGATCTGGCGCCCCTCGAACGGAATTTCCAGCGCGCGGGTGATCAGCAGCAGCCGGCGGGCAAAGGCGTCGGCCTCGCTGGCCGTGCTTTCGGGCAGCAGGATCACGAACTCCTCGCCACCATAGCGCGCGATCCAGTCGATGCCGGCACGCAGTTCGCCCGCATAGATTTGCGCCAGGGTGCGCAGCACGGCGTCGCCCGCGGCGTGGCCCAGTTCGTCGTTCACGCTCTTGAAATGGTCGATGTCCACGAACACCACGCCCAGCGGCCGCCCGTAGCGGCGGCAGCGCAGCACCTCGCTGGGCAGGCGCTCATCGATGAAGCGCCGGTTGGCACAGCCCGTGAGCGCATCGGTGAGCGACAGGCGCATGACCTTCTCCATCGTGCGCTGCAGTTCCTGCGTGCGCTGCGCCACGCGCCGGTCCAGCAGGTCGATGTGCTGGCGAATGTCCTGCTGCATGTGCTTGAAGCCCTGGGCCACCAGGTCGATCTCGTCCATGCGGCGCAGCCGGGTGCGCTGCAACTCCAGCGGCTCGCCCATCTGCCCCGGCTGCAGGTTCTCCACGAACCGGGCGATGCGGCGCAGGGGGCGCAACAGCTCGCGCCGCAACACCCACGCCACCATGATGCAGATACAGGCCGTGAACAGCACGAAGCTGCCCAGGATGGCCAGCACGCGCCCCAGCGTGTGCCGGCGAATGTGCCCCTCGTCAAGCCAGATCTCCAGCACCCCCAGGTCGTTGCGCCCCTTGACGGGCGCGGGTACGTGCAGCGCCAGGACGGGCACCACCCGCATGCCCTCTGCCCCCTGGCTCCCTGCCGAGAACACCGGCCCGGTGGCCATCCTCAAGCGGACATGGCCGACTTCAGGAATGTCGGCCACCCGCTGGAGCTGGCGCTCCACGGTTTCGGTCTCGACATCCCACAGGGCCGTGGACAGAACGGGCAGGCTGCTTTGCGCCAGCAGCCGCACCATGCGTTCCCGGCTGGCGCGGCTGCTCTCGTACTCCAGTGCGGCCAGCGCGCCTCCCAGGACCACGGTGACCAGAATGGCCAGCAGCACCACACGCTGGATCAGCAGCGTGACGATGGAGCGAAATGGGCGCGGCACGCGAGCCGGTGCGGCAGACATGGGGCTTCAGCGCAGCAGCGCCCGCAGGTCGAAGCTGTAGCGGCGCAACCGGGGGTTGAGCGCTTTGCTGTAGCGACGGAAGTCGATCACGGCGGAGGGATCGGCCACGCGCCGGGTGAAGCGGTCCGCCAGATCCGGATCGAACATGATGACCATGGGCCGCGTGATCTCCAGCCCCTCGTCGAGAAAATCCGCGCCGTGGGCGTGGTCGTAGATCATCACCAGCGCCCATGCACCCACCATGAAATGCCCGCCCGCCAGGGCCGCCATGTCGCCGCGGCGCAGCGATGCGAAAGCCTCGGCAGAGGTGTTGATGCCGCTGAACCAGGCCGTCTTGCCCGGCTCATGGCCCAACGCCCTTGCGGCGTCCATGGCGCCAAAGGCGATCTGGTCGTTGGCCGACCACACCAGCCATGCCTGCGGGTAGCGCCTGAACAGCCACAGCGCCTGTTCGCGCGCCTTCTCCCGGCCCCAGTCCGCATAGACGGTTTGCAGCAGGGTCACCCGGCCGTCTTCACGCACCGCCCGCTGCATGCCTTCAAGGCGGGCCAGCGAGCTGGGCGTGCTCCGGTCGCCGCAGATCACCAGCAGCTGCAGCATGCCCTTGGCATCCACGCCCGCGTCCGCGGCGCGCGCCCTGGCAATGAGCCTGCGGGCCGTGAGGTATCCGGCCTCGTCCATATCGGGCGTCAGGCTGCCCAGCCAGAAGGGGTGGCGCGTACGCGGCTCGCCCGTCTGCTCGCGCTGCACGCCATGCACGGAGCTGAACGCCATCACGACCAGGATGCCCGCCTCATCCAGCGCATTCAGCATGTCGGGTGCCGCGCCATAGTCGTTGGTCAGGACCAGATAGGCCGGGCGCTGCGCCGGCGGGCGCGCGGCCAGCCCGCGCGCCAGTTCGACAGCGCGCACGGGGTCGCGGCCCGCATGGAGCACCTCCAGCTCCATGCCCAGGCTGCGCGCGGCCTTGTCCATGGCCTGCGAGGCGGCGAGCCAGTACGCCTCCCCCACCATGCCGGGGTTGATGAACGTGACCGAGAGAGCGTGGGCCGGCGATCCTGCCCCGAAACCCAGCAGCAGCATCCCCAGGGCTGTCCACATGCCGCGCCAGGCCCTGGCCCAGGCCATACGCACCCCGCTCGCCAGCGCCTGCCGCGGCAGGCGGCATGGGGCAACGGCCGCAGACGGCTGGTGATCGAGGACCCACATGCTCAACATTTTGGAGCGCCGGAACCTTTCGGCAGTGCCCATGCCCGCGGGGTTGAAGATTGTTGATGTTTTGCCCGTCCGCCCCCGCCGTTACCGCCGGGCGGCACCCGCCGGCCAGCGGGTGCTGTCACATCAGACCGGCGTGCGCCGCATCACGCGCGCTCGCCCACCCATGCAGCGACCGAGGCCAGTGCCTGCGGCAAGGCGCGCGCATCGGTGCCGCCGGCCATGGCCATGTCGGGCTTGCCGCCGCCCTTGCCGCCGACCTGGCTGGCAACGAAGTTGACCAGCTCGCCGGCCTTGACCTTGGCGATGCTGTCCGCCGTCACGCCGGCGGCCAGTTGCACCTTGTCGCCATCGACGGCGGCCAGCACGATGGCGGCCGTCTTGAGCTTGTCCTTGAGCTTGTCCATGGTCTCGCGCAGGGTCTTGGCGTCGGCGCCGTCCAGCTTGGCGGCCAGCACCTTGATGCCCTTCACCTCCACGGCCTGGCTGACCAGCTCGTCGCCCTGGCTGGAGGCCAGCTTGCCCTTGAGCTGCGCCAGTTCCTTCTCCAGCGCCTTGATCTGCTCCAGCGCGCCACCGATGCGGGCGGTCAGCTCGGTGGCCGGCGCCTTCAGCACGGCGGCTGCCTCGTCCACGGTGGATTCGAGCGATTGCAGGTAGGCCAGCGCGTTCTCGCCCGTCACCGCCTCGATGCGGCGCACACCCGCGGCCACGCCGCCCTCGGCCACGACCTTGAACAGGCCGATGTCGCCCGTGCGCTGCACGTGCGTGCCGCCGCACAGCTCACGGCTGGTGCCAATGTCCAGCACGCGCACGGTCTCGCCGTACTTTTCGCCAAACAGCATCATGGCGCCAGTCTTCTGGGCCGATTCGATGTCCATCACGCGCGCGTCGGTGGCCGTGTTGGCCAGCACCTCGGCATTCACGCGCTGCTCGATCTCGCGGATCTGCACGGCAGTCACCGGCGCGTTGTGCGCGAAGTCGAAGCGCGTGCGCTCGGCGTTCACCAGGCTGCCCTTTTGCTGCACATGATCGCCCAGCACCTCACGCAGCGCCTTGTGCATCAGGTGAGTCACCGAATGGTTGCGCATGGTGGCGGCGCGCAGCTGCGTGTCCACCTGGGCCTGCACGGTGTCGCCCACGTTGAGCGTGCCGGCCTCCAGAACACCGTGGTGGCCGAACACGTCGGCCTTGATCTTTTGCGTGTCCGCGACCACAAAGCATGCCGAGCCGGCGGAGACCACGCCCTGGTCGCCCACCTGGCCGCCGCTTTCGGCATAGAACGGGGTGCTGTCCAGCACCACCACGCCACTTTGACCTGCATTCAGGGCTGCAGCGCTTACCCCATCTACGTAGAGTGCTATGATTTTTGCAGTTTCCGCCAGATGCTCGTAGCCGGTGAACCTGTTGGCCTCGCCCGCGTATTCCAGCGCACGGTCCATCTTGAACTTGCCGGCGGCGCGGGCCTGGGACTTCTGCTTTTCCATCGCGGCGGCAAAGCCGGCCTCGTCCACCGACACACCGCGCTCGCGGCACACGTCGTTGGTCAAATCCAGCGGGAAGCCGTAGGTGTCGTGCAGCTTGAAGGCCACGTCGCCCGGCAGCACTTGCGCGCCGTTGCCCAGGGCCGTGTCCAGGATGTCCATGCCATGCGCCAGGGTCTCGAAGAAGCGCTCTTCCTCGACCTTGAGCACATCGGTGATGCGCGCCTCTTGCTCGCGGATCTTGGGATAGGCATCGCCCATCTGCAGCACCAGGTCCTTGACCAGCTTGTGGAAGAACGGCGTCTTGCAGCCCAGCTTGTAGCCATGACGGATGGCGCGGCGCACGATGCGGCGCTGCACGTAGCCGCGGCCCTCGTTGGAGGGAATCACGCCGTCAGCCACCAGGAAGGCTGTGGCGCGGATGTGGTCGGCGATCACCTTGAGCGAGGGCGTGGCTAGGTCGGCAATGTTTGTCTCGCGGGCTGCCGCCTTGATGAGCGCATCGAACAGGTCTATCTCGTAGTTGCTGTGCACATGCTGCAGGATGGCGGCCAGGCGCTCCAGCCCCATGCCGGTGTCCACGCAGGGTGCGGGCAGCGGCGTGACGGAGCCGTCCTCCTTCATGTCGAACTGCATGAACACGTTGTTCCAGATCTCGATGAAGCGGTCGCCGTCCTCGTCGGGGCTTCCCGGAGGGCCGCCGGGGATCTCGGGGCCGTGGTCGTAGAAGATCTCCGAGCACGGTCCGCAGGGGCCGGTGTCGGCCATCATCCAGAAGTTGTCGCTCTTGTAGCGGCCGCCCTTGTTGTCGCCGATGCGGATCACGCGCTCGGGCGGCAGGCCGATTTCCTTGGTCCAGATGTCGTAGGCCTCGTCATCTTCGGCATACACGGTGGCCAGCAGACGGTCTGCGGGCAGCTTGTAGACCTCGGTCAGCAGCTCCCAGGCCCATTTGAGCGACTCGCGCTTGAAGTAGTCGCCAAACGACCAATTGCCCAGCATCTCAAAGAACGTGTGGTGGCGCGCGGTGTAGCCCACGTTCTCCAGGTCGTTGTGCTTGCCGCCGGCGCGCAGGCAGGTCTGTACCGAGGCCGCGCGCTTGTAGGGACGCTTGTCGGTGCCCAGGAACACGTCCTTGAACTGCACCATGCCCGAGTTGGTGAACATCAGCGTCGGGTCGTTGCCCGGCACCAGCGGGCTGGACGCCACCACGGTGTGCCCCTTGGCGGCAAAGAAGTCCAGGAAGGTCTTGCGGATGTCCGCAACGGAGAATTTGGGTGTGCTCATGGTGGTGTAGGGTTTCGTGGGCGGGAGCGAACAGCGCGGGGCGTCCCGTCGTGACCAACCCGCCATTATAGATTTCGCCCTCTCTACCATGAGGCCTGCACTCTGACCGCTCCCATCCATGCACGCAGCAACCAAGGGTCACGAGGCTTACGCGCCGTAGCTCCTGAGCAATCCTGTCAGCGCCTGCAGGAAAAAAGGAGCCCAACTAACCTTCTGGCCTTGCGGCCGCCTCCCCCAAACCATGTATTGGCACCCCGCCCCACTGGTCGGACGATAGCGGCAGAGAACCGTCTCCCAAGGGCCACATGCCCCCTTGAGGGCGCCCAGCCACAACCCCAAGGAGCACACCATGTCACGCCAGTACATCGACTGCAGGGAGTTTCCGAGCACCATGCATTGCAGCGTCGCCATCAGCGCCGACAGCCCCAAGGAACTCCTGGAAGCGGCCGTCCAGCACGCGGTCACCGTGCACGGCCATGAAGACACGCCCGACTTGCGGCACCAGTTGGCCCGCATGTTCAAGCAGGGTACGCCCCCCGTAGCCGTGCCCACGGCCAAGAAGCCATAGGGCAAACGGTCGTCGGCCAAAGGCTGCATCGCCCTGGCCCCTGCGCAATGCATGGGGCAAGCCAACTCATGCAACAGATTCCCGCAACGGGGGCAACTCGGTTATAGAATCGCGCATTCCGTTGCGGTCTGGAGAGACGGGGCAGATGCCCCGACCCGAAAGGGAGCAGCCTCCACAGCACCAAGGGTTGCCACCCCTCGGTGCCTGATCGCCCCTCGGAATTCCTGCGGGCGTCGTTCAATGGCAGGACCTGACCTTCCCAAGGTCAAGACGTGGGTTCGATTCCCATCGCCCGCTCCACTTCTCTCCATGGCACAGCTTTCACCGACAGGTCGGCGCTTGGCGCCAGAGCACGGCCGCCGTGAACCCACCAGCCAGGCCATCCGCCCTCAGTGGCCGACCGACTTGGACAGCAGCTGAATCACCAGCACGCCGCCCACGATCATCGCCATGCCCGCGATGGCCGGCAGGTCCAGACGCTGGCCGTACAGCAGCCAGCCCACGAGCGAGATCAGCACGATGCCCAGCCCCGACCAGACCGCGTACACCACGCCCGTGGCCATGTGGTTCATCACCTTGGAGACCAGATAGAACGCCACGCAATAGCCCAGCACGGCCAGTACGCTGGGCCACAGGCGCGTGAGCCCCTGCGAGGACTTCAGCGCCGAGGTGGCCACGACCTCGGCCACGATGGAGATGCCGAGCAGGATGTAGGGATGCATGGTGCGGGTGCGCTCTTCGGTGCCACAAAGGGCGCCACTATAGGCAAACAGGCACGCAGGCCGCCCACAGCGCGGCTTCATCCCTCCACACAGGTCAGGCGCTGCTCTCCCAGTCCAGATGCTCCCAGCCGCATCACATCGCCAGCGCGCAGAAAGCGCGGCTCGGGCTTCTGGCCCAGGCCCACGCCGGCCGGCGTGCCGGTGAGCACCAGGTCGCCCGGCTCCAGCGTCATGAACTGGCTGATGTAGGCCAGCACCGCGGGCACGCCGAAGATGAAGTTGCGCGTGTTGCCATCCTGCATACGCTCGCCGTTCACCTCCAGCCACAGGTTGATGCCGTGCGGGTCGGGGATGTCATCGGCCGTCACCAGCCACGGGCCCACGGGTGCGAAGCTGTCGCAGCTCTTGCCCTTGTCCCACTGGCCGCCGCGCTCCATCTGGTAGCTGCGCTCGGACACGTCATTGGCCAGCACATAGCCCGCCACATGGCGCAGCGCCTCGGCCTCGGGCACCTGCCGCATGCGCGTGCCGATGACGATGCCCAGCTCCACCTCCCAGTCGGTCTTGAGCGCGCCCGGCGGAATGCGCACCGGATCGGCGGGGCCGCAGAGCGCGCTCGTGGCCTTCATGAACAGCACGGGCTCGGCCGGCGCGCTCAGGCCGGCCTCGGCCGCGTGGTCGGCGTAGTTCAGGCCTATGCAGACGATCTTGCCGATACCGGCCACGGGGCAACCCAGGCGCGTGCCCTGCTCCACCGCGGGCAGGCGGCCCGCGTCGATGGCCGCCAGCGCGGACAGCGTGCGCGGCGCAAGCTGGGCCGGGCCAATGTCCGGCAGCAGCATGGACAGGTCGCGCAGCACGCCCTGGGCGTCGATCAGGCCCGCGCGCTCGGCGCCGGGGGGGCCGTGGCGGACGAGTTTCATGGTGTGTCTCCCTCTGATGGTGCGGATGGTGGGCTGGCCATCTTATGCCCGCTGGCCGCGCACGCCGGGCCTGGCAAGCCGCCTTGCGGCTATGCGCTGGCGGTGCCGCCCAGCAGCGGGGGTAGCAGTTGCGCGGCCGTGCCGCGCAGCACGGCGTGGGCGATGCCGTCCAGCTCGCTGGGCGCGGGGTTGAGCACCACCACGCGCGCGCCGCCCTGGCGCGCCAGATGCGCCAGGCCGGCGGCGGGATAGACGGCACCGGCCGTGCCCACCACCAGCATCAGCGCACAGTCCTGGGCGGCCCGCTGCGCCGCATCCAGCACGGCAAGAGGCAAGGCCTCGCCGAACCAGACCACGCCGGGGCGCACCAGATTGCCGCAGGTGGCGCAGCGCGGCGGGTGGCCCGGCTCGGCCCGGGCCAGGTCGCAGCAGGGCCGGGGCCGGTCCAGCCAGCGGTTGGCCGCCAGGTCGCCGTGCAGGCACAGCACGCCCTCGCTGCCCGCCTGCTGGTGCAGGCCGTCCACGTTCTGGGTGATCAGGGTCAGCCGCCCCGGATGGCGCCGCGCGAAGGCCGCCAGCGCCTTGTGGCCGGCATTGGGTTGCACGCCCTGCAGCATGGCCCGGCGGTGCTCGTACCAGTCCCACACACGCTGGGGCGCAGAGCGAAAGCCGCGCTCGCTGGCCATGTCCCGCGGGTCGAACTGCGCCCAGTAGCCCGTCTGCGCATCGCGGAAGGTGGGCACGCCCGATTCGGCGCTTACGCCCGCGCCGGACAGTACGGCGATGTGCCGGGCGCCATCCAGCCAGGCGCGGGCCTCGGCCAGCGCCCTTTCTGCGTCATCGGGCATAGAAGCTCATCAGCCGCCGCGCTGGCGCAGGGCCTCGTACAGGCAGACGGCGCTGGCCACGGAGACGTTCAGGCTCTCCACCGCGCCCTTCATCGGGATGCCGACCAGTTCGTCGCAGGTCTTGCGCGTGAGCTGGCGCATGCCCGGGCCCTCGGCGCCCAGCACCAGGGCCACGGGGCCCTTCAGGTCCATCTGGTACAGGGTCTTGTCGGCATCGCCGCTGGTGCCTATGACCCAGATGTTGCGCTCCTTGAGCTCGTTCAGGGTGCGCGCCAGATTCGTGACCATGAAGTACGGCATGGTCTCGGCCGCGCCGCTGGCCACCTTGGCCACGGTGGCGTTGATGCCCACCGCATGGTCCTTGGGCGCGATCACCGCGTGCGCGCCCGCGCCGTCGGCCACGCGCAGGCAGGCGCCCAGGTTGTGCGGATCGGTCACGCCGTCGAGCACCAGCAGCAGCGGGTTGGTCACCCCGTCTGCCTCCAGCTGCTCCAGCAGGTCGTCCAGCGAGCGCACCTGCGCCACGGCCTCGACCCGCGCGGCCACGCCCTGGTGGCCGTGGCTGCCGGCCAGCTTGGCCAGGCGCAGGCCGTCGGCCTCGATCAGGCGCGTACCGGCCTCGCGCGCGCGCTCCAGGAACTGGCGCATGCGCGCGTCGCGGCGCGTGGGCTCGTAGTAGATCTCGATGATGCTCTGGGGCGCGGTCTTCAGGCGCACGCCGACGGCGTGAAAGCCGAAAAGGACTTTGGGGGAGGACATGGCGCAATTATCCAGGCTGCGGCCCGCCGGGCAGGCCGGCGCAGGCCGAACAGGACGCAAACAGTAGAATTCGCGCTTCTCCCATTGACAACACGGTTTCAGCCTGACGAAACCCCGCTTGACCGCACCCCGGCCGCGATCGCATGGCAGCCGCTTCCGGTGCGACGTGCGGCGCGGCCCGCGCCTTGCCAAGCCTTTACTCCTGTTCGCATCATGATTCTCTCGCCCCTGCTGCGCTGGGTGCAGCGCACCAGCCTCGTCACCCAGATCGCCATCGGCCTGGTCGCCGGCATCGTGCTGGCCATCGTCTGGCCCGCCTCCACGCCCCACCTGGCCATTCTGGGCACGCTGTTCATTTCGGCCCTGAAGGCGGTGGCGCCGGTGCTGGTGCTGGTGCTGGTGATGGCCGCCATCAGCAACCACACGCCCGGCGAGACCACGCACATCCGCCCCGTGCTGCTGCTGTACATCGCCGGCACGCTGGCGGCGGCCATCGTGGGCGTGGTGGCCAGCATGTGGTTTCCCAGCACGCTCACGCTGCAGGCTCCGGCGCAGGCGGCCGCGGCGCCCGGCTCGGTGTCCGAGGTGCTGCTGAACGTGCTCAAGAACGTGGTGGACAACCCGGTGCGGGCGCTGCTGGAGGCCAACTACATCGGCATCCTGGCCTGGGCCGTGGGCCTGGGGCTGGCCCTGCGCCACGCCAGCGCGGGCACGCGCACCCTGCTGCAGGAAGGCGCGCAGGCCATCACGCAGATCATCCAGCGCGTGATCCGCTGCGCGCCGCTGGGCATTCTGGGCCTGGTGGCCAGCACCTTCGCCGAGGCGGGTGCCGAGGCGCTGTGGGGCTATGCGCAGCTGCTGGCCGTGCTGCTGGGCTGCATGCTGTTCGTGGCGCTGGTGGTCAACCCGCTGATCGTGTACCTGACGATTCGCCGCAACCCCTATCCGCTGGTGCTGATGTGCCTGCGCGAAAGCGGCGTGACGGCCTTCTTCACGCGCAGCTCGGCCGCCAACATCCCGATCAACCTGGCGCTGGCCAAGCGCCTGCGCCTGAACGAGGACACCTACAGCATCGCCATTCCGCTGGGCGCCACCATCAACATGGCGGGCGCGGCCATCACCATCAGCGTGCTGTCGCTGGCCGCGGCGAACACGCTGGGCATCCAGGTGGATCTGCCCACCGCCATCTTGCTGTGCGTGGTGGCCTCGCTCAGCGCCTGTGGCGCCTCGGGCGTGGCCGGCGGCTCGCTGCTGCTGATTCCGCTGGCCTGCAGCCTGTTCGGCATCTCCAACGACGTGGCCATGCAGGTGGTGGCCATCGGCTTCATCATCGGCATCCTGCAGGACTCGGCCGAAACGGCACTCAACTCGTCCACCGACGTGCTCTTCACCGCCGCCGTCTGCCTGGCCCAGGAAAAGAAGGCGGGCGCCGCCTGATCCCCCACGCGGCGGGCGGACCGGCGCGCCCGGCCGCCGCTATCAAATATGGAGCTTTTCGCGCTTGCCTGCAAACGACTTCAGGCTCATATCAGCCTGAAGTCTTTACCCATAAAGCGCTGACAGCTATCAATTTTCAAGCCGCACCGTCCGCCACCCGCCCGGCCTCGATGGTGATGCGCCGGTCGCAGCGCGCGGCGATGCCGCGGTCGTGCGTCACCAGCACCAGCGTCGTGCCCTGCTCGCGGTTGAGCGCGAACATCAGCTCCATGATGGTCTCGCCGGTGGCGAAGTCCAGGCTGCCCGTAGGCTCGTCGGCCAGCAGCACGGCGGGCTCCACGACGAAGGCGCGCGCCAGCGCCACGCGCTGCTGCTCGCCGCCGGACAGCACCTTGGGGTAATGCCCCAGCCGCTGCGCGAGGCCCACGCGGCCCAGCATGTCGGCGGCGCGGCGGCGCGCATCGCGCACGCCCGCCAGCTCCAGCGGCAGCATCACGTTCTCCAGCGCCGTGAGGTTGCCCATCAGCTGGAAGCTCTGGAACACAAAACCCACCTGGCGCGCGCGCAGCGCGGCGCGCTCGTCCTCGCTCAGCGCGAACAGGTCCTGCCCGCCCAGGCGCACCGTGCCGCGCGTGGGCGTGTCCAGCCCGGCGATGATGGACAGCAGCGTGCTCTTGCCCGAGCCCGAGGCGCCGACGATGGCGGCGGTTTCCCGCGGCGCCAGGCGGAAATCAATATCCCGCAAAATCTCCAGCGTGCCCGTGGAGTCCGTGACGGACTTGTACACATGCTCCACCGCGATGATGGGCTGCTCCGGTGCGCAGTTCGGGGTGGAAGCGGGTGCGGCGACGGTTTCGGACATGAAAGGTTCTCGACAGTGACTCGTATGTATCGGCGTGACTTTATCGTGGCTGGCGCAATGGCCCTGCTGGGCACCGCGCAGGCCAGCGCGCAGCCCGGCGGCAAGAGCGCCGCCAAGCCTCCGGTGATCCTGGTGGTGGGCGACTCGCTCAGCGCCGAATACGGCCTGCCGCGTGGCACCGGCTGGGTGGCGCTGCTGGAAAAGCAGCTCGCCCAGGACAAGATCCGCGCCACGGTGGTCAATGCCAGCGTCAGCGGCGACACCACGGCCGGCGGCCGCGCGCGCCTGGGCGCCCTGCTGCAGCAGCACCGGCCCACGCAGGTGGTGATCGAGCTGGGCGGCAACGACGCGCTGCGCGGCCTGCCCTTGAGCAACACCGCGCAGAACCTGGCCTGGATGACCGAACAGTCGCAGGCCGCCGGCGCGCGCGTGCTGCTGGTCGGCATGCAGGTGCCGCCCAACTACGGCACCGACTACGCGCGGCGCTTTGCCGCCACCTTCGAGACGGTGGCCCGGGAGCACAAGGCGGCGCTCGTGCCCTTCCTGCTCAAGGGCGTGGCCGACGGCCCCGACCCCACGCGGTTGTTCCAGCCCGACCGCATCCACCCCAAGGCCGAGGCCCATCCCCTCATGCTGGCCAATGTCTGGCCCGAGCTGAAGAAGCTGCTGCGCTGAAGACGCCACCGGCCGCCAGGGGAGCAAGGCTATGGCTATCACACCGGGCCGCTCCATGAAATCCATTCAGATCAACAGCTTGCAACATGTTTGACACGGGAACAGGGGGATTCCCGTGTTACCCTCGCGCCCCATGTCCCGTTGGTTTTGCCTCCTGTTACTGCTGTGCGCAAACGCTTACGCCACTCCCGCCGATGAGCCGGAGCGCACCGAGCGCCGACTGATCGCGCAGCTGCAGGACGTGCGCCACAGCGTGGCCGACCGCACCTCCGAGCTGGTGTCCACCGCCATGGGCTTCATCGGCGTGCCCTACCGCCGCGGCGGCAACAGCGCCGAAACCGGCTTTGACTGCAGCGGCTTCGTGCGCGCCATCTACGAACAGGCCAAGGGCCTGGCGCTGCCCCGCCGCGCCAACGAGCAGGCCGCAGCCACCGAAGTCATCGACAAGAAAGACCTGCAGCCCGGCGACCTGGTGTTCTTCAACACCATGCGCCGCGCGTTCAGCCATGTGGGCATTTACCTGGGCGACGGCAAGTTCATCCACGCACCGCGCTCCGGCGCCCAGGTGCGCGTGGAAGACATGAGCGTGTCCTACTGGCAGCGCCGCTTCAACGGCGCCCGCCGCGTGACGCAGGACGATGCGGACGCGCAGGCCCTCGACCTCCCCACCACCGCGCCCTGACTCTCCCCCTGCGGCCGCCCCTTGCGGCCCGGGCCGCGCCTGAAGATTGTTGACAGTCCGATGGCCGGATGTGCGCTTGTCCGACACGGACATGCCATGCGGCCCGCTTAGAGTGGCACCTCTCGCGGCGCCGCCCCGGTGCGGCGCCGCCCCACCCATTCCTGCGAAAGCGTTTTCCATCATGATGAATTTTCTCGGCGTAGTGCTGATCGGTTTCGTCGTCGGCCTGCTGGCCCGCGCCATCAAGCCGGGCGATGACAAGCTCGGCTGGTTCCTGACCACCTTGCTGGGCATTGCCGGCTCCTTCATCGCCACCTACGTGGGCGTGGCCATGAACTGGTACCAGCAGGGCGAGGCCGCCGGCTGGATCGCCTCCATCGCCGGCGCCATCGTGCTGCTGGTGCTGTACGACCTGCTGCGCCGCAAGTCCTGACCCCTGCCGCCATGGGCCTCGGCCGCAAGCTCCCCAGTGCCCGCACGCTGGCCGCGGGCGACGCCCCTTTGCTGGCCGCGGTGGAGCGCGCCCACCGCCTGCTGCACCGGCGCGCGCTGGTGGCTGCGGCGGCCGGCACCGTGCCCGTGCCGGGGCTGGACTGGGCGGTGGACGCGGCCATGCTCTCGCGCCTGATCCCGCTCATCAACGCCGAGTTCGGCCTCAGCCCACAGCAGTTGGACCAGCTCACGCCGCACAAGCGCGAGCAGGTGCAGAAGGCGGTGTCCATGGTCGGCTCGGTGCTCATCGGCAAGTTCATCTCGCGCGAACTGGTGCTGCGCGCCACCCAGGCCGTGGGCCTGCGCCTGTCGGCCAAGCAGGCCGCCAAGTATGTGCCGCTGGCCGGCCAGGCCGTTGCCGCCGCCCTGGGCTACGCCACGCTGCGCTACCTGGGCGAGCAGCACCTGCGCGACTGCGTGCGCGTAGTGCAGCAGGCCCAGCTCATCCTGCCCGAGCCCGCGGCGCAGCGCTGAAGACGCGATAAAACGGCCATTTCAGACCCCTAGCCCTTACCCATCAAGCGCGAACAGCTATTACTTCAATAGCAAACCACCATCATAACCAACGCAGTGCGCCACGCACCAGGGCCCCGCAGGTTTTGCCAGAATGCCGCAATGACCGCCTCCGCCCGCCCCGCTCACTACTGGCTCATGAAGTCCGAGCCCGACGAATGCTCGATCGACGACGCCCTGGCTGCCCCGGGTGCCACCGTGCCCTGGACCGGCGTGCGCAACTACCAGGCGCGCAACTTCATGCGCGACGCGATGCAGGTGGGCGATGGCGTGCTGTTCTACCACTCGAGTTGCCCCGAGCCCGGCATCGCCGGCATTGCGCGCGTGGCCTCGGGCGTGCGACCGGACCCGACACAGTTCGACCCGGCCTCCCCCTACCACGACCCCAAGTCCTCGCCCGCCAGCCCGCGCTGGCTGCTGCTGGATGTGCAGGCCCTGCGCAAGACGCGGCTCATCGGCCTGGCTGAACTGCGCGCGCACCCGGCGCTTGCGGACATGCGCGTGCTGCAGCGGGGCAACCGGCTGTCCATCACGCCGGTCGAGGCGCATGAATGGGCGGCCATCACCGCCGCGATGGCGCAGGCATAGGCACGCGCCCCGGCGGCCTGGAAACATTTTTCACACGGCATTCACCGTTTTCACAGACGCGTCATGGTCGTGACATGGAATGTGGGCTTTCGCCCCCGCATTCCCTTCACACCCAGCCATGACACTTCCAGCCTCCACCCGCCGTCCCCTGCTCTGCCTCGGCCTGATCGCCTCGGCCGCCATTGCCGCCTGCGGCGGCGGCGATGGCGACGACTTCGAAGCCACGCCCAGCACCCTCAGGCTCGAGAAGATCGGCGGCTACGCCTCCGGCATCTTCCTCCAAAGCGCGGCCGAAATCCCGGCCTTCGACCCCGCATCCAAGCGCGCCTTCGTGGTCAACGCACAGTCGGGCAAGCTGGATGTGCTGGACCTGAGCGAGCCCAAGCAGCCCAAGAAGGTGGGTGAGATTTCCGCTGCCAGCGTGCTCGCCAACGGCGAGGTCAATAGCGTGGCCGTGCAAAACGGGCTGGTGGCCATCGCCATCCAGGCCCGCCCCAAGACCGACGCGGGCCGCGTGGCGCTCTACCAGGCCGCCGACCTGAAGCTGCTGGGCTCGGTCACGGTCGGCGCGCTGCCCGACATGCTGACCTTCACGCCCGACGGCAAGACCCTGCTGGTGGCCAACGAGGGCGAGCCCAGCGACGACTACCAGATCGACCCCGAGGGCTCGGTCGCCATCGTGGACGTGAGCACGCCCGCCAGCCCCAAGGTGCGCACCGCGGACTTCAAGGCCTTCAACGGCCGCAAGGCGGAGCTGCTGGCCAAGGGCGTGCGCCTCTTCGGCCCCACGGCCGACGGCCAGGGCACGGCCACCGTCGCGCAGGACCTGGAGCCCGAGTACATCGCCGTGGCGCCGGACGGCAAGACCGCCTGGGTCACGCTGCAGGAGAACAACGCCCTGGCCATCATCGACATCGCCCGCGCCGCCGTCACCGATATCGTGCCGCTGGGCTACAAGGACCATGGCCAGGCCGCCAACGCGCTGGACTTCGCCGACAGCGATGGCAAGAGCCCTGTGGTCCACATCGCCGCCGCCCCCGGCGTCCTGGGCATGTACCAGCCCGACGCCATCGCCGCCTACAAGGCCCACGACGGCCAGACCTACCTGGTGACCGCCAACGAGGGCGACGCCCGCGCCTGGGGCGAGGACACGCCCGCCTACTTCGGCAATGGCGCCAAGGGCACCGGCGACGTGACCAAGGGCTTCGTCGAGGAATGGCGCGTCAAGCACCTGGTGCACAAGGACGGCTTCCTGCGCCGCGCGGACGATGACCTGCCCGCCCACCTCATCCAGCTGGCCAAGGGCAACGGCGGCGCCCTGCTCAACCCCGCCACTTTCGCCTGGTGCGGCGCCGTCGCGGGCGACCCGAAGGGCTGCCGCGACGACGACAAGCTGGGCCGCCTGAAGGTCACCTGGACCCAGGGCTACCAGGTGAACCCCGACGGCAGTCCCAAGTGGCACAACGCCCAGGGCGAGGCGGACCCGGCCGGCAACCGGCTGATGTACGACAAGCTCTACACCTACGGCGGCCGCTCGGTCTCCATCTGGAACGCCCAGGGGGCGCAGGTCTGGGACTCGGGCGCCGCCATCGAGCAGCTCCTGGCCAGCGACGAATGCAAGCTGGGAGCCAAGCGCGACATCGCCTGCAAGACCTACTTCAACACCGGCCACGACGCCAGCGCCAAGCTGGATGCCCGCAGCTCCGCCAAGGGCCCCGAGCCCGAGGGCCTGGCCGTCGGCACCATCGGCAGCAAGACCTTTGCCTTCGTGGGCCTGGAGCGCATGGGCGGCGTGCTGGTGTTCGACATCACCGACCCCAAGGCCCCCAAGCGCGTGGACTACATCAACACCCGCGAGGACTGGAGCGCCAGCTTCAGCAACAAGACCCCCCCCGCGCTCGACAAGGTGGGCGACCTGGGCCCCGAGGGCCTGGTGTTCATTCCCGCCAAGGACTCGCCCAACCGCAAGCCCCTGCTGCTGGTCGGCAACGAGGTGAGCGGCAGCACCGCGGTGTTCCAGCTCAACCTGGGCCAATGACCCACCGCCGGGCCCCGGCCCGGCGCGAACCTCAGCGCGCCTGCGCCTTCGGGTGCAGCAGCGCCACCAGTTCCGGCACCAGCCGGTCCGGCCCGCCCTCGGCCACGGCCGTGGCGAAGGTGTCGTGCACGGCCTGGGCAATGCCGTGCGCGGCGCCGCCGTCCTGCGCCATGGTGGTGTAGTAGCCCATGTCCTTGAGCGCATTGGCCATGAAGAAGCGCAGCGCCGTCGGGTCCTGCTGCAGCAGGTAGGGGCGCAGCCGCTCCAGCGCCACGCCGCCGCCGCCGCCCTTGGCCAGCACGTCCACGAACACCTGGGGGGCAACGCCCGCATCCAGGGCGCAGGCGGCGGCCTCGGCCACCAGGGCCACGCTGCCCAGCGAGACGTAGTTGTGCAGCAGCTTCATGCGGTGGCCGCTGCCCACCACGCCCGTGTGGGTGATGTTCTCGGCAAAGCACTGCAGCAGGGGCCGGCATTCCTCCAGCAGCTGCGCGTCGCCGCCCACCAGCAGGTTCAGGCGGCCCTCGGCGGCCTCCTTGGGCGTGCGGGTCATGGGCGCGTCCAGAAAGCGGCCGCCGGCAGCGGCCACGGCGCGGGCGATGGATGCGGTGGACGCGGGAATGGCCGTGGAGCAGTCGATCACCACGCTGCCCGGCTGCAGCGCGGCCAGCGCGCCCTGCTCTCCCAGCAGCACGGCCTCGACCTGCGGCGAGCCGGTCACGCACAGGATCAGCACCTGCACCTGCCGCGCCAGCGCCTGCACGGTAGCCGCGGTGGACACGCCCAGGGCCTTCAGTTGGTCCAGCGGCTGGTTGCCCGGGTGCTCCAGCACCGTCAGCGCGTAGCCCTTGCGGGTAATGTTCAGTGCGATGCCGTGGCCCATCAGGCCGACGCCGACCAGGCCGATGCGGGGGGTGTCCATGTGTGTTTGTCTCCGTTATTCAATGGGGTGTTCCAGGTGCCCGCCCCATTGTGGCCCGCCATGGCCCCGCCCACGGCCTCAATGCCCGGGCGCCGCCTCCCGGAAAACCAGTACCTTCAGCGCCTGTTCCTCGTCCACGTCGGCGAACACGGGCGGATTGGCCACGCGCTCCACGAAGGCCAGCGACGGCGCCAGCTCCTGCATCTGGTCCCGCAGGAAGGCCACGCCCAGCTCGGGCGCGTTCAGGCACAGCAGCGCATGGCCGCCGGGCGCCAGCAGATCGGGCAGGCGGCGCATGAGGCGCGCATAGTCCTTGGTGGCGACGAAGCTGCCCTTCTGGTAGCTCGGCGGGTCGCAGATGACCAGGTCGTACGGACCGCCGCGCGTGATCTTACCCCAGGAGCTGAAGATGTCGTGCGCCAGAAAGCTGGCACCGGCGCTCAGCCCGTTGAGCTGGTGGTTCTGCTGCCCCGTGGCGATGGCGCCGCGGCTCATGTCCACGTTCACCACCTGGGCCGCGCCCGCCTGCAGCGCCGCCACCGAGAACGCGCAGGTGTAGGCAAACAGGTTCAGCACCCGGGCGCCCTCGCCCGTGCGCGCGCGGTGCGCGGCCACATGCGCGCGCACCCAGCGGCGCCCCTCGGCCATGTCCAGAAACAGGCCATGGTTCTGCCCGCGCAGCACCTGCACCCGCAGGCGCGCGCCGCCCTCCGTCACCACATGCGGATCGGGCACGCTGCCAGCCATCAGCCGCGTGTCGCTGCGACCCTCGATGCGCAGCGCCTCGCCCCGGTGCTGGAACACCCAGTTCAAGGGCTGGCCCGGGGCGATCTGCTGCCAGCGGGCCTGCAGCGCAGCGCCGATGGCGGCCAGTTCTTCCTCCGCCACCGGGGCAAAGCTAGTGAGCACGAAGACGGGCGGGTAGGCATCCAGCGTCCACTGCTCGCAGCCGGCAAAGCGCCCGCCCCGCCCATGGAAGATGCGGCAGGCATCCGAGGTCAGGGGCATGGCGGCAATGGCGTCGAGCAGGGCTTGCATGGAACGGAGGGGCAAAAAGACTGAAATAATGGAGCATCAAAATGCCCGCTAGCACCCATTGTGCCAGCGCAAGCAGCTATTGTTTTTGATGAATGGCGCGCCCCCACTGCGCCACCGTTTGACAACCGCCCTCAAGGAACCACCATGGCATTCGCCGACAACCTGCGCCAACTCCCGCCCGTCACCCACCTGGCCGCCCTGCAGCTGCTGGACGATGCGGGCCAGATCGCCGCCACCATTCCCAACCAGCCGGGCAAGACCGGCTCGCTGACCGTCTACGCCGCGCTGGCGGCAAAGCACGGCGGCATCACCGTGGCCGCGGCCCAGGAAGGCCTGGAGATGTTCGCCGAGCACACGCAGGACGCGCGCAACCGCCCCGGCGCACACCCCAACATCGACCGCCTGCTGGAGGTGATTGCCTCCGGCCGGGGCTACCGCGTGGTGCTGGTGCCGGCCTGAGGCCGCCATCGACCCGCCAGGCAACCCCGACAAAAACCGACGTAAAGGCGCTCACATCAAGCGCAGACAACTATCAAAATAAGAGCAAAACACCCTTGCAGTCGCCCTGCAAACCGCCTGACGGAGGTGCGGTGCCCGCGTACCCATCGTCACTCAAACGTCACTGTCTGTAACTTCATAATCCCACCAACGGGGGCAGAAAGGCTGTCATCCCGCCTTACCAGAAGCAGCAGAGGAACCGATGAGAAAGCCCAAAGGCCGGACCCTGGAAGAGTTTGTGCCACTGATGCCCGGCGAGGCCAAACTTCTCCAGGCGTGCGCCAATGGGGACGAGGCCGCATTGGGCAACCAACGACCGACGCAGAAGACAGGTGACAACGCTGTCCGAGCAGACTTTATTCGCTTCCTGGCCCTGGGAGGGGATGACAATGCACCGATCCATGAACGAGGGGTTCGACTCGCTGGCGGGTGGATTGAGGGCGCACTCAACCTCACCGGTGCAGTCATACACACCACCCTTTCGCTTCGCCAGTCTTACTTCCCCTCCACTCCCGTACTTGAGGGGGCGGAGATAGCTGGCCGACTCAACCTTTCCGGCAGTGAAGTTCCAGGACTACGCGCCGATCAACTGCGATGCAAGCGCAGCGTCTTTCTTTCCAAAGGATTCACGGCCGTCGGAGAAATCCGCATGGTGGGCGCACGAATTGGCGGCAACTTGGATTGCAGGGGCGCGCAACTGGATGGTCAAGGTAGCGACTGTCTATCGATGGACGGCACCTTAATCAGAGGCGACGCTTCTTTATCACACGGTTTCACCGCAGTCGGAAAAGTTTGCCTGCTGGGTGCACAAATTGGTGGCGACTTCTATTGCCAGAGTGCGAAACTGGATGGTCAAGGCAGTAATTGTCTGTCGGTAGATCGCGCCGTGATCCACGGTAGCGTCTTTCTTACTGAGGGGTTCACAGCAGTCGGAGAAGTTCGCCTGCTGGGTGCACAAATTGGTGGCGACTTCTATTGCCAGAGTGCGAAACTGGATGGTCAAGGTAGTGACTGTTTGTCGATGGACAGCGCCGCGATCAAAGGCGGTGTCTTTCTTTCAGACGGGTTCACAGCAGTTGGAGAAGTTCGCCTGCTAGGAGCACAAATTGGCGGCAACTTGAATTGCCAGAGCGCGAAGCTGGATGGCGATGATGGTGGCAGCCTATCAGCTGACGGCATGACGGTAAGCGGTGCCTTTTTCTTTCGCCACTTAAAGCAATCCGTCAAACACGTTCAACTGTCTTCCGCCAAGGTAGGCCAGCTGATTGACGACGCAGACTCTTGGGGCGATCAATTGGTGTTGGATGGCTTTGTCTATAGCCACATTGCCGGCCAAGCCCCCACGGATGCAATGACGCGCCTGAAGTGGCTCAAAAAACAGCAGGCGAAGCACACAGGCGCAGATGGGTTTCGGCCACAGCCCTGGAAGCAGTTGCAGACCGTGCTGCGCAACATGGGGCATGAAGAGGACGCGCGGCAAGTCGCCATCGCACTTGAAGACCACATGCGATCAGTGGGGCTGATTGGGCAAACGCCCTCCAGCTGGCCAGGGTGGCGGCGCGGGGCGTATCGCACCACTGCGCAGGCTCTGCATTGGCTGTTCAAAGCACTGATCGGCTATGGTTACCGCCCGCTGCGGCTGGCGGGATGGATGGTGGGGGTCTGGTTGGCTTGCGCGATCATCTACTGGTGCGCGGCACTGCAAGGGGTGATGGCGCCCAGCAACCCGCTGGTGTTCCAGAACAAGGCTTACGAGCCGTCGTGCAAGCCGCGCGGGCCAGCACCTGAAGCGGTGGACAACACCAATTGGTATTTGTGCAAAGACTTGCCCGAGGAATACACGGGCTTCAGCCCGCTGGCCTACTCTCTGGACCTGCTGCTACCGCTGGTGGATTTGCAGCAAGAGCCCGACTGGGCCCCCATGATTCCCACGCCTGCCGGCACCTGGTACCAGGAGCTGTTTGGCAACTGGTCGTTCAAGCACTTTGTGCGGCTGACGGTCTGGTTTCAGATTCTGTTTGGCTGGGTTGCCAGCTTGCTGCTGGTGGCCGTGGTTTCCGGGCTGACCAAACGGCGCGAGGAATGAAGTGCAAGGCCAACAGAGCCTCTAATCTATCGCCCCGGGTTAAAAAAATACCGCGCAGCCCTTTCGGAATCTGCGCGGCCAGCTACTGAATCAGTAGCATTTCAGTAGCTTATCGACTTACTTCCTCTGCGGCGGCACGTCCGTGCAGCTGCCGTGGGCGATCTCCGCCGCCATGCCGATGCTCTCGCCCAGCGTGGGGTGCGGGTGGATGGTCTTGCCGATGTCCACGGCATCGGCCCCCATCTCGATGGCCAGCGCGATCTCGCCGATCATGTCGCCCGCGTGGGTGCCCACGATGCCGCCGCCCAGGATCTTGCCGTGGCCGTGGGCCTCGGGGCTGTCGTCGAACAGCAGCTTGGTGTAGCCCTCGTCGCGGCCGTTGGCAATCGCGCGGCCAGAAGCCGTCCAGGGGAACAGGCCCTTCTTGACCTTGATGCCCTGGGCCTTGGCCTGGTCCTCGGTGAGGCCCACCCAGGCGACCTCGGGGTCGGTGTAGGCCACGCTGGGGATCACGCGGGCGTTGAAGGCGGCGGCTGCCAGCTCCTTGTTGCCCTGCAGCTCGCCGGCAATGACCTCGGCCGCCACATGCGCCTCATGCACCGCCTTGTGCGCCAGCATGGGCTGGCCCACGATGTCGCCGATGGCGAAGATGTGCGGCACGTTGGTGCGCATCTGGATGTCGACGTTGATGAAGCCGCGGTCCGTGACTGCAACCCCAGCTTTTTCGGCGGCGATCTTCTTGCCGTTGGGCGTGCGGCCCACGGCCTGCAGGACCAGGTCGTACACCTGCGGTGCGGGGGCGGTGCCGCCCTCTTCCGCTGCGGCGAACGTCACCTCGATGCCTTCGGGCGTGGCCTTGGCCCCCACCGTCTTGGTCTTGAGCATGATGTTGTCGAAGCGATGCTGGTTCATCTTCTGCCACACTTTGACCAGGTCGCGGTCGGCGCCCTGCATCAGGCCGTCCATCATTTCGACCACGTCCAGACGGGCGCCCAGGGTGCTGTAGACCGTGCCCATTTCCAGGCCGATGATGCCGCCGCCCAGGATCAGCATGCGCTTGGGCACGCCCTGCAGCGCCAGGGCGCCGGTGGAGTCCACCACGCGCGGGTCGTCGGGCATGAAGGGCAGGCGCACGGCCTGGCTGCCGGCGGCGATGATGGCGCGCTTGAAGGCGATGACCTTCTTGGTGCCGGTCTTGTCCTGGCCGGTGCCGGTGGTTTCCTCCACCTCCAGGTGGTTGGCGCCGGCGAAGCTGCCGTAGCCGCGCACGGTGGTCACCTTGCGCATCTTGGCCATGGCGGCCAGGCCGCCGGTGAGCTTGCCGATGACCTTTTCCTTGTGGCCGCGCAGCGTGTCCACATTGACCTGGGGTGCGCCAAAGTCGATGCCGGCGGCAGACAGGTGCGCCACCTCGTCCATCACGGCCGCCACATGCAGCAGCGCCTTGGAGGGGATGCAACCCACGTTCAGGCACACACCGCCCAGGGTGGCATAGCGCTCGACCAGCACCACCTTCAGGCCCAGGTCCGCCGCGCGGAAGGCGGCGCTGTAGCCGCCGGGGCCGCCGCCCAGCACCAGCACGTCGCACTCCAGATCGGCGCTGCCGCCAAAGCTGGACGCTACGATTTGAGGAGCTGCTTGCGCTTGCGCAGCGGGCGCTGGGGCCTGTTTTTGCTCTGATGCTGTCGGCGCCGCGGTGGCTGCGCCTTCGGCCTCCAGCGTGAGCAGCACGGAGCCTTCGGCCACCTTGTCGCCCAGCTTCACCTTCAGTTCCTTGACCACGCCGGCGTGGCTGGAGGGGATCTCCATGGAGGCCTTGTCGGACTCCACGGTGATCAGGCTTTGCTCGGCCTTGATGGTGTCGCCAGGCTTCACCAGCACTTCGATGATGGCCACCTCGGCGAAGTCGCCGATGTCGGGCACCTTGATGTCAATCACTGCCATATCGGGTTCTCCTTTACAGCAGGATGCGGCGGTAGTCCGCCAGCACCTGGCCCAGGTAGGCGTTGAAGCGCGCGGCGCTGGCGCCGTCGATGACGCGGTGGTCGTACGACAGCGACAGCGGCAGCGTCAGGCGCGGCACAAACTGCTTGCCGTCCCACACGGGCTTCATGGCCGACTTGGACAGGCCCAGGATTGCTACCTCGGGCGCGTTGATGATGGGCGTGAAATGCGTGCCGCCGATGCCGCCCAGCGAGCTGATGGACATGCAGCCGCCCTGCATGTCGGCCGCGCCGAGCTTGCCGTCGCGGGCCTTCTTGGCCAGCTCGCCCATTTCCTGGCTGATCTGCAGGATGCCCTTCTTGTCGGCATCGCGCAGCACGGGCACCACCAGGCCATTGGGCGTGTCGGCCGCAAAGCCGATGTGGAAGTACTGCTTGTAGACCAGGGCGTCGCCGTCCAGGCTGGCGTTGAACTCGGGGAACTTCTTGAGCGCCGCGACCACGGCCTTGATGACGAAGGCCAGCATGGTCACCTTCACGCCGCTCTTCTCGTTCTCCTTGTTGGTGGAGACGCGGAAGGCTTCCAGGTCGGTGATGTCGGCCTCGTCGTTGTTGGTGACGTGCGGGATCATCACCCAGTTGCGCGACAGGTTGGCGCCGCTGATCTTCTTGATGCGCGACAGGTCCTTGCGCTCCACCGGGCCGAACTTGGCGAAGTCCACCTTGGGCCAGGGCAGCAGGTCCAGGCCCACGCCCGAGCCGCCGGCCGGCGCCTTGGCGGCCTGGGCCCTGGTCTGCAGGCTGCCGGCCATCACCGATTGGGTGAAGGACTGCACGTCTTCCTGCGTGATGCGGCCCTTGGGCCCCGTGCCCTTGACCTCGTCGATGGGCACGCCGAGTTCGCGCGCGAACTTGCGCACCGAGGGGCTGGCATGCGGCAAGCCCGGCGCGGGCGTGCCCGGCTGGTGCGCGGGCACGGCCAGCGACGCAGAGGCCGCCGCCGGCGCCGCCACAGCAGCCGCGGCCACGGGTGCGGCGGCTGCGGCCGGCGCGGGGGCCGGCACTGTGGCTGCCGCTGCGGGGGCCGCGGCCACCGCGCCCTCCAGCACAGCCACGAAGTCGCCGACGTTGACCTTGTCGCCAATCTTGGCCTTCAGCTCCTTCACCACGCCGGCGGCGGGCGACGGGATTTCCATCGACGCCTTGTCGGACTCCACGGTGAACAGCGACTGCTCCACGGCGACCGTGTCGCCCACCTTCACCAGCAGCTCGATGACGGCCACGTCCTTGAAGTCGCCGATGTCGGGCACGCGCACCTCGATGCGGCCCGCGGCCGGAGCCGCTGCAGGCGCCGCCACAGGTGTCGGCGCAGCCGCTTCTGTTTTGATAGCTGCTTGCGCTTGCTGTACGGGCGCTGCGGCCGCTTTTTGCTCAGAAACCGCATCTGCGGCGTCGAGCACGACGATCACCGAGCCCTGCTTGACCTTGTCGCCCAGGGCGACCTTGATCTCCTTGACCACGCCCGCGTGGCTCGACGGAATCTCCATCGACGCCTTGTCGGACTCCACGGTGATCAGCGATTGCTCGGCCTTGACCGTGTCGCCGGGCTTGACCAGCAGTTCGATCACGCCCACCTCGTCGAAATCCCCGATGTCCGGGACCTTGATGTCTACCAATGCCATTGTGTGTCTCCGCGGTCGCGCTCAGGCGTGAAGGGGGTTGGTCTTCTCGGTATTGATGCCGTACTTCTGGATGGCCTCGGCCACCTTGGACAGGGGCAGCTTGCCCTCGTCGGCCAGGGCCTTCAGGGCCGCCACGACGATGTAGTGGCGGTTGATCTCGAAGTGCTCGCGCAGCTTGCTGCGGAAGTCGCTGCGGCCGAAGCCGTCCGTGCCCAGCACTTTGTAGGCGCGGCCCGCGGGGATGAACGAGCGGATCTGCTCCGCGTAGTTCTTCATGTAGTCGGTGGAGGCGACCACGGGGCCCGTGGTCTTGCCCAGTTGCTCGGCCACGAAGGGCACGCGCGGCGTCTCCAGCGGGTGCAGCAGGTTCCAGCGCTCGGCGTCCTGGCCGTCGCGGGTGAGTTCGTTGAAGCTCGGGCAGCTCCACACATCGGCCTGCACGCCCCAATCGGCAGCCAGCAGCGTTTGCGCCTCCAGGCTTTCGCGCAGGATGGTGCCGGAGCCCAGCAGCTGCACGCGCTTGTCGCCTGCAGCGCCACCCTTGCACAGGTACATGCCCTTGATGATCTGCTCTTCCGTGCCGGGCTGCAGGCCGGGCATGGCGTAGTTCTCGTTGAGCAGCGTGATGTAGTAGAAGACGTTTTCCTGGCGCTCCACCATGCGCTTGAGGCCGTCGTGCATGATCACCGCCACTTCGTGCGCGAAGGTGGGGTCGTAGCTCACGCAGTTGGGAATGGTGCCCGCCAGGATATGGCTGTGGCCGTCTTCGTGCTGCAGGCCTTCGCCGTTGAGCGTGGTGCGCCCCGAGGTGCCGCCCAGCAGGAAGCCGCGCGCCTGCATGTCGCCGGCGGCCCAGGCCAGGTCGCCGATGCGCTGGAAGCCGAACATCGAGTAGTACACGTAGAACGGGATCATGACGCGGTTATTCGTCGAATACGACGTGGCCGCGGCGATCCAGGAGCACATGCCGCCCGCCTCGTTGATGCCTTCCTGCAGGATCTGGCCAGCCTTGTCTTCCTTGTAGTACATCACCTGGTCACGGTCGACCGGGGTGTACAGCTGGCCCTTGGGGTTGTAGATGCCGATCTGGCGGAACAGCCCTTCCATGCCGAAGGTGCGCGCCTCGTCCACCAGGATCGGCACCACGCGCGGGCCCAGGGCCTGGTCGCGCAGCAGCTGCGTGAGAAAGCGCACGTAGGCCTGGGTGGTGCTGATCTCGCGGCCCTCGGCCGTGGGTTCCAGCACGGCCTTGAAGGTCTCCAGCGCGGGCACAGCGAACTGCTCCTCCGCCTTGGGGCGGCGGCGCGGCAGGTAGCCGCCCAGGGCCTGGCGACGCTCGTGCAGGTACTTCATCTCCGGCGTGTCGTCGGCCGGCTTGTAATACGGGATGTCGGCCAGCTGGCTGTCGGGGATCGGGATGTTGAAGCGGTCGCGGATGTACTTGATGTCCTCGTCCGACAGCTTCTTGGTCTGGTGCACGGTGTTCTTGCCTTCACCGGCCTTGCCCATGCCGTAGCCCTTGACGGTCTTGACCAGCAGCACCGTGGGCTGGCCCTTGGTCTCGTTGGCGGCGTGGAAGGCGGCGTAGACCTTGGCGGGCTCATGGCCGCCGCGGCGCAGCTCGAAGATCTCCTCGTCGGTCATGTGCTCGACCAGCTTGGCCGTCTCGGGGTACTTGCCGAAGAAGTTCTTGCGCACGTAGGCGCCGTCGTGGGCCTTCATGGCCTGGTAGTCGCCGTCCACCGTTTCCATCATGAGCTGCTTGAGCTTGCCGCTCTTGTCGCGGGCCAGCAGCTCGTCCCAGCCATAGCCCCACAGCAGCTTGATGACGTTCCAGCCGGAGCCGCGGAACTCGCCCTCCAGCTCCTGCACGATCTTGCCGTTGCCGCGCACCGGGCCGTCCAGGCGCTGCAGGTTGCAGTTGATGACGAACACCAGGTTGTCGAGGTTTTCACGCGCAGCCAGGCCGATGGCGCCCAGGGATTCGGGCTCGTCCATCTCGCCGTCGCCGCAGAACACCCAGACCTTGCGGTTCTCGGTGTTGGCGATGCCGCGCGCATGCAGGTACTTGAGGAAGCGCGCCTGGTAGATGGCCATCAGCGGGCCCAGGCCCATGGACACCGTGGGGAACTGCCAGAACTCGGGCATCAGCTTGGGGTGGGGGTAGCTGGACAGGCCCTTGCCGTCCACTTCCTGGCGGAAGTTGTCGAGCTGCTCCTCGGTCAGGCGGCCTTCGAGGAAGGCACGGGCATAGATGCCCGGGGCGCTGTGGCCCTGGATGTAGAGCAGATCGCCGCCGTGGTTCTCGCTCTCGGCGTGCCAGAAATGGTTGAAGCCCGCACCGAACATGCTGGCCACCGACGCGAACGAGCCGATGTGGCCGCCCAGGTCGCCGCCGTCCGCGGGGTTCAGGCGGTTGGCACGCACCACCATCGCCATGGCGTTCCAGCGCATGTAGGCGCGCAGACGCTTTTCAATGGCGATGTTGCCGGGGCAGCGCGCCTCCTGGTTCGGCTCGATGGTGTTCACATAGCCCGTGTTGGCCGAGAAGGGCATGTCGATGCTGCTCTGGCGCGCATGCTCCAGCAGCTGCTCCAGCAGGAAGTGCGCACGCTCCGCACCCTCCTTGTCGATGACCGCCGACAGCGCTTCCATCCACTCTCGTGTTTCCTGCTGATCGGTGTCGGTCGTGGCGGGGGCTTTGGTCGGATCGGACATACCCAGTCTCCTTTGAATCATTGGCAATAACGGAATATTGGCGCGAGTTTCGCACAGTTTTTCGCCATTTCAAATAGTGCTTTTTGATTTCTTATTATGAAAAATTGCTGCAAACGCACATTATTTCTTCAGATGAAATGGCCTTCGGCCAGCCTTTAAACTTGCGCCCATGGACTCCCCCGACGCCCCGCCCGCCGACCCCGTCTCTGCTGTCAAAACCCCGGCGCGCTGGTGGCGTTCTTGGTGGCGCAGCCTCTCGCCCATGCGCCAGGACCGCTTTGCCGCCCTGGCGCCCCTGGCGTCCGTGCTGATGTTCCTGGCAGCCATCGTGGCGGCCTTCTGGTATTTGCGCACGGAAGAGGTGGAACGCGAGAAGGAAGCCCTCAAGCGCGACGTGGAATACGCCCAGCAGCGTGTGCGCCTGCGCCTGCTGGAGCGCCAGGAGCAGGTCATGCGCATCGCCCGCGACCTGTCCAACCAGGACCTGGAGCGCGCCGACTTCGTGAGCCGCGCCGAAACCCTCATCAGCCAGTACCCCGAGCTGCAGGCCATTACCTGGATCGACGAACGCCGCCGCATTCGCGCCAGCCATGCTGCTCCCACGGTGACCAGCAGCCAGCTGCGCGTGGGCGGCGAGGTGCTCAAGCCCGGTGAAACGGCCGACCTGTTCAGCCTGGCGCGCGACATGCAGCAGCCCGTCTACTCCCAGCCTGTGGCCAGCGCCGGAGACACCGTACCACTGCTGCAGCTGCAGGTTCCCCTGTCCCCACAGGGCAAGTTCGGCGGCGTGGTGCTGGCCGAATACTCCATCGACAGCCTGCTGCGCTATGGCACCCCCACGGAGGTGCTGGCGCGCTACGCCGTGACGCTGCTCGACGGCAACAACCAGACGCTCGCCGGCACGCCGCTGGCCCCGCGCACCAACGCCCTGCTGCCCTGGACCACCAAGGCCAACGAGTACGAAATCCCCGTATCCCCCGTCGGCAACGGCCTGGTACTGCGGGCCCAGGCCTACCGCACCTCACTAGGTGTGGTGGGCAGCGGCCTGTTCTGGCTGGTGGGCACGCTCAGTGGCATGACAGCATGGATGCTGATTGCCACCTGGCGCCACACGCGCCGGCGCCTGCAGGCCCAGCAGGCGCTGGTGGCGGAGACCAACTTCCGCCGCGCCATGGAAAACTCCATCCTCACCGGCATGCGCGCGCTGGACCTGGAGGGACGCATCACCTACGTGAACGCCGCGTTCTGCCAGATGACGGGCTGGACCGAGGCCGAACTGGTGGGCCAGACGCCGCCCTACAGCTACTGGCCCGAGGGGGAATACGAGGCGCTGCATGCCAACCTGCGCGACGAGCTTTCAGGCAAAACCGTCCCTGGCGGCTTTCAGGTGCGCGTGCGGCGCAAGAGCGGCACGCTGTTCGACGCGCGCCTGTATGTCTCGCCGCTGATCGATGCCCGCGGCCAGCAGACGGGCTGGATGACCTCGATGACGGACATCACCGAGCCCAACCGCGTGCGCGAGCAGCTCACAGCCTCACACGAGCGCTTCACCATCGTGCTGGAGGCCCTGGACGCCTCGGTGTCGGTCGCGCCCCTGGGCAGCGAGGAGCTGCTGTTCGCCAACCGCCTGTACCGCCAGTGGTTCGGCTCGCAAACCGGCGGCCACCTGCAGCTGGTGGCGCAGGCGGGCGTCTTGCCCGCGCCGGAGGCCAGGGGCATGGACGACGAGGACGGCCTCATGGGCCTGCCCACCGACCCGCTGACCAGCGCCCGCTCGGAAAACGCCGAGATCTACCTGCCCGACCTGGGCAAATGGCTGGAGGTGCGCTCGCGCTACCTGAACTGGGTGGACGGGCGCCTGGCCCAGATGGTGATTGCCACCGACATCACGCCGCGCCGCCAGGCCGAGGAGCAGGCTGCGCGCCAAGCCGAGCGCGCCCAATCGGTGAGCCGCCTGATCACCATGGGCGAGATGGCCTCCAGCGTGGCCCACGAGCTCAACCAGCCGCTCACGGCCATCAGCAACTACTGCAGCGGCATGGTGTCGCGCATCCAGAGCGGGCAGATCAGCGAAGAGGCCCTGCTGTCCGCGCTGCAAAAGACCGCGCACCAGGCGCAGCGCGCCGGCCAGATCATCCAGCGCATCCGCGCCTTCGTGAAGAAGAGCGAGCCCAACCGTACGCTGGCCGATGTGCACGACATGGTCAGCGAAGCCGTGGAGCTGGCCGACATCGAGCTGCGCCGCCACAACGTGCGCCTGACGCATTACGTCGCCGCCCGCCTGCCCCAGGTCATGGCGGACACCATCCTCATCGAGCAGGTGCTCGTGAACCTGATGAAGAACGGCGCCGAATCCATCGCCCAGGCCCACCGCCCACCCGCGGGCCGCAGCGTGGAGCTGCGCGTGGTGCCGCGCAACGTGGAGGGGCACGACGTGATCGAGTTCACGGTGCAAGACACCGGGAAGGGGTTGGCGCCCGAAGTGCTAGCCCACCTGTTCGAGGCCTTCTTCTCCACCAAGAGCGAGGGCATGGGCATGGGCCTGAACCTGTGCCGCAGCATCGTCGAATCGCACCACGGCCGGATGCAGGCGGAGAACCTCTACAATGGAACGGAGGTTACCGGCTGCCGGTTCTCTTTCTGGCTTCCGCTTGCCACTGCTGTGGATGCCACTATCAATTCCGCAGCAACGTCAACGCCAAGGACTATTGCATGAGCTTGATCCCGAAAAAAGGCACCGTCTATGTCGTCGATGACGACGAAGCCGTCCGCGACTCACTTCAGTGGCTGCTGGAAGGCAAGGATTACCGGGTACGCTGCTTTGATTCGGCGGAATCGTTCCTCGCGCGCTACGACCCGCGCGAAGTGGCCTGCCTGATCGTGGACATCCGCATGGGCGGCATGACGGGCCTGGAGCTGCAGGACCGGCTGATGGAACGCAAGTCCCCCCTGCCCATCGTGTTCATCACCGGCCACGGCGACGTGCCCATGGCCGTGAACACCATGAAGAAGGGGGCGCTGGACTTCATCCAGAAGCCCTTCAACGAGGAAGAGCTGCTGGGCCTGGTCGAACGCATGCTGGACCACGCCCGCGAAGCCTTCGCTGGCCACCAGCAGGCCGCCAGCCGCGACGCGCTGCTGTCCAAGCTCACGAGCCGCGAGGCGCAGGTGCTCGAGCGCATCGTCGCCGGCCGCCTGAACAAGCAGATCGCCGATGACCTGGGCATCAGCATCAAGACGGTGGAAGCGCACCGCGCCAACATCATGGAAAAGCTCAGCGCCAACACCGTGGCGGACCTTCTTAAGATTGCCCTGGGACAAAACGCCGCCAAGGCCTAAACGATTCCATTTTCATAGCTGCCTGCGCCCGTTCCACAAGCGCTAGGCAGCTTTTTCATTTGTATTTCGGATAGTTCAAACATGACAGCCCAACTGATCGACGGCAATGCCCTTTCGCGCCAACTGCGCACCGAAGTCGCCCAGCGCACGGCGGCCCTGAAAGAGCGCGGCATCACCCCCGGCCTGGCCGTGGTGCTGGTGGGCGACAACCCGGCAAGCCAGGTCTACGTACGCAACAAGGTCAAGGCCTGCGAGGACGTGGGCTTCCACTCCGTGCTGGAAAAGTACGACGCCACCATGACCGAGGCCGAGCTGCTGGCCCGCGTGGAGGCACTCAACAACGACCCCAGCATCCACGGCATCCTGGTCCAGCTGCCGCTGCCCAAGCACATCGACGATCACAAGGTCATCGAAGCCATCTCTCCCCTGAAGGACGTGGACGGTTTTCATGTGGCCAGCGCCGGCGCGCTGATGGTCGGCGAAGTGGGCTTCAAGGCCTGCACGCCCTACGGCTGCATGAAGATGCTGGAGTCGATCGGCATGAAGGACCTGCGCGGCAAGCACGCGGTGGTGATCGGCCGCTCCAACATCGTCGGCAAGCCCATGGCCATGATGCTGCTGGCCGCCAACGCCACCGTCACCATCACCCACAGCGGCACGGCCGACCTGGGCGCCATGACGCGCCAGGCCGACGTGGTGGTCGCCGCCGTGGGCAAGCGCAACGTGCTGACGGCCGACATGGTCAAGCCCGGCGCCGTGGTGATCGACGTGGGCATGAACCGCAACGACGAGGGCAAGCTCTGCGGCGACGTGGACTTTGATGGCGTCAAGCAGGTGGCCGGCCACATCACCCCTGTACCCGGCGGCGTGGGACCCATGACCATCACCATGCTGCTGGTCAACACGCTGGAAGCCGCCGAACGCCTGCCCTGAGCCGGTGCTTGAACCCTCCCCCTGCGACGCCATCTAAGCCAGCATGAGCAATCCCCTCCTCGACTTCTCCGGCCATATTCCGTTCGACCGCATCACTCCTGCCGATGTGGCTCCCGCCGTGGATGCGCTCCTGCAGCGCGCCGACGCCGCCCTGGAGACCGTGACCCAGCCCGACTTCCCCGCACGCTGGGATGCCATCGCCGGCGTGCTGGACATCGCCACCGAAGAACTCGGCCGCGCCTGGGGCGCCGTCAGCCATCTCAACAGCGTGGCCGACACGCCCGAGCTGCGCGCCGCCTACAACGAGGCCCTGCCCAAGGTCACCGAGTTCTGGACCCGCCTGGGCGCCGACGAACGCCTGTACGCCAAGTACAAGGCGATCGATCCGGCCACGCTCAACCCCGAGCAGCGCCAGGCGCACAGCAACGCCATCCGCAACTTCGTGCTGTCGGGCGCCGAGCTGCAGGGAGCCGCCAAGGAACGCTTTGCCGCCATCCAGGAACGCCAGGCCGAGCTGAGCCAGAAGTTCAGCGAGAACGCGCTGGACGCCACCGACGCCTATGCCTACTACGCCACTGCCGATGAACTGGACGGCCTGCCCGCCGATGTGCGCCAGGCCGCGCGTGCCGCGGCCCAGGCCGATGGCAAGGAAGGCTACAAGCTTACGCTGAAGATGCCCTGCTACCTGCCGGTGATGCAGTTCGCCACGAGCAGCGCGCTACGCGAGAAGCTCTACCGCGCCTACGTCACGCGCGCATCCGAACAGGCCCAGGGCGATGCCGCCCGCTTTGACAACACCGCCGTGATGGCCGAGATCCTGGCGCTGCGCAAGGAAGAGGCGCATCTGCTGGGCTACGGCAATTTCGGCCAGGTGTCCCTGGTGCCCAAGATGGCCCAGTCGCCCGACCAGGTCATCCACTTCCTGCGCGACCTCGCGCGCCGCGCGCGCCCCTTTGCCGAAAAGGACGTGGCCGATCTGCGCGCCTTCGCCGCCGAACACCTGGGTCTGGATGATCCGCAGTCCTGGGACTGGCCCTACATCTCCGAGAAGCTCAAGGAGGCGCGCTACGCCTTCAGCGAGCAGGAGGTCAAGCAGTACTTCACGGCGCCCAAGGCGCTTGCGGGCCTGTTCAAGATCGTCGAAACGCTGTTCGAGGTGGCCATCCGCCGCGACACGGCGCCCGCCTGGAACCCGGCCGTCGAGTTCTACCGCATCGAGCGCGACGGCCAGCTGGTGGGCCAGTTCTACCTGGACCAGCCCGCACGCCAGGGCAAGCGTGGCGGCGCCTGGATGGACGACGCGCGCGCGCGCTGGCTGCGCCCGGACAACGGCCAGCTGCAGACGCCCGTGGCGCATCTGGTGTGCAACTTTGCCGAGGGCGTGGAGGGCAAGCCGCCGCTGCTCACGCATGACGACGTCATCACCCTGTTCCATGAGTTCGGCCACGGCCTGCACCACATGCTCACCCAGGTCAACGAACGCGATGTCTCGGGCATCAGCGGCGTGGAGTGGGACGCCGTGGAGCTGCCGAGCCAATTCATGGAGAACTTCTGCTGGGAGTGGGAAGTGCTGCGCCACATGACCGCCCATGTCGACACCGGCGAGCCCCTGCCCCGCCCGCTCTACGACAAGATGATCGCGGCCAAGAACTTCCAGGCAGGCATGGCCACGCTGCGTCAGATCGAGTTCGCGCTGTTCGACATGCTGCTGCACACCGAGCACGATCCGCAGGACGCCCTGCTGCCGCTGCTCGACCGCGTCCGTGACGAAGTCGCCGTGCTCAAACCGCCGGCCTTCAGCCGCACGGCGCACACCTTCAGCCATATCTTTGCGGGCGGCTACGCCGCCGGTTACTACAGCTACAAGTGGGCCGAGGTGCTGAGCGCCGATGCCTACGCCGCCTTCGAGGAAACGGCCGGCGCAAACGGAGAGCCCAGCCTAGCGACCGGCAGGCGCTACCGGCAAGCCATCCTGGAGGCAGGTGGCAGCCGCCCGGCCATGGAGTCCTTCAAGGCCTTCCGCGGCCGTGAACCCAGCCTTGATGCGCTGCTGCGACACCAGGGCATGGCCACCGCGGCCTGAGTCCCCGACAATCGACGGCCCATTGCGGGCCGGCCGCCCTTGCGGGCGGGGCGCATTCCAACGACAACAGCCACAGGAGAGCTGCATGAACACCCTTCGCTTCGCCACCACCCTGGCCTGTGCGGCCGCCGCGCTGCTGGCTGCAACCGCACAAGCCCAGCAGGTGTACCGGATCGTGGGGCCCGACGGCAAGGTCACCTTCTCCGACCGCGCGCCCAGCACCACGACACAAGGCACCGAAGTCAGCAGCGGCCCGCGTGCAAGCGGTGGCAGCGGCCTTGACGCCCTGCCCTACCAGCTGCGCCAGGTCGCCACGCGCTTTCCCGTGACGCTCTACACGGCCAGCGACTGCGCGCCCTGCGGCAGCGCCCGCAACCTGCTGATCAATCGAGGAATCCCGTTCACCGAGCGTACGGTGGCATCCAATGAGGATCTCGACGCGCTCAAGCGGCTGGGCGGCGATGCCAGCCTGCCCCTTGGCACGATCGGCGCCCAGCATCTGAAGGGCTTTTCCGACTCCGAATGGAGCCAGTACCTGGATGCGGCGGGCTACCCCAAGCAGTCGCAGTTGCCGCCCAACTACCGACGACCCTCGGCCACGCCGCTCGTTGCGGCCACTCCCAAGCCGGCCACGCCGGCCAAGGAGCCGGCGGCACCACCCGCCGCAGCGGCGCCCACGCCGCCGCCCACGGGCCGCACACCCGCCAACCCTGCCGGCATCGTCTTCTGAAGCCAAGGGCGCCTGCGGGCGCCCCTCATGCAGGAGCCCGGGTCAGAACGACAGCGTGCGCACGCCCTGCGCCGTACCCAGCAGGCAGACATGGGCCTTCTGGTGCGCGAACACCCCCACGGTCACCACGCCGGGCCACTGATTCACCTCGCTTTCAAAGGCCAGCGGGTCATTGATGCCGAGGCCGCGCACATCCAGAATGTGCTGGCCGTTATCGGTCACCACAGGCTGGCCGTCCTTCAGGCGCAGGCTGGGCTGGCCGCCCATGGACTCGAACCGGCGCGCGATCTGCGCCGCGGCCATGGGAATCACCTCGACCGGCAGGGGGAACGCCCCCAAAACGTCCACCAGCTTGGACTCGTCTGCGATGCACACGAAGCGCTGCGCCAGCGCCGCCACGATCTTCTCGCGCGTGAGCGCCGCGCCGCCCCCCTTGACCATGTAGCCGCGGCCGTCAATCTCGTCCGCGCCGTCGATGTACACCGACAGCGAACGCACGTCATTGGCATCGAACACCGGAATGCCCAGCGCCCGCAGGCGCTCGGTGCTGGCCACGGAGCTGGACACCGCGCCACGGATGCTGTCCTTGATCGCCGCCAGCGCGTCGATGAACTTGTTCACCGTGGAGCCCGTGCCCACGCCCACAATCTCGCCAGGCACCACATATTGCAGCGCGGCCTGGCCCACCAGGGTCTTGAGTTCGTCTTGGGAAAGGGATGTGGGTGTCGTCATGGGGGAAAATCCGAAGTGATCATTGAATTATCCCCATGTCACTCCTTCCCTACGCTCTCGCTCGCCCTTTTCTCTTCGGCATGGATGCCGAGGCCGTCCACGAACTGACCATGGACATGCTGGCACGCGGCCAGCGCACGCCGCTGCAATGGGCCTGGTGCAACGAGACCGTGAGCGACCCGGTGCAGCTCGCCGGGCTCACCTTCCCCAACCGCGTGGGCATGGCCGCGGGGTTGGACAAGAACGCGCGCTGCATCGACGCCCTGGCCGCCATGGGCTTCGGCTTCGTGGAGGTGGGCACCGTCACGCCCCGCCCCCAGCCCGGCAACCCCAAGCCGCGCATGTTCCGCCTGCCCGAGGCACGCGCGCTCATCAACCGACTGGGCTTCAACAACGAGGGGCTGGTCGCCTTCATCGCCAACGTGCAGCGCTCGCAGGTCCGCGCCCAGGGCAAGCCGCTGCTGCTGGGCCTGAACATCGGCAAGAACGCCACCACGCCCATCGAGGAGGCCACGCGCGACTACCTCGCCTGCCTGGAAGGCGTGTACCCGCATGCCGACTATGTGACGGTGAACATCAGCTCGCCCAACACCCAGAACCTGCGCGCCCTGCAAAGCGACGAGGCGCTGGACGCGCTGCTGGGTGCCATTGCCGAACACCGTGAAAGGCTGGCCACGGCACAGGGCCGGCGCGTCCCCATCTTCGTGAAGATCGCCCCCGACCTGACCGAGGACCAGGTGGCCGTGATTGCCGCCACGCTGCAACGCCACGGCATGGACGGCGTGATCGCCACCAACACCACCATCAGCCGCGATGCCGTACAGGGCATGGCCCACGCCCAGGAAACCGGAGGCCTGAGCGGCGCACCAGTGCTGGCGGCGAGCAATGCCGTCATCCGCCAACTGCGCGCCGCACTGGGCCCGGCCTTCCCCATCATGGGGGTGGGCGGCGTCATGAGCGCAGAGGATGCCGTCAGCAAGATCCGCGCAGGCGCAGACGTGGTCCAGATCTACACCGGCCTGATCTACGAAGGGCCGGCGCTGGTGGCCCGTGCGGCACGCGCCATCAAGGCCCTGCACTGAGCATCGCGCCCACCAAAGAACAAGGGCCGCGACGCGGCCCTTGGTACATGGAGACAACGCGGCATTACCCGCGCCGCATGCGCAAGATCAGCGGCATCAGCACGCCAGCCCAGCGGATCATGCGGCCGGGCCCCGCCAGCGCGGCAGCGCCCACCACGGCCGCAACGGCCACCGGGTGTAGCCGCGCGAAGGCCAGCAGGCGCACGGCCAGCGGTGCGGCAGGCTCCACGCCCTCGCGCGTGGCCGCGATGGCGCGCGCCTGACGGAAGGCTGCGCGCCTGGCACGCAGGCGCTCGCGCTGCACCAGGATGCGATCCAGCACCTTCTGCTGCGCCGGCGTAGGTACGGGCGTGATGGCTTGGGGGTCAATGATGGGCATGGCTAGAGCTGCTCCTTGATCACATTCCAGTCCTGGCCCAGCTCCCGGCGGGTCAGCGCGAAGGCGTTGCCTGCCTGGCGCGCGACCGATACCAGGGCGGCCAACACGATGCCGCAGGCCACGAGCCAGCCCCCCACCAGAAGCCAGGCCACCAGCACACGCTGGGGGGTGTCCCAGAACTGCACCAGGATGGCCACCGACAACAGCAGCAAGGCCACGACAGCCAGGCAGCCGAAGAGGATGAGCAGCACCACCAGTTGCGCCAACCGCCGCTTCTGGTCGGCCCACTCGAGCCGCGCCAGTTGGATGCGATCTTCGGCGGCAATCGCCCCTTCCATCACGGCCGCACGCCAACGCGCGGCCCAGTCTTCCAGGCCCAACAGGGAAAACCAGTTCATGTGCTCTTTCCTAGCCGTTGGTGGACGATGGGGCGGCGTTCACGGCCAGGCCCGCACCCATCGCGCGGACTTAGCGGCGGGCCAGCAGGAAGCCGACGAGCGCGCCCACGGCCAGTGCGGCGCTGGCCACGCGCCAGGGTTCGTCATGGGCGTACCGGTCTGCGGCGCGCGCCGCATCCTTGGCCTGCTGAGCCGCATCCTGGGCGGCGCGCACGGCGGAGTCGCGCACGTTGTGGATGCCGTCATCCAGCCGCTGGCGCAGCTGCTTGATCTCCGGAATGCCGTCCAGATCCTTGCTGGACAGCAGGCTGCGCAGGTCGCCGACGAGCCGTTCAAGTTCACTCGGAGTGTTGGAAATGGTTTCGGATACGGAGGTCATACACAAGCCTTTCATAGCAGGACACAACGGTAGGCGCCACCCATGGCGAACATGGAGGGCGAACGACCCATCTTAGCCGAGCCCGACCAATTTCCCAGAACAGGCAGGGGCTGGAATGTGACCTGTGGCATACAGGCGCCGAGTCAGCCCCGCTCTCCATCGCGCAGCATGGCCGCGACATGCGCGCCGATGGCCAGCGCGCTGGTCAGTCCCGGGGACTCGATCCCGAACAGGTTGACCAGACCGGCCACGCCATGCTGCTGTGGCCCCTGGATCAGAAAATCGGCGGCCGGCTCGCCCGGGCCGTGGATCTTGGGGCGTATGCCCGCGTAACCCGCGGCCAGACTGCCATCGCGCAAGCCGGGCCAGTATTTCCGCACCTCGGCATAAAAGCCATGGGCACGGCTTGCATCCACCGTCAGATCGTCCGGGCCATCCACCCACTGCACGTCCGGGCCGAACTTGGCCTGGCCGCCCAGGTCCAGCGTGAGGTGCACCCCCAGGCCTGCGGCCTTGGGCACGGGGTACACCAGATGGCTGAAGGGCGCGCGGCCCGTCAGCGTGAAATAGTTGCCCTTGGCGTAAGCCGCGCGCGGCACACAGGCCGGGTCGAGGCCCGCAAAGCGCCGTGCCAGATCCGGCGCATGCAGCCCCGCGGCGTTCACCACGGCACGTGCGCTGATGCGGGTTCCATCGATCGCTTCCAAATGCATAGCGCCTTGCGCATACTGTGCCTGCCTCAGAGGCGAATTCAATGCCAAAAGCCCCCCTGCATTCTCCAGATCGCCCAGCAGCGACAGCATCAGGGCATGGCTGTCCACGATGCCCGTGCTGGGGGACAGCAGCGCGGCCACGCATTCCAGCTCGGGCTCCAGCGTCCTGGCCTCGTCGCGCGTGAGCCATTGCAAATCCTTCACACCATTGGCCGCCGCGCGCTCCTTGATGCCGGCCAGCGCCTGTTGCTGCTCCTGCGACGTGGCCACGATAAGCTTGCCGCAGCGCCTGTGCGGCAGCCCGCGCTCCGCACAATAGCCATACAGCATGGCCTTGCCCTGCACGCACAGCCGAGCCTTGAGCGAGCCCTGTGGGTAGTAGATGCCGGCATGTATCACCTCGCTGTTGCGCGAACTCGTTTCCGTGCCGATAGCGTTGGCCGCCTCCAGCACCAGCACCTCGCGCCCCTGCAGTGCCAGCGCGCGCGCCACGGCCAGGCCCACCACGCCCGCGCCGACGACGACGCAATCCACCATTTCGCTCATTGCCTGCTCCTCCAACTCACGCCTGCTCGAAGCCCTCGAGCACATTCACCGCATTCGTTCCCAGCTCCGCCGCCGCGTAGCCGCCCTCCAGCACGAACACCGTGGGCATGCCAAGCCGGGCAAGGCGCTCGCCAACGCGCGAGAAATCCGCCGAGGCCAGCAGGAAGCCCGAGATCGGGTCACCCTCGTAGGTATCCAGCCCCAGCGACACGACCAGCGCATCCGCGCCATGGGCGGCAATGCGCACGCAGGCATGCTCCAGCGCATTGATCCACCCGGCAAAGCACGTGCCCGCGGGCAGCGGCAGATTCAGGTTACAGCCCGCCCCAGCCCCAACGCCGGTCTCGTCGGCATAGCCCAGATAAAACGGATACTCGGTGCGCGGATCGCCGTGGATGCTGACGAACAGCACATCGGCCCGGTCATAAAAGATGCTCTGCGTGCCGTTGCCATGGTGGTAGTCCACATCCAGCACCGCCACGCGCCCGGCCCCGCGGTTGCGCAGCGATTGCGCCGCCACCGCAGCGTTGTTCAGGAAGCAGTAGCCCCCCATGAAGTCCGCCCCCGCATGGTGGCCTGGCGGGCGCGTACAGCAAAAGGCCGCGCGCGCTCCACTGGCCACATGGGCCGCGGCGCTTTCCGCGGCATCGGCCCCTGCCTTCGCGGCCGCCCAGGTGCCTGCGGCCAACGGAGAACCGTTGTCCATCGAATACAGGCCCAGTCTGGCGATGAAGTTCGCGGGCTCCACATCCGAGCGCAGCGTACGCACCGGCCAGACGGAGGGAAACGGCTGCCGTTCGGCGTTGCCCGCATCCAGTGCCAGCCATTGCTGCCAGGCCGTCTGCAGGAACGCCAGATAGCGCGGCGCATGCACCTGGGCCAGAGTGGCACGGCTGTCCGCGTTCGGCGCATGCATGTCATGGCCGCGCATCGTCAGGGCCGCCTCCACATAGACCGCTCGCGCCGGCGTTTCAAAGCATGGGACGCGCTCGCCACGAAAGAACTCATGCACGGGTGCATGCCCTTGATGCAGTGGATTGTGGAAAGTAATCATGGAAGGCGACCGGATGCTGTCACGGGAGAGCGGATTGTCTCCGAACGCATGCGCCGCAAGGCTCATGAAAAAACCCCTTGCCGGCTTGCCTGCAAGGGGTTTGTTTGGTGGGTGATACATGGATCGAACATGTGACCCCTGCCGTGTGAAGGCAGTGCTCTACCGCTGAGCTAATCACCCGATGAAACCGCTCGCGCTTGGCGCGAACGTTTTCATGAAAATGGTGGGTGATACATGGATCGAACATGTGACCCCTGCCGTGTGAAGGCAGTGCTCTACCGCTGAGCTAATCACCCGTGTCGTTGCTGCGACAGCCTGCAATTATGGCATAGCTTTTGGCGCATCAGAGAAAGTTCGCCAAATTGTTTTGCCTCCGCTGGATCTGTCGATCTGCGCCAGCAGGTCTTCGTGTTCGGAAAGCTCCTGCGCGCTGGCCTCCAGCACCTGTAGCGCAATGCCGCTCAGGTCCATGGTTGCCGCCTTCATGCCGCCCTCGCCTTCGGGCGTCTCGTCCATGATCAGCAGCGCGTCCTGGCCGCGGGTCAGATTGATGTAGACGTCGGCCAGCAGTTCTGCGTCCAGCAAGGCGCCGTGCAGCGTGCGGCCCGAGTTGTCCACGCCCAGACGATCGCACAGCGCGTCCAGCGAATTGCGCTTGCCCGGGAACATCTCCTTGGCCATGGCCAGGGTGTCGATGATGCTGCCGACATGCGTGGCCAGCGGCGGCATGCCGACCAGCTCCAGCTCCTTGTTCAGAAAGCCGACGTCGAAGCTCGCGTTGTGAATGATGAGTTCGGCGCCCTGCAGGTACTGCAGGATGTCCTGCACCCGCTCGGCAAACTTGGGCTTGTCCCGGAGGAACTCGTTGCTGATGCCGTGAACCTTGAGCGCGTCCTCGTGGCTGTCGCGTTCGGGGTTCAGGTACAGGTGCAGATTGTTGCCGGTGAGCTTGCGGTTGAGCAGTTCCACGCACCCCAGTTCGATGATGCGATCGCCACCCTCGGCGGACAGGCCCGTGGTTTCCGTGTCCAGAACAATCTGCCGCGACATCAGTGGTTCTCCTTGGCGTGGTTGATGGAGTACTTCGGAATCTCCACCGTCAGGTCGCTCTGGGCCACGATGGCCTGGCACGACAGGCGCGACTGCGGCTCCAGCCCCCAGGCGCGGTCGAGCAGGTCCTCCTCCTCTTCCTCCGCCGCGTTCAGCGAGCCATAGCCCTGGCGCACGATCACGTGGCAGGTGGTGCAGGCGCAGCTCATGTCGCAGGCATGCTCGATCTTGATGTCGTTGTCGAGCAGGGCCTCGCAGATCGAGGTGCCGGCGGGTGCGTTGATCTCGGCACCCTGGGGACAGTATTCGGGATGGGGCAGGATTTTGATGACGGGCATGGCAGCCAGGTGCTGAAAAAAGCTGAAGGATGGATGGGTGTTCTCGCGCTGCTCAGAGCGAATCGACGCTCTTGCCCGCCAGTGCCTCGCGGATGCCGCGGTTCATGCGTTGGGCCGCAAAGGCCTCGGTGCCCTTGGCCAACGCATGGGTCGCAGCCTCCACGGCGGCCGCGTCATGGCCGGCCTCCAGCACCGCACGCAGCGACTGCATGAGGGCATCGACGGCGGTGCGCTCATCGGGTGCGAGCACATCGCCATCGGCATCCAGGGCGCTTTGCGTGGCAATCAGCAGCCGGTCGGCGTCGACGCGGGCCTCGACCAGGGCGCGCGCCTGCATGTCCTGCTGGGCCGTAGCAAAGCCGTCCTGCAGCATGTGGGCGATCTGGTCATCGCTCAGGCCGTACGAGGGCTTGACATCGATGCGCGCCTCCACGCCGCTGCTTTGCTCGCGCGCGCTCACGCTGAGCAGACCATCGGCATCCACCGTGAAGGTCACGCGGATGCGCGCCGCGCCCGCGGCCATGGGCGGAATGCCGCGCAGCTCGAAGCGCGCCAGGCTGCGGCAGTCCTGCACCAGGTCGCGTTCGCCCTGGACCACGTGGATGGCCAGCGCCGTCTGCCCATCCTTGTAGGTGGTGAAGTCCTGCGCCTTGGCGGTGGGAATGGTCTCGTTGCGGCCGATGATGCGCTCCACCAGACCACCCATGGTCTCGATGCCCAGCGACAGCGGAATCACGTCCAGCAGCAGCAGGTCGCCAGCGGCGTTGTTGCCCGCCAGCTGGTTGGCCTGGATGGCAGCGCCAATGGCCACCACCTCGTCGGGGTTCAGGTTGGTGAGCGGTGGCCTGCCAAAGAAATCGGCCACGGCCTCGCGCACCTGCGGCATGCGGGTGGAGCCCCCCACCAGCACCACGCCCTGTACGTCGCCGCGCTCGATCTGCGCATCCCGCAGGGTGCGGCGCACCGCCGCCAGCGAACGCTGCGTGAGCGCGGCCGTGGCTGCAGCAAAATCCGAGCGCTTTACATCAAATTGGGCCTTGACGCCCGCCACATCAGCGCTAAAAGCTATTATTTCAGTAGCAGTCAACGCTTCCTTGCAGGCACGTGCGGCCAGGCGCACGGCGGTTTTGTCTTCCGGCGAATGTGCCTGCAGGCCCAACTGCTGCAGTACCCAATCGGCCAGCGCGGCGTCGTAGTCGTCGCCACCCAGGGCCGAATCCCCTCCCGTGGCGATCACCTCGAACACGCCCTGCGTGAGGCGCAGCACCGAGATATCGAAAGTGCCGCCGCCCAGGTCATAGACGGCGTAGATGCCCTCCGCGGCGTTGTCCAGGCCATAGGCAATGGCTGCCGCCGTGGGCTCGTTGATGAGGCGCAGCAGGTTCACGCCCGCCAGGCGCGCCGCATCCTTGGTGGCTTGGCGCTGCGCGTCGTCGAAGTAAGCAGGCACCGTGATCACGGCGCCATAGACATCGTCGTCGAAGCTGTCTTCGGCGCGGTAGCGCAGCGTGGCCAGAATCTCGGCGCTCACCTCCACGGGCGACTTCACGCCCCCGGCGGTGGACAGCGTCAGCATGCCGCCCTCGCCCGGCGCCGCAACGAAGTTGTAGGGCAGCTTCTCGCGATCGGCGATGTCGCTCACACCCCGTCCCATGAAGCGTTTGACGGAGGCCAGCGTGTTGGCGGGGTCCAGCATCTGCGAAGCCGCTGCCTCATGCCCGATCTGCCGCCCGCCGCCGGACAGGTAGCGCACGATCGAGGGCAGCAGCACCCTGCCCTGCGCATCCGGCAGGCATTCGGCCACGCCGTTGCGCACGGCCGCCACCAGCGAATGCGTGGTGCCGAGGTCGATGCCTACGGCAATGCGCCGCTGGTGCGGGTCGGGGGACTGCCCGGGTTCGGAAATCTGCAGAAGCGCCATGGAATCGTCGAAGAAATGGTGCCGGGCAAGCCACCGTCGGGCCCAGCCGGAAATGGATCGGGATGGGCCTTATTGTCCCAGTTGCTCCCGGCGTACATCGATGTCCTGTGCAAATCGCGCAATGAACATGAGGGCTCTGACTTCGCGTGCCGCAGCGGCATAGTCCTGCTGCATGTCGATCAGATCGCCGCAGCGCGCAATGGCCGCACGGCGCTCCGCCTGCGTTTCGGCATCCAGTGCATCCAGCTGCGCCTCGCTGGCAGCGTCGTCGAGGGCCTCGCGCCACTCCATCTGCTGCATCAGGAAGGCTGCGGGCATGGCGGTGTTGTCCTCGGCCCGGATCGGTGCGCCGTGGAGTTCGCACAGGTAGGCGGCGCGGCGCAGAGGATCCTTGAGGCGCTGATAGGCCTCGTTGATGCGCACCGACCACTGCATCGCCACGCGTTGCGCGGCCGCGCCCTGGGCCGCAAAGCGGTCGGGGTGCGCCTCGCGCTGGAGCTCCTTCCAGCGCGCATCCAGGGCGTCGCGCTCCTGCGCAAAGCGGCGCGGCACGCCAAAGAGTTCGAAGTCGTCGGATTGAAGATTCATGGCAACAAAAAACCGCCAGCGCGGCGGGCGATGGCGGTCAGGGCGATGAGCGCGCTCGCCAGGCGGTCACACGCGGAAACTCTCCCCGCAGCCGCAGCGATCGCGCTCGTTGGGGTTGTTGAAGCGAAAGCCCTCGTTGAGGCCTTCGCGCACGAAATCCAGCTCGGTCCCGTCAATGTAGGCCAGGCTCTTGGGGTCGATCAGCACCTTGACGCCGTGGTTCTCGAACAGGATGTCTTCGGGCGCCTGTTCGTCCACGTACTCGAGCTTGTAGGCCAGGCCCGAGCAGCCCGTGGTCTTGACGCCGAGGCGCACGCCCAGCCCCTTGCCCCGGCGGGCAAGATAGCGGCTCACATGCCGGGCAGCGGCTTCGGTCAACGTGATAGCCATCGCGGACTCAGGCAGGCACGGCCGCGCCATGCTTGGCCTTGTAGTCGTTCACGGCCGCCTTGATGGCGTCTTCGGCCAGGATCGAGCAGTGGATCTTCACGGGCGGCAGCGCCAGTTCCTGCGCAATCTCGCTGTTCTTGAGAGCTGCCGCCTCGTCCAGCGTCTTGCCCTTGACCCATTCGGTCACCAGCGAAGACGAGGCGATGGCCGAGCCGCAACCGTAGGTCTTGAAGCGCGCATCTTCGATCACGCCGGTCTCGGGGTTCACCTTGATCTGCAGCTTCATCACGTCGCCGCAGGCCGGTGCGCCCACCATGCCGGTGCCAACCGATGCATCACCCTTGTCGAACGAGCCCACGTTGCGCGGATTCTCGTAATGGTCAATCACTTTGTCTGAGTAAGCCATGATGTGTTCCTCCTTTTCAGCTTTGTGCGTGCTCAGTGGGCAGCCCACTGGATGGTGCTCAGGTCGACACCGTCCTGGAACATTTCCCACAGGGGACTGAGTTCACGCAGCTTGGCCACGTTGTGACGGATCGTGCTGATCGCGTAGTCGATTTCTTCTTCGGTCGTGAACCGGCCGATGGTCATGCGCAGGCTGCTGTGCGCCAGCTCGTCGCTGCGGCCCAGGGCACGCAGCACATAGCTGGGCTCCAGGCTGGCCGACGTGCAGGCCGAGCCGGACGACAGCGCCAGGCCCTTGACGCCCATGATCAGCGACTCGCCTTCCACGAAGTTGAAGCTCATGTTCAGGTTGTGGGGCACACGGTGCTCCAGGTCGCCGTTGATGAACACCTGCTCGATGTCCTTGAGCCCGTCGAGCAGGCGCTTTTGCAGCGCGCGCGTCTTGGCCAGGTCCTGCGCCATCTCCAGCTTGGCGATGCGGAAGGCCTCGCCCATGCCCACGATCTGGTGCGTGGCCAGCGTGCCCGAGCGCATGCCGCGCTCATGGCCGCCGCCGTGCATCTGCGCTTCAAGGCGCACACGCGGCTTGCGGCGCACGTAAAGCGCCCCAATGCCCTTGGGACCATAGGTCTTGTGCGATGCCAGGCTCATCAGGTCCACGGGCAGTGCGCCCAGATCGACCTCGACCTTGCCGGTCGCCTGCGCGGCATCCACGTGAAAGATCACGCCCTTCTCGCGGCAAATGGCGCCCAGCAGCGGAATGTCCTGCACCACACCGATCTCGTTGTTCACGAACATCACGCTCGCGAGAATGGTGTCGGGGCGAATCGCGGCCTTGAACTTTTCGATGTCCAGCAAGCCATTGTCCTGCACATCAAGGTACGTGACCTCGAAGCCCTGGCGCTCCAACTCGCGCATCACGTCCAGCACGGCCTTGTGCTCGGTCTTCACCGTGATCAGGTGCTTGCCCTTGCCCTTGTAGAAATGCGCCGCGCCCTTGATGGCCAGGTTGTTCGATTCGGTGGCGCCGGAGGTCCACACGATCTCGCGCGGGTCCGCACCGATCAGTTCGGCCACATGGCCGCGCGCCTTTTCCACGGCCTCTTCCGCCTCCCAGCCCCAGGCATGGCTGCGCGACGCGGGATTGCCGAAATGCTCGCGCAGCCACGGAATCATCGCGTCAACGACCCGGCCGTCCACCGGGGTCGTGGCTCCGTAGTCAAGGTAAATGGGGAAATGCGGGGTCATGTCCATGGCTGGCTCAGTGAAAGGTTCTGGCTGGCTTGAGTCAGAGATCAAAAATAGTGCGGCAGCATCCACCCTATGCCAAGCTTGCGCCATGGCCGGGCGTGGTGCGCGTTCAGGACTTGGCGAAGGCGTTGCCCAGTGCGAACACCGAATTCGGCGCGTTCACGCGGATGGGCTTGACCACCGGCGTAGTGGAGATCGCACGGCGCGTGACGGGCTTGTCCTCGATCTGCACGCCCTTGGCGAGCTGATCGTCCACCAGCTTTTGCAGCGTGACGGAATCCAGAAACTCCACCATGCGCTGGTTCAGCGAGGCCCAGAGCTCGTGCGTCATGCAGCGGCCCGCCTCGCCCAGGCAGTTTTCCTTGCCGCCGCACTGCGTGGCGTCGATGGGTTCGTCCACCGAGACGATGATGTCGGCCACCGTGATGTCGGCCGCCTTGCGCGCCAGCGTGTAGCCACCACCGGGGCCGCGCGTCGACTCCACCAGTTCATGGCGGCGCAGCTTGCCGAACAATTGCTCCAGATAGGACAGCGAGATCTGCTGGCGCTGGCTGATGGCAGCCAGGGTAACGGGGCCGTTATTTTGGCGCAGTGCCAGATCAATCATGGCGGTGACCGCAAAACGGCCTTTGGTAGTGAGACGCATCGCAAGCTCCTTGTCTAGGCTTGATCGTTATAGAAACACCGCGGGTTGCCTGAATCACACCCGGGCACCGTCTCCACCCTTTCCCCGACGCGCCGCGGCAATGGCCGCAACACCCGGGGCCCTTGTTTGTTGTGGGGCTTTCTTTCTTGAGTATTTAGCGCGAGTATAGCACAAATCCCTATCGTTTTTGTCGGATAAGAAAACCGATCAGTCGCATTTTCTCCCGCAAGGTAACGACCACCCGCCCTTGCCTCTCAGCGCACGACCTGGTCGCCGCCATGGGAGCCGAAGACCCGGTCCTTGAGCTGCGCCAACTGGTCGCGCACGCGCGCCGCCTGCTCGAATTCGAGGTTGCGCGCATGTTCCAGCATGCGCTTTTCCAGCCGCTTGATTTCCCGGGCAATGTCCTTCTCCGACATCTCCTCCAGCTCCGCATGGCGCGCCGCCTCCTGCTCCAGGCGCAGCGCCTCCTGCCCCGTTTTTTCGCTGTAGACGCCATCAATCAGGTCTTTCACCTGCTTGACAATGCTGCGCGGAGTGATCCCTTGCGCCTCGTTGTGCGCGATCTGCTTGGCGCGCCGGCGCTCCGTTTCGCCGACGGCCTTCTTCATCGAATCGGTGATGCGATCCGCATACAGAATGGCCTTGCCGTGCAGGTTGCGCGCCGCCCGGCCGATGGTCTGGATCAGGCTGCGCTCCGCGCGCAGAAAGCCCTCCTTGTCGGCATCCAGGATCGCCACCAGCGACACCTCGGGAATGTCCAGGCCTTCCCTCAGCAGGTTGATGCCCACCAGCACGTCGAACGCCCCCAGGCGCAGGTCGCGGATGATCTCCACGCGCTCCACGGTGTCGATGTCGGAGTGCAGATAGCGCACCTTCACGCCGTTGTCGGTCAGGTAGTCCGTGAGCTGCTCGGCCATGCGCTTGGTCAGCGTGGTGATGAGCACGCGCTGGTTCTTGTCGGCCCGGATGCGTATCTCCTGCAGCACGTCGTCCACCTGATGCGTGGCCGGGCGCACCTCCACCTCGGGGTCCACCAGCCCCGTGGGGCGCACCACCTGGTCCACGATCTGGCCGGAATGCTCCTTTTCGTAGTCTGCCGGCGTGGCGGAGACGAAGATCACCTGCCGCATGCGCTGCTCGAACTCCTCGAACTTGAGCGGCCGGTTGTCCAGCGCCGACGGCAGGCGGAAACCGTATTCCACCAGGGTGGTCTTGCGCGACCGGTCGCCGTTGTACATGGCGCTGAGCTGGCCGATCATCTGGTGGCTCTCGTCCAGGAACATGACCGCGTCCTTGGGCAGGTAGTCGGTCAGCGTGCTCGGCGGCTCTCCGGGCTGCGAGCCCGACAGGTGGCGCGTGTAGTTCTCGATGCCCTTGCAGTGGCCCACCTCGCTGAGCATTTCCAGGTCAAAGCGCGTGCGCTGCTCCAGCCGCTGGGCCTCCACCAGCTTGCCGTCATCCACCAGCTGCTTGAGCCGCTCGGCCAGCTCGACCTTGATGGTTTCCACGGCCGCCAGCACCTTGTCGCGCGGCGTCACGTAGTGGCTGCTGGGGTAGACGGTGAAGCGCGGTATTTTTTGCTGGATGCGGCCCGTGAGCGGGTCGAACAGCTGCAGGCTCTCCACCTCGTCGTCAAACAGCTCAATGCGGATCGCCAGCTCGGAATGCTCGGCCGGAAACACGTCGATGGTGTCGCCACGCACGCGGAACTTGCCGCGGCTGAAGTCCGCGTCGTTGCGCTGGTACTGCATGCGGATCAGTTGGGCGATCACGTCGCGCTGGTTCAGGCGGTCGCCCGTGCGCAGCGTCATGATCATGCGGTGGTAGCTCTCGGGCTCGCCGATGCCGTAGATGGCCGACACCGTGGCCACGATGACCACATCGCGCCGCTCCATCAGACTCTTGGTGCACGACAGCCGCATCTGCTCGATGTGCTCGTTGATGGCGCTGTCCTTCTCGATGAACAGGTCACGCTGCGGCACATAGGCCTCGGGCTGGTAGTAGTCGTAGTAGCTCACGAAGTACTCCACGGCGTTCTTGGGAAAGAACTCGCGGAACTCGCTGTAGAGCTGCGCGGCCAGCGTCTTGTTGGGCGCGAAGATGATGGCCGGGCGACCCAGGCGCGCGATCACGTTGGCCATGGTGAAGGTCTTGCCCGAGCCGGTCACGCCCAGCAGGGTCTGGAACACCTCGCCGTCCTGCACGCCGTCCACCAGCCTGGCGATCGCCTCGGGCTGGTCGCCGGCGGGCGGGTATGGCTGGAACAGCGCAAAGGGCGAGCCGGGGAACTGGACAAACTGCCCATCGGCGCCATCGGTGGCGCCTGCGGCCGGTTCGGAGGTGACTTCATGCATGGCGGAGTAAACGGCCCGCGAGGGCGGCCGTTAAAATCGTGTATTGACCCGAAAGCCTACTCCAGCTGGGGTCACGCCGTTAGATTTCCATCCCCTCAAGGACTCTTCATGTCTCTGTTCACCGCCGTCGAAATGGCCCCCCGCGACCCGATCCTGGGTCTGAACGAACAATACGCCGCCGACCCCAACCCCAACAAGGTCAACCTGGGCGTGGGCGTGTACTTCGACGACAACGGCAAGCTGCCGCTGCTGCAGTGCGTGCAGGCCGCCGAGAAGGCCATGATGGACAAGCCCACGGCGCGTGGCTACCTGCCCATCGACGGCATCGCCGCCTACGACAACGCGGTGAAGGCCCTGGTGTTCGGCGCCGAATCCGATGTGGTCCAGTCCGGCCGCGTGGCCACCGTGCAGGCCATCGGCGGCACGGGCGGCCTGAAGATCGGCGCCGACTTCCTGAAGAAGGTCAGCCCCAACGCCACCGTGCTGATCTCCGACCCCAGCTGGGAAAACCACCGCGCCATCTTCACCAATGCTGGCTTCACGGTGGGCAGCTACCGCTACTACGACGCCGCCAACCGCAAGGTGGACTTCGACGGCATGCTGGCCGACCTGAACGCCGCAGCCGCCGGCACCATCGTGGTGCTTCACGCCTGCTGCCACAACCCCACGGGCTACGACATCACCGCCGAGCAGTGGAGCAAGGTCATCGAGGTGGTCAAGGCCAAGGGCCTGGTGGCCTTCCTCGACATGGCCTACCAAGGCTTCGGCTACGGCATCCAGGAAGACGGCGCCGTGATCGGCAAGTTCGTCGCCGCCGGCCTGAACATCTTCGTGTCCACCTCGTTCTCCAAGAGCTTCAGCCTGTACGGCGAGCGCGTGGGCGCCCTGTCGGTCGTGGCCAACGACAAGGACGAGGCCGCGCGCGTGCTCTCGCAGCTCAAGCTCGTGATCCGCACCAACTACTCCAACCCGCCCACCCATGGCGGCGCCGTGGTCGCGGCCGTGCTGAACAACCCCGAGCTGCGCGCCCAGTGGGAAAAGGAACTCGGCGAGATGCGCGTGCGCATCAAGGCCATGCGCCAGAAGCTGGTGGACGGCCTGAAGGCCGCCGGCGTCAAGCAGGACATGGGCTTCATCACCACGCAGATCGGCATGTTCAGCTACTCGGGCCTGTCCAAGGACCAGATGGTGCGCCTGCGCAACGAGTTCGGCGTGTACGGCACCGACACCGGCCGCATGTGCGTGGCCGCGCTCAACAGCCAGAACATCGACTACGTCTGCCAGTCCATCGCCAAGGTGGTCTGATCGGCCCTGGTCGGCCCCATGCAACAACCGCCTTCGGGCGGTTTTTTCATGTTTTTTTGGCCTCTAGCGCTTATACAGCAAGCGCTTGCAGCTATCAATTTTGATGATCACCCCCAGAGCATGGAGCGCATGGAGATCGACGCGGACTGAAAGCCCGTGTTGAAAAAGCGCGGCATCTCGGTGGGCAGCGCCGCGCCCGCCGCATACAGCAGCGGCAGGTAATGCTCATGGGTCGGATGCGCGAGCTGCGCCCCCTGCCCGCCCCACTGCTGGAACTGCGCCAGCGCATCCAGGCGGCCATGCTTCACGCGCTCCTGCACCTGAAAGTCGAACTCGTTGGCCCACTCGTAGGCCGCGTTGATACCGGTGCCGCGCCGCACGGCGCGCAGGTTGTGCACCACGTTGCCGCTGCCCACGATGAGCACGCCGCGCTCGCGCAGGCTGCGCAGCTGCTGGCCCAGCGCATAGTGCTCCGCCGGCGGGCGGCCGTAGTCCATGCTGAGCTGCAGCACCGGAATGTCGGCCGCCGGAAACATGGGCTTGAGCACCGACCAGGTGCCGTGGTCCAGCCCCCACTCGCCCTCGTCCACCCCCAGCGCCTTCGCCGTGTCGGGCGCGCGCAGCTCCTGCGCCAGGCCGCGCGCCACGGCGGGCGCGCCCGGGGCCGGGTACTGCTGCTCGAACAGCTCGCGCGGGAAGCCGCCGAAGTCGTGGAGGGTCTTGGGCGCCGCCATGCCCGTCAAATACCAGCCGCCGCGCGTGAGCCAATGGGCCGACACGCACAGGATGAGCTGCGGCCGCTGCTCTCGCGCCAGCAGCTCGGCCCCCAGGTCCTGCCAGGCGCGGCGCCAGGCGTTGTCCTCGATCGCATTCATGGGGCTGCCATGGCCCAGGAACAGCACGGGCATGCGCGGCGACGGGCGCAGCGCCTCCAGCAGCGGCAAGGCGGCGGCATCGGTCGAAGGGCTCATGAAGACTCCGGGAAGGGCGGCCAGTCCGGCCAGGGCGGCAAAGGTGCGACGCTGCATGGTATGGGGGTGGTGGGGCAGATGGGCCAGCGGGGGGGAGGCAGCGGATTTGTTTGTATAACCGCAGGGTCGGAGCGCCCACCGGGCCCGAAGTTCCGGCGCCGCGCCACAGCCTCCATTCCCATCCACCCATTGCCGATGACCACCCCGCCCCTGCAGCCCCTGCTCCACACCCGCATTCTCAGCCTGGCGCTGAACCTGCCCGGCCCCGCCGCCCTGCTGCGCTGCCAGCGCATGGGCGCCGAATGCACCAAGCTCGAACCGCCCGCCCCCGCCGGCCACGCCAGCGCCGACCCCATGGCGCTCTACAGCCCCGGCGCCTACGCCGCCATGCACGCGGGAGTGCGGGTGCTGCAGGCCCACCTCAAGACCGACGCGGGCCAGGCCGCGCTGCACGCCGAGCTGGAGCGCACCGACGTGCTCATCACCTCCTTTCGCCCCTCGGCGCTGGCCAAGCTCGACCTGGGCTGGGAGGCGCTGCAGGCGCGCTACCCGCGCCTGTCGCTGGTGCGCATCGTGGGCGCCGCGGGCGCGCGGGCCGAAGAGGCCGGGCACGACCTGACCTACCAGGCCGAGGCCGGCCTGGTCACCAGCACCGCCATGCCGCCCTCGCTCTACGCCGACATGGGCGGCGCCCTGGTGGCCAGTGAGGCCGTGCTCCAGGCCCTGCTGGCGCGCGCGGCCAGCGGGCGCGGCGTGTGCATCGAGGTGCCGCTGGCCGACGCCGCCCAGTGGCTGGCCCTGCCCCGCCACTGGGGCCTGACCACGCCCGCGGGCGACACCGGCGGCGCCCACGCGGGCTACCGCGTCTACCCCTGCGCCGACGGCCTGGCGGCCCTGGCCGCGCTGGAGCCGCACTTTGCCGCCCGCCTGTGCGAGGCCGCCGGCCTGCCACCCGACGCCGACCCGCGCGCCGCCGACACCCACGCGGGCATTGCGCGCTTCATGCAGGGGCAGAGCCGCGCCGCGCTGGACGCGCTGGCCCAGGCCCGCGACATTCCGCTGTTCACCCTGCCCGGCGGCACGGGCGCCGGCGCATGAGCGCGCAGGGCACCGTCCGCCGCTGGGAGGCGGACAAGGGCTTCGGCTTCATCCAGGGCGCCGGCCACAGCAACGTGTTCTTCCACATCCGCGACTTTCGGGGGCCGGCCGCGCCCGCCGTGGGCATGGCCGTGGAATACGAAGAGATCCAGGTCGGCGGCAAGGGGCCGCGCGCCATGCAGGTGCGCCCGCGCTCCGCGCAGGCCGCGCGCGCCACCGCAGCCAAGGCGGCCAACACACGGCCGGGGCGCGCCACGCCACGCACCCAGGCGGCCGCCCAAGGCCGCACACGCCATGCGTCCGCACCTGCACCCGCAACTGGCAGCGGCCTGGCCGCCGTGCTGATGGTGCTGTGGCTGGGCCTGCTGGCCTGGGGCGTCGCCAGAGGGGCGCTGCCGCTGTGGCTGCTGGGCGCGCTGGCCGCGCTCAATGCGGCCACCTTCCTGGCCTATGCGATCGACAAGGGGGCGGCCCAGCGCGGCGCCTGGCGCATCAGCGAAAAGCAGCTGCACCTGCTGGCCCTGCTGGGCGGCTGGCCCGCGGCCTGGTGGGCGCAGCAGGGGCTGCGCCACAAGTCGGCCAAGGCGGAGTTTCGCGCCGTGTACTGGGTCACCCTGCTGCTGAACTGCGCGGGGCTGGCGGCGCTGGTGTGGCAGCCCGCCCTGGCGCACCCACTTTTGCTACTTTTTTAATAGCTATCAGCGCTTGCCAGACAAGCACTGGAGGCCCAAAACCCTCAATAACCCAGGATTCCGGCTCAGGACCTGCCGCCCCGTCCCGCCGGGCGCTTGGGCGCAGGCTTGGCCTGGGCGCCGGCGCGCGGTGGCAGGCCCGTGTGCTGGGTGAGCATCTGGCCGGGCCGGGGTTCGTTGCGGCGAAAGCGCACGTCGCCCTGCGGCTCCTGGCTGTCCTGCGGGCGGCGGCGCAGCGCCACGGCCTTGCCGTCCTTGTTGATGGCATAGCCCAGCCCGCCGCCCTTGGCCTTGGGCGCCCCGCCGCCCTTGGCGCCGCCGGCGTTGCCGGTCAGGGGCTGGAAGGTGGGGATCAGGTGCTGCTTGCCGTTGCCGATCAGGTCGGCGCGGCCCATGCTTTTCAGCGCCTCGCGCAGCAGCGGCCAGTTGTTCGGGTCGTGGTAGCGCAGGAAGGCCTTGTGCAGGCGGCGGCGCTTTTCGCCGCGCACGATGTCCACGGTTTCTTCATCCCGGTCGCGCATCTGGCGGCGCACCTTGGTGAGTGTGTTGCGACCGCTGTGGTACATGGCCGTGGCCGTGGCCATGGGGCTGGGGTAGAAGGTCTGCACCTGATCGGCGCGAAAGCCGTTCTTCTTGAGCCACACGGCCAGGTTCATCATGTCCTCGTCGCTGGTGCCCGGGTGCGCGGCGATGAAGTACGGGATCAGGAACTGCTTCTTGCCCGCCTCCTCGCTGAACTGCTCGAACAGCTGCTTGAAGCGGTCGTAGGTGCCGATGCCCGGCTTCATCATCTTGGACAGCGGCCCGGCCTCGGTGTGCTCGGGCGCGATCTTGAGGTAGCCGCCCACATGGTGCTGCACCAGCTCCTTGATGTACTCGGGCGACTTCACGGCCAGGTCGTAGCGCAGGCCCGAGCCGATCAGGATCTTCTTGATGCCCGGCAGCTTGCGCGCGCGGCGGTAGATGTTGATCAGCGGGGCGTGGTCGGTGTGCAGGTTCTGGCAGATGCCGGGGAACACGCAGCTGGGCTTGCGGCAGGCGGCCTCGATCTGCGGGTCGCGGCAGCCCAGGCGGTACATGTTGGCCGTGGGGCCGCCCAGGTCGGAGATGGTGCCGGTGAAGCCCTTGACCTTGTCGCGGATGTCCTCGACCTCCTGGATGATCGAATCCTCGGAGCGGCTCTGGATGATGCGCCCCTCGTGCTCGGTGATGGAGCAGAAGGTGCAGCCGCCGAAGCAGCCGCGCATGATGTTGATCGACGCGCGGATCATCTCCCACGCGGGAATCTTGGTCGCTCCGTCGTGGCTGCCGCTCTCGTCGGCGTACTGCGGATGCGGGTTGCGCGCATAGGGCAGGCCGAACACCCAGTCCATCTCGGCCGTGGTGAGCGGAATGGGCGGCGGGTTCAGCCACACGTCGCGCGCCGTCGCGCCCTCGCCGTGCGCCTGCACCAGCGCGCGGGCGTTGCCGGGGTTGGTCTCCAGGTGCAGCACGCGGTTGGCGTGGGCATACAAGATGGGATCGCTCTTGACCTGCTCATAGCTGGGCAGGCGCAGCACGGTCTTGTCGCGCGGCGGCTGCCGGCCCTTGGCGCGCAGCGACAGGTTGGGCACGAACTGGATCGGCTGTTCCAAGCCTTTTTGGCCTGCAGCGCTTGTCTGCAAAGCGCTGAAAGCTCCTGAATCAGGAGCATCCTCCTTCGAGCAGCTCTGGCCCTGGGCCGCGGCCTGCTCGCTGGTGGTCATGTACGGGTTGATGTGCGCCTCGACCACGCCGGGCTCATCCACCTCGGTCGAGTCCAGCTCGAACCAGCCCTCCTCCGACGCCCGGCGCACGAAGGCCGTGCCGCGCACGTCGGTGATGCTCTCCACGGGCTGGCGCTGGGCGATGCGGTGGGCCACCTCGACCAGCGCGCGCTCGGCGTTGCCGTACAGCAGGATGTCGCACTTCGCGTCCACCACGATGGAGCGGCGCACCTTGTCGCTCCAGTAGTCGTAGTGGGCGATGCGGCGCAGCGAGCCCTCGATGCCGCCCAGCACGATGGGCACGTCCTTGTAGGCCTCGCGGCAGCGCTGGCAGTAGACGATGGCCGCGCGGTCCGGGCGCTTGCCGCCCACGTCGCCGGGGGTGTAGGCGTCGTCGCTGCGGATCTTGCGGTCCGCCGTGTAGCGGTTGATCATGGAATCCATGTTCCCCGCCGTCACGCCCCAGAACAGGTTGGGCTTGCCCAGCGCCTTGAAGGCCTCGGCGCTCTGCCAGTCGGGCTGGGCGATGATTCCCACGCGAAAGCCCTGGGCCTCCAGCACGCGGCCGATCACGGCCATGCCGAAGCTCGGGTGGTCCACATAGGCATCGCCCGTCACCAGGATGATGTCGCAGCTGTCCCAGCCAAGCTGCTCCATCTCCGCCCGGCTCATGGGCAGGAACGGCGCCGTGCCAAAGCGCTTGGCCCAGTACGGGCGGTAGCTGGTCAGGGGCTTGGCGTTGCGGGGAAAGAAGGAAACGTCGATGGGGGCGTTCATGGGCGGGCCTGCAGGGCGGGGCCGGGCATTGTAGAAGCCGGGCGCCAATCGCGCTGGGGCGGCCCCGATCAACCCCGCGGCCCGTGGGCGTGCCTACTTGGCCAGGGTCAGCGTCCCCTTCATGAGCGCCAGGTGGCCAGGAAACGAGCAGAAGTAGCTGTAGGCCTCGCCCGCCTTCAGGGCGCCCGTGGCGAAGGTCACCGCATCGGACTCCCCGCCGCCCACGACCTTGGTGTGGGCCAGCACGCGGGCATCCCCGTCCTTCACGTAGTTCTTGGCCGGCCCGGCCGCAATGCCGTCGGTGACCACGCCCTGCATGTCGGCCGTCCTGGCCAGCACCCAGTTGTGGCCCATGGACGTCTTGGGCAGCTTGCCCGCGTGCTTGAGCCTGACGGTGAACTGCTTGCAGCTCGCGGGCACGCTTATGCTGGATTGGTTGAACTGCATGGCGTCGTTGCCCTCGATCTCGGCGGTGCAGTCCGCCGCCCAGACAGCGGGAACGGACGCGCCCGCCAGCAGGGCCAGGGCCATGTGCTTGCAGAGTTTCTTCATGGTGTGTTCTCCTTGGTGCAGGCCCCGCCCCGCCGATGCGCGCCCGGGGGCCGTATGCCACGCGGCCCGGGCACGCGCGGGGCGCGGCACCGCAGGTATCGCGCCATTGGCCCCGGACATCAAGCCACCGGATGTAACCGACGCAAGGCGGGTTTTCCGCTGGGGTAAGCTCGCGGGCCCCCATGCCGCACACCCTTCACGCCCCCGTCCACAGCGAACTCGTCATCAAGAAAAGCCGCTTCATCGGCTGCGTGCAGCCCATGGCCGACCGCGCCGCCGCCCAGGCCGTGGTGCAGGAGCTGTGGCGCCAGCACCCGGGCGCGGCCCATGTGTGCTGGGCGCTGCTGGCCGGCGGCCAGTCGGCCGCGGTGGACGACGGCGAGCCCAGCGGCACGGCCGGGCGGCCCATGCTGGACGTGCTGCGCCACCAGGACCTGGAGGGCGTGCTGGCCACCGTGGTGCGCTACTTCGGCGGGGTCAAGCTGGGCGCCGGCGGCCTGGTGCGCGCCTATACCGACACCGTGGCCCAGGCGCTGCTGCAGGCCGACAAGGTGCCGCTGCAGCGCATGTGCATGCTGCAGTGCAGCGTTCCCTACGCCCTGGAGGGCCTGCTGCGCCGCGAGATCGAGGCCGCTGGCGCGCAGCTGCTGGAGGTGGGCCACGCCTCGCAGGTCACGCTGCACCTGAGCCTGCCGCAATCCCAGGTCGACGGCTTCGTGGCGCGCATCAACGACATCGGCCAGGGGCGCGTGGCCTGGCTCTGAGGGCCGGCGCCGCCCGGCGAACAGCGGATGGCCTCAGCCCACGCCCTGCGCGCCCGGCGCCGGCTGCAGCAGGGCCGCGGCCGCCTGCGCGTTCATGGCCAGGGCGCAGCCCAGCGCGGTGTTGCCCTGGGCGTCGGCCAGCCCGGCATTGGCGCCGCGCTCCAGCAGCAGCGCCACCACCGCCGGGTGGTTGAACAGGGCGGCGAACATCAGCGGCGTGCGTCCGTCGGGCGAAGGCCCGTCCACCGCCGCGCCGCCGTCGAGCAGCAGGCGCGCCATGTCCGCGTCGCCCTTGAAGGCCGCGCCGGCCAGCGGCGTCTGGCCGCGCCCGTTGACCAGCCCGGCGTCGGCGCCGCGGGCCAGCAGCAGGCGCGTGGCGTCGGCATGGCCGTGGTAGCTGGCCAGCATCAGCAGGCTGTCGCCCTTGGCGTTGCGCAGATCGGGCGGCAGGCCGTTGTCCAGCCACTGGGCCAGGCTGGCGGCATCGCCGCTGCGCGCGGCGTCGAAGACACGTTCGGCAAAGGCCAGCGTGGCTTCGTCCAGTGCGGGGCGTTCGGGCGTGGACATGGGCACTCTCCTGGGTGGTGATGGGCCGATTGTAGAAAGCCGGCCCCACGCCGGCGCCGCATTTTCGCTATTGCTTTGATAGCTTGAAACGCCTACTGGTAAAGCGCCGCATGCGCTTTTCGCCTCAATTCCCTGCGGCCCCGCTCCCCAGGCCACGCAACGCCAGGCGGCTTTCGAAGCGCCGCCGCGCCCCCGTCACCGGATCGTCGAACTCCAGCAGGCGCGCCAGCAGCTGCAGCGGGTTGGAGTAGTCGCCCTCGGGCGGGTCGTTCACCTCCGGGTAGAACGCGTCGCCGCGCAGCGGCAAGCCCAGGGCCGCCATGTGCACGCGCAGCTGGTGGCGCTTGCCCGTGACAGGCTCCAGCCGGTAGCGCGCCCAGGGGGCGGCCACCTCCAGCAGCTCCATGCGCGTATGGGAATTGGGCTCGCCCGGCACCTCGTGCATGCGAAAGAACTGCGGGCTTTCCTCCATGCGGCTGATGTGTTCGCGCGGAAAGCGCAGCCCGGGCTGCCAGGGCGCCACGGCCTCGTACACCTTGCGCACCGCGCGGTCGCGAAACAGCGCCTGGTAGCGGCCCCGCGTCGCGCGCTGTACCGAAAACAGCACCAGCCCCGCCGTATCGCGGTCGATGCGGTGCACGGGCGAGAGTTCGCGCAGCCCCAGCTTGCGCTTGAGGCGCACGAGCAGCGTGTGCTGCAGGTAGGCGCCCGTGGGCACCACGGGCAGGAAATGCGGCTTGTCGGCCACCAGCAGGTGTTCGTCCTGGAACAGCACGGTTGCCTCGAACGGAATTGCGGCCTCGTGCGGCAGCTCGCGGTAGTAGTAGTAGCGCACGCCGGGCGCGAAGGGGCTGCGGGCCGTGGCCGGCGTGCCGAACTCATCCACCACCTCGCCCGCGTCCATGCGGCGCTGCCAGTCCTGGCGCGGCACCGCCGGCAGGCGCTGCGCCAGGAAGTCCAGCAGCAGGCCCTGCCCGGCCGACGGCAGCACCACGCAGCTGGGGTTGACCCCATCGCGCATTGGCAGGACGCGGGGGTCGTGGCTGTTGTGCATGGGGCAGGCATTGTAGTGACTGCGCCGGCAGCCGCCCACCTCTCAAATGCTATTTATTTAATAGCTAATAGCGCTTTATTGGCGGGCTGAAATGGCGATTTCTCTCAAAACCCGGCACAGAGCACCTAAACCCCCTGGCCCGCCGCCCGCCGGCCGGAACTGGGACAATGCCGCCCCTCGCCCTGAAAAACACACCGTGGAATCCGCGCTCCCCTCCTCCCCGCACAGCCCCTGGCGCATGTCCGTCGCCCCGATGATGGATTGGACCGACAGGCACTGCCGCCACCTGCACCGCCTGCTGTCGCGCCAGACGCTGCTCTACACCGAGATGGTGACCACCGGCGCCCTGGTGCACGGCGATGTGCAGCGCCACCTGCGCTTTGGCGAGGCCGAGCATCCCGTGGCGCTGCAGCTCGGGGGCAGCGAGCCGGCCGACCTGGCCCACAGCGCACGCCTGGGCGCGCAGTGGGGCTACGACGAGATCAACCTGAACTGCGGCTGCCCCAGCGAGCGCGTGCAGCGCGGCGCCTTCGGCGCCTGCCTGATGAACGAGCCGCGCCTGGTCGCCGACTGCGTGAAGGCCATGGTGGACGTGGTGGATGTGCCGGTCACGGTGAAGCACCGCATCGGCATCGACCAGACGGAAGACTACGGCTTCGTGCGCGACTTCGTGGGCACCGTGGCCGACGCGGGCTGCCGCGTTTTCATCGTGCATGCGCGCAATGCCTGGCTCAAGGGCCTTTCCCCGAAGGAAAACCGCGAAATTCCGCCGCTGCGCTACGACGTGGCGGCGCGGCTGAAGAGCGACTTCCCGCATCTGACCATCGCCATCAATGGCGGCTTTCAGACCGACGAATCCGTGCTGGAGCAGCTGGCGCTGGTCGACGGCGTGATGGTGGGCCGCGAGGCCTATCACAACCCCTGGTGGCTGGCGCGCTGGGACGAGCGCTTCTACGGCGCGGCGCCCGGCACGCTCACCCGCGAGCAGGTCGAGGAGGAGATGGTGGCCTACATGGAGCGCGAGGCCGCCGAGCACGGCACGCACTGGTACGCCGTGGCGCGCCACATGCTGGGCCTGCGCAACGTGCTGCCCGGCGCGCGCCGCTGGCGCCAGGTGTGGAGCGACCACCGCCTCAAGCACCTGCCCGCGCGCGAGGTGATGGCCCTGGCGCGCACCAAGCCGGGCGCGGCGCAGCCCGAGCCGGTCAGCCCCTGAGGCGGGCCAGCCAGTCCTCCAGCGGCTCGGGCCGGCCGAACAGGTAGCCCTGCAGCCCGTCGCAGTGGTGGGCCGTGAGAAAGTCGGCCTGCTCCTGCGTTTCCACGCCCTCGGCCACCACGCGCAGGCGCAGGTGGCGCGCCACCGAGAGGATGGCCTGCACGATGGCGGCGTCGTTGGCGTCGGCCGGCGTGTCCTGCACGAAGCTCCGGTCGATCTTGAGTTCGTACAGCGGCAGCTTCTTGAGGTAGGCCAGGCTGGAATAGCCGGTGCCGAAGTCGTCAATGGACAGGCGCACGCCCAGGGCCACCAGCTCGTCCATGCGCCGCGCCGTGTCTTCCCAGTTCTCCACCAGCAGGCTTTCGGTGACCTCCAGCGTCAGCAGATCGGCCGGCGCGCCCGTTTCGGCCAGCGCCTGCCGCACCTGGTCCACGAAGTCCGCCTGCCGGAACTGGCTGGGGCTCACGTTGACCGAGATGGCCAGCGCATGCCCGTGCAGCTGCAGTTCGGCCAGCGCGGCGCAGGCCCGGCGGATCATGGCCGCGCCCAGGCGGGCGATCAGGCCCGCAGCCTCGGCGACGGGAATGAACTGGGCCGGCGGCACGGCTCCGCGCTGCGGGTGGTTCCAGCGCAGCAGCAGCTCGCCGCCGGTCAGGCGGCCCTGAACATCGACCTGGGGCTGCACATAGGTCAGCAGCGCGCCGCTGGCCACGGCGCTCTTCAGGTCCTGCTCCAGCGCCAGGCGCTCCTGCACCTCGGCGTGCATGCCCTGCTCGAAGAAGCACACCTGGTTGCGCCCGCGGTCCTTGGCGCGGAACATGGCGGTGTCGGCCTCGCGCAGCAGGTCCTCCACGCCCTCGGCGCCCTTGGGAAACAGCGCCACCCCGATACTGCCGGTGCTGCCGTAGCGCGTGCCGTCCACGTCGTAGGGCGCGTCCAGGCTTTCGCGCAGGTGCTGCGCGCGCTGCAGCGCCTGCCACCGCGCGGCCCCGGACTCGCTGCCCAGCCTGGGCACCAGCATCACGAACTCGTCGCCGCCCAGCCGCGCCACGATGTCCCCCGGGGCGGCTGCCGCCTGCAGCCGCCCGGCGGCCTGCTCCAGCAGGCTGTCGCCCACGCCGTGGCCGCGCGCGTCGTTGATCTGCTTGAAGTTGTCCAGGTCGATGTAGAACAGGCCACCCAGGTGGCCGCTTTGGCGCGCCGCCAGCAGCGCGGCGCGCATGTGCTGCAGCAGCAGGCGGCGGTTGGGCAGACCGGTCAGGGCGTCGAAATAGGCCAGGCGGTACATGGCGGCCTCGGCCTCGTGGCGGCGGCTGACATCGCGCGACAGGGCGATGAAATGCCGGCCCGTGCCCGCCTCGGCCTTGCCGCCATCCTTGCAGGCCACCGACAGCTCGAACCAGCGCGTGCCGTCCGGCATCTGCAGGCTGTACTGGCGCCCTTCGGAGTAGCCGTGCTCGCGGGCCTCGTCCAGCGCCGCCATGCATTCGGCGGCGGCATCCGGCGGCAGCACGTCCCGCAGCGTGCGGCCGATCATCGCCTGCGGCGCCTGCCCCACCAGGTCGGTGCGCGCCGAGCGGTAGTGGTGGATGCGGCCGCCGTCGTCCACCTCGAACAGCAGGTCAGGCACGGCGTTCAGCGTGCTTTCCAGCTCGTCGCGCGTGCGGCGCAGCTCGCCCGTCATCTCCCGCGCCAGGGCCATGGCGCGCTGGCGCGCGGTGATCTGCAGGCCCATGAACCAGCCGGCCAGCAGGCTGAAGCCGACGCCCAGCAAGGCGATGATGTGGTGGGCCGAGCCCTCGAAGCGCTGCTCGAACGAAGGCAGCGGGTACAGCACCAGCGTCCAGCGCCGCCCGCCCAGGTCCAGGCTGCGCAGCGCCTCCAGGCCGCCGTTGACGGCGTGGGGCGCGTAGTCCTCGCGCGAGGCAAAGATGTTCACGCCGCCGGCCACCGACGGGCCGTCATGGATCGCCAGGGCCAGGTCGCTGTCGAGTTCGTGCGCCAGGCCCTGGATCACTTCCGATATCCAGAACGGCGCGGCCACCCAGCCGGCGATGGCGCGGCGGCGCTCGGCCGTAGTGCCCAGCGGGGCGCTTCTGGCGTAGAGCGGCATGTACATGGCCAGTAGCGTCGGCGCGCCCGCTGCGTCGTACACCCCCAGGGGGCCCGACAGTGCCATGGCGCCCGAGTCCCGGGCCCGGGCCAGCGCCTCGCGCCGCGCGGGCTGCGTCATGGCGTCCAGGCCCAGTTCCTGCTGGTTTTCGGGGCTCATGGGCTCGATGTGGGTGACCGGCGCGTGCAGCGCCTGGTCCGCGACCGGATGCAGGCGGTAACCCGGCAGCCCTTGCGCGCGCATGGCGGCCTCATGCTGAGCAGCCCGCGATGACGGCACGCCCGCCAGCAGCGCAATGCCCTGCAGTCCCGGGCGGGTCTGCGGAAGCTTCAATGCCTCCACATAGGCGCGAAATTCCCGGTGGTCGATGCTGTCCGAGCCCTCGTAATAGCCCTTGACGCCGCGCAGCACCATCTCGTAGGCGGCCATGCGGTCCGAGAGGTTGGAGACGACGCGCTCCACGGCCGTGCCGAAGATCTGCAGGCGGCGCTCATGGCGCGCCCGTTCCACGTTGTGCCAGACCAGGTAGGTGGCGCACAGCAGCACCAAGGTCAGCAGCAGCGCGGCGACCATACCCGGATGCCAGGGAGAAAAACGTTCGGGAGAGTTCCGTTGGATGACCGCCGCAGTATTCATGCACCGCCGAGCGTGGCATAGCGCCCGCCGCAAGACAATAGGGAAGCGCCACATGGGCCGGTGCGGCGCAGGGGATTCGGCCACGGCGGCGGAATGCGGCGTTGTCCTACCGACGCCGCAACGCCGCCGTCAGCGCCCTGCTCTACCATCGGCGGCTGTCCCGTGAACCATCCATTCCTGCCGCCGCATCCCATGTCTTCTGCGTCCCATCTCACCCGCGAGGAAGCGGCCTTCCACGCCTTCTACGCGCAGGAGCGCCCGGCCCTGGAGCATGCCTGCGCCTTCTACGTGGCGCTGCTGCAGTCCATCCTGTCACAGGCACGCGATATCGACATTTCCAAGGTCGAGGCCCGCGTGAAGGACCGCGACGAGTGCGTGCGCAAGTTCTCGCGCAAGTACCGCGCCGCGCTCGAGGAAAGCGGCGCACCCTACGAGATCCGCCACTACATCACCGACCTGGTCGGCGTGCGCGTGGTCTGCCTGTACGAGGACGAGCTGGAGAAGGTGGCGCAGATCGTGCAGTCGCACTTCGACGTGATCGACGTGACCGACAAGGTGAGCGCCATGGAGGGCACCGAGGCCTCGTTCGGCTACAAGGGCCTGCACCTGGACCTGCGGCTCAACGCCGCCCAGGCCGCGCTGCCGGAGAACGCCGCCTTCGCCGGCCAACCGTTCGAGCTGCAGGTGCGCACCATCATCCAGGACTCCTGGAGCGTGCTGGACCACAAGATCAAGTACAAGAAGTCGATTCCCGCCGAGCTCAAGCGGCGCATCAACGTGCTGTCGGCGCTGTTCGAGCTGGCCGACCGCGAGTTCCGCCAGATCCGCGACGCCACCGACGCCGAACTGCTGCGCGCCCCCGACGAGACGACCGAGCCCGAGACGGGGCCCGCCCGCCCGCCCGCACCGGGCAGCGAGCTCAACGCCTTCACCTTCCTGAAGATCGCCAACCATTTCTTCAAGGACCAGGAATTCGACGCCCACAAGGTGGACCTGTTCGTGGACGACATCCGCGCCTGGTCGCCGGGCATCACGCGGGCGCGCTTCAATGCGCTGATGCGCGAAACCCTGGCCACCGTCAAGCGCTACAAGCAGTTCTACGAGGAGCAGAACCCCGAGGGCAGCTTCAACCCCTTCACCGTGATCCGCCACTGCCTGTACCTGGGCGACAAGCAGGTGTTTCGCCGCACGCTGCGCAACAGCTCGCGCGAGGCCTTCGAGTCCTGGCTGCAGGACAACGACTGAGCCGATTTTTAGTCAAAAGTGCCTCTAGCGCTTATGCAGCAAGCGCCGACAGCTATCAATACCATTGCAAAAAAGAGGCGCAATCCTGTCACATTCGCGACAAAGCATCGGTAATTGCACGGCCGGCAGGATCTTGCAACTGCTGCTATATTGCACTGCAACATAACCATATCCTTCGCCCCATGCTGTACACCCTCTACGAGACCCAGCGCTCCCTGATGGAGCCCTTCGCCGACCTGGCGCAGGCGGCGGCCAAGCTTTACAGCAACCCGCTGTCGCCCTTCAGCGAGACGCAGCTGGCCCAGCGCATGTCCGCCGGCTACGAACTGCTGTACCGCCTGGGCAAGGACTACGAAAAGCCCGAGTTCGGCCTCACCACGGTGGACGTGGATGGCGTGAGCGTGGCCATCCACGAGCGCGTCGAGGTGGACAAGCCCTTTTGCGAGCTGCGCCGCTTCAAGCGCTTCTCGGACGACCCCGACACCCTGCTCAAGCTCAAGGGCCAACCCGTGGTGCTCATCGTCGCGCCGCTGTCGGGGCACTACGCCACGCTGCTGCGCGACACCGTGCGCTCCATGCTCGGAGGCCACAAGGTCTACATCACCGACTGGAAGAACGCGCGCATGGTCCCGCTGTCCGAGGGGGAATTCCACCTCGACGACTACGTGAACTACGTGCAGGAGTTCATCCGCCACCTGCAGGGCATCTATGGCAACTGCCACGTGATGAGCGTCTGCCAGCCCACGGTGCCCGTGCTGGCGGCCGTGTCGCTCATGGCCAGCCGCGGCGAGGCCACGCCGCTGACCATGACCATGATGGGCGGCCCCATCGACACGCGCCGTTCGCCCACTGCGGTGAACAACCTGGCCACGCAGCGCAGCTTCGAGTGGTTCGAGAACAACGTCATCTACCGCGTGCCCGCCAACTTCCCCGGCGCCGGCCGGCGCGTGTATCCGGGCTTCCTGCAGCACACGGGCTTCGTGGCCATGAACCCGGACCGGCACGCCAGCAGCCACTACGACTATTTCAAGAACCTCATCCGGGGCGACGACGCGAGCGCCGAGGCCCATCGCAAGTTCTACGACGAGTACAACGCCGTGCTCGACATGGACGCCGACTACTACCTGGAGACCATCAAGACGGTGTTCCAGGACCACCGCCTGGTCAGCGGCACCTGGGACGTGCGCTCGCCCGAGGGGCACATCGAGCGCGTGCGCCCGCAGGACATCACCGGCACCGCCCTGCTGACCATCGAGGGCGAGCTGGACGACATCTCCGGCTCCGGCCAGACCGAGGCCGCGCAGGGCCTGTGCTCCGGCATCGCGGCCAACCACCGCCACCACCTGGAGGTCAAGGGCGCCGGCCACTACGGCATCTTCAGCGGCCGCCGCTGGCGCGATCAGGTCTACCCGCTGGTGCAGGACTTCATCCTGTCCCGCCAGCCCGAACAGGCGCAGCAGATGGCTGCGCCGCGCGCACGGCGTGCGCGCTCGGGCACTTGAGCGGCGCCATGGCCGCCCCCGCGGCCCTGCCGTCCACCAAGACGGATCTGGCGGCCCTGGCCGCGCGCATTGACGCCGCCCTGCCCCAGACCCAGTGCACGCGCTGCGGCTACCCGGACTGCGCCGCCTACGCGCATGCCGTGGCCAGCGGCGGGGCCGGCATCAACCAATGCCCGCCCGGCGGCGCGCAGGGCGTGGAGCGCCTGGCGGCCATCACCGGCCAGCCCGCGCTGCCGCTGAGCGCCGCGTATGGCCTGGAGGCACCCCGCGCCGTGGCCGTGATCGACGAGGACTGGTGCATCGGCTGCACGCTGTGCATCAAGGCCTGCCCCACCGACGCCATCCTGGGCCTCAACAAGCGCATGCACACCGTGATCGCGCCGCATTGCACGGGCTGCGAGCTGTGCCTGCCCGTCTGCCCCGTGGACTGCATCCGCATGGACAATGCCAGCGGCCAGGCCACGGGCTGGGCCGCCTGGTCCGCGCCCCAGGCCGAGCAGGCCCGCACGCGCTATCTTGCCCACCAAGAGCGCCTGCGGCGCGAAGAGCAGGAGGCACAGCAACCCGTAGCGCCGCCTGCGCCTGCCGATGCGCAGGCGACCGCCCCGTCCGCCGACCCCAAGCGCGCGGCCATCGCGGCGGCCCTGGCGCGCGCCCGGGCACAGCGCGCCGAACACGGCTGAGGCCAGGCTAAGGAACGGCCGGGACGCGCCCGCCGGACGCCGTCAGGCCAGGGCAGCCAGCGACTTGTACACGCCGCAGCCCAGGTACACGTCGCCCACGCGCTGCACGAACGACATCTTGGTCTGCACGGCCCCGCTGGCCGGGTTGGTGATGTCGTACTCCACCCAGCCGGGGCCACGCTCCGCCTGCGCCACGATGTCGCGCACCAGTTGCTCGCCGGCGATGCCCGGAATGTCCTGCACGCGCGTGCCCACCTTGGCGGGGTTGCCGCCAAAGGCCAGGTAGGTACCGGCCGCATCCAGGGCGAACACGTACATGTCCCGGTCGTGGTAGGGCTGCGCCGGATCGGTCAGGGTGCGCAAGAAGGCGTCGCGCGCACGGCCCCGGTGCAGGGCAGCGGCACCTTCGACCAGCGCGACGGCCTCCTCGGCGGTGCCCTGCTGCAGGCGAAAGGACAGCACCGCCTGCGACAGCGTGGAGGCCCGGCTCTCCAGCGCCTGCGCCTGGCGCAGGGCATCGCCCACCATCTGGGCGTTGCGCTGGGTGATCTGATCGAGCTGCTGCACGGCGGCGCTGATCTCCCGCAGGCCCGTGCCCTGCTCGTTCACCGAATGCGAAATCTCGCTCACATGGCTTGCCACGCCCCGGATGCCGTCCGTCATGGAGGCGATGCCGTCGCCCGCCGAGCGGATCAGGCCGGCGCTGGCCTCCACCTGCTGTACCGATGCGCCGATCAGGCCCCGGATCTCGCGCGCGGCCTCGGCCGAGCGGCCCGCCAGGCTACGCACCTCGCCCGCCACCACGGCGAAGCCCCGGCCCTGCTCGCCGGCGCGCGCGGCCTCCACGGCCGCATTCAGCGCCAGGATGTTGGTCTGGAAGGCGATGCCGTCGATCACGCCGATGATCTCGCCCATGCGCCGGGCGTCGCCCTGGATGCCCTGCACCGACTCCACCGCCCGCACCATGGCCTGGGTGCCGGCCTCGGCCGCCTCGCGCACCTCGATCGCGCGCCGGTCGGCCACGCTGGCCGCCTGGGCGTTGTTGTTCACAGCCGATGACAGCTGCTCCACGCTGGCCGCGGTCTGCTCCAGGCTCGCGGCCTGCTGCTCGGTGCGGTCGGCCAGCTCCCGGTTGTCCGATGCCAGGCTCTGCCCCGCATGGGCCACCAGCGCCGCATTGCTGCGGATGTCGGCCACCATGGACGACAGCGTGAGCACCATGCTGTCGAGCTGCTCGCCCATGCGCGCCAGTTCGTCCCGGCCCCGCACCCCGGCACGGGCGCACAGGTCTCCGTGCGCCGTCCGCTCCATGACCTGTCCCAGGCGCCGCAGATCGCCCGCCACGCTGACCTGCATCGCCGCGGCCAGGTAGGCCGTACCCAGCACCGCGGCGGCGCACACGCCCCAGGTGACCAGGGGGCCCAGGCCCTGCACGCCGGCCACCGCCAGCAGGGCCAGCACGGCCGCGCCGCCCAGCAGGGCCAGCTTGGCCGAAAAGCGCAGCTGGCGCATGAGCCACACACCCGGCCGCAAAATGAGTGAACCCGTCATCGTCCCTTGTCTCCATCAATGCCGCCGGCCAACGTCCCTGGCGTCGACTTCCTGAATGCCCGCACAAATGATGCCAGTTGTAACCACAACCGGCGCCATGAAGTGACCAGGAAACCCCGGGTATTTATTGCGCTGGATCAGACGTAGGCGGCGTGCCGTCCCCTCGCCGCCATCCCCGATAATCGACGCCATGAATCCCCTGCTTTCCCTACTGCAGCCCTATCCGTTCGAGCGGCTGCGACAGCTTTTTGCGGGGGTCACCCCCTCTGCCGCGCACCCCGCCATCAGCCTGGGCATCGGCGAACCCCGGCACGCCACGCCGCGCTTCATTCAGGACGCGCTGGCAGCCAACCTAGGGGGACTGGCCAGCTATCCGTCCACCGCCGGCGATCCGCGCCTGCGCGAAGCCTGCGCGGCCTGGATGCAGCGGCGCTACGGGCTGGCCGTGGACCCGGCCACGCAGGTGCTGCCGGTCAACGGCTCGCGCGAGGCCCTGTTCTCCTTCGCGCAGACGGTGATTGACCCGTCCCGCCCCGGCGCCACCGTGGTCTGCCCCAATCCCTTCTACCAAATCTACGAGGGCGCGGCCCTGCTGGCGGGCGCCACGCCGCACTACGCGCCCAGCGATCCCGCGCGCAACTTCGCCGTGGATTGGGACAGCGTGCCCGAGGCCGTGTGGCAGCGCACGCAGCTGCTGTTCGTGTGCTCGCCCGGCAACCCCACGGGCGCCGTGATGCCGCTGCAGGAATGGGAAAAGCTGTTTGCGCTGAGCGACCGCCATGGCTTCGTGATCGCCTCGGACGAGTGCTACAGCGAGATCTACTTCCGTGACGAGCCCCCCCTGGGCGGCCTGGAGGCTGCGGCCCGGCTGGGGCGCACGGACTACCGCAACCTGATGGCGTTCACCAGCCTGTCCAAGCGCAGCAACGTACCGGGCCTGCGCAGCGGCTTCGTCGCGGGCGACGCGGTGCTCATCAAGGCCTTCTTGCTCTACCGCACCTACCACGGCGGCGCCATGGGCCCGGCCGTGCAGGCCGCGAGCATCGCCGCCTGGAACGACGAGGACCATGTGGTGGAAAACCGGGCGCTGTACCGCCAGAAGTTCGCCCAGGTCACGCCCCTGCTGGCCGACGTGATGGACGTGCGCCTGCCCGATGCCGGCTTCTACCTCTGGGCCAAGGTGCCCGAAGCCCTGGGAATGAGCGACGCCGAGTTCGCCCAGGCCCTGCTGGCTCAATACAATGTCACGGTGCTGCCCGGCAGCTACCTGGCCCGCGATGCAGGCGGCGCCAATCCCGGCGCCCAACGCGTGCGCATGGCCTTGGTTGCCGAGGCAGAAGAATGCGTGCAGGCCGCGCAACGCATCGTCCAGTTCATCCAATCCCGTACCTGACCGAACCCATGACCCAACAACTGCAGACCCTGATCGACAACGCCTGGGACAACCGCGCCAGCCTCTCGCCCTCCTCCGCGCCCAAGGAAGTGGTGGACGCCGTCGAGCATGTGATCGCCGAACTCAACAACGGCAAGCTGCGCGTGGCCACCCGCGAGGGCGTGGGCCAGTGGACGGTGCACCAGTGGATCAAGAAGGCCGTGCTGCTGTCGTTCCGCCTGAAGGACAACGAGCTCATGAAGGCCGGCGACCTGGGCTTCTTCGACAAGGTGCCCACCAAGTTCGCCCACCTCAGCGCCGACGAGATGGCCGCCACCGGCGTGCGCGTGGTGCCCCCGGCCGTCGCGCGCCGCGGCAGCTTCATCGCCAAGGGCGCGATCCTGATGCCCAGCTACGTGAACATCGGCGCCTACGTGGACGAAGGCACCATGGTCGACACCTGGGCCACCGTGGGCTCGTGCGCGCAGGTCGGCAAGAACGTGCACCTGTCGGGCGGCGTGGGCCTGGGCGGCGTGCTGGAGCCGCTGCAGGCCAACCCGACCATCATCGAGGACAACTGCTTCATCGGCGCGCGCTCCGAGATCGTCGAGGGCGTGATCGTCGAGGAAAACTCCGTGATCTCCATGGGCGTGTACATCGGCCAGAGCACCCCGATCTACGACCGCGCGACGGGCGAGACGACGTACGGCCGCGTGCCCGCGGGCTCGGTGGTGGTGAGCGGCAACCTGCCCAAGGACAACGGCCGCTACAGCATGTACGCCGCCATCATCGTCAAGAAGGTGGACGCCAAGACCCGCTCCACCACCAGCCTGAACGACCTGCTGCGCGACTGATCCATTCGCCGCCGACCAGCGCCGCGCACGACAACAACCACTGAGAGGGACGAGCATGAGCACGATGGAACGGATTCTTCGCCTCATGGCGGAAAAGAAGGCCTCCGACGTCTACCTGTCGGCCGGTGCGCCGGCGCTGATCAAGATCAACGGCGAATGCGTGCCGATCAACAGCCAGATCCTGCCGGGCGACGCGCCCCGCAGCCTGCTGTCCGAGATCGTGCCGCCCGACCGCATCGAGGAGCTGGTGGAAACCGGCGAGCTCAACATGGGCGTGCCGCTGTCGGGCGTGGGGCGCTTTCGTATCAGCGCCATGCGCCAGCGCGGCAGCTACGCGGTGGTGATCCGCTTCATCGCGCAGAACATTCCGAAGCTGTCCACGCTGAACCTGCCGCCGGTGCTCAGCGAGCTCATCATGGAAAAGCGCGGCCTGATCCTGGTCGTGGGCGCGACCGGCTCGGGCAAAAGCACGACGCTGGCCGCGATGCTCGACGAACGCAACGAGGCCCTGACGGGCCACATCCTCACCGTCGAGGACCCCGTCGAATACCAGTTCAAGAACAAGAAATCCATCGTCAACCAGCGCGAGATCGGCAGCGACACGCAGTCGCTGCAGACGGCGCTCAAGAACGCGCTGCGCCAGGCGCCCGACGTGATCCTGATCGGCGAAATCCGCGACCGCGAAACCATGTCGGCCGCCATCGCCTACGCGCAGTCGGGCCACCTGTGCCTGGCCACGCTGCACGGCAACAACAGCTACCACGCGCTCAACCGCATCCTGTCCTTCTACCCCGTCGAGGTGCGCCCCACCATGCTGGGCGACCTGGCCTCGGCGCTCAAGGCCATCGTCTCGCAGCGCCTGGTGCGCTCGAGCGCCGGCGAGCGCCTGCCCGCCGCCGAGGTCATGCTCAACACCAAGCTGGTGGCCGACCTGGTCGAGAAGGGCGACTTCTCCGGCGTGCGCGAGGCCATGGAAAAGTCCATGGCCGAGGGCTCGCAGACCTTCGAGGAGGCGCTGGCGCGCCTGATCCTGGACGGCAAGATAGACCGCAAGGAAGGCATGGCCTACGCCGATTCGCCCACCAACCTCATGTGGCGCCTGCAAAACGACTTCTCCATCGCGGCCAAGGCGGCGCAGGCCAGCCAGGAGGCCGGCCATCAGTCCGAGGACGACGAGCCCTCGTTCACCGAGATCGTGCTGGACGTGAAGCCCGCCTGAGGCCCATTCCCCAGGGGCCCTGCGCCGCGCAGGGCCCCACCACCCGCTTCCCCCATGTCCCCCACCCTGCTACTGACCGAACAACTCATCGCCCGCCCCTCCGTCACGCCCGACGATGCGGGTTGCCTGGACCTTCTGGCCGACCGGCTGGCCCCCCTGGGCTTTGCCTGCGAACGGCTGGACAGCGGGCCCGAGAGCTTCCGCGTCAGCAATCTATGGGCAAAACGGGCTGCAGCGCCCGCCACTCAAGCGCAAAACGCTATCAAAACAGTAGTATTCGCCGGACACACCGACGTGGTTCCCACCGGGCCGCTGGAGCAGTGGAGCAGCCCGCCGTTCACCCCCACGCACCGCGGCGGCCGCCTGTACGGCCGTGGCGCGAGCGACATGAAGACCTCCATCGCCGCCTTCGTCGTGGCCGTGGAGGAGTTCCTGGCGGCCACCCCCGCGCCCGCGATCGCCATCGCGCTGCTGCTCACCAGCGATGAGGAAGGCCCGTCGGTGGATGGCACCAAGGTCGTGGTCGAGCAGCTGCGCGCGCGCGGCGAGCGCCTGGACTGGTGCATCGTCGGCGAGCCCACCTCGGTCGAGAAGACCGGCGACATGATCAAGAACGGCCGCCGCGGCACGCTGTCGGGCCGACTCACCGTGCGCGGCGTGCAGGGCCACATCGCCTACCCGCAGCTGGCGCGCAACCCCATCCACCAGGCCGTGCCGGCGCTGGCCGAGCTGGCCGCCACCGTCTGGGACGAGGGCAACGCCTTCTTCCCGCCCACCAGCTGGCAGATGAGCAACATCCACGGCGGCACGGGCGCGACCAACGTCATCCCGGGCCATGTGGTCATCGACTTCAACTTCCGCTTCAGCACCGAATCCACGGCCGAGGGCCTGCAGCAGCGCGTGCACGCCCTGCTGGAGCGCCACGGCCTCGAATACGACCTGGCCTGGACGCTGGGCGGCCAGCCCTTCCTCACGGCGCCGGGCGAGCTGGTGACCGCCGTGCAGCAGGCCATCCACGCCGAGACGGGCCTGAACACCGAGCTGTCCACCACCGGCGGCACCAGCGACGGGCGTTTCATCGCCCAGATCAGCCCGCAGGTCATCGAGCTGGGCCCGCCCAACGCCAGCATCCACAAGATCGACGAAAACGTGCTGCTGGCCGACATCGAGCCGCTCAAGAACATCTACCGCCGCACGCTCGACAACCTAAACGCACAGGCCTCGGCATGACGGCGGCGGTTCACGGCTACACCGTGGGCGCGCTGGTCGCCAGCGGGGCGGCCTGCCTGACCGCTGCGGGCGTGGGCTTCGGCCACGGCACCACCAACGCACACGACGAGGCCGCCTGGCTGGTGCTGTGGCGCCTGGGCCTGCCGCTGGACAGCGTGCTCGACGACGGCGCCCCCGATTCAGTGGCAAATCAACCCGTAGCGCCCGCCAGTCAAGCGCAGGTAGCTACACTTTTTGAAGAACGCATCCGCACCCGCAAGCCCGCCGCCTACCTGACGCACGAGGCCTGGCTGCAGGGCGTGCCGTTCTACGTGGACGAGCGCGCCATCGTGCCGCGCAGCTTCATCGCCGAGCTGCTGGCCGACGGCAGCATCGACGGCTGGCTCAGCGACCAGACGCGCCAGGTGCTCGACCTGTGCACCGGCAACGGCAGCCTGGCCTGCCTGGCCGCCATGGCCTGGCCCGACGTGCAGGTGACGGGCGCCGACATTTCGCCCGACGCCCTGGCCGTGGCGCGCATCAACGTGGACAAGCACGGCCTGCAGAAGCGCGTGCGGCTGCAGCTCTCCGACGGCCTGGCGGCCCTGCCCGGCCCGTGGGACCTGATTCTGTGCAACCCGCCCTATGTGAATGCCGCCAGCATGGCAGCGCTGCCTGCCGAATACCGGGCCGAACCCGCGCTGGCCCTGGCCGGTGGCGACGACGGCATGGACTTCGTGCGCCAGCTGTTTGCCGCCGCGCCCGCCTGCATGAGCGAAGACGCCGTGATCGTCCTGGAGATCGGCAACGAGCGCGCTCACTTTGAAGCGGCCTTCCCCCAACTGCCTGTTTTCTGGCTCGACACCAGTGCCGGCGAGGACCAGGTTGTGCTGGTCAGCCGACAGGCCCTGGCCGCCCAAACCCGGCTCACGGCACAATAGAGGGCTGCGCGCCACCGCCTGGGCCATTCATTGGCAGGCGCATTGCGGCCCCCGATTTTTCATGCCACCCGCCGCGCGCGCGGGTGCGCCTTTTTCTGAATCCCGGATGATCACCCTTAAAAACGTCACCTTGCGACGCGGCACCAAAGTCGTGCTCGACAGCGTGTCTACCACCATCAACCCCGGCGAAAACGTCGGACTCGTGGGCCGCAATGGCGCGGGCAAGTCCAGCCTGTTTGCACTGCTCAGCGGCAAGCTGCACGAGGATGGTGGCGATTTCCACATCCCCACGAGCTGGCGCATGGCCGAGGTCGCGCAGAACATGCCCGAGACCGACCAGTCGGCCACCGACTTCGTGCTGGAGGGCGACACCCGCCTGGCCGAGGTGCAGCAGCAACTGATAGCCGCAGAGGCCAGCGATGACGGCATGGCCATCGCCCACGCCTACTCCGACCTGCACGACGCGGGCGCCCACGATGCCGTGGCCCGCGCGCAGGCGCTGATCCTGGGCCTGGGCTTTCGCGTGAGCGAGCTGGACCAGCCCGTCAACAGCTTCTCGGGCGGCTGGCGCATGCGCCTGCAGCTGGCGCGCGCGCTGATGTGCCCCAGCGACCTGCTGCTGCTGGACGAACCCACCAACCACTTGGACCTGGACGCCCTGGTCTGGCTCGAAGCCTGGCTCAAGCGCTACGCGGGCACCATGATCGTGATCAGCCACGACCGCGAGTTTCTGGATGCCATCACCAACGTCACGCTGCAGATCCAGCAGGGCGAACTGAACCGCTACGGCGGCAACTACAGCAAGTTCGAAGAACTGCGCGCCCAGCAGCTGGAGTTGCAGCAGGCCAGCTTTGCCAAGCAGCAGGAGAAGATGGCCCACCTGCAGAAGTTCATCGACCGCTTCAAGGCCAAGGCCAGCAAGGCCAAGCAGGCGCAAAGCCGCGTCAAGCAGCTCGAACGCATGGAGAAGATCGGCCCCGTGCTGGCCGAGGCCGACTTCACCTTCGAGTTCAAGGAACCGGCCAGCCTGCCCAACCCGATGCTGGCCATCAGCGAGGCCTCGTTCGGCTATGTGGACGATGAGGGCACGCCCACCACCATCCTCACGGGCGTCAACCGCTCGGTGCTGGCGGGCCAGCGCATCGGCATCCTGGGCGCTAACGGCCAGGGCAAGTCCACCCTGGTCAAGACCATTGCGCGCACCATGAAGGCCCTGGGCGGCCACATCACCGAAGGCAAGGGCCTGAACATCGGCTACTTTGCCCAGCAGGAGCTGGACGTGCTGCGCCCCGCCGAGAACCCGCTGGAGCACATGATCCGCCTGGCCAAGGAGCTGGGCCCCGACGCCAAGCAGCCCAGCCGCGAGCAAGACCTGCGCAGCTACCTGGGCAGCTTCAACTTCACGGGCGACATGGTCAAACAGGCCGTGGGCACCATGAGCGGCGGCGAGAAAGCCCGCCTGGTGCTGGCCATGATCGTCTGGCAGCGCCCCAACCTGCTGCTGCTCGACGAGCCCACCAACCACCTGGACCTGGCGACCCGCGAGGCCCTGGCCATGGCCCTCAACGACTTCGACGGCACCGTCATGCTGGTCAGCCACGACCGCGCGTTGCTGCGCTCGGTCTGCGAGGACTTCTGGATGGTCGGCCGGGGCGTGGTTGGGCCGTTTGACGGCGATCTGGATGACTACCAGCGCTACCTGCTCGAAGAATCCAAGCGCCTGCGCGAAGAAGCCCGCCTGGCCGAACAGGCCCAGGTGGCGGCTGCCCCGGCTCCAGCCCCTGCAGCAGCCCCGCCTTCTTCACGGGGGGACGGACGCGAACAGCGCAAGCTCGATGCCCAGGCACGCCAGCAGCAGGCAGAAAAGACCCGCCCTCTCAAGAAGGAGTTGGAGCAGATCGACAAGCGCCTGGCAGCCCTGTCCGCCGAGCGGGCGGCCCTGGAGCAAAAACTGGCCGACCCCCTGCCACCCGCTGAGATTGCCGAGTGCGGCCGGCGCCTGAAGGCAGTCCACGATGAAACGGCCCAGTTGGAGGAACGCTGGCTGGAAATTTCTTCGGCGCTCGAAAGCATCTCGGCGGCGGTGGCCAATTGAAGATGTAAATCTTCGTACACAACCCACGGTGTTTTATGGCTCTATCGCTTACTCAACAAGCGTGAATAGCTATTAATTTAATAGCGAATCAAGACGCGTACATTCGGGCACTTGCGGTTGCATCTTTTTGCAGAGTACTGTCAACGGACTGTGGTTTGACCGCGTTGTTGGTGCATCACAGGAGTTTTTCAGCATGAACACCACCGCAATCTTGTCCGCTTGGCCCGAAGACGAACGCGATCGCAAGCGCGCCCCGGCCCGCTTCTGAAGGCGCGGCAGCCCGCCCCCATTCGCAGCCCCTCCAATGTCCGCCACCGCAGTGACGCACGCAACGTACCCAGGTACGGCCAGCGTTTCTACGGCAGGGTGCATTGCCTGAGCCCACCGAAGAAAGGCCCCCGGCAGCCCCTTCCCCCTTGCTCCTTCCCACAAAAAACCCCGCATCGCGGGGTTTTTTGTTGTCCAAAGGGCCTCTGTTCGGCCCCAGGCATCAGCCCATGTGCAGGCCACCGTTGACGGAGAAGTCCGCACCCGTGGCATAGCCGCCCTCTTCCGAGGCCAGCCAGGAGATGATGGAAGCGATCTCGCTGGGCTCGCCCAGGCGTTTGACGGGCACGGTGGCCACGATCTTTTCCAGCACGTCGGGACGGATGGCCTTGACCATGTCCGTGCCGATGTAGCCCGGGCTCACGGTGTTCACCGTCACGCCCTTGGTCGCCAGCTCCTGCGCCAGCGCCATGGAGAAGCCATGCATGCCGGCCTTGGCGGCCGAGTAGTTGGTCTGCCCCGCCTGGCCCTTTTCGCCGTTCACGCTGCTGATGTTGACGATGCGGCCCCAACCCTTTTCCACCATGTCGGCCACGACCTGCTTGGTCACGTTGAACATGCTGTTGAGGTTGGTTTCGATGACGGCGTCCCAGTCCTCGCGCGACATCTTCAGGAACATGCGGTCGCGCGTGATGCCCGCGTTGTTGACCAGCACATCCACCGTGCCGTGCTCGGCCTTGGCCTTGGTGAAGGCCTCCACGGTGGAGTCCCAGTCGCCCACGTTGCCGACCGATGCGTGGAAGGTATAGCCCAGCTCCTTTTGCTCGGCCAGCCACTTGCCGTAGTCACGGGTGGGGCCGCAGCCCGCGATGACCTTGAACCCGTCCCGGTGCAAGCGCTGGCAGATGGCCGTGCCTATCCCACCCATGCCTCCTGTGACGTACGCGATTTTCTGGCTCATTGTGTGCTCCTGGTTTTATGAAGAAATGGACCGACTCGACAGCCACTCTACCCAAGAATCGCGACAGAACCGAGGAGGAAAACGCGGGTGCCATGGCATTGTTGTCATAGCGCACAGATGAGGCATTATGCGGGGTTCGGCGCGGGCGGCATGCCAGCCCGCGCCGGTGCCCCGGCCAGAGGAATCAGCGCTCCAGCGCCATGGACACGCCCATGCCGCCGCCAATGCACAGCGCGGCCAGGCCCTTGCGGGTGTTGCGGCGCTGCATCTCGTGCAGCAGGGTCACGAGCACCCGGCAGCCCGACGCCCCGATCGGGTGGCCGATGGCGATGGCGCCGCCATTCACGTTCACCTTGGCCGGGTCCAGCCCCAGTTCCTGGTTCACCGCGCAGGCCTGGGCGGCAAAGGCCTCGTTGAGTTCGAACAGCTCCACCTCGCCCGCACTCCAGCCCGCGCGCTGCAGGGCCTTGCGCGATGCATGCACGGGGCCCATGCCCATGGTGGCGGGGTCCAGTCCGCTCGTGCCATAGGCGGCGATGCGCGCCAGCGGCGTCAGGCCCAGGGCCGCGGCCTTTTTGGCGCTCATGACCACCACGGCGGCGGCGCCATCGTTGAGGCCCGAGGCATTGCCCGCCGTCACCGAGCCCGCCTTGTCGAACGCGGGGCGCAGGCCGGCCAGTGCGTCGGCGCTGGTCCTGCGGTTGAGGTACTCGTCGGCCGCGAAGACGATGGGATCGCCCTTCTTCTGCGGCAGCGCCACGGGCACGATCTCGTCCACGAAGCGGCCGGCGTCCTGCGCGGCCGCGGCCTTTTGCTGGCTGGCCAGGGCCAGGGCGTCCTGCATCTCGCGCGTGATGCCGTATTGCTTGGCCACGTTCTCGGCCGTGATGCCCATGTGGTACTGGTGATACACATCCCACAGGCCATCGACGATCATCGTGTCGACCAGCTTCCAGTCGCCCATGCGCTGGCCCTCGCGCGAGCCATTGAGCACATGCGGCGCCAGGCTCATGTTTTCCTGGCCACCGGCCACCACGATCTCGCTGTCGCCCGTGGCGACGGCCTGTGCGGCCAGCATCACGGCCTTCAGGCCCGAGCCGCACACGGCGTTGATCGTGAGCGCCGGCGTTTCCTGGGCCACGCCGGCCTTCATCATTGCCTGGCGCGCGGGGTTCTGGCCCACGCCGGCCGTGAGCACCTGGCCCATGATGACCTCGCCCACCTGGTCGGGCGCAACCCGCGCCCGCGCAAGCGCCTCGCGAATGACGATGGCGCCCAGGTCCGTGGCCGGAGTCTTGGCCAATGCGCCGCCGAACTTGCCCACGGGCGTGCGCACGGCGGAAACGATGACGATGTCTTCCATGGTGAGTCCTTTCGGTTCGGCACGAAGGCTCCGGGCTGGGCCTGCGCATGCCATCAGCCGCCCTGCGGCGGCACAAGGACAGCATTTTCCGCCGATCCGGCATCAGGACGATTGCGTACGCACAAGGGGGCCGCAAGCCCCCCGGTTTTCAGGCCTTTTGCTGCACGTAGCGCCCGGGCGCGGGCTCGGTGGCCTTGAATTTCGGTGCCTTGCCGTAGGCCTTGGGCGCCAGGACCTGGCGGCCGGCGTGGCCCTTGAGCCAGGCGCACCAGTCGTCCCACCAGCTGCCGGGCTGCTCCGTCGCTCCGGCCAGCCAGGCATCCAGCGTGGCGGGCAGCTTGCCATCCTCGCGCAGCCAGTGGCTGCGCTTTTTCTTGGCCGGCGGGTTGATCACGCCGGCGATATGGCCCGATGCGCCCATGACGAAGCGCTTCTTGCCCGGCAGCACCTGGGTGGACGCATAGGCCGCCGCGGCGGGAACGATATGGTCCTCGCGCGAGCCGTAGATATAGACCGGCAGCTTGAGCTGGCGCAGATCCAGCTTTTCACCGCACACGGTCAGCACGCCGGGTTGGATGAGGTTGTTTTCCAGATAGAAGTTGCGCAGGTACCAGGCGTAGTAGGGGCCGGGCAGATTGGTGCTGTCGCTGTTCCAGTACAGCAGGTCGAACGGCGGCGGCGTCTCGCCCTTGAGGTAGTTGCCCACCACGTAGTTCCACACCAGGTCGTTGGGCCGCAGGAAGCTGAAGGTGGATGCCAGGTCCTGCCCCTTCATGAGCCCGCCCTGCCCCATCTGCAGCTCGCGCATGCGAACGAAGGGCTCGTCGATGAACACGTCGAGGATGCCGGTGTCGGCGAAGTCGATGAGGGTGGTGAGGAAGGTGGCGCTGGCCACCGGCTCCTGCCCGCGCGCGGCCAGCACGGCCAGCGCAGTGGCGAGCATGGTGCCGCCCACGCAGAAGCCCAGGGCGTTGATCTGCTCGGCGCCGCTGATCTGCTGCACCGTGGCGATGGCGGTGAGCACGGCGCCGTCGATGTAGTCGTCCCAGGTCTTGTGCGCCAGCGAGGCATCGGGGTTGCGCCAGCTCACCACGAAGGTGCGGTGGCCCTGGGCCACGGCGTGGCGGATCAGCGAGTTCTCCGGCTGCAGGTCCAGGATGTAGAACTTGTTGATGCAGGGCGGCACCATGAGGAAGGGGCGCTCGAACACCTTGGGCGTGAGCGGCTTGTACTCGATGAGCTGGAACAGCTCGTTCTCGAACACCACCGCGCCCTCGGTCGTGGCTACGTTGCGGCCCACCTCGAAGCGGCTCTCGTCGGTCATGGAAATGTGGCCCTGGCGCATGTCGCGCAGCAGGTTGGCTACGCCCTTGGCGATGCTCTCGCCCTGGGTGTCCAGCGCCTTCTTCTGGGCATCGGCGTTGAAGGCCAGGAAGTTGCTGGGCGCCATGGCCGCCAGCCACTGCTCCACGCTGAAGCGGATGCGCGCGCGGGTCTTGTCGTCGGCCTCCACCGCATCCACCAGGCCCATGAGGGTGCGTGCCTGCAGCTGGTAGGCCGCCACGGACAGGGCAGAAAGCGGGTTCTGCGCCCAGCCCTCGCCGGCGAAGCGCTTGTCGGCGGTGCCCGGCGCTTCGGGATGCAGGCTGTGGCTCCAGAGGGCGCGCAGTTCATCGAAGTACCGCTGCTGCAGTGCGGCCAGCTTGTCGGGCGCGAAGCCGACCGGTGCGGCATGCGGTATGGACAGCGAGGCGTTCGCCTCCGCGGGCTGCAGGGCCTGCAGCATCTTGCTCCAGCCCTCTCCCAGCGTCTGCTGGAACTGCCGGGCGCTCTCGGCCCAGTCTGCGTCGAAATTCATGCGGCCTCCGTGGATAGACCCGGGCGTGGGCCTTCGCCCTGATTGTTGCCGAGGCGGGCGCGGCGTGGGAATCCGCAGCGGCCCCGCAGGGCTTTGCGTTCCCCGCGCAGTGGCGGGCCCGCCACAATCCCTGTTTTATCGGCGGAAATCGATCATGTACCTGGTGGTTATCGGGTGGCTGTACGTCACCTTGCTGATGGCCGTGGCCGAGGCCACGGCCGCCAATGGCTCGGTGCTGGGCGCCATCGTCACCTTCGTGCTCTACGGGCTGCTGCCCATGGCCATCGTGCTCTACATCCTGGGCACGCCGGCGCGCAAGCGCGCCATCCGCGCGCGCGAACTGGCAGAGGCGGCCGTGCAGGCGCCCGCCGCGTCAGGCGTCCATCCAGACGCAGGCAGCCATGCGGCCGCTGGTGCCGAGCACGGGGGTGTCGCGCCGGTGCGAAAAGAACCGTGAGGGGTTGCCCACGGTGCACCAGGCGGGCGAGCTGTCGTTGCCGTACAGCGCGGTAACGCCCTGGGCGCGCAGGCGGTGGCGCGCCAGTCCTGCCAGATCGGCCAGCAGCTTGCCGGCGCTGCCGTGCGGCCTGAAATACGCGCCGGCCTGCGGGTCTTGCGCGCAGAAGGCGTCGCGCACCTCGGGGCCGACCTCGAAGGCCTCGGGGCCTATGCAGGGGCCCAGCCAGGCGATCACCTCATCCGGCTCTTCGGATGCTATTTTTTTTATAGCCACTTGCGCTTGATCCACCTGCGCTGGAGCACTAAAAGGCTTCAAGGCCGCCTCCAGCATCCCGCCCGCCAGCCCGCGCCAGCCCGCATGGGCCGCCGCCACGCGCGTGCCGGCGCGGTTGGTGAACAGCACGGGCAGGCAGTCCGCCGCCATGACGATGCAGGCCACCCCGGCGGCCTGGGTGGTGCAGGCGTCGGCATCCAGGCCGTCGGGCGTTTGCGGGTCCAGCGGCTGCACGTCTGTTCCATGCACCTGGCGCAGATAAACGGCCCGCACGGCGCAGCCTCCGGCGCTCAGCGCGGCCTGCAGCGTCGCCCAGTTGGCCTGCACGGCCTCGGAGGCGTCGCCCACGTAGCGGCCCAGGTTGAAGCTGCCGTAGGGCGCCGCGCTCACGCCGCCGCTGCGCGTGGTGCACAGCGCCCGCACATGGGGCGGCGCGGGCCAGTCGGGCCGCAGCCAGTCGAAGGGCACGGGGTGTGTCATCGGCTCAGGCCTCGCTGTCCGGGCAGGCCGAGGGCTGGGCGCGCTGGAAGGCCGCCAGCTGCATGCAGGCGTCGTGCGCGGCCATGGTGAGCGGCAGTCCGTCCAGGTCCACGTTGAAGCGCCGGCCGTTGTAGATCTGCGGTACCAGGCAGCAGTCGGCCAGCGTGGGCGTGTCGCCCCAGCACAGGCGCGAGGGCGCCAGCCCGGCGGCGGCGCGCTCCTGCGCCAGCAGCGCGAGCTGGCGCTCGAAGGCTTCCAGCCCGCTGCGCACCCAGTGGCGGTACCAGGCGTCCTTGGCCGCGTCGTCAACCTGCAGCTGGTGCTTGAGGTACTTGAGCACGCGCAGGTTGTTGAGCGGGTGGATCTCGCAGGCCACCATCTGCGCCAGGGCGCGCACATGGGCGCGGCCCAGGGCGTCGGCGGGCAGCAGCGCCGGTGCGGGGTGGGTCTCTTCCAGGTATTCGATGATGGCCATGGACTGCGCGAGCAGGTGGCCGTCATCGGTCTCCAGCGCCGGCACCAGCGCATCGCCCAGGCGGCTGGCGTAGGCCGGCGCGCGGTGCTCGGCCTTCACCAGGTGCACGGGCACGTAGTCGTAGGGCAGGCCCTTGACCTCCAGCGCGATACGCACACGAAACGATGCCGAGGAACGAAAATAGTTGTAGAGCTTCATGCGGTCACAGCATAAGCCAAGCCACAGGGCCCGGAATGCACCGCGGCGCCCATGGCCGCGTCCGCGCCATGGCACACTGCATCCATCCCGAAAACCCCTTCAGAGACAGCCGCTTCCATGAGCTACGTGTTCCCCCCCGCTCCCCAGGCCAGCGTTCCCGTGACGGGCTCCGCCCAGCGTTTTCCGGTGCACCGCATCTACTGCGTGGGCCGCAACTATGCGGAGCACGCCAAGGAAATGGGCTTCACCGGCCGCGAGCCGCCCTTCTTCTTCATGAAGCCGGCCGATGCCGTGCTGCCCGTGGACCAGGGCACGACCGGGCAGTTGCCCTACCCCACGCTCACGGCCAGCCTGCACCATGAGATCGAGCTGGTGGTGGCCATCGGCCGGGGCGGCAAGAACATCGCCGCACAGGACGCGCTGCAGCATGTCTGGGGCTACGCCGTGGGCCTGGACATGACGCGCCGCGACCTGCAAAACGATATGAAGAAGCAGGGCCGCCCCTGGTGCATCGGCAAGGGCTTCGAGGCCAGCGCGCCCATCGGCCCGATCACGCCTGCCGCGCAGGCCGCCGGCGTGGAGCAGGCCGCCATCTGGCTGCAGGTGAACGGCACGGACCGCCAGCGCAGCAGCGTGGGCCAGCTGATCTGGAACATCGCCGAAACCATCGAGCACCTGTCCGCCGCCTGGGAGCTGCAGCCCGGCGACCTGATCTTCACGGGCACGCCCGAGGGCGTGGGCGCCGTGGTGCGCGGCGATGTGCTCGAAGGCGGCATCGACGGCCTGGGCACGTTGCGCATGGCGGTGGCCTGACGCGCCTTGCTATCTTAAGAATAGCTGCTAGCGCTTGATGTATAAGCGCTGCAGCCTTTTTTGATTCATAAACCCCAATGACCTTCCGCCGCCCCATCCAGCATTGCCGCGACTGCGGAACGGCCGTGGCCTACCGCGTGCCCGACGATGGCGACACGCGCGCGCGCGCCGTCTGCCCCGCCTGCGGCACCATCCATTACGAAAACCCCCTGATGGTGGTGGGCACGGTGCCGGTGCTGGGCGACCGGGTGCTGCTGTGCAAGCGCGCCATCGAGCCGCGCTGGGGCAAGTGGACGCTGCCCGCCGGCTTCATGGAGCTGGACGAAACCACGGCGCAGGGCGCGGCGCGCGAGACCGACGAAGAGGCCGGCGCCCAGATCGAGATGGGCCCGCTGTTCTCGCTGCTGAACGTGCCGCAGGTGGGCCAGGTGCATCTCTTCTACCTGGCCACGCTGCAGAGCGACCGGTTCGACCCCGGCCACGAGACCATCGAGGCCCGCCTGTTCAGCGAACACGAAATTCCCTGGGACGAAATCTCCTTTCGCACCGTCAAGACCACGCTGGAACAGTACTTCGCGGACCGGCGCGCGGGGCGTTTCGGCATGCACACCTTCGACATCCTCTAGCCGCGCAGGCCGCACGGGCAGCGCGAGCGCCCTCGCGCCACGCCACGCCTGCCATGCCCGCCTGCTACGCTCGGCAGCACCACCGCTACCGCATCACAGCATCGCCCATGAACACCCTCGCACACCCCGCTCCTTCCACGCCGCGCCGCGCCCTGCGGCAACTGCTGGCCATCGGCCTGGGGCTGGCGGCCGCCAGCGCGGCCATGGCCCAGGCCCCGGCCGAACCCCAGATGCAGCTGCCGCGCACGGAGCTCACGGCCGGCATGCACCGCATCGACGCCCAGGTGGCCGCCGCGCCGCAGGAGCGCCAGACCGGCCTGATGTTCCGCAAGGACATGCCGCAGCACGAGGGCATGCTGTTCGTCTTCGAGCAACCCGCCACGCAGTGCTTCTGGATGCGCAACACCCTGCTGCCCCTGACCGCGGCCTTCGTGGCCGACGACGGCACCATCGTGAACCTGGTCGACATGCAGCCCCTGTCCGAGGAATCGCATTGCTCCGCCAAGCCCGTGCGCTTCGTGCTGGAGATGAACCAGGGCTGGTTCGCCAAGAAGGGCCTCAAGGCGGGCAGCAAGCTGGCGGGCAAGCCCTTCCACGCCGCGCGCCCCTAAATAAGGGCTCCACAACAAAGAAACCGGCCGACCCGCCCCCGCGCAAGGCGGGGTGGGTCGGCCGGTTTCGGCCGTTGCGCGCCAGGGCCGGTCACACGACCGGCTCCGGCGTCACGGCACGGCTCAGGCCGTCAGGGAGGCGATGGCCGCGTTGAACGTGGTGCTGGGGCGCATCACGGCATTCAGCTTGGCCAGGTCCGGCTGGTAGTAGCCGCCGATGTCGGCCGGCTTGCCCTGCACGACGCGCAGTTCTTCGACGATCTTGGCCTCGTTCTCGGCCAGCTGCTTGGCCAGCGGCGCGAACTTGGCGGCCAGGCCGGCATCCTCGGTCTGCGCGGCCAGGGCCTGGGCCCAGTACAGGGCCAGGTAGAACTGGCTGCCGCGGTTGTCGATCTCGCCCACCTTGCGCGAGGGCGACTTGTTCTCGTCCAGCAGCTTGCCGGTGGCCTGGTCCAGCGTCTTGGCCAGCAGCTTGGCCTGGGCGTTGTTTTCCTTCAGGCCCAGGTCTTCCAGCGACACGGCCAGGGCCAGGAACTCGCCCAGCGAATCCCAGCGCAGGTAGTTCTCTTCCACCAGCTGCTGCACATGCTTGGGGGCCGAGCCGCCGGCGCCCGTCTCGTACATGCCGCCGCCGGCCATCAGGGGCACGATGGACAGCATCTTGGCCGAGGTGCCCAGTTCCATGATGGGGAACAGGTCGGTCAGGTAGTCGCGCAGGATGTTGCCGGTCACCGAGATGGTGTCCAGGCCGCGGGCCACGCGCTCCAGCGTGTAGCGCATGGCGCGCACCTGGCTCATGATCTGGATGTTCAGGCCGGTGGTGTCGTGCTCCTTCAGGTACTTCTCGACCTTCTTGATCAGCTCGTTCTCATGCGGGCGATAGGGGTCCAGCCAGAACACGGCGGGCATGCCGGAATTGCGGGCGCGGGTCACGGCCAGCTTCACCCAGTCGCGGATCGGCGCGTCCTTGACCTGGCACATGCGCCAGATGTCGCCCTCTTCCACGTTCTGCGTCAGCAGCACTTCGCCGGTGGCGATGTCCACGATGTTGGCCACGCCGTTCTCGGAGATCTCGAACGTCTTGTCGTGCGAGCCGTACTCCTCGGCCTTCTGCGCCATCAGGCCCACGTTGGGCACCGTGCCCATGGTGCGCGGGTCGAAGTTGCCGTGCCACTTGCAGAAGTTGATCATCTCCTGGTAGATGCGGGCGAAGGTCGACTCGGGCATCACGGCCTTGCAGTCGTAGGTCTTGCCGTCGGCGCCCCACATCTTGCCGCCCTGGCGGATCATGGCGGGCATGGAGGCGTCCACGATGATGTCGTTGGGCGAGTGGAAGTTGGTGATGCCCTTGGCGGAATCGACCATCGCCAGCTCGGGGCGGTGCTCGTGGCAGGCGTGCAGGTCGCGGATGATCTCCTCGCGCTGCGAGGTCGGCAGCGTCTCGATCTTCTCGTACAGCGTGGCCATGCCGTTGTTCACGTTGATGCCCAGCTCGTCGAACAGCTTGCCGTGCTTCTCGAAGGCTTCCTTGTAGTAGATCTTCACGCAGTGGCCGAACACGATGGGGTGCGACACCTTCATCATCGTGGCCTTCACGTGCAGCGAGAACAGGATGCCGGCCTTCTTGCAGTCGGCCAGTTCCTTCTCATAGAAGGAGCACAGGGCCTTCTTGCTCATGAACATGGAGTCGATGACCTCGCCGTCCAGCAGCTTGACCTTCTCCTTCAGGACGATGGTCTTGCCGGACTGCGTCTCCAGCACCATCTTCACCTCGCGGGCCTTGTCCAGCGTCATGGACTTTTCACCGTGGTAGAAGTCGCCCTCGTGCATGTGCGACACATGCGTCTGCGACCACGGCTTCCACTCGCCCATGGAATGCGGGTGCTTCTTGGCGTAGTTCTTCACCGCCAGCGGCGCGCGGCGGTCGGAGTTGCCCTCGCGCAGCACGGGGTTCACGGCCGAGCCCAGGCACTTGGAGTAGCGCGCCTTGATCTCCTTGTCCTGCTCGCTGGTCGGGTTCTCGGGATAGTCGGGAATCTTGTAGCCCTTGCCCTGCAGCTCCTTGATGGCGGCCATCAGCTGCGCCACCGAGGCGCTGATGTTGGGCAGCTTGATGATGTTCACATCCGGCTCCAGCGTCTTCTTGCCCAGCTCGGCCAGCGTGTTGGGCACGCGCTGATCCTCGCTCAGGCAATCGGGGAACTCGCCCAGGATGCGTGCGGCCACCGAGATATCGCTCTCGGTCACGTCGATACCGGCCACCGAGGTGAAGCTGCGCACGATGGGCAGGAACGAGGCCGTGGCCAGGCGCGGCGCCTCATCGGTCAGGGTGTAGATGATGGAGGGTTTTTGGTTGCTCATCTCGTCTCTCAGGTAAACAAAACAGAGGTCTTGCGCCGCCGGTTCGCAGCCTTGCGCGCAGTCATCCGGTGTGACAGGCGGATTGTGCGCGAGTCGCCGCCCGGAAATCGTGTAATTTGCAATCGAATATCGCATTGCAAAAAATCAGAGGCGAAACAGGCCTCTTTTTTTGCAAGTCTTCTACAAGACTGTCCGCCCAGCGCCAAAGCAAGCCTGTCAACCTGACCTCCAGCCTGCCGCAAAAAGCCGCCGCCCCGCAGCGGGCCAACCCGCACACCGACCGGGCTGCACCGGCCATGCAGCCGCCTCACTCCGTTGCCCCCCCGGCAGGCTGTGTCCTGGGCGACGCAAATTACCCAATTTCAGGGATGTTGCAAAACGCCACAAATGCCTACAGTGGCGGAGCCCGGCGCAGTGCGTTTCTCATGTTTTTGGCCTCTAGCGCTTTCAGAGCAATCGCTAGCAGCTATCAAATAAAGAGCAACCCAGCACCCCGCCAGCCCGCGCCGCTTTTTGGCATGAACGCCCCCGGAGACCCTGCACATGGCCATCACCCCCCTGCTTTTTCACCGCAACCGCGTGCCGCACGGCCCGCCCGCCTGGCTGGCGCGGTGGCATCTGGGCCTGCTGTGCTCGGGCGCCCTGCTGCTGTCCTGGGGGGTGCGGGCGCAAACCATCCAGACCGTGGACGAATCCGGCCTGGTGCCGGAAGGGGCGCCCGCCACCTCCATAGCCATCCATTCCCCACAAGCCATCGCCCGGGACGGCGCGGGCAGCCTCTATATCGCGGACACCGAAAACAACCGCATCCGCAAGGTGGATGCCGCCACCGGCGCCATCACCACCGTGGCCGGCAACGGCATCCAGGGTTATGGCGGCGACAACGGCACCACCACCGCCGCGCAGCTGGACTTCCCCACCGATGTGGCCGTGGACGACGCGGGCCACCTCTATATCGCAGACACCTACAACCACCGCATCCGCAAGGTGGACGCCGCCACCGGCGCCATCACCACCGTAGCCGGCAACGGCACAGCGGGCTCCGGCGGCGACAACGGCGCCGCCACCAACGCGCAGTTGAGCTACCCCAGCGGCGTGGCCGTGGACAGTGCGGGCCACCTCTATATTGCGGACACCTACAACCATCGCATCCGCATGGTGCACGCCGCCACCGGCACCATCACCGCCGTGGCCGGCAGCGGCACAACGGGCCTTGGCGACGACAGCGGCACCAGCGCGCAGTCGAACACCCCCAGCGGCGCGGCAGCAGAAGGTGCGGCTCACCTTGATCGCGCGGACCAGGGCAGCCGCCGCTTACGCCAGGTGGCGCCTGCGGCGCCGCGCCCGGCGGGTTCGTCCATGGCGCGGTCAGCGGCGATACCGTGAGCTGCCAGGTGAGCGACAACGGCTCGGACGACAGCAACACCCACCCCGCCACGCCCGGCGTGACCGAAGCCCCTCGCACCATGCTGGGGCTGGCCGCGCTGGCGCCGAGGATTTAATTTTCTCAGGGCTGCAGCGCTTGTGCAGTAAGCGCAAGCAGCTCCTTTTTCAATAGCACCTTCCACCCCGCAGGCGCTGCGGCATGGCGCCCGCGAGGCGCAACAAGAAGGGGCCCGGAGATCGCTCTCCGGGCCCCTTGTCGTGGTGGCCGGCGGCCTGCGCCGGCGCCGCCGCGATCAGGCGAAGTTGGCTTCGGCGAACTTCCAGTTCACCAGCTTGTCGAGGAAGGTTTCGACGAACTTGGGACGCAGGTTGCGGTAGTCGATGTAGTAGGCGTGTTCCCACACGTCCACCGTCAGCAGCGCCTTGTCGGCCGTCGTCAGGGGCGTGCCGGCCGCGCCGGTGTTGACGATGTCCACCGTGCCGTCGGCCTTCTTGACCAGCCAGGTCCAGCCGGAGCCGAAGTTGCCCACGGCCGACTTCACGAAGGCTTCCTTGAAGGCGGCGTAGCTGCCCCACTTGGCGTTGATGGCGGCGGCCAGCGCGCCGGTGGGTTCACCGCCGCCCTGGGGCGCCATGCAGCTCCAGAAGAAGGTGTGGTTCCAGATCTGGGCCGCGTTGTTGTAGATGCCGCCGGACGACTTCTTGACGATCTCTTCGAGCGTCATGGACTCGAACTCGGTGCCCTTTTGCAGGTTGTTCAGGTTCACCACGTAGGCGTTGTGGTGCTTGCCGTGGTGGTACTCCAGCGTTTCCTGGCTGTAGTGGGGAGCCAGGGCGTCGATGGCGTAGGGCAGCGGAGGCAGGATGTGTTCCATGGTGAGGTCCTTCGTGGGTTGGGATTCTGGGCGGTCACCGGCGCGGGGCGCGCGGTGCAGCAACGGGCATTGTAGGAAAGGAATCGCCGGCGCCGCTGCGCGCGGCGCGCGACTCCCGCCGCCGGGTGCGGGTATGGCGGCGCTGGCGGCGCAGGTGGCCCGCGGTCACAGCAGGCCGCGCTGCGACACGGTGAGGTCAAGCTCGCCCTCGGCCAGGGCAGCGTGCACGGCGTCGCCCGGGCGCACCTGGGCCGGGCGCGTCACGGGCTGGCCCCGCTCGTCGGTCAGCAGGGCGTAGCCGCGGCGCAGCACCAGTTGCGGGTTGAGCAGCTCCAGGCGCAGGGCGGCGCGCTCCAGGCGCTCGGTGCGCTGCGCCAGGCCGCGCCGCAGGATGTGGGGCAAATCGGCCTCCAGCGCTTTCTGGGATTGCGCAAGGCGCTGCGTTTTCAATAGCAACCCATGGCGCATGCGCTGGGCCAGGCGGGCCAGCTGCATCTGCTGGCGGGCCACGAAGCCCGAGGGCCGGCCCAGGCGCTGCGCCGCCAGGTCCAGCCGCTGCAGGCGCAGGTCGATCTGGCGCTGCGCCCCGTCGGCCAGCCGCTCGCCCAGCAGGTCCAGCGCCCCCAGCCAGACGGCGCGCGGCTGGGCCACCAGCTCGGCGGCGGCCGTGGGCGTAGGCACGCGCAGGTCGGCGCAGAAGTCGGCGATGGTGAAGTCGGTCTCGTGCCCCACGCCGCTGACCAGCGGCACCGGGCTTTGCACGATGGTGCGGGCCACGCGCTCGTCGTTGAAGGCCCACAGGTCCTCGATGGAGCCGCCGCCGCGCACCAGCAGGATGACGTCGATGATTGGCGGCGCCTCCGCGTTTGCAGCCAAATCGCCCTCTGGCGCCCGCCCCTTCTGCGCAAGCAGATACAGTTTTGATAGCGCATCGGCGATGGACGCGGGCGCCTGCGCGCCCTGCACCAGGGCCGGCACCAGCACCACGGGAATATGGGGTACGCGCCGGCGCAGCGCCGTCACCACGTCGTGCAGGGCCGCCGCCCCGGCCGAGGTGACCAGGCCGATGCCGCGCGGCAGGGCCGGCAACGGCCGCTTGCGCGCGGCGTCGAACAGGCCCTCGGCCTCCAGCTGGGCCTTGAGGCGCAGGAACTGCTCGAACAGCGCGCCCTGCCCCGCGCGCTGCAGCCCCTCCACGATGAGCTGCAGGTCGCCGCGCGCCTCGTACACGCCCAGGCGGCCGCGCACCTCCACCAGTTCGCCGTCGCGCGGCGTGAAGTCCAGCTGGCCCGCCGCGCGGCGGAACATGGCGCAGCGGATCTGCCCCTGCCCGTCCTTGAGGGTGAAGTAGCAATGTCCGCTGGACGCGCGCGAGAAGCCCGTAATCTCGCCGCGCACCGCGACAGGGTTGAACCGCGCCTCCAGCGCATCAGCAATGGCGCGGCACAGCGCGCCAACTTCCCAGACAAGCGGCGCCGCGCCTGCATTCGTGCGCTCAAACATAGGCGGCTCCAGGCTTTGGCGCGCCAGCGGGGGCGGCATTAGTCCACAGATACTGGCGAGCGGCGGCCAGCTCGGCCACAGGGCACGCAACCCGCCCGAAATCACGAATACACATGCAAGTCATTGATTTCCATTGATTTTTTGCTGCGCGATTTTTCATCAATCTAGCCAAACCACGCAACGGCGCCGTCTGCAGCGGTCTGTCCAGGCGGTTTCCCACAAAGTTATCCACAGAAAATGTGCGTGAGCGGCCCGTCAGGGGCGGCCGGGGTATCACCCCGCGGCGTGAGCGTCCGGCCCGCGGGGGCATCCGCAAGCTGCGCCATAATCCCCGCTGCTTTTATCGTGAGCGGAGTGAGAATTGCTGTCGATCATACAAGCCGCAGGCTGGCCGATCTGGCCCCTGATTGCCTGCTCCATCCTGGCGCTGGCGCTGGTTTTCGAGCGCTTCGTGGCCCTCAAGACGGCCCGCGTCGTCCCCCCCAAACTGCTGGACGAGGCCATCTCGGTCTCCTCCAAATCCGTTCCCGCGCCCGACGTGGTGACCCAGCTGGCGCAGAACTCGGCCCTGGGCGAGGTGCTGGCCAGCGGCCTGCGCACCCTGAACGGCAATCCGCAGAGCAGCGAGGCCGACCTGCGCGCCGCCATGGAGGGCACGGGCCGCGCCGTGGCGCACCGGCTTGAGAAATACCTCACGGCCCTTGCCACCATCGCGTCGGCCGCGCCGCTGCTGGGCCTGCTGGGCACCGTGATCGGCATGATCGAGATCTTCGGCTCCCAGGCCGGCACGGGCGCCGTGGGCGCCACGGGCGGCGGCAACCCGGCGCAGCTGGCGCACGGCATCTCCATCGCGCTGTACAACACGGCCTTCGGCCTGATCGTGGCCATTCCCACGCTGATCTTCTGGCGCTATTTCAGGAGCCGCGTGGACGCCTACCTGCTGGCGCTGGAGCTGGCCTCCGAACAGTTCGTGCGGCACATCAACCGCCTGCGCAAGTAAGCGCCCAAGGCACAGGCCCGCCATGAACTTTCGCCCCCGCCAGAAGGAAGAGCCGGAGATCAACCTGATCCCGTTCATCGACGTGCTGCTGGTGATCCTCATCTTCCTGATGCTGTCCACCACCTACAGCAAGTTCACCGAACTGCAGCTGTCCCTGCCCGTGGCCGATGCGCAGCAGCTGCGCGACCACCCCAAGGAAGTCATCGTGGCCGTGGCCGCCGACGGGCGCTACGCCGTCAACAAGACCACGCTGGAGGGCAAGCAGGTCGAGCAGGTGGCCCGCGCCCTCGCCGAGGCCGCCACCGCCGGGCCGAACAGCGTGGTCATCATCAGCGCCGACGCCTCGGCGCCGCACCAGTCCGTGGTCACGGTGATGGAGGCCGCGCGCCGCGTGGGCCTGTCGCAGATCACCTTCGCCACCCAGTCGTCGGCCACGGCCCGCAAGTAAGGCCCATGGCCGCCGACGGCCGCGCCCCCACCCTCTCCACGCGCCTGCGCCAGGCCTGGCTGCGCCGCGGCCCGCTGGCCATCGCGCTGTGGCCGCTGTCGCTGCCCTACCGCGCGCTCACGGCGCTGCGCCGCGCGTTCTACCGGCGCGGGCTGCTGCGCAGCGAGCGCCTGCCGGTGCCGGTCATCGTCGTCGGCAATGTGATCGCGGGCGGCGCCGGCAAGACCCCCGTGACCCTGGCCGTGGTGCGCCACCTGCAGGCCGCGGGCTGGCACCCGGGCGTGGTGTCGCGCGGCTACGGGCGCACCACCACCGACTGCCGCGAGGTGCTGCCCGCCAGCACCGCCGCCGAGGTGGGCGACGAGCCCGCGCTGATCGCCCGCGCCGGCGCGGTGCCGGTCTTCGTGGCACGCCGGCGGGCCGAGGCCGGCCGGGCGCTGCTCGCGGCCCATCCGGCCACCGACATCCTGGTGTGCGACGACGGCCTGCAACACCTGGCGCTGGCGCGCGACGTGGAGATCTGCGTCTTCAACGACGAGGGCACGGGCAACGGCTGGCTGCTGCCCGCTGGCCCGCTGCGCGAGCCCTGGCCGCGCGCCGTCGATCTGGTGCTGCACGCCGGCCCCGCGCCCGGCGGGCCGGCACCCCAGTTCGCGCTGGCGCGCACCCTGGCCCCGCATGCGCTGGACGCCGCCGGCCGCCGCGTGCCGCTGGCGCAGCTGCGCGGCGAGCCCCTGCACGCGCTCGCGGCCATCGCCCGGCCCCAGGATTTCTTTGCCATGCTGCGCGCCCAGGGTCTGGCACCCGCCACCGAAGAGGCACTGCCGGATCACTATGATTTTCATAGCTGGAAACGATTACCAGACAAGCGTGAAAGGCTTGTTTGCACCGAAAAGGACGCCATCAAGCTCTGGCCCGCGCACCCCGACGCCCTGGCCGTGCCGCTGGCCCTGGAGATCGCGCCGGCCTTCTACGCCGCGCTGGACCAGCGCCTGGCATCGCTATCATCGCCACGCCATTGAGAGCGTGCACACGTTCTGAGGAACACCATGGACCCCAAACTGCTTGAACTGCTGGTCTGCCCCGTCACCAAGGGCCCGCTAACCTATGACCGCGAACACCAGGAACTCATCTCGCGCAGCGCGCGCCTGGCCTACCCCGTGCGCGACGGCATTCCCGTGCTGCTGGAAAACGAAGCCCGCACCCTGACCGACGAGGAGCTGGAGCAGTGATCGCCGCCGCGCCGTTCACGGTGCTGATACCGGCGCGCCTGGCCTCCACCCGCCTGCCCGACAAGCCGCTGGCCGACATCGCCGGCCTGCCCATGGTGGTGCATGTGGCGCGCCGCGCCGCCCGCAGCGGCGCGCAGCGCTGCGTGGTGGCTGCCGACGACGCCCGCATCGTCGACGCCTGCCGCACCCACGGCGTGGAGGCCCTGCTCACCCGCACCGACCACGCCAGCGGCAGCGACCGCCTGGCCGAGGCCTGCGAGCTGCTAGGCCTGCAGGGCGACGACATCGTAGTCAACGTGCAGGGCGACGAGCCGCTCATCGACCCGCAGCTGATCAACGCCGTGGCCGCGCTGCTGCACCACCGCGCCGACGCCAGCATGGGCACGGCCGCCCATGCCATCGACAGTGCAGCCGACTTTGCCAACCCCAACGTGGTGAAGGTGGTGCTGGACGCACAGGGCCTGGCGCATTACTTCAGCCGCGCCCCCATCCCGCACGCGCGCGACCACGCCGCGGGCAGCGCCTGGTGGCAGCAGGGCCAGGGCGTGCCCGCGGGCTTCGCGCCGCTGCGCCATGTCGGCATCTACAGCTACCGCGCGGGCTTTCTGCGCCGCTTTCCGCAGCTGCCGCCCGCCCCCACGGAGATGCTGGAGGCGCTGGAGCAGCTGCGCGCCCTCTGGCACGGGCACCGCATCGCCGTGCATGTGACCGGCAGCCCCCCCGGCCCCGGCGTGGACACGCCCGCCGACCTGGAACGCGTGCGCGCCCTGCTAGCCGCCTAGCCCGCGCCTCCTGGCGCCGCTCCGGCGCGCGTCAGTCTCGTGCATGCCACGCGTGCTATCCTTGACCGCCTCAAGAGCACATGTCCCGCGCAGGCGCGCCGGCGGCAGCCGTGCCCGCTGATTTCAAAACACAAGAGGACATCCATGAGACTGATTCTGCTCGGCGCTCCCGGCGCCGGAAAGGGCACGCAGGCCGCGTTCATCTGCCAGAAATTCGGCATTCCGCAAATCTCCACGGGCGACATGCTGCGCGCCGCCGTCAAGGCCGGCACGCCCCTTGGTCTGCAGGCCAAGGCCGTCATGGACGCCGGCCAGCTCGTGAGCGATGACCTGATCATCAATCTGGTGAAGGAGCGCATCGCCGAAGCGGATTGCGCCCAGGGCTTCCTGTTCGACGGCTTCCCGCGCACCATCCCCCAGGCCGACGCCATGAAGGCCGCCGGCGTGAAGCTGGACTACGTGCTGGAAATCGACGTACCGTTCGACGCCATCATCGAACGCATGAGCGGCCGCCGCTCGCACCCCGCCTCGGGCCGCACCTACCACGTCAAGTTCAACCCGCCCAAGGTGGAGGGCCTGGACGACGTGACCGGCGAACCCCTGGTGCAGCGCGAGGACGACAAGGAAGAAACCGTGAAGAAGCGCCTGCAGGTCTACAGCGACCAGACGCGCCCGCTGGTGGACTACTACTCCGGCTGGGCCCAAACCGACCCCGCCGGAGCCCCCAAGTACCGCGCCATCCAGGGCACGGGCAGCGTGGAAGAGATCACCGCACGCGCCTTCGAGGCCCTGGCGAGCTGATCCGCCCCGCCCCCATGGCACAACGCCCCGCTCTGCGGGGCGTTGTGGTTTGTGGCGCGTGGTTTCTCAGGCCTGGGCGATGGCCGCCTGCATCAGCTCCAGCAGCAGGCTCACACGGGCCTTCACGGGGCTGAGCCCGTCCGCGTCGCGCCACGGCGCATCGCGCAGGCTCACCATGCGCCCCTGCGGGCAGCGCGACGCCACGCGCACCTGCACGCCGGCGGCCGCGGCGCGCGCCAGGGCGGCCTCCAGGGCATGGTGCAGCGTGCCATCGCCCGTAGCGGCCGCCACGATGCCCTGCACCTGCCCGTGCACCAGACAGTCCACCAGCCTGCCGTCGGCGCCGGCATGGCTCATCACGATGTCCACCCGCGGCCAGGCCACGCCGTCCAGGGCCGGCACCAGCGCGCCATGGAGCGGCACGCCCGCCTGGGGTGCGCAGCCGCGCGCCCAGCGCACGCGCCCCGCCTCTATCCAGCCCAGGGGGCCCACGTCGCTCGACTCAAAGGCGTCCAGCCGCAGCGGATGCACCTTGCTCACCTCGCGCGCGCCGTGCACCACGCCCGCGGCCACCACCAGCACGCCGCGCGCCGACGCCTCTGCCGCCAGCGTCACCGCGTCGAGCAGGTTCTGCGGCCCGTCCGGCGCGAGCGCGGTGGCCGGACGCATGGCACAGGTCAGCACCACCGGCTTGGTTGCGTCCAGCAGGTTGTGCAGCAGCCAGGCCGTTTCCTCCAGCGTGTCGGTGCCATGCGTGACGACGATGCCGGCCACCGCCGGGTCGGCCAGCAGCGCCGCGCAGCGCTGCGCCAGGCGCGTCCAGACATCGAAACCCATGTCCTTGCTGTCGAGCTGCGCGAGCTGCTCGGCCTCCAGCACGCCGCCCGCCGCCTGCGCCAGGCCGGGCACGGCGGCCAGCAGCTGCGCCACGCCGATCTGCGCCGCCGTGTAGCCCACGTTGGCACCGGGCACGTTGGACGTGCCGGCAATCGTGCCCCCGGTGCCCAGCACCACGATTTTTCTGTCTTGTCCCACTTGCATCCCTTTGGAAACTGTTTAAAAATACAGATACTGGATTAAAAAACAGTTGTTCATCCACCCGCCTGCATTGGATCGCACCATGCTCGACAGCCCCAAGCTCACCGCCCGCCAGCAGCAGATCCTGGACTTGATCCAGACCGCCATCGCGCGCACCGGCGCGCCACCCACGCGCGCCGAGATCGCGGCCGAACTGGGCTTCAAGTCCGCCAACGCCGCCGAAGAGCACCTGCAGGCCCTGGCGCGCAAGGGCGTCATCGAGCTGGTGAGTGGCACCTCGCGCGGCATCCGGCTGCGCGGCGAAACCGTGCGCAACATCAACGCCGCACGCGGCACCCAGTTCAGCCTGCCGATTCCCGGCCTGTCGCAGCTCACGCTGCCGCTGATAGGCCGCGTCGCCGCAGGCTCGCCCATTCTCGCCCAGGAGCATGTGGACCAGACCTACACCGTGGAGGGCAGCCTGTTTGCGCACAAGCCGGACTACCTGCTCAAGGTGCGCGGCATGTCCATGCGCGACGCCGGCATCATGGACGGCGACCTGCTGGCCGTGCAGACCACGCGCGAGGCGCGCAACGGGCAGATCATCGTCGCCCGACTGGGGGACGACGTGACGGTCAAGCGCCTGCGCCGCACGGGCAGCGCCATCGAGCTGCTGCCCGAGAACCCCGACTACCCCGTGATCCGGGTCGAGCCCGGCGAGCCCTTCGAGATCGAAGGCCTCGCCGTGGGCCTGATCCGCAACACCATGCTCATGTAGCGCGCACCCCTCCGGTGCGAGCGCCGCCGCAGGTGGCGGGCGTCTGGCATGGAGGTGCGCAGCGGGCATCACGCCCGGCGGCGGCCGCATGCCAACCCTGCGGATGCGCGCTTTTTTGGCAATCCTGCCTGTGTTCCACCTTCATGCCCCTGGCATGCCGGAGTTTTCACATGGGATTTGCCCTCTCCACACTTTCCGCCCTCTACCGCCCCCTGCGCCGCGTCGCCGTATGGGTGCGGTCGCACGCCTCCCGCCCTGTGGCCGGGGCCTGTACGGAAGCCTTGCGCGATGGCGTGCCAGGCGCCACGGCGTTGCGCCCCCTGCACGTGCAGCGGCTGCCAGCCTTGGCCAGGCCGCTGCCTGTTGGCCAGAGCGCACGGCTGGCGCCGGCCGGGGAGCTGGCCCGCTGCGCCGCTGCATCACCGCCGACCCGTCCGCTGCGCGTGATCCTGAACCGCCACGAAGGCAACGCCTGCCGCCTGGTGATTTCCGGGCGCATGGCCGATGTGTGCGCAGAGCTGGAGCGGCTCGCCCTGCCTTAATGGCCGCTGCGTGGCCGTGCTGGCGGCCGGCGATGACGGGAACGGGCACCCAGCGCATGGCCTGTTCCTACAATGGCTGGCACCGCACCCCGCCCGCCCACCGCCATGCCCCATGAATCCCGCCTGGACCAGTCCCTGCGCCAACTGCTGCAGGGCCGCCGCACCGCTGCGCTGGGCACGCTGCAGGCAGCGCCCCCGGAAGCAGGCGCCACAGGCCAAGTCGCCGCGGTGTCGTTCGTGCCCTATGCCATCGACCCCGCTGCTCGGGTGCTGTTGATCCATGTGAGCGCCCTCGCCGCCCACAGCCGCAATCTGCAGCACTCGCCCCTGGTGTCGCTGCTGATCACCGCGCCCGAGGAGCCAGACCAGCCGGTGCATGCGCTGGAGCGCGTCACGGTGTACGGCCGGGCCACGGTGCTGGCGCCAGAGGCGGCCGGCGCGGCCCGGGCGGCCTACCTGCGGCGCTTCCCCGAGGCCGAGCCCATGACCGCCCTGGGCGACTTCCGCTTCGTACAGATCGCGCCGCTGGGCGCGCGCCATGTCGCGGGCTTTGGCGCCGCGCGGGATCTGTCGGCCGACGCACTGGCCGCGCTGCTGGCGCCTTGACCGCCCCCGCGCCCCGGCAGGTGACGCCGGCGCGGCATGCCAGCCGCTATGAGGCTATGAGGCGAGCTGGAACCAGACCTTGTCCAGCCGCTTGATGCTGACCGGGTACGGCGTGCGCAGCTCCTGCGCGAAGAAGCTCACGCGCAGCTCCTCCAGCATCCAGCGGTACTCCTGCATGCGCGCGTCCACCTGGCCCTTGCACTCGGCCACCAGGCGCCAGTAGCGCTGCTCCAGCGGCTGCAGCTCCTTCAACTTGGCGGCGTCGCGGGCCGGATCGGCACGCACCTTGTCCAGGCGCGCGACGATGGCCTTCAGATAGCGCGCGTAGTGCTGCAACTGCACCCAGGGCGCGGCGGCGATGAACTGGCGGGGCATCAGCCTTTGCAGCTGCTGGGCCGCATCGGCCGTGGCCTCGGGGGCGTTCTTGGTGTCCTTGATCTTGCGCTGGGCCGCCGCGTACTCGACCAGGATCACGCCGGCCATGCGCGCCACTTCGTTGGCGATCAGCGTCAGCCGCCCGCGTCCGTCCTGCACACGCTGCTGAAACTGCGCCGCGTTGGCCGGCAGCGGCTCCTGCAGGAAGGCGCGGTCGATGGCCACGTCGATGATCTGGGCGCGCAGCTCCTCCTGCGTGCCCAGCGGCATGTAGGCCACGGCCATTTTCTGCAGGTCGGGGATGTTCTTCTCCAGGTACTTGAGCGCATCCTTGATCTGCAGCGCAAACAGCCGGCGCAGGCCGACGCGGTGGCGGGCGGCCGCGGCCTCGGGTTCGTCGAACACCTCGATGCCCACGGCATCGCCCTGGTCGATGAGCGCCGGAAAGCCGATCAGCGTCTGGCTGCCCTTCTGGATTTCCATCAGCTCGGGCAGTTCGCCAAAGGTCCACTGGGTATAGCGCGCGTCCACCTGGCTGGCCTGGCCGCCCTTGGGGGCGGCGCCCTCATTTTTGATAGCTGCTTGCGCTTGCCTTCCCTTGGTTTCAGGTACTTTTTTATCTGAAACTGGCTTCTGGTCTGCGCCAGCAGCTATCTTTAATGAGGCCAGCGCCTGGAAGGCGCCCCGGGCCTTGGCGCCCAGCTCGGCTTTGAGCGCGCCCAAGTTGCGGCCCTGGCCCAGCTGGCGGCCATGCTCGTCGGTCACGCGGAAGTTCATGAACAGGTGCGGGCTCAGCATGTCGAGCTTGAAGTCCGCGCGTTTCACGTCGAGCGAGGTCTCGCCCTGCACCTGCTTGAGCAGCGCGTCGATCAGCCCGCCCTGGGCCCAGCGCTCTTCCGAGGCGAACAGCGCGGCCAGCCGCGCCGCGCTTTCGGGCAGCGGCACGAAGCGGCTGCGCGGGCGCTGCGGCAGGCTCTTGAGCAGGGCCTGGATCTTGTCCTTGAGCATGCCGGGCACCAGCCATTCGGCGCGCTCCTCGCTCACCTGGTTGAGCACGAACAGCGGCACCGTCACGGTGACGCCGTCGCGCGCATCGCCCGGGCTGTGCAGGTAGGCGGCCGTGCAGTCCACGCCGCCCAGCTTGACGGTCTTGGGGAAGTTGTCGGTGGTGATGCCCGCGGCCTCGTGGCGCATCAGCTCGTCCCTGGACAGGCGCAGCAGCTCCGGCCGGCCCCGGCTCTCCGCGCGGAACCAGTGGTCGAACGTGGCGCCGCTGTAGATGTCCTGGGGCAGGTGCTGGTCGTAGAAGGCGTAGATCAACTCGTCGTCCACCAGCACGTCCTGGCGGCGGGACTTGTGCTCCAGCTCCTCCACCTTGCGCACCAGCTTCAGGTTGGCGGCCAGGAAATGCCACGGCGTCTCCCACTCGCCCTCCACCAGCGCCTGGCGGATGAACAGCTGGCGCGCCTCGTAGGGGTCGATGCGCCCATAGCTGACGCGGCGGCCGTTGTAGACCACCAGGCCGTAGAGCGTGGCCCGCTCCAGCGCCACCACGTCGGCCTGCTTCTTGGACCAGTGCGGGTCCAGCAGCTGCTTCTTGAGCAGGTGGCCGCCCACCTCTTCCAGCCACTGTGGCTCAATGGCGGCAATGCCCCGGCCGTACAGGCGGGACGTCTCCACCTGCTCGGCCGCCACGATCCAGCGCCCGGGCTTCTTGCTCAGGTGCGCGCCGGGGTGCGGGTGGAACTTGATGCCGTGCGCGCCCAGATAGGCGTCGCTTTCCTCGGCGCGGTAGCCGATGTTGCCCAGCAGCCCCGACAGCATGGACAGGTGCACCGCCTCGTAGCCGGCGGGCTCCACGTTCACCTGCCACTTGTGCTCCTTCACCACCGTGAGCAGCTGGCTGTGGATGTCGCGCCACTCGCGCACGCGGCGGATGTTGATGTAGTTCTGCCGCAGCAGCTGCTCCCACTGGCGGTTGCTGATCTTGTGCGTGGCGTCCAGCGGCTCGGCGGGGTCGAACAGCGCCAGGCGCTCCTGCACCGAGCCCTGCACCTGCGCGCCGCTGCTGCGCTGGCTGACGGGCAGGAAGGCCTGGTTGCGCGGCTTGGCCGCGGGCGCGCTCTGCGCCGCCATCTCCTTGCGCGTCTGGGCCACCACCTTGCCGCCGCGCGCGTCCTGCAGCCACTTCCACAGCCGCAGGTAGCCGGTGAACTCGCTTTTCTCGTCGTCGAACTTGGCATGCTGCTGGTCGGCCTGCTGCTGCGCCTCCAGCGGCCGGTCGCGCACGTCCTGCACCGACAGGGCCGAGGCGATGACCAGCACCTCGGCCACGGCGCCGCGCCCGCGCGCCTCCAAAATCATGCGGCCCACGCGCGGATCCAGCGGCAGGCGGGCCAGCTCCTGGCCCATGGGCAGCAGGTTGCCGCGATCGTCCACCGCGCCCAGCTCGGCCAGCAGCTGGTAGCCGTCGGCAATCGCGCGGCCCGAGGGCGCCTCCAGGAATGGGAAGTTCACCACATCGCCCAGGCCCAGCGACTTCATGCGCAGGATGACGCCGGCCAGCGAGCTGCGCAGGATTTCAGGGTCGGTGAAGCGGTCGCGCTGATTGAAATCCGCCTCGTCATACAGGCGGATGCAGATGCCGTTGGCCACGCGCCCACAGCGGCCCGCGCGCTGGTTGGCCGCCGCCTGGCTGATGGGCTCTACCAGCAACTGCTCCACCTTGCTACGAAATGAATAGCGCTTCACGCGCGCCGTACCTGCGTCAATGACGTATCTGATGCCTGGGACCGTGAGCGAAGTCTCGGCCACATTGGTGGCCAGCACGATGCGCCGGCCCGTGTGGCCGTCGAAGATCCGGTCCTGCTCGGCCTGCGACAGGCGCGAGAACAGCGGCAGCACCTCGGCAGAGCGCAGCACCGGCGAGTGCTGCAGGTGCTTGCGCAGGTGGTCGGCCGCCTCGCGGATCTCGCGCTCGCCGGGCAGAAAGACCAGAATGTCGCCGCCCTTGCCACCTTGCCAGAGTTCATCGACCCCATCGGCGATCGCGTCGTTGAGGTCGAAGTCCTTTTTTTCCTCGAAGGGCTTGTAGCGCATCTCCACCGGGTAGGTGCGGCCCGAGACCATGATCACCGGCGCCGGCCCGGCCTTGCTCTCAAAGTGCTTGGCGAAGCGCTCGGCGTCGATGGTGGCCGAGGTCACCACCACCTTCAGGTCCGGGCGCTGGGGCAGGATCTGCTTGAGGTAGCCCAGCAAAAAGTCGATGTTCAGGCTGCGCTCGTGCGCCTCGTCGATGATCAGCGTGTCGTAGGCGCGCAGCAAGGGGTCGGTCTGCGTCTCGGCCAGCAGGATGCCGTCGGTCATCAGCTTGACCGAAGCGCCCTTGTGCAGCGTGTCTTGAAAGCGCACCTTGTAGCCCACCACCTCGCCGGGCGGCGTGTTCAGCTCCTCGGCAATGCGCTTGGCCACGCTGCTGGCGGCAATGCGGCGCGGCTGGGTGTGGCCGATCAGGCGCCCGCGCGTGCCCTCGGGCGCATTGCACCGGCCGCGCCCCAGGGCCAGGGCGATCTTGGGCAGCTGCGTGGTCTTGCCCGAGCCCGTTTCGCCGCAGACGATGATGACCTGGTGCCGCTGCATGGCCTCCATGATTTCCTCACGGCGGCTGGAAACGGGAAGTTGCTCGGGAAAAGTGATCGTGAGGGGCATAGGGGCCGGGATTATCCCAGCCCCCAGCCGGCCGCGCCGTCCCCCTGCCGGTCAGCCGGCGAACATGGCCTCCATCTCGCGTCGGACCCGGTAGGCGTGGGTGGTGGTGTCCATCGCCACGTCGTCCCAGGAAAGCGACTGCCCCCGGGCCACGGGGCGCACCACGCGAGCGTTGTGCGCCATGCCCAGCGGCAGTCCCTTGATCTGGCGCGAGGTGGCGGCCGGCAGCAGCTTGCCCCAGACGGTGTAGCCGCCCTCGCCGTCCAGCATGTCGCCGGGGCGCAGGTCGCGCTTGGCGGTGGCCACCACGTCGGCGTTCCAGTCCAGGGGCACGCCCGTGGGCTCGCCGCGCAGGGCCACGCTGGCCACCGACATGCCCACCTCCAGCCCGATGAGGTGCCAGCGCTTGTACAGCGTGAAATAGCGGCCGGACGGGTCGGTGTGGGCGTTGTACTCCTCGAAGCAGTGCTTGATGTAGTCGGTCTCGGCCTCCACGGTCACCCACACGCCCATGCGGATGTCGTAGGGAATCTTGCGGCCGTCCTTCTCCAGCGAGGAGACCACCTCCACCATGCCCTTCTGCTCCAGCACCCCGCCCTCGCTCACGGGCCGCGTGACATAGGGAATGTCTTCCACGCTGGCCGGCGGGTACAGCAGGCCGTTGCTGGGCACGGCCAGGCCCGTGGCGTTAGACACCGCCGTACTCTCGATGCTGGGCTTGGAGCCGTCGAGGAAGCTGTTGAACATCTTGGGATTCAGGCCGCCGCGCTGCGCCTGCTCGGGGCTCAATCCGTAGTGGCCCCACACCGTCTCAGGCGTGGACTCGCAAAAGTGCGGCAGCCACTTGTGGCCGCGCCCCGCCGCCACCACCGGAAAGCCGCAGGTGCGCGCCCAGTCCACCAGCTCGCAGATCATGGCGGGCTGGTCGCCATAGGCCATGGAATACACCACGCCCGCCGCGGCCGCCTTGCGCGCCAGCAGCGGGCCGCAGAAGGCATCGGCCTCCACGGTCACGTTCACCACATGCTTGCCGTGCTCGAAGGCGTGGAGGATGTGGTCCACCGCCGCCATGGGGTTGCCCGTGCACTCCACGATCAGCTCGATCTGCGGGTGGCTCACCAGGGCCTGCCAGTCCTCGGTGATCCAGGTCGTCCCTTGGTCCAGCGCTTCCTGCGCCGTCGCCGCAGACGACTGCCCGGGCTGCCAGCCCACGCGCGCCAGGCTGGCGCGGGCATTGGCGGGCGACAGGTCGGCAATGCCGACCAGGTGCACGCCGGGCATGCGCGGCACCTGCGCCAGGTACATGGCGCCGAACTTGCCCGCGCCGATCAGGCCAATACGAACGGGGCGCCCTTCCTGGGCGCGCTGCAACAGTTTCCGATGGAGGTTCATGGACACACGGGTCGAGGTGAGCGTCGCCGGGGACGCAAGGCCGGCGCCTGCGGGCAGCCGGAGCGGAGGTCAAGCCGCAGCCACCCTAACCCAGGGGGCGGCCGGCGTCTCTCGGGACAAGACCTGAGCCCACCGCCCGCGCCTCGCGGCGTTCAGCGCAGCACGGTGAAATACCGCGCCAGCGCCTCGCGCTCGGTGCGGGCTCGGTTCACCGGCGCCTGCCCGTCCTCCCAGCCCAGGGCCATGCCGCACACCACCAGCTCGGTGGCGGGCAGGCCCAGGGCGTCGCGCACGATCTGCGGGTAGCTGGCCAGCGCGCCAATGGCACAGCTCGCCAGCCCCCGGGACTGCGCGGCCAGCATCAGCCCATGCAGGCACATGCCCAGGTCCATGAAGCCGCCGGCGCCGAAGTCGCGGTCGATGGTCACCACCAGCGCCACGGGGGCATCGAAGAAACGGAAGTTGCGCTCGAACTGCAGCGCCCGCCCCCGGCCATCGCCCCGCGCCACGCCCAGGGCGCCGTAGAGGGCCTGCGCCGCGGCCACCTGGCGCTTGCGCAGGACCAGCGGCATGGGGCGGGGAAAGTAGCCGTAGTCCTCGGCCTCGGGAACCTGGTCGCGCCAGGCCTGAGTCAGTGCGGCGCTGAGCCGTTCGCGCGCCGCGCCCTCCACCGCCCAGAAGCGCCCGGGCTGCAGGTTGGCGCCGCTGGGCGCCAGCCGCGCCGTGACCAGCAGGCTTTCCAGCATGGCAGCGGGCACGGGCAGCGGCAGAAAGGCGCGCACGGAATGGCGGGCGCGCGCCAGCGCCTCGAAGGAGTCCTCCGCCTGGGGTGTCGCCAGGGGCTCGGACCTCAACATGCCGCCACCTCCACCCATGTGGCTGTGCCCAGGCCGCCCGCGCCGGCAATGCAGGCAAGGCCGCGCAGCGCGCGCCGCAAGCCCGTGCGCTGCTGCGCCTGCAGCTGCGCCAGCACGCGTACCAGGGCGATGGCGCCCGATGCGCCGATGGGGTGCCCGCGCGCCAGGCCACCGCCCTGGCGGTTGACGGCCTCGTGCGGCAGGCCGAAGGCGTTGCAGAACGCCAGGCCCTGGGCGGCGAAGGCATCGTGCAGCTCCAGCGCATCCAGCGCATCCAGCTCTTCCAGGCGCCAGCCGCTGCGTTCGCGCGCAGCGCGGGCCGCGTCGATGGCGCACAGCATGGGCGCCTCGGGCGATCCGCCCACGCTGGCGCTGCCGCACCAGTGCGCGCGCGGCCGCAGGCCCCAACGTGCGCAGGCGGCCGGCGTGGCCAGCAGCAGCAGGGCCGCGCCGTCGGCCTTGGGCGATACCGCGACGGTACTGACGCCGCAGTCCACGCCATCGGGCGCCTGGCCCTGTACCACGGCGGGCATGCGCGCCACGCGCTCGGCGCTCAAGCTGCGGGGATAGGTATCGTGCGCCAGCCCGTGCAGCGGCACGATCTCGGCCGCCATCGCGGCGCGCGCGGCCACGGCGCGGGCATGGCTGGCCTGGGCGTAGGCGTCCTGCGCGGTACGCGTCAGCCCCTGGCACCGCGCCCAGGCGCCTGCGGCCTGCAGCATGTCGGGGTCGCGCGTGGGCCAGGGCGTGAATGCGGGGCGCTCGTAAGCCACGGGCGCGGCGCCGGCCTGCGCGGGCCGGTGCAGGCGCAGGGGCGCCCGGCTCCAGGCCTCCGCACCGCCGGCAATCACCACCTGCGCCTGACCCAGGGCCAGCAGGCCGCAGGCATGGGTGACAGCGTCCAGCCCTGCGCAGCATTGCGTGTCCAGCGTCACGGCGGGAATGCGCTCGGCCAGTCCGGCCGCCAGTGCCAGCACACGCGCGGGGTTGCCGCCCGCGCCCAGCGCGTTGCCCAGCACCACGGCATCCACGGCCTGCGGCGGCAGGCCGGTATCGGCCAGCAGGCGCGCCACCAGCGGCGCCGCCAACTCATGCGGTTGGCAGCCCGCCAGCGCCCCACCCACGGGGGCCACCGGCGTGCGTGCCCAGGCCAGGATGGGCATGGGCGCGCCCTTCATTTCCAGGCCTCCAGCACGGTCGCTGCCTCCTGCCCGGTGGCCGCCCGCGCCTGCAGCGTGCGGCCGATGGCCGCATGGTCGGTCTTGCCGCTGGCCGTCTGGGGCCAGTCGCCCGTCCATACCCACCAGTGGCGCGGCGTCTTGAAGGGCTCCAGCGCCTCGCGGCACCACGCTGCCAGCGCCAGCCCGCCGGGCGGCCGCGCCTGCCCGCGCCACTGCAGCACCGCATGCACGCTGGCGCCGCGCAGGCCGTCGGCCACGCCCTGCAGGCTGGCCTGCGCGACCTGGGGATGGGCCAGCAGACGCGTCTCCACCTCTTCGGGAAAGAGGTTCTTGCCCTGCGTGACCAGCATGCGGTTTTCGCGCCCGCACAGGTGCAGCAGGCCGCTGTCGTCGAGGTAGCCCATGTCGCGCACCGACAGCCAGTCGCCCTCGCGCAGCGCGGCCGTGGCATCGCTCTGGTTCACATAGTCCATGAACAGCATGGGACTGCGCACCCAGATCAGCCCCGGCGTACCCGGCGGCTGCGCCTGGGCATGCGGGTGCGTGCCGATGTGCAGGTCCACGTTGCTGAAGCGCCGCCCCACGGCCTGCGCGGGGGCGCCGGCGTCCGCGTCCATCCAGGCGACGTAACTGGCCTCGGACGCGCCGTAGAACTCCACGATGCGCGCCCGCGGGAACAAAAGGCGCAGCGCGGGCGTGCGCTCGCGCAGCCAGCGCGCGCCGCTGATAAGCACCAGCTCCACGCCCTCGATGGGGGCCAGCCCCCGCCGCTGCGCCCATTCCAGCATCAGCACCAACTGGCTGGGAACGGCCACCAGCAGGCGCGCGGCGCCCGACTGCAGCGCGGCCAGCGCGCGCGGCGCGGAAAAGCGCTCCTGCAGCACAGCGCCCGCGCCGGTCCACAGGCCCAGCAGCGCGCCGAACAAGAACAGCGAGTGCGACATGCGCCCCGGTGCCAGCACGCGCGTGGCGGCGGCGGGGCCGAAGTCCTGCAGGCTGACGCGAAAGCTCTCGGCCCACGAACGGTGGTGGCGCATGAAGCCCTTGGGCACGCCCGTGCTGCCCGAAGTGAAGCCGATGTAGAACGGCGACTGTGGCGTGGCCGCTGCCGCCCGGGCCTGATCGAGGGGCAGCCGCCCGGCCACGGCCTGGGCCACGCCTGCCGGCCACTCCGGATCGCCCATGGCCGCGCAGCGCCCGCTGGCGATCACGCCCAGAAAGGCCAGCACGCTCTCCAGCGTGCCGCCCTGCCCGCGCAACAGCACGGTGGCGGGTGCGCCTTCGGCGTCCAGCCGGCGGGCCTCGGCCTGCACGCGCTCATGCAGCTCGGCAAAGCCGATCTGTCGTGTCTCGTTGGCCAGCGCCAGGGCATGGGGCCGCGTGCGCGCCCAATGGGCCAGCGGCCCGTGCACCCAGTCGAACAAGGCCGGCAGCGCCTCGCCGGCCAGCAGCTGCGCCATGGGCATATCCGGCTGCTCCTGCATACAAAGGCCGGCGCTCAACGCTGGCGCCCACCGAACTGCCAGTCCGGCAGCGCCTTGGCGACGGTGTGCACCACCACCGCGCACAGCACGCACTTGACCAGGTCACCCGGCACGAAGACCAGGTCGGCCCAAATGGCCTTGTCCAGCGGCATCTGCGCGACCAGCACCAGCCCCGCGATGCCCATGGCATGCAGGAACACCAGGCCGCCCAGCACCGAGGCGATGAACGCGCTGAGCGCCGTGCGCAGCGGCGTGGTATGCGGCAGCAGGCGCATCAGCGCGCCCGTCACACCCGCCGCCACCGCATAGCCCACCAGGTAACCGGCCGACGGCGCCATAAACACCCCCAGGCCGCCGCGCCCGCCCGCCAACAGGGGCAGGCCCGCCGCCACGGCCGCCAGGAACAGCAGCATGGATTGGAAGCCCCGGCGCGCGCCCAACAGGCAGCCGGCCAGCATGACGCCCAGCGACTGCAGGGTGATGGGCACGCCCAGCGGCAGGTCGATCTTGGGGATCAGCCCCATCACGGCCATCAGCGCGGCGAACAGCGCGACCAGCGCCATGGAGTGGGAGGTCTTGCGGGATACGGCAGTCGTCATGAAAACATCCTTGTTCAAAATGAGAAAGGGCCAGGCTTATCCACCCAGACGGACATAAATGGCGTCGGCCACGCGCTGCGCGCCCTGCAGCATCTGCACCGTGAGTGGCGCAATCAGCCGCAGGCCGCCTGGGCGGCCGGTGCGCAAGCGGTGGGCCTCGTCCAGCTTTTTCCACTGCACGAAGAAATGTTCGGTAAAGCGCAGCATGAGCGCGAGCTGCAGCGACACGCGCTCGGGCCGCAGGCCCAGCCGGGCCAGGGGTGCCAGCAGCGCGTCCAGCACCTGCAGCAGGTCGGTGGGGCGCGTGCTCACGGTGAGCGCCACGCCCAGCGTGGAGGCGCAGGCCAGGCGCAGCGCGCTCACAGCCGCCACATCGGGGCGACCCATCCACAGGTGGAACCCCGCCACCAGCAGCGCCGCCACCAGCACCGACACGATGAGCCGCCGCGCCACGCGCGTGGCCGCGCCCAGGCCGAACCACAGCAGCGCGCAGACCAGCCCCGCTGCCGCCAGGGCCCATGGGCTGGACACCAGGAACAACAGCGTGCCCAGCACCGCCATGCAGGCCAGCTTGCGGCCCGCGGGCCAGCGGTGCAGCCAGGTGAGGTGTTCGCTGTAGAGGCTGCCCATGGCTTCGGCCCTCGCTTCAGGCCGCCCGCGCTGTGCGCATGCCGGCACGCCCGGCGCGGGCCTGGTGCACCTCGTGCGCGACGCTAGCCTCGTAGGCGGCGCACACCTCGCGCCCCGGCCCATCGGCACGCACGCACCCGCCGTCCAGCCAAATCACCCGCGGATAGTCGCGCACATGGTCCAGCACATGGGTGGACACCAGCACCTGCCGGTCGCAGGCCTCAATGTCGTCGGACAGCCGCGCCTGGCCCGGCAGGTCCAGGCTGGCGTAGGGTTCGTCCAGCAACAGCGTACGCGGCCCGGCCAGCAGCAGGGCCAGCCAGCAGACCTGCTGGCGCTGACCCTGGCTCAACGATGCCACGGCACGCACGGCCCAGTCCGCCAGCCCGCGCTCGGCCAGAAAGGCCCGGGCGCGCGCCAGCGCCTCGCGCCGGGACAGGCCCTGGGGCTGCAGGCCCAGCGCCAGCTCTTCCTCCACCGTGGGAAAGATGATCTGGTCGTCCGGGTTCTGGAACATCATGCCCGCGCGCTGGGCGCGCAGCTGCCCGTGCGGCAGTGCATGCAGATCCTGGCCCTGCGAAAGCACCTGGCCGGCGTCCGGCACCTCCAGGGCGCACAGCAGCCGCAGCAGGCTGGTCTTGCCCGCACCGTTGTGGCCGATCAGTCCAATGCGCGGCTGTGCCAGCGCCAGGTTCAGGCCGGCAAACACCTGCGTGATGCCGCGGCGCAGATGCACCTGCCGCAGCTCCAGCAAGGGCACGGCGGTGGAAACGGTGGCGCAAGGGGACAGGGTCATCCGGCGAGCAAAAGAAACGGTGGGGCCGGAAACCGTCATTGCCATGAACCGTCCCGGCAGAGAAATGACCACCCGTGGTGGCCATGCGATGCGCAAATTCTAACCACCAAAAAATCTGCCATCACACGCCAAAAATACCTCTTTTACATTTAACTCCATTCATTTTTCACCCAAAACCAGATGCCATCAGCATGCATTTGACAGCAAAGATATCGGCGGATCGGTGCAATTGACAGGCATCTACTGCAACGAACAATAAATGGCCGCCTTCTTGTGCACATTTGCCGTCTTTGCCACCAAAAGTACGGCGCAGCAATCTTCAGAAGACACCTGCGGCCGAGCACACCCAGGGAAGCACGCACAATACGGGCCGTGCGCGAACTCGCCGCCTCCCCCGTCCGCCCCCCAAATTCCATGACCACATCCGACACCCCCGCGCAGGAGCGCCGCAATCTGGGCCTGCTGGTGGCCGCCCAGTCACTGGGCGGCGCATCGCCCCCGATCATCATTTCGCTGGGGGGGCTGGTGGGGCAGATGCTGTCGAGCTCGCCCACGGCCTCCACCCTGCCCGTGAGCCTGTACCAGCTGGGCCTGGCGCTGTCCACGCTGCCCGTGGCCTGGCTCATGCACCGCGCCGGGCGGCGCACGGCCTATGCACTCGGTGCCGTGATGGGCGCGTTGTCGGGACTCGTCGCAGCCTGGGGCATTGCCCAGTCGGACTTCGTGCTGTTCTGCCTGGGCACAGCCCTGGCGGGCTTCTACGGGGCCTGCGTGCAGAGCTATCGCTTCGCTGCCATCGATGCCGTGGGTGAGCCCGCGCGGCACGCCGGCGCCATCTCGCGCGTGATGGTGGGCGGGCTGATCGCCGCCATCATCGGCCCGCAGGTGGTGATCTGGACGCGCGACAGCCTGCCCATGACCCCGTTCGCCGGCAGCTTCTACAGCCAGGCCGCCCTGGCCCTGCTGGCTTTGCCCCTGCTGCTGGCGCTGCGCCTGCCGCCCGCACCGCCCAAGGCCGCCACGCACGGCGCACGGCCGCTGTCCGAGATCGCCCGCACGCCGCAGTTCATCGTGGCGGCCACGGCGGGCGTGGTGAGCTACGGCCTGATGGCCTTTCTCATGACCGCCGCCCCGATGGCCATGGTGGGCTGCGGCCACAGCGTGGGCGAGGCGGCGCTGGGCATCCAGTGGCATGTGCTGGCCATGTTCGCACCCAGCTTTTTCACCGGGCGGTTGATCGCGCGCTTTGGCAAGCGCACCATCACCGGCCTGGGCCTGGTGCTGATCGCGGCCTCGGGCGCGCTGGCGCTCATGGGGCTGGCGCTCACACATTTCTGGGGGGCGCTGGTGCTGCTGGGAGTGGGCTGGAACTTCGGCTTCATCGGCGCCACCGCCCTACTCACCGAGTGCTACCGCCCGTCCGAGCGCGCCAAGGTGCAGGCGCTGAACGATTTTCTGGTGTTCGGCACCGTGGCCCTGGCCTCGTTCGGCTCGGGCCAGCTGCTGCACAGCGTGGGCTGGAGCGGCATCAACGCCGGTATGCTGCCCATGGTGGCGGCCGTACTGGGACTGCTGCTCTGGCAAGGCGTACGGCAACACCGCCATGCACACGCACAGCCCTGAGCGGGCACCCTCCGCCGCACCCAGGACGACCAGGCGGTCGACCTCCCCCTGGCGTCAGAGCTGAAACTTCAGCTTGGACTTGCGCACCCAGTCGTTGCTGAAGGTCTTGTCCAGCTCCACCCGGGCCGGCGCAAACTCGGGCTGCAGCCGTGCCACCGCGCGCAAGGCCGTGGTGGGTCCGTCGTCGGGCATCAGTCCGTCGGGCGACCAGGTCTCGCGCACCTTGTGGAAGGCCGCCATGTAGGCGCTGCGATCGCCGAGCAGATGGGCTGCCGGCACCACACGCGCCAGATCGGCAGGGCTGGCCGTCTGCAGCCACTTGAGGGCATGCACCATGGCATGGACCAGGGCCTGCACCTCGCCCTGACGGTGCTGCACGAACGCTTGCGGCGCATACAGGCAGGCGCCCGGCATGGTGCCGCCAAAGATGTCGGACGAGCCCTTGAGCGTGCGCGTATCGGCCAGCAGGCGCACCTCACCGCGCTGCTCCAGCAAGGTGATGACAGGGTCGGCATGGCACAGCGCGTGGACCCGCCCCTGGCGCAGGGCCGAAACGGCCGAGCTGCCCGACCCCACACCCACGAAGCGGACCTCGTTGAGCGGCACGCCCGCCTGACTCAGCCACAGGCTGGCCAGAAACTGCGTAGAAGACCCCGGCGCCGTCACGCCCACGCGCAGCCCCTTGAAACCGGCAACGCTTTTGAGCGGCCAGTTGCGCACCGAAGCCGCCAGCGCCAGCTGCGGCGCGCGCCCCAGCAGCGCCAGGCTGCGGTGCATCACCCCCCGCGGCTGCTGGCGCACGACGTGGTCATAGGCGCCGCAGCACAGGTCGGCCTTGAGATCATGAACCGCCTGCAGCGCCGGCGCACCGCCCGGATAGTCCACGACCTCCACGTCCAGCCCTTCTTCGCGGAAGAAGCCCAGCCCCACCGCCACGGTCAGCGGCAGGTAGTACAGCACCGACTGCCCTCCCACGGCGATGCGCACCGGAGCGGCCGACCCCAGGCGCGACTGCGCCCGCAGCACGGCGGGCCCGGCCAGGCAAGCCGAAGCGGCGGACAGCGCGCAGAACTGGCCCAGCTGGCGGCGTGTGATGGACAGGGATGGCATTCTTGAGAGCAACGGACATACTGCATGTTGCAGCGCAACAATCGTGCCCGATGCCCTTGAAGACAGCATCGGGGGGAACCCTTCAGGAGGACTACGTACAAGGCCGCGCGGCCGGATGGCAGGGGCATTCCATCCCCTGCCACACCAGCGCTGAAATCGGCGAGGGCGGGATTGTGCCAGCCCCGGCGCCCGCGCGCCGCTCCCCGGCGGGGGAATCGCCAGGTGAATTCCCACTCACGCCCGGCGCAAGGCATGCCTTGCCCTACCAGGTCATTGAGATAATACGGACATGCCCCAAATTCAATTGACGCCCGCCGAGCGCCGGGAACACCGCGCCAACGCCCACCACCTGGACCCCGTGGTCCTGATCGGGGGGGACGGCCTCACGGCCGCCGTCCAGAAAGAGGTCGATGCCGCGCTGAATGCCCACGGCCTCATCAAGGTGCGGGTGTTCAGCGACGACCGCACGGCGCGCGAGCAGATGTACCAGCAGCTTGCCGATGCGCTGAATGCCGCCCCCATCCAGCACATCGGCAAGCTGCTCGTGCTGTGGCGCCCCATACCGGAGAAGGAAAAGACCATCGACGAGGACCGCAAGCCCGGCCCGCGCGATGTGAAGGTGCTCAAGTTCAGCAAACGCGGCGGCCAGCGCCCCGAGGTCAAGCAGCTGCGCGTGCTGGGCAACCAGCGCCTGACGCCCGGCGGCCAGATCAAGCGCGCCAAGCCCAAGCAGAAGTCGGTGAAGAAGCGCCAGGCCGACTGACCTCATGAGCGCACCACAGCCCCCAGAGGCGCGCCAGCGCCACATCCTGTGCATGAAATGGGGCACGAAGTACAGCCCCGAGTACGTCAACCGCCTCTACGCCATGGTGCGCCGCCACTTGAGCGGCGACTTCAATTTCGTCTGCCTCACCGACGACGCCACCGGCATCCACCCCGAGGTGCAGTGCCTGCCCATCCCGGCGCTGAACCTGCACCTGGCCCCGGGCCAGCGCGATGGCGCCTGGAAGAAGCTCACCACCTTCGAGGCCGATCTGCACGGACTGCGCGGCACCGCCCTCTTCCTGGACGTGGACGTGGTGATCGTGGGCTCGCTCGATGGTTTCTTCGAGCAGCCCGGCGAGTTCCTGATCATCCACGACTACCCGCGCTTCTGGCGCTTCGGCCAGCGGGTCACGGGCAACTCCTCGGTCTACCGCTTCGAGCTGGGGGCGCATGCCGACGTGCTGGCCCATTTCCGTGCGCACATGGACGAGGTGCAGGCCCGGCACCGCAACGAGCAGTCCTTCCTGTCGCAGTTCCTGCACGCGCAGGGCAAGCTCTCCTACTGGCCCGCCGCCTGGTGCCCCAGCTTCAAGTACCACGGCATCCCCAGCTGGCCCAGCAACTACTGGCGCGAGCCCTTTGTGCCGGAGGGCGCGCGCATCATGATCTTCCATGGCGAGTGCAACCCGCCCGATGCGCTGGCGGGCCGCCGCAACAAGCGCTTTCACTTCATCCGGCCGGCGCGCTGGGTGGAGCGCCACTGGCACGAGTGAGGCCGCCGCCCGCCGGCGACCTCAGGCGGGCGCCGCTTCCACGCCGTAGAGGGGCCGACCCATCAGCCGCGTGAGGATCGCCAACGGGCTGGCGCCCGGGTCGTACGCATGGCCTGGCGGCAGGTGCAAGGTCTGCTCCAGCATGTACTGGCCCGACATCACCGCGTGCGAGGCCTGGTCCGAAAAGCACACCCACACCGAGCCCGCAGGAAACGGCACCGTCTCCTGCGGGCCGTGCTGCTGGTAATCCTGGTCGCGCTTCATGCCGTCGTGCAGCTGCAGCATCAGGTGGTCGTACTCGGTGCGAAAGGACTTGGTCACGCCTAGCTTCTCCAGCAGCCTGGCCTGCCAGGCCACGTAGGGCCTGGCCCTGGGCAGGAACTTGCGGGCCACCGTCTCGAAGGGCTCGCCCACCCGCCACACGCGGGGAACGCCGTCGGGGTTGATGTTGGCGAACACGCGCAGAATGCGCTCGCCATGGTTAGGGCGGGATGGGAAGGCGTCCACATGCAGCCGCCGGTCATCGGCCCGCCATGACTGCTGGCGGGTCTCCACCTGCATGGGCCGAAAGCTCGTCAAACCGAGGCGCAGCGCCGGCGAGTAGTGGGGCAGCAGCGCCCCGATCAGGTTCAGCGCATGCGCCCGAAAGCGCGTGACCATGGCCAGCAGCGCGGCCTGCGTGGGCCCATCGCCCACGGCGCCCTTGAGCTGCCCGTTGGCATCCAGGCTGATGTTGCGCGCTCCGGGATCGAGGATATCGGGCCGCAGCAGCGCGCGCTCCGGGGGCGGCAACGCAAAGCCGAGATGCGGGAAAAGCAGTACCTTGCCGGCCTCCAGCCCTGCGCGCCAGGCGTCGTTGTCCGTCACGGCCCGCCATTCGCAGGAGGAAATCCGAATGATCTGGGGTTCCATGATCCGTCAGCTCCCGGGGCCCTTGCTGCGCCCCCTTCAAGTGGCGGGTTGCTTACCCGCCGTTATCCACAAAGTGACCCCTGCACACAGCCACTGCACCAGGTACATGCCGCTGCCCACGGTGTGCCACAGGCGCAGATTGTCGCGCGCCACGATGCGCGGCGCCACTCCGTACTGCACCAGCAGCGCCAGCAGCAGGCCCAGGATCACAAAAATCATAGCTGCTCGCGCCCATTCCTCCTGGTGTTCAGCGTGTTTTCTCTTTGAAATCACCAGCAGGAAAGCGCAACATGCTATGGAAATATAAGTCTGCGCCTCGAACAAGCGGGCCGCCATGTGGCCCGCCATGGCCGGCGTGGGCAGGTGCGCAAACAGCATCGGCACGGCCACGAAGCCGATGGCCGACAGGCTGCCCCACCACAGGGCGGCGGCCAGCACGGGCAGGCGTTCGCGCATGGCGTGCGGCCCTTCAGATGTAGCTGACGGCCACCACCTCGTAGCGCCGCACACCGCCCGGTGCCTGCACTTCCGCGGTGTCGCCCTCTTCTTTGCCGATCAGGGCGCGGGCGATCGGGCTGGAGACATTGATCAGGCCATGCTTGAGGTCGGCCTCGTCCTCGCCCACGATCTGGTATTTGACGGCATCGCCCGTGTCCTCGTCCTCCAGCTCCACGGTGGCGCCGAAGACCACGCGGCCCCCCGCGTCCAGCGCCGTGGGATCGATGATCTGGGCGGCCGATAGCTTGCCCTCGATCTCCAGGATGCGGCCCTCGATGAAGCCCTGGCGGTCCTTGGCCGCCTCGTACTCTGCGTTCTCGCTCAGGTCGCCCTGGGCGCGCGCCTCGGCGATGGCATTGATCACCGATGGGCGCTCCACGGTCTTGAGCCGGTGCAGCTCTGCCTTCAGTTTCTCGGCGCCTCGCTTGGTGATGGGAATGGTGGCCATGGGTCAGTCTCCAGATTCCAGATACAAAAAGCAAACCGCCGCGCGTTGCCGCGCGGCGGTCTCATGTCAGTGGCGAATTATGCCGCGTTTGCCGCGGCCGTCATCCGCCAAAACCGCTCACGCCACTCAGGCAGCGGCCAGACGCGCGTGCAGTTCCTGCACCGAATACACGTCCAGGTTGTCCAGGTGCTTCATGCCTTCCACTGCCGCCTCGGCGCCGAAGATGGTCGTGAAGGTGGTCACGCGCGCCAGCAGCGAGCTGGTGCGGATGGCACGCGAGTCGGCGATGGCGTTGCGGCGCTCCTCCACCGTGTTGATGACCATGGCGATCTCGTCGTTCTTGATCATGTCCACGATGTGCGGGCGGCCTTCGGTCACCTTGTTAACCACCTGCACCGGCACGCCGGCGGCCTCGATGGCCGCGGCCGTTCCCTTGGTAGCCAGCAGCTCGAAGCCCATGGCCGCCAGGTCGCGGGCAATCGCCACCGCGCGCTGCTTGTCGGCGTTCTTCACGGTGAGGAACACCTTGCCCGAGCGCGGCAGGCGCGTACCCGCACCCAGTTGGCTCTTGACGAAGGCCTCGCCAAAGGTCTTGCCCACGCCCATGACTTCGCCGGTGGACTTCATCTCGGGGCCGAGGATGGTGTCCACACCGGGGAACTTCACGAACGGGAACACGGCCTCCTTCACGCTGAAGTACGGCGGCGTGACTTCCTGGGTCACGCCCTGCTGGGCCAGCGTCTGGCCGGCCATGCAGCGCGCGGCCACCTTGGCCAGTTGGATGCCGGTGGCCTTGGAGACGAAGGGCACGGTGCGCGAGGCACGCGGATTCACCTCCAGCACGTAGATCACGTCGCCGCCGTCCGTCTCCTGGATGGCGAACTGCACGTTCATCAGGCCCACCACGCCCAGCGCATTGGCCATGGCGGCGGTCTGGCGCTTGATCTCGGCCACGGTCTCGGCCTTGAGGTAGTACGGCGGCAGCGAGCACGCCGAGTCGCCCGAGTGCACGCCGGCCTGCTCGATGTGCTCCATCACGCCGCCGATGAACACGGCGCCGGCCTGGTCGCGCACGCAGTCCACGTCGCATTCGATGGCGTTGGACAGGAAGTGGTCCAACAGCACCGGCGAGTCGTTGCTCACCTTCACGGCCTCGCGCATGTAGCGCTCCAGGTCGCGCTGCTCATGCACGATTTCCATGGCGCGGCCGCCCAGCACGTAGGACGGGCGCACGACGAGCGGGTAGCCCAGGCCGGCGGCCTTCTCCAGCGCCTCGGACTCGGTACGGGCCGTGGCGTTGGGCGGCTGGCGCAGGCCCAGGTCGTGCAGCAGCTTCTGGAAGCGCTCGCGGTCCTCGGCGGCATCGATCATGTCGGGCGTGGTGCCGATGATCGGCACGCCTTCTGCCTCCAGGCCCAGGGCGAGCTTGAGCGGCGTCTGGCCGCCGTACTGCACGATCACGCCGACCGGCTTTTCCTTGTCCACGATCTCCAGCACGTCTTCCAGCGTCACGGGCTCGAAGTACAGGCGGTCGGAGGTGTCGTAGTCGGTGGAGACGGTCTCGGGATTGCAGTTGACCATGATGGTCTCGTAGCCGTCCTCGCGCATGGCGAGCGCGGCGTGCACGCAGCAGTAGTCGAACTCGATGCCCTGGCCGATGCGGTTCGGGCCACCGCCCAGCACCATGATCTTCTTCTTGTCCGACGGCTCGGCCTCGCACTCGTCCTCGTAGGTCGAGTACATGTAGGCGGTATTGGTCGCGAACTCGGCCGCGCAGGTGTCCACGCGCTTGTACACCGGGCGCACATGGAGCGCGCGGCGCGCATCGCGCACGGCCTTCTCGCCGGTCTTGAGCAGCTTGGCCAGGCGGCGATCGGAAAAGCCCTTCTTCTTGAGCGCGCGCAGCGTGTCGGCGTCGATGGCCGCCAGGGCGCCCTCGCCCTTCTCGGCCGTGAGCTGGTCGAGTTCGAGCTCGATCTTCACGATCTCCTCGATCTGCACCAGGAACCACTTGTCGATCTTGGTGAGGTCATGCACCTCGTCCACCGACAGGCCCATGGCGAACGCGTCGCCCACGTACCAGATGCGCTCGGGGCCGGGCTCGCCCAGCTCCTTCTCCAACACCTCGCGGTCCTGGGTCTTTTCGTTCATGCCGTCCACGCCCACTTCCAGGCCGCGCAGGGCCTTCTGGAAGGACTCCTGGAAGGTGCGGCCCATGGCCATGACCTCGCCCACGGACTTCATCTGCGTGGTCAGGCGGCTGTCGGCCGTGGGGAACTTCTCGAACGCAAAGCGCGGGATCTTGGTGACCACGTAGTCGATTGAGGGCTCGAACGACGCTGGCGTGGCGCCGCCGGTGATCTCGTTCTTGAGCTCGTCCAGCGTGTAGCCCACGGCCAGCTTGGCCGCGACCTTGGCGATCGGGAAGCCCGTGGCCTTGGAGGCCAGCGCCGACGAACGCGACACGCGCGGGTTCATCTCGATCACGATCATGCGGCCGTCCTTCGGGTTCACCGAGAACTGCACGTTGGAGCCACCCGTGTCCACGCCGATCTCGCGCAGCACCGCCAGGCTGGCGTTGCGCATGATCTGGTATTCCTTGTCGGTCAGCGTCTGCGCGGGGGCCACGGTGATCGAGTCGCCCGTGTGCACGCCCATGGGGTCGAGGTTCTCGATGGAGCAGATGATGATGCAGTTGTCCGCCTTGTCGCGGACCACTTCCATCTCGTACTCCTTCCAGCCCAGCAGCGACTCTTCGATCAGCAGCTCGTTGGTGGGCGAGGCCTCCAGGCCGCGCTTGCAGATGGTCTCGAACTCTTCCGGGTTGTAGGCAATGCCGCCGCCCGTGCCGCCCAGCGTGAAGCTGGGGCGGATCACGGTGGGAAAGCCCACGGCCTTCTGCACGGCCCAGGCTTCGTCCATGCTATGGGCGATGCCGGAGCGCGCGGAGCCCAGACCGATCTTGGTCATGGCGTCCTTGAACTTCAGGCGGTCCTCGGCCTTGTCGATGGCCTCGGGCGTGGCACCGATCAGCTCGACCTTGTACTTGTCGAGCACGCCGTTGCGCCACAGGTCCAGCGCGCAGTTCAGCGCGGTCTGGCCGCCCATGGTGGGCAGGATGGCGTCGGGGCGCTCCTTGGCGATGATCTTCTCGACCGTCTGCCAGGTGATGGGCTCGATGTAGGTGACGTCGGCCGTGGCCGGGTCGGTCATGATCGTCGCGGGGTTGCTGTTGATCAGGATGACCTTGTAGCCCTCCTCGCGCAGCGCCTTGCAGGCCTGCACGCCCGAGTAATCGAACTCGCAGGCCTGGCCGATGATGATCGGGCCGGCGCCGATGATGAGGATGCTTTTGATGTCTGTGCGTTTTGGCATGGTGTATCTGTCAATCGGTCGCTGAGACGGAAGTCTGCGCGGCGCTGGCCGCCGCGGGGCGCCGGGTACTGAGCCTGTCCAGCAGTGCCTGGGCGCGTCCGGCGGGCAGGTTCTTCTGCATCAGCTGCAGCAGGCCGTCGCCATGCACCAGGGGGCGCAGCACCTCGGCCTCGGCCTCGTAGAACGTCACGTCCCACTCCTGCATGGCCTCGGCGAAGGTGGCATCGTCCCAGGTCTTGCCCTTGGCGATCAGCGTGACCAGGGGCATGGCCTTGTTCTCAACGAAGGCCTTCTTGTAGGGCTTTTGCTGCCAGCGCTCGGTGAACCATTCGCGGTGTGGCGAAGCCAGCGTGAGCACGCGCTTGTGGATCGCCTTTTCGAGTGCCGCGGCCGGAAAGCTGAAGAGTTTCATTGCGCCAGACTTCCTTGAAACTACTTGGACTGGGCGGCCTGCATCAGCGCCGCGAAGCGGTCGAACAGGTACGCGATGTCATGCGGCCCGGGCGATGCCTCCGGGTGGCCCTGGAAGCAGAACGCAGGCTTGTCCTTGTGTTCCAGGCCCTGCAGCGTGCCGTCGAACAGACTGATGTGCGTGGCGCGCAACGTGGCGGGCAGCGTCTCCATGTCTACCGCAAAGCCGTGGTTCTGGCTGGTGATGCTCACGCGGCCGCTGTCCAGGTCCTTCACGGGATGGTTGGCGCCATGGTGGCTGTTGTCCATCTTGAAGGTCTTGGCACCGCTGGCAAGGGCCATGATCTGGTGTCCCAGGCAGATGCCGAAGGTCGGTACACCGCTGTCGATGATCTGCTGAACGGCTGCAATCGCATAGTCGCAGGCGGCCGGATCGCCGGGGCCGTTGGACAGGAACACGCCATCGGGGTTCATGGCCAGCACCTCGGCGGCCGGGGTCTGCGCCGGCACCACGGTGAGCTTGCAGCCACGCTCGGCCAGCATGCGCAGGATGTTCTGCTTCACGCCGAAGTCATAGGCCACCACGTGAAAGCGCGGCGCGGTCTGCGTTCCATAGCCCGAGCCCAGCACCCATTCGGTCTGGTCCCAGGTGTAGGTGGTGGGCGTGGTCACGACCTTGGCCAGGTCCAGGCCGTTCATGCTGGGGGCGGCCTTGGCAGCGGCCACGGCTGCGTCAATGCGCGCCTGCGTCACCACCTCGCCCGCGGCCAGGCCGACGATGACGCCGTTTTGCGCGCCCTTGGTGCGCAGCAGGCGGGTGAGCTTGCGGGTGTCGATGTTGGCGATGGCCACCGTCTTCTCGCGCACGAGGTACTCGGACAGAGTCTCTGTCTTGCGAAAGTTGCTGGCCAGCAGGGGCAGGTCCTTGATGACGAGGCCTGCGGCATGGACCTTGTCGGCCTCGATATCCTCACCGTTGACGCCGTAGTTGCCGATATGCGGATACGTCAGGGTGACGATCTGCTGGCAGTAGCTGGGGTCGGTGAGGATTTCCTGGTAACCGGTGATGGCGGTGTTGAACACCACCTCGCCGACTGCGGTGCCCGTGGCACCGATCGAGTTGCCGATAAAGACCGTGCCGTCTGCAAGCGCCAAAATGGCGGGCGGGAAAGTTCCCTTGAGAGACAAAAGCACTGGGTTCTCCGAATGGTTACGGGTCGCCCGGGAGCCCGCAGGACGACACATCCTGGGACTGCTGCTAGTTGAAGATTGCTTTGGATGCGGCCGGGCGACTTTTTTGCGGGAAAGCCCCCAATTGTAGCGCGAGAGTCACATCGTCACACCGACTGGAGCCCCATTGCCCGACACATTCCGACGTGCATCCGGGCCTCGGGCGACCCGCCACAGGCCGCGCCCATCGGCGCTGCGGCCCGCGGCGGCGCCCGGCCGCCGGCTCAGTCCTCGATGCCGCGCTGGGCCGGCACGCCGGCCTTGAAGGCGTGCTTGATGAGCCGCATTTCGGTCACCGTGTCGGCGATTTCGATGATCTCCTCGGGGCAGCGGCGACCCGTGAGGCACACATGCACGTCGCGCGGGCGGTTCCTGAGCGTCTCCAGCACGCCTTCGAGCGGCAGCCAGCCGTAGATCAGCGGGTAGGTGATCTCGTCGAGCACCACCAGGAAATGCTCGCCCGAGAGGATGGCGGCACGCGCCTTCTCCCAGCCGTCGCGCGCCAACTGGGCCGAATGCTCCAGGTCCCTGCTCTTCCAGCTGAAGCCGTCGCCCAGCCCTTCGACGGGCAGGCCAATCTGCTCGAACATGCGGTGCTCGCCGAAGCGCGCCGTGGGCACCTTCATGAACTGGTACACCTTCACGGCCTTGCCCCGGCCGTGGGCGCGCAGCGCCAGGCCAAAGGCCGCCGTGCTCTTGCCCTTGCCGTCGCCGGTGTTGACGATGATGAGGCCGCGGCGCTCGCCCTCGGGCTTTTCGTAGCGCTTCTCGGTCGGTGGGGTTTCGATCTGCATGGGATTCCTTGCGATAGGGGTCGGGGTTCAAGCGGGCCGCGGCGGTGCGCCCAGCGCCTGACGCGCCGCGCCCGCAGCCATGACCAGGGCCATGAGCAGCAGTGCGATGGCACGCGACATGCGTTCCAGCACGGTAGGGTCCGCCATGGGGGTATCGGGCTGGCGCTCCAGCAGCACGCCCTGCAGCGGCGCACTGGGCTGCGCCGCGGCCTCGGGCACCGGGGGTGCGGGCGGCGGCGCAGCCCGGTCGAGCGCGGCGGCGGCCAGGCCCGCCAGGGCCTGGGGGTGCGCGGGCTCGCCCCCCTTCTGCGCCCAGCGGCGTACCGAATTCAGTTCATTGGCGAGTGGCGCGGCCTGGGTCAGCTCGCGGTACAGGCCGGCCAGTTGGGCGCGCGTGGCGGCATCGGCCTGCCAGTAGCCCTGCTGCTGCGCCTGCACCAGGCGCTCCAGCGCCTGGGCGTAGGCCTGGGGGTGCTCGCGCAGCCACGCCGGCACGCCCAGCTGGTGCTTGTCCTGCACCAGCACGTCGTAAAAACTTTGCCAATGGTCGCTGCGCACCGTGCCGGGCTCGACCGACTGCCAGCCCCAGGCGAACTGCACGGCCTTGAGCACCTGCAGCGTGCCGGCGTAGCCCTCGGCCTGCTGCGCCTGCAGCCAGCCGGGGTGCAGGTAGCGCGACTGCATCTCCAGCGCAATGGCGCGCTGCGCGCTCTCGGTCGTGGCCTCGCCCACATCCTGCAGCTGGCTCACATGCAGCTCCAGCCCGTCTTTGCGGCCCGCCGCGCGCGCCGCCGCCGAGAGGCCGCCCAGGTACTGGAACGGATCGTCCGAGCTGGCCATGGCGTACAGGTGCGAGCTGCGCGACATCAGCGCCGCATCGGTGCGGCGCAGGTGGGCCGACAAGGCGCGCACCGCCGCCCCGTCGGACGCACCGGCCTGCGTGCCGGCCAGCGGCGAGCCATCCAGGTACGGCTGGCTCATGCGCTGCAAGAACATCTCGCCCAGGCGCGCGTCCTGCGCGCGCAGCCCATCGGACTGCACGGCATTCGCCAGGCCCGTGCCGTAGTCGCCCGCCGCATTGCCAAACGCCCGCACACGCGCCAGCTGCGCCGCCTGCGCGCGCGGCACGCCGGCACGGCGCAGCTCGGCGCCGACCTCCTCGGTGTGGCGCGCCACGGCGTTGCCGGGCTCGGCTACGGCGGCCCCTTCCACGGCCCGGTCGATCAGCGCCATCAGGGCCGGGAACTGGTCGCGGTACGAGCCCGTGATGGACAGCAGCACATCCACCCGAGGGCGGCCCAGCTGGTTCGCCGGGATGGCCTCCACACGCACCGGGCGGCCAGAGGCATCCCACACCGGACGCATGCCCAGGGCCACCAGGGCCTGGGCCTCCATCACCCCCTGGTGGCGCAGTGTTTCGCCGGCCCACAGCGACAGCGCCAGGCGCGCGGGGGCGCGGCCGCCGTGGCGTGCGCTGTAGTCGGCAAACCAGTCCTTGAACAGCTGCTGCGCCACGGCATAGGCCTGGCGGGTGGGCAGGCGGCTCGGGTCCAACCCGGTGAGGTTGCGGCCCGTGGGCAGGCTCTCGGGGTTGCGGATGGGGTCGCCCCCATAGGCCGCAGGCAGGTAGCGCCCCGCCAACGCCGCCAGCAGGCCGGGTATTTCGCCCTCGGTGGCCAGCAGGCGCTCCAGCTCCTGGGCGCGCTCGGCCAGCGCCAACAGCGCCGGGGTGTCGATGGGTTGGCGCGCGGCGCGGTTGGGCACAAAGTCTTCGGCGCGCACCAGCGCCCCGCCCTGTGCAGCGGCACCGGGCCCATCAGGCTTGTCGGGCAGCGGGGGGCGCAAGTCCAGCCGGCTCGCGGCCTCGGCGTCTTGCAGCGCCACCTCCAGCCAGCGCGCGGGACGGGCGGCGGCCACGGCGTCGTAGCGGATGAGAAAGGCTTCGTCGATGTCTTCGCCCAAGGCGTCGATCAAGGGCTTGCGCAGGGCCTGCAAGATGGTCTGCTGGCGTTGCGCGGGCGGCGGCACCCGGCCGAACACGGCCAGTCCTTTGGGCTGCGAGCTTTGCGCCAGTTGGTCCAGGTAAGGGTGCAGGATGTCCAGAAAGCCGGCAAAGTCCGCCGCAATGCGCTCGGCGCTCCAGCCCAGGTCGCGGTGCAGCTGGTGCTCGACAAAGTGCGCCACCAGCTGCCGCTCCAGTGCGCGGCGCGTGGGGCCTTCGTCCACGGTTTCCCACTCGTGCATGACCTCGTGCATGTGGCCCATGCGCGCGTTGAAGCCTGCGGGCGACAGCGTGGGTGTGCGGTGGCTCACCAGCACGGCGCGCCCGCGCCGCTTGGCGGTGAGGGCCTCACCCAGGTTGTCCACGATGTAGGGGTAGACCACGGGCAGGTCGCCCAGGGGCAGCAGGGCGTCGTCGTGCACGTCCAGCGCGCGCGCCTTGCCGGGCGCCCATTCCTGGGTGCCGTGGGTGCCAAAGTGCACCAGCGCGTCGGCCTCGCGCTGCGCCCACAGGTACACGGCCAGGTAGTGGTGCGACAGCGGGGCTTTGCTCTTGTGCATGAACGGGTTCTGGCCCCGGTGCAGCGTTTCCTCGCGCGGCGGCTGGGGCAGCACGGCCAGGTGGCCTACCTGCAGGCGCGGCACCACGAACACGGGCGCGCCCTGCCAGTCCACCACGTAGCGGCTGCGCGCGGGCTCGCCCCAGTGCGCCAGCATGCGCCGCTGCACCTCGGCCGGCAGTTGGTCGAAATGGCGCTGGTACGCCGCCAGGGGCAGCGCAGCGGCCTGGCCCGAGGCCAGCAGCCCCCGCAGGTCGGCCCCTGGGTAGTAGGCGCCCAGCAAGGGCTGCAGCCCGCTGATCCACTGCGCCTCGGGCACCCGCTCGGTGCGGTAGCCGGCCTGCGCCAGCGCGCCGGACACCTCCTCCAGGCTGCGCGGCACGTTGAGGAACGAGGCGCCAAAGTTCGTGCCCCCCGGGGGGTAGTTGTAGACCATGGCCACCACGCGCTTGTCGGCGGCCGGCAGCGTTTGCAGCGTCACCAGGCGGCGCGCCTTGGCGGCCACGGCATCGGCCTGGCGCTCGATCAACTGGGGGCCCTCCCCCGGCTGGCCTGCGGCGCCGTGGGCCACGGCGAGCACGGGGTCAATGGCACCGGCCGCCTCGGGCTGCGCCAGATAAAACGGCACATCCGACAGGGCCAGACCCGTTGCGTTGCCCGCCCACGCGGCCTCGTCGCCCGCGCGGTAGGGCTGCGTGGCCAGCACGGGCACGCCCCAGCGCGCCAGCAGCGGCTGCAGCGCCGCGGCCTGGGGCACCAGCTGGTGCAGCACCAGCACGGCCGGGTGCGGGCGCCCTGCTCCGCCTGCGTCCTGGGTCGGCACTTCGAGCAGCGCCTGCAGCGACGCGGCGTTGAGCTGCTGGCCAAACACGGCATAGGCCGCCAGGCCCTGGCGCTCGAAGCGGCGCAGCCAGGCGTCGATCCAGGCCGTGCTGCCGTTGACGACATGGTGACGGTGCACCAGCAAGGCCACGGCGGGGCGGCCCGCCAGACCGGCCGGTGCGGCAGAGGCCGCACGCCAGGCATCGAACGCGGCAGCATCGGCCAGCAGGTCGGGGGCATCGGGGTGGTACAGGCCGCGCGCGGGCCAGGTCTGCGGCGGCGGCAAGGCGGGTGCGGGCTGCCCCACCACCACGGCCTGTGCCAGTTGCAGCGCATGGCCCAGGTTGCGCGTGCCCCCGGCCTGCAGGTACGCGGCCATGCGCGCACCCGCGGGCTGGGCCTGCCAGGCGGCCACATCGTCCACCCGGGGCTCGCCGGCGGGCACCCACACCAGGCGCTGCGGCGCCCTGCCCGACCAGGCCTGCAGCTGCGGGCCGACCAGCTGGCGCATGCGCGCCTCCACGCTGGCATGCGGCACATCCACCCAGACCATGGACGCGCCGCGCAGCGCCTGCTGCAGGGCGGCGGTCTGCGCCGAAGACAGCTCGGCCGGGCCGCCCAGCGGGTAGTCGATGTGCGCCAGCGACCACCCCTGGGCCTGGGCCCCCTGTGCCAGAGCGGCCGTGCGTGCGGCGGTAGTGATGTCAGAGGTGATCCACAGCAGGCGGGGGCTGGCCGGTGCGCCCTCCTGCGCCCGCGCCACGCTGCCCCACAGCACCGCCCACCCCAGCAGCACCATCCAGCCGGCCGTGCGCAGGCCGCGCAGCAGCGTCATGGCAGGCCCTGCGGGGCGGCGGGGGCAGATGCCGAAGCGGCCCCTTCCGGGATGTAGACGATGTTGCCGTCCTCCAGTTTGTAGGCCACGCCCGCGCGCACGCCCGCGCCCTGGGCAGCGCTGCCCGCACCCTTGTAGCGCACCTCGCGCCCTTGCTCGCGCACCACGATCTCCATGTCGGGCTTGCCAGGGTTGCGGATGATGGTCACGTCCTCGTGCGCCGTGGCCTGGCTGCGCACGGCCACCGCCGTGAGCAGCGCCACCACCAGCACCAGGAACACGTCCACCAGGTTCACGGCCGAGAGCATGGGATCGTCGTCGTCCTCGGCCAGGATGTTCACGTGCTGCAGGCTCATGCCGGCACCTGCGCGCGGCGCTTGCGTTCGGCCAGCAGTTCGGCCAGCAGCCAGCGGCGGCGCACCGAGTACACCACCAGCCCGACCGAGGCCGCCGCCAGCGCCAGCACCACGCCCGCAAAGGCGCCGCTGAACACGGCCAGCGCCTGCTGCCCCTGGCCCTGGGCTACGCTTTGCAGCGCCGGGCCCAGCGGCACCATGGTGGCGATCAGGCCCAGCATGGGGGCCAGGCGGCTGAGCAGGCGCACGGGCTCGATCTGGCGCACCAGCTGCAACTCCAGTTCCTCCATCGACAGCTCGGGCGCCACGCGCAGCGCGCGGTAGTGCGGCTGGCGCCAGCGCTGCCACGCCTCCATGAGCGTGGCCCCGCCCACCCACAGGGCATAGGCAAAGGCCAGCCCCACCAGCACCAGCACCGGCCACAGCAGCAACTGCGCGACCTGGGCAAAACCCGCTTCCAAATCCATTTCTGACTCCCTGAATGCCCCACACCGGCGCGGCGGCCGGATCCGGCGTTTGTCTGATTCGATCGAACGGCCCTAGCGGCCCATGCGCGGCAGCGCGACCCACATGCCATCGATGTGGCGCACATGGATGCGGTGGTCGAACACGCGCTCCAGCGCCGCGTGCGTGGCCGGGTCGCCGCAGGCGCCCTGGTGCACCACGCGGCCCCGGGCCATCACCACCAGGTCGTCGGCCTGCAGCGCGATCGATACCTCGTGCAGCACGCTGACCACGGTGCCACCGCCCGCCACCAGGCCGCGCACGGTGTGCAGCCAGTCGGTCTGGTGCGGCGGGTCGAGGTTGGCCAGCGGCTCGTCCATGAGCAGCACCGGCGCCTGCACGGCGAGCGCGCGCGCCAGCAGCACGCGCTGGCGCTCGCCGCCCGACAGCTCCGACAGCGGGCGATCGCGCCAGTCCCAGGCCTGCGTGGTGTGCAGCGCCTGGCGCACGGCGGCGTGGTCGGCGCTGCTCGCCGGCGCCATCCAGGCGCGGTGCGGCAAGCGGCCCAGCATGGCCACGTCGTAGGCGGGCAGGTCTTCGGCCGCAGCCTCGTTCTGGCCCAGCCAGGCCAACTGGCGCGCCCGCTCGCGCGCGGGAATGTCCATCAGCGGGCGGCCCAGCAGCTCCACCCGCCCCTGCACGCGCGCGTGGCGCAGCAGGCCCGCCAGGGCCTTGAGCAGCGTGGACTTGCCCGCGCCGTTGGGACCGACCACGCTGGTCCAGCGCCCCGCGGGCAGGTCGAGGTCGATGCCGTGCAATATGGAGACTTTTCCGATGCCGGCGCTTATCTGGCAAGCGCGAATAGCTATGCTTTTCATAGCGAACTACCCAGCGATCGGCGGTGCATCAGCCACAGGAGGTAGCTGCCGCCCAGTGCCGCGGTCAGCACGCCCACGGGCAGTTCCTGCGGCGCGATGACCCAGCGCGCCAGGATGTCGGCCGCCAGCAGCAGCACCGCCCCCATGAGGCTGGACAGCCACACATGCCACTGGTGCGTGACCCGCGCCATCGACCGCACCAGGTGCGGCGCCGCCAGGCCCACGAAGGCGATCAACCCCGTGTGCGCCACGGCCGTGCCCGTGGCCAGCGCCATGGCCAGCACCAGGCCAGCGCGCATGGGCAAGAGCGGCAGGCCCAGGCTGGCGGCCGTGGCCTCGCCCAGCATCAGCCCGTCGAGCAGGCGCGACAGCGCCCAGGCCGCACCCGCGCACAGCGCCCAGGCCGCGGCCATGAGCAGACAGGCCTGCCAGCCCACGAAGGCCGAGCTGCCCATGGTGAACACCTGCATGGCCTCCAGGATGTTGGGCTTGGCCACCTGGATCAGATCGCGCGCGGCGCTGAGCACCACGCCCACGATCACGCCCGCCAGCAGCAGCCGCAGCGTGTGCTGCACGCCGCGCGCCAGCACCAGCGTGAGCAGCACGGCCCCGGCCGCGCCGACGAAGGCCATGCCAGTCACGCCCAGGCGCGCCAGCCAGCTCGCCGTGCTGGGCGAGACACCCAGCATGGCCATGGCCACGGCGCCGCCCAGCGCCGCGCCCGATGCGCTGCCCAGCAGGTACGGGTCGGCCAGCGGGTTGCGAAACAGCCCCTGCGCCACCGAGCCCGCCAGCCCCAGCAGCGCCCCCGCCAGCCAGGCGCCCAGCGTGCGCGGCAGGCGGATGTCCCACACGATCTGCCGCGCCAGCGGGTCGCCCGCCATGTTCAGCACGCTGTCGAAACCGGTGCTGCCCACGCTGGCCCCCATGAGCAGCAGCACGGCGCTGGCCAGCAGCAGCGACACGCCAAGCCAGCGCGCGCGGCGCCCGCCCGCGTCGTGGTGCAGGGGCGCGGCCACGGCCGCAGTGGCGGCGGGCGGTGCGTGCGCGCTCATGGAAATTTCTCCGTCAGGCAGCCGGCCATGATGCGCGCGGCCTCGGCCATGCGGGGGCCGGGGCGCACCACCACGTCCGACTGGTCGGGGCCGAAGTCGCACATGCGCCCCTCCTTCACGGCCGCCATGTTCTGCCAGCCAGGGTACAGCACCATGGGCTGCATGCTGCGGTTGGCCACCATGATGACGTCGGGCTGCGCGCGCATCACGAACTCGGGGTTCAGGCGCGGAAACGGGCCCAGCTGTGCCGGCACCACGTTGCGCACGCCCAGGCGGGCCAGGGTCTCGCCGATGAACGAGGTCGCGCCCGCCGCATAGGGGCCGCGGCTGACCTCGAAGTACACGCGCACGCCGCGCGCCCGGGGCGGCAGCGACTGCGCGGCGGCCTGCACGGCCGCGTCGATCACACGCCACACGCGCTCCGCGCCCTGGTCGGCGGGCACGGCGAACAGCACGCCCAGCACGCCCAGCACGCGGCGCACATCCGCATGGGTCTTGGGCTCCAGCGCCACGACCTTCACGCCCAGGGCCTCCAGCCGGTCGCTCACGCGGCTGCTGACGGACAGCAGCACCACGTCGGGCCGCAGGGCGACGACGGCCTCGATGTTCGGGTCCAGCCCGCCGCCCACCTGCGGCAGGCGGCGCACGGATGCGGGCCAGTTGGAATAGCGGTCCACACCCACCAGGCGCTCGCAGCGCTGCAGCTCGCACACGCTTTCGGTGAGCGAGGGCAGCAGGCTCACCACGCGCTGCGGCGGCTGGCCGAACTGCAGCACTCGGCCGCGGTCGTCGGTGATGGTGATGGCCTGGGCCGCGTGGATGCCCGCCAGCAGGCAGATGGCCAGCAGCAGGCGGACATGGCGCGGCAGTGTCATGGCGCGTCCTTCAGGGTGAGCGGCAGGCCCGCCGCCATCAGCGTGACGCGCCGGCAGGCGGCCGCCGCGCGCTGGTTGAGCCCGCCTAGCGCGTCCACGAAGGCGCGCACCTCGCGCCCCAGGGGAATCACGCCCAGGCCGATCTCGTTGCCCACCAGCACCACGGGGCCGGGGGCGTGGGCGATCGCTTCAAAAAAGTGAGCTGCCTGCGCTTGCCACATGAGCGCTTGAGGCATATTTGACTCAAAACCCGGTGGCGTGGCGGGCATCAGCCAGTTGGTCAGCCACAGCGTGAGGCAGTCCACCACGATGAGGGTGTGCGGTGCGCCGTGGCGCACCAGCGCGGCTGCCAGGTCGCGCGGCTCTTCGACGGTCTGCAGGCCGGGCACGCGCTCGGCCCGCTCGCGCTGGTGGCGGGCGATGCGCACGCGCATCTCGTCGTCCCAGGGCTCGCCCGTGGCCACGAGCAGCGCGCGGTGCCCGGGCGATGCCGCCAGCCACTGGCGCGCCAGCAGCTCGGCGCGGCGCGACTTGCCGCTCTTTTGCCCGCCCAGGATGAGTTCGCTGCGGGCGATGGTTGCCTCGGCCCCGCTCATGCCGCCGCCTCCCCGCCCAGCAGCCGCGCCACCGCCCGCGGGCTGGAGGCGAACCAGGCGTGGAAATAGCTGGCGTGGATGCTGCCGTGGCGGTACACGGCCTCGCCCTCGTCCGGCGCACCGGCGTGCGCGGGGCGCAGTGCCCGCGCGCAGATGGCGGCCGGGCTGGCGGTGGTGGAATAGTGAAAAGTGTGGCCGCGCAGCTCGTCCGGGCCCAGGCGCAGCGCGCGCGGCCCCAGCGCGGCCAGCCGCCGCTGCATGGTGGCCCGCCCGGGCAGCAGGCCCCACAGGGGCACGGTGCGGCCGTCGGCCAGGGTGATGGCCTCCAGCAGCGCCATCATGCCGCCGCATTCCGCCCACACGGGCCGGCCCGCGGCCACATGGGTCTGCAGGCAGGCGCGCAGGGCGGTGTTGGCGGCCAGCGCGTCGGCGTGCAGCTCGGGATAGCCGCCGGGCAGCCACAGCGCGTCGCACTCGGGCAGCGCATCCCCGCGCAGCGGCGAAAAGCGCACCACGCGCGCGCCCATGGCGCGCAGGGTGTCGAGGTTGGCCTCGTAGATGAAGCAGAAGGCCGCGTCCGCCGCCACGGCTACCGTGCGGCCGGCCAGCAGCGGCGCGGGCGCGCCATCCGCCGCGCCGGCCGGACCGAAGTCCACCCCCCAGCGCTGCAGGTCGTCGGGCGCCATGCGGCCCAGGGGCGTGTCGGCCAGCGCGTCGGCCACGGCGTCCAGGCGCTGCAGGGCGTCGGGCAGCTCGTGCGCCGCCACCAGTCCCAGGTGGCGCTCGGGCAGGAGGCCACCAGGCTCCCCCTTGCCCGCAGCGCCGCCCGTGACCCGCGGCAGCGCGCCCAGCCAGTCGGCCGGGTCGGCCAGGCCGTCGCGCAGCATCTGCGCATGGCGCTCGCCCGCCACGCGGTTGGCCAGCACGCCGGCCCATGGCAGGCCGGCGCGGTAGTGGCGCAGCCCATGGGCGATGGCGCCCAGCGTGCCACCCATGGCCGAGGCATCGACCACCGCGAGCACCGGTATGCCGAAGCGCTGCGCCAGGTCGCCCACGCTGTGCTCGCCGTCGAACAGGCCCATCACGCCCTCGATGAGCAGCAGGTCCGACTCGGCCGCGGCGGCCTGCAGGCGCCGCGTGCAGTCGGCCTCGCCCGTCATCCACAGGTCGAGCTGGTGCACGGGCGCGCCGCTGGCCAGCTGGTGCCAATGCGGGTCGAGGAAGTCGGGCCCGCACTTGAACACCCGCACGCGCCGCCCCTGGCGTGCATGCAGGCGCGCCAGCGCGGCGGTGACGGTGGTCTTGCCCTGCCCGGAGGCAGGCGCGGCGATGACCAGGGCGGGACAGCGGTTCATGGCACGTTTCCGGACGGCAGCGTTATTGCGGCGCCCACTTCAGGCCCACGTAGAACGTGCGGCCACCCGTGGCGTAGGTGCGTGCGGTCTGGTAGTCCTTGTCGGCCAGGTTGTCCACGCGGGCCAGCAGCGTCATGTCGCGGCCCAGGCGCTTGCTGGCGTAGAGGTTGAGCGTTGTGTAGCCGCCCAGCACGTTGGTGTTGGCGGCGTTGTCGTAGCGGCGGGCGGAGGCGTAGAGCTCGGCCCCCATGGTCCAGCCGGCAAGCATGGTGTCGGCGCCCAGCGTGGCGTAGCGCTTGGCGCGGCGCGCCAGCTGCTTGCCGCTGCCCAGGTCGCGCGGGTTCTGCCAGTCGATGGAGCCGCGCAGCGACACGCCGGCGATGCTATGCGCGGCCGACAGCGTCACGCCCTTGTATTCGGCGCGGCCCACGTTCTCGTAGCAGCCAAAGGTGGATTGGCACGCGCCTGCCGCACCGAAGTTGATGAGGTTTTCCACGCGGTTGCGGTAGGCCACCAGGCCGACGCTACTGGAGCCTGCGGTCCAGCGGGCGCCCAGTTCCACGTTGCGTCCCTTTTCGGGCTGGAGATCGGGCGAGCCGTACTCGCTGAAGCGGTGGTACAGCGTGGGCGCACGGAACGAGGTGCCGCCCGCTGCGGTAATGCGCCACTGCGGCGTGATGGCGTAGCCGTAGGACAGACTGCCCGTGCTCTTGCCGCCGAACTCGCTATCGTCGTCATAGCGCAGATTGGCCTGCAGCGCGTGCGGCCCGTGGTTCAGGCCATAGCCCAGGGCCAGGGCGTCTTGCGAGCGGTCGCGCTTGAGATCGGGAACGAAGGGCGTGGCGGGGTTGTGCAGTTCGTCCTCGCGGCGCTCCAGCGCGGCGGTGAACAAGTGCCCGCCCAGGCGCCATTCGTTTTGCAGCAGGTAGTTGCGCAGCGTGGTCTCGGTCATGTAGAAGTTCGGACGGGTGCTGTACTTGCTGTCCGACTGCGTGACCTGCAGGCGCGTGCTGTACACGTCGCTCCATTGAGCCAGCCACGCCAGGGCGCCGGTGCGCAGCTGGTGGCGGTTGCGGTCATCCGCATTCTTGCTGCCGTCATACTGCGAATGCAGGTTGCTGGCCAGCAGCGTGCCTTCGAGGCGCTGTTTCTGGTTGATTTGCAGGCCCAGCTTGGCATTGGCCGAGGTGCGGCGGTAGCCGTCGTCGTCGGGATTGGCCGTGGGGATGGGCCGGGCATTGAAGCCATCGGCACGCTCGTGCGACATACCCAGCGAGTAATCCACCAGGCCAGCCCCCCCGCTCACGCCCGCCTGCACGGTGCGCGTGCCCTGGTTGCCCAGGCCCACGCCCACATAGGGAGCCGGTGCGCCCTCGCCCTTCTTGGTGAAGAGCTGGATCACGCCCCCCATGGCGTCCGAGCCATACACGGCGGCGGCCGGGCCGCGCACGACCTCGATGCGGTCGATCTGCGACAGCGGGATCTGCTCCCAGACCACACCGCCCGTGGACTGCGAATCCAGGCGCACGCCGTCCAGGTACACGGCGGTGAAGCGCGATTCGGCACCGCGCAGGTACACGCTGCCGCTGCTGCCCTGGCCCCCGTTGCGCGAGATCTGCACGCCGGGCAGTCGGGAGAGCACATCGATCACCCCGGTAGCGCCGCTGGCCTCGATGGTGTCGCGGTCGATGATGGACACGTCGGACACCAGGTCGGCCAGCGGACGCGCCACACGCGTGGCGGTGACGACGGTTTCGCGCAGCTGGGGCTCGGTCGCGGCCTGCGCAAGCAAGGTCTGCGCCATGACGGGAAAGGCGGCGCCAAGCGCCAGGGGCAGCGCGGCCACGCGCACATACAAGGGAAGTGCGGCGGTGCGCACGTGGGTCGGACGGATCGTTGTCATTGTTGGACACGCAGGAGATATCGCCTCGGCCGACCTCCCCGTCGGCACATGGGCATCACTGCCCCGTGCGTTTCGATGAAACGCGCGGAGCCACCTCGTTGGCCGGTATCCGGGCTGGCGGAGCACCCTCCATAGCCTTCCCAAACGCTTGTTCAAGGCGCTCAGTGGCTCGTGAATGGAGAGGGAATCGACACGCGACTCATCCGCTGACCGTTGCGGGGGCAGCGCAGGCACAGGGCATGCTCCATGGCGGAGGGCCCCTCCCTGCTTCCCGTTGAACTGCGGCATGTGAACCACGCCGCGAGCACCAACCACGCAATTTTACGACTGTTCACACGCCGATCCCTACAATCGGCAGCGTATGGCCCACCCCTCCTCCCTCGACCAGATCGCCGAACGCGTCGAACGTCTGCTGCTGCGCCACGCAGAGCTGCAGCGAACCAACACCCTTCTTGCACAACAGGTCATGACGCTCACCCAGGAGCGCGACTCTCTCAAATCCCGCCTGCAGGCCGCCCGCGTGCGCATGGACGCGCTGCTGGATCGCCTGCCCGCCACGGCCGAGCCCACAGATCCACCCGAGACGAAAGACGCGCCATGAAGCAGATCGAGGTTCAGATCCTCCAGCAGAGCTATCTGCTGGCCTGCCCCGAGGGGCATGAGTCCCGTCTGCTCGAAGCCGTGGAACGCGTGGACACGGCCATGACGCGCATCCGCGATGCCGGCAAAGTGCGCGCCCGCGAGCGCATCGCGGTGCTGGCGGCACTCAACCTGGCTTTCGAGATCGCCGACCGCGACCGCGAAGCCGCAGAACTGGCCGCTGCGGCCCCGCAACGCAACGCCCCTGCGCCATCATCGGTCTCGTCCGCCGTAGATGGCACCGAAGACGGCGAGCGCATTCAGCAGCTGATGCTGCGCCTGGATGAAGCACTGGGTGACGACGGGCGACTGTTGTAAGCAACAGGGCCCGCAGGCCACGGCCGCAGTGCATCGGCCATTACAATGGAGCCGTCTGCGGAGCTGCCGGGCTTTATATTTCCTTGAACCAATGCTCATTGAGCACGGGCTTGGTACATCGCCCGGTGAGCGTGATCATCTCGCGTCAGATGAACCCAACGCCTGGCTGCCCTCGCCCACCTGAACCCCCGGTTCAGGATGCCGGTCCGGTGGCATCCGCAGACACCTATTCCCCTCCGCTTGCCACCGCCTGAAACGCAGCCGGGCGCCTGGCTACAGCCGCGCCCTGGCTATACGCTGTACGCCAGCGCCTGGCGCAACACCAAGGCGCGAAACTCCGCGACCGGCATGGCCGGCGCGCACAAGAACCCCTGGTAGCAGTCGCAGCCCATCTCTTGCAGCGCCAAGCGCTGCTCCTGCGTTTCCACGCCTTCAGCCACCACGCCAATGCGCAGCGCCTGCCCCATGCTGGTGATGGCCCGGACGATGGCACGATCACCCTCGTCCCCCGGCAGTCCGCTCACGAATGACTTGTCGATCTTGAGCCTGTGGATCGCCAGCTTCTTCAAGTAGGCTAGGCTGGAGTATCCCGTTCCGAAATCGTCGATGGACAGCCCCACGCCCAGGCTAGCCAGGGCGGCGAGCAACTGCTCCATTTCCTGTGCATCCTGCAGCAGCACGGTTTCCGTCAGCTCCAGCTCCAGCAGGCGCGCCGGCAGGCCATGCGCGGCCAGCAATGCGGTGATGCGATCCACGAAGCCGGCCTGGCGAAACTCCAGCGCCGACACGTTGACCGATACCACCAAGGGCATGCCGCTGCGCATCCAGTGCGCCGCCTCTTTGACGGCCTGCTCCATCACCCATGCTCCCAGGGTGACGATGTAGCCCGACTCTTCGGCCAAGGGAACAAACAGGCCCGGCGACACCACGCCGAATTCCGGATCCGTCCAACGCACCAGCGCCTCGGCGCCTGCTATGCGCCCCGTCGCCATGTCCACCTGGGGCTGGTAGTGCACGGCCATGCGCCCCAGGCCAAGCGCCTGGCGCATGGCATGCTCCATCTTCATGCGCGACAGGAGATTGGCACTCATCTGCGGCTGGTAGAAGCCGTAGCTGCCGCGGCCGCGCTCCTTGACCCGGTACATGGCCGTGTCGGCCTGCTTGATGAGGTCGTCCAGCAAATCCCCGTCCTGCGGATAGAGGGACATTCCGATGCTGCACTGGATGGAAAAACCCAGTTCATCCAGCATGAAGGGACGCAGCATCTCGTCCAGGACCCGGCGTGCAACGGCCTCGGCAACTGCCGCATCGGCACCATGCAAATAGATGACGAACTCGTCCCCACCCAGGCGGCACAGCATGTCGGACTGGCGCAGGCAGCCCTGCAGTCGCTGCGCCACGAGTTTCAGCACCCGGTCGCCAAAAGGATGGCCCAGCGAGTCATTGACGATCTTGAAGCGATCAAGGTCCAGGAACAGGATGGCGAATCCGTCGCCCTGGCCTCGCGCCGCCTCGATGGCCGCAGTCACCCGCTTGTTCAGCAACACCCTGTTGGGCAGTCCGGTCAGGGCATCGCTGTATGCCAGCTCTTCGATTCGCTTCTGCGCGGCATGCTGCGACGTCAGATCGCGCATGAACCCAATGCTCTGCACGATGGCTCCGCCATCGTCCCTGAGCGCCACCCATGAAAGCTGAACGGAACAATGGCCCCCGTCGTTTCGGCGCAGCGACAGCTCACCTTCCCAGAAGCCCTCTTGCACCCAACCTTGCCGCACCTGTGCCAGGAATGCATCGTCGCCACGCCCAGAGTCAAACAGCGTCGTCGCCGGCCTGCCCACCACGGCGGCCGCAGATGCCCCTAAAAGCTGCTCGCACCCTGGATTGATGCGCACCACGGCATGGTGCTCGTCGGCGATGAAGATGGCGTCCAGGCTGGACTCGAATACCCGCGCCGCAAGGCGCAAACCCGCTTGCACCTCCGCCTGCCGGGAGATGTCACGAAACGAATACACACGCCCAGCAGGACGCCCCTGAATGAGCTGAGGCACGGATCTCTGCTCCACCGTGGCACCGCTACGCAGGCGCAGGATGTCGGTAGTCTCCAGCATGGGCTCCTGCGCAATAGAGGCCAGGCGCGCACGATAGGCCTCGCCATCCAGCACCTGGGCCTCCATGTGGGACCTGATCGCAGCATCGTCGCGTCGCAGCAGCAACTCGCGCGGCAGTTGCCATATCTGGGCCAGGCGCTGGTTGAAAGCGCGGACCTCCCCATGCAGATTGCAGGTCAGTACGCCATCAGCGGCGGAATCAAGCGTTGCACGCAGTTCCGACAGCAAGGCCTCCAGCTCGCGCCGGGATGCCTCATGCTCGGAACGGTCCAGCATCGTCAGCAACAGCCAGCCTTGGTTTTCGGAAGCACTCTCGGGCACATTGACAGAGATTACACGCCGGTCCACCGGCACCAGCGCGCCGCTCCCCCTATGCCGCACATGGGTATGCGAATGGATGCCCGCGGCTACCTCCGCCGCGGATTGGCTCCAGAAAATCTGGTCTTCGGGCGCCGATGCGAGATCCTGCACCGGCAAGCCCTCCATGTCCGCCACGTACCGCCCCACCAGCCGCGCCGCCGCCGCATTGGCGTGGACTATCCGCAGCGTCTGTGCATCCACCAACCAAACCGCCAAGTCCAAACCATTGCATATGGCATGCCATGCCTCCTCGGGCAGCTTGCCGAGCATCATGGGCGGTCCTCGCAATGCCGCGGGCTCACGGCTCGCTCGAAGAAATAGCAGATACGTGGCTGCGGCAGCAGATAGTCCAGGGCATCGCGGGGCAACTGCGCCGGCTTGAGACTGCGAAGGATGCCCAGCTCGGCACGTTGTGCCAAGTCGAGCAATAGTGCATCGCTGCGCGGCACGCTTGGCTCATACGGCAAGACACTGGGGCGCAGCGGATGCAAAGCGTCCACCAGCATCACCAAGGCGAAACGCCCATCCACAAGTTGCACTATCGAGCCCGGTGGGTACACGCCCATCATGCGGACGAAGGCCCCGAGCACCGTTGCGTCAAAACACTCGCGCTGCAATGCAAAAATCTGCGACAACGCCTCGTGGGGCGTCAGTGCCTGAGCACCGTGCAGCGGGTTGCACAGCCGGTCATAGCGGTTGGCGAGCGCCAGGATCTGACCGCTTCGGCTCAAATCCTCGGCCACGAGGCGCAGTGGAAACCCACTACCGTCGGCCATCTCGTGATGCTGCGCAATCGCAATAAGCACATCGCTTGCCAAGCCCATGCGCTGCCCGAACTCCACCGACAGCCCGACGTGGTCTTCATAGCGCTGCCGGTCCGAAGCCGTGAGCATGGCCCCAGGCTCTCCGATATGCGCCGGCAGGGCTGCCTTGCCCACATCATGAAGCAGCGCCGCCAAGCCGAGACCGTGCAAACCCTCCGCACTCATGCCCAGCGAGCGCCCGAGTAGCAGAGCCAACACCATCACATTCACCGCATGGGCCGCCGACCGCTGGCCTAAACTGTCTGCCAGCAACCGCACCGCACACTGCCCTTGCGCCAGCAACTCCGCAACACATGCCTGAACCAAGGCGTCCGCCTGTTCGCGTGCCTGCTGCGGCGCAGTCTGCGCCCTGGCAGAAACTGCCGCGTAGACGGTAGTGGCCTCTTGGTAGCGCTGGCTGCAGCTCTGTGGCGAGGCGCTCTGCTGCCTCAAATGTTCGGCTCCGGCCCTGTGCTCCCGGCTCACCGCATCCACTTTGTGCTCTGGAGATGAGCCCCCCAGTCCATTGTCCGGCTGGGCATCCCCATTTCGCCGGTCGACACTCGGCTCTGGCTCGGAAGGGAAGGTGCTTTTGGCGGGGACATAGCGCACGGACTTGACCCCAAGATCACGCAAGGTGCGGATCTGCTCGTGCGATGACACCCGAAAGCTACTCATCGGAAAGGGATGGTTGATCCAACTTACATCCAGTTGGATGAACATGCCCACACGGAGCGCATCGATATCGAGCAAGACGGATTGGTTCACTTCAGCTGGTTTGGGCTAAGCGGGCTCCACCCCAAAGTCATACCATTTTGAACCATTATCACCAGTTACTGGCGTTGCCTGAAAGTTACAGATTCAACAAATGCGCACGCCTCACGTCACCAGGGTGCACGTCATGGCAGACACCATGGGGCGGGTTGTCCATGTACCACATCCATCCACAAGGCCCAGCCCCCCATCAAGAAGAGCACCAACCCGGCCAGCCTCGGGCCCCATGCCCCCCCCACCGATCCCACCCGGGCCCGAAACTGCCCCCACATCCAGGGCCCGGCCACCAACCAGATCCCGCTGCCAATGCCGAAAAGCACCATGCATAGCGCCCCACGCAGCACACTGCCGCTCAAGGCAGCCGTGAGCAACGCGGTATAGAGCAAGCCACAAGGCAGCAAAGCCCAGGCGAACCCCGTCATAAACAGTCCGCCGGGCTGCGACACCAGCGACCTCACCTTGCCCCAAACAGCCCGTCCGGCGTTCTCTATCCACGCAGGCTGCCGCGCCTGCAACATCATCAACAGCCCCCACGCCAGCACCAGCACATGCAGCATGCTCCACGCCGGGCGCAAGGCAGAACTGTTCTGGCTCAGCCACGCCAGCCGTTCCATGGCAAAAGCAGCCAATGCGCCCGCAGCGCCATATCCCGCCAAGCGCCCCAGATGGAAGCCCAGGTTGCGCCGCAGAACCGAGCCGCGCGGCATCCATTGCACGACTCTCTCGCTGCTGGCCGGTGCCGCTCCCAGTCCCGTCAACGCACCACAGGGGGCAGCACACATGGCAAGGCAGTGCCCACCCCCCATCAAACCCATGAGGAAAGCCGTCGAAACCAGAGCCAGGAACATGCGTCAGATGATGCGCGAGAAACGCGCTCGATTGCGGTCGGCCTGCAAATACTTGTCGAACACCATCGCCACGCCACGCACGAAATACCACCCCATGGGCGTCACCTCTATGCCCTCGGGGTTGATTTTCACAAGCCCCTGCCCTGCCATCTCCTCGAGTTGCTGCAGCTCCGTCTCGAAATAGCGGCGAAAATCAATCAGCCAGGATTGCTCCAAGGGCTCGAACAACACCTCCCCCTGGCACATCAAGGCCATGATGACCGCGCGGCGCACCAGGTCGTCCCGCGTCAACGCCAGCCCCCGCGCCACCGGCAGATGCCCGTGGTTGATGGCATCGTAGTATTCGTCGAGCGTCTTGACGTTTTGGCTGTATGTGGCGCCCACACGACCAATGGCCGAGACGCCCAACCCGATCAAATCGCAATCGGGCTGGGTGCTGTACCCCTGGAAATTGCGGTGCAGCCGGCCCTGGCGCTTGGCCACGGCCAGTGCATCCTCCGGCAGCGCGAAGTGGTCCATGCCCACGTACACGTACCCGGCCTTCATGAACACATCGATGGAGCGCGCCAGCATCGACACCTTGGCCGATGCCATGGGCAACTCTGCCGATACGATGCGCCGCTGCGACTTGAAGCGCTCCGGCAGATGCGCATAGGCATAGAGTGCAATACGGTCCGGCCGCAGTTGGGTCACCTGCTCCAGCGTACGGTCAAAAGACTCCGGCGTCTGGCGCGGCAATCCGTAGATCAGGTCCACATTCACCGACTCAAAACCCAGCTTGCGCGCACTCTCCACGAGGGCGAAAACCTGCTCCGCAGGCTGCACGCGGTGGACCGCCTTCTGCACCTCGGGATCGAAATCCTGCACACCAAAGCTCAATCGGTTGAAGCCCAGTTCAGCCAGCAAGGCCAACCGCTGTTCATCCACGGTCCGAGGATCCACCTCGATCGAATACTCTCCTCCCGGAACCAGCACGAAACTGCGCTTTAGCATGCCCATCAGCTCACGCAGGCCATCGTCCGACAGGAAGGTGGGCGTCCCCCCGCCAAAGTGCAGCTGGCTGACATGCTGTCCCACGCCGCAATGGGCTGTGTGCAGATCAATCTCGCGGCTCAGATAGCGCAGATAGGCCTCAGCCCTCTCCGGGTGCTTGGTGATGATCTTGTTGCAGGCACAGTAGTAACATAGGGATTCGCAAAACGGGATGTGAACATACAGCGAAAGCGGCATCGCCTTCGCCACCGAGCCCACACGGCGTTGTTGAAGCGCCAGGATGTACTCCCTCTCGCCAAACGCCTCCACGAAACGGTCTGCCGTCGGGTAGGAGGTGTAGCGTGGCCCAGAGACGTCAAAGCGCCGCAAAAGCTCAGTTGTAATGACTGTCATGGCGGGGGTTCCTTGCATTTGCCATGCACTGTGCCGTAGAGTCACTCCAGCGTCCTTGACATTGATCAAGCGCTCACAAGGTCCGCATAGCGACAATTTGACCTTGGCTCAAAGTCTTTCAACGGCCTGCGATATTCCTGCCTCAATGGCTTTCAGAGGTAAGCTCGCGACATGAACAGGGTCCCCATGCACACCAACCTGCAATCCATCAAAGTTGCTTGCTCCAACTGCAATCTGCGCGAACTGTGCATGCCCTTGGGATTGGATGACCAGCAATTGAAACGCATCGATGAGATCGTGGCCGTGCGCCGCAAGGTCAAACGGGGCGGCACGTTGTTTCGCAACGGCGAGCCCTTTGCCTCCCTGTTTGCGATCCGCACCGGTTTTTTCAAGACCTGTGTTGCAACAGAAGACGGCCGCGATCAGGTCACCGGTTTCCAAATGGCCGGCGAGATCATCGGCCTCGACGGCATCGTGAGCGACCGGCATACCTGCGATGCCGTGGCGCTGGAGGATGCCGAGGTCTGCGTCATGCCGTTCGACCGTATCGAAGAACTATCGCGTGAGGTCACGGCACTGCAGCACCATGTCCACAAGATCATGAGCCGCGAAATCGTCCGCGAGCATGGCGTCATGCTTTTGCTGGGCAGCATGCGTGCCGAAGAGCGCCTGGCCGCCTTCCTGCTGAATCTGGTGCAGCGACTGCATGCTCGTGGATTTTCTCAGTCCGAACTGGTGCTGCGCATGACACGCGAGGAAATCGGCAGCTACCTGGGTCTCAAGCTCGAGACCGTGAGCCGCACCTTCTCCAAGTTCGTGGAGGAAGGAATCGTCGAGGTCAAACAGCGCCATGTGCGCATCGTGGACACCGACGCCCTCAAGCGCATCGTGAACAGCCAGCAGGCCTGCCACTAGACTGCGCCAGAGAATCCTCACAGTCCGCGTTGCAACTTGTTGCACGCTGCGACAAGTACACGCGCTTACCATCCTCTTGTGCCCGCTCGCCGTTAAAGCGGGTCAACAAGAGGGAAAGGACTGAGAGGAATGAAGACAGCTCTGGCTGTAGCCCTGGCATTGACGGCCGGGATGGCCTACGCAAATGACGAAGATAACCCCGACAAAGCGCTGCTGGCGGGGGTGGTGCGGCTCGCGGCCAGCATGAACGGACTGGCCCAGTCTTGCGGTCACATGAGTGCAAAGGACGTGGAGACCGCGCGGGCGAACCAACGTGCCGCCGCCATCAAGGATATGCAGGCCTCCCCCGCGGAATACGACCGCAGCTACGCCCAATTTTCCGGTGAATTTAAGACACGCTGGGCCAGCATGAGCAAGCCACAGCAAAAGCAGGCTTGCGACCAGATGAAGGCACAGGGACGCTGAGGCCATTTTCCAGCCTGCCAAGCCCACCGCCGGTGGGCTTTTTTAAGGCCTCAAGCCGTCCACTTCTGCCCCCATGAGCCTGATGCCACGCACCAAAGTCCTACGGCATCTTGCCGGAGATTCACAAAAGCACCGGGACAAAGGCGACTCAGACCGGCGGTAGCAAGTGCAGAAACCGATGGGGCATGCATCTAGCGAGGAAAAACCTCAGCGCCACCCCAGCACAATGTGCCCCCGGTCTTTCATGCATTGTTCAACATAGCGCTCGTACACGCGATCGGCTTTGTTCCAGCCGGCGCCCACTTTGACTGCTGCGCCGACCAAACCTCCGACGCCGCCGGCAAGCGTTCCTCGCAACAGGTCGCCAGAGTTCTTGATCAAGCCGGAAGTGGCGGCCTCGGCCGCTTCTGCAGCGCCTTCCGTCAGGATGGCTTTACCCGTTCGGCCAGTCTTGCCTTGGGCGAGATTGCGGTCATTGCGACCCACGTCGTTTTGAGCTCGGCGTTCACACGCCTGCAGCGCATGGTTGGCGCGTTCCTGGGCTGCCTGGCTACGGCCTTGTGGATATAGAACCGCTTTTTGAGGAGCGCTCGCACAGCCGGTCATTGCCAGGATGGCAACGATCGCGACGGCGATGTTCGCGGTACGGCGTTTAGGACAAATGAGGCTGGATGGTGAGGATCGATGGGGCATGGAGCGGTCATCACTGGCGACAGATTGCAGGCCCGGCTCGCGGTGGCGAGTGCCGGGTCTGTGTCGTTGACGCGCGACTTCATGATTTATTCCATCCAGCCTGGATGCAGATCTCTTTTCTAGGGAACGCGTTGGCTGGCTGATGCCAAGGCCTCCCGCTCCCGGGCCGGATCCAGGGGCTCCTCCGCACCGATGCTTTTCAGGTAGCTCTCGACGGCGGAGTCTGTCGAGGCCGGCGTGAACCCATTGGCGCCATCATCGGCCAAGGCGGCAAAGCGCAAACGCCATTGACCATCGCCCATGAGGCAGGCCACAGCCTCCACCCGATCCTTGTCATCGGGCCTCACTGAAAAGTCCCGGCACAAAGTGCCCGCAGCATCGCGATAGCTGCCCACCACAGTCACGGCAGGGGACTGAGGCGATGACTGCCCTGCAGGCAATGTTCCCAGCAGCGCTGCCAGTGAGGGCGGCACCGTGGCCCCGACAGCCGCAAGCGTGCCGACCGGGGCTTGGCTACCCGTTCCCAACATGAAGCCGAGTACGCCTGCAGCGACCGACGCAAATGCTCCGGCAGGCAACGCATAGTCCGACAGCCGCTGTGCCAGTTGACGCCACCAGGGCGTGCGTTGCGGTGCACGGCGTGCGCTGCTGGCAGCGGGCGTGTCACGCTCTTTTTGTGCGCGATCTTGCTCAACCATGGCTTGGACGGAGGCCAGAAGGGCCGCCGGCACGGGCGTGTCCTTGAGCTGGGCGTCAAAGACCTCTCGGCTCAACTCGCGGGTCTCGAACATCAATGCCACGCGCTCGGCCAACGCCATGTCGCGCTCCATTGCCGCTTCCAAGGCTGCTTGTTCGGCAGCTGGCAGTTCGCCGTCGGCATAGGCAACGAGCTGCTCGTCACTCCAATGTATTTCAGTCATAAGCTGTGTGACCTCTCACGATGTCTAGATGGCATCTGCCGTTGTCTGCGCCAATCCCGCCAGTTCCGCGAGCTTGATCCGTGCGCGCGCAAGACGACTCATCACGGTGCCCATGGGTATACCGGTGACGGTCGCTGCCTCTTTGTAGGAAAGCTCTTCCACGCAAACGAGCAGGATGAGTTCGCGCTGCTCGCTGGACAGTCGGTCCAGCGCGTGCTGCACTCGCTCGAGCCGGCGTCGCGCATCCACGCGCTGATCCTCGCCGCCTGTACCCGCCAAAGACTCGGCATGCTCGTCGATATCGGCCTGCACTCCCTCCGTCTGCTTCCGACGCAGGCGGTCGAGCCACAGGTTGCGGATGATGGTGAATAGCCAGGCAAGCAGCGGTGTGTCCACGTCACCAGGTCCACCCGCCCCCAGTGCGCGCTCACAGGCGCTCTGCACCAAATCGTCGGCCATGTCGCCATTGCGTGTTAAAGCGAGTGCATATCGCCTTAGTCGGGGCAAGGCATCCACCAATGCCGCCCCCAGGTTGTGTTGCATGATTGCGGCCCTTTTTTCCTGTTCTTGTTGCCAGATCCTTGCGGCATGGCGCTGCCAGATGGATGTGTAGACGCGCGCGCTGGCAATTTATTCCGTGGGAATAAACGGGCTCGTCCAACGTTGGTGGCGGAGTCTATCTGCCCCCCTGAAAATCCTGCTGCCACACCATGCTTTTTGCACGCTTCGCTTGTCGCACTTGTCTATGCCTGGGACTGATGCTGGCGCCCTTGCTGTCCTGGATGCCCGGTGGTTTCTCGCAGGGCGTTGCAGTGCTTGCCGACGACGGTGATGGCGGCGACGGCGGCGGTGCCACCGGTGGTACAGACGGCGGTGGGGGAGATGCCCTGGCGCCGCATCAGATGGACCAGGCATTTCGTGAAATCGTGGTGGCCGGCCTGACTTCGCCTCAACTCGCGGCGCTACAGCAGCGCGGCTATGTGTTGCTCGGTCAACGTCACAATGCCCTGCTGGGGCGCTCAGTCACGCTCCTTCGCGTGCCCCTGCATGCCCTGATGGGCGATGCGACATCCGAGGTCAGGGCGCTAGACAGCAAGCTGCTTGTCGACCACAACCATTACTACCGCAGCAGCACGGATGCGTCAGGACCCGTGGCCCATCAACTGGTGCGTTGGCCCCAACGCATGGGGCGGTGCGCTCAGGCGCCGGCGATTGGTCTGATTGATACACGTGTCGATCCAGCTCACGCCTCACTTCGCGGTGCAAGCATCGAGCTTCTTGGTCTACCAGGGCGGGATGACGCTCAGCGCGCCTCCAGTCCGGAGCACGGAACCGCCGTCGCCAGCTTGCTGGTGGGGCAAACGCGGGAGCTGCAAGGACTGCTGCCGCGCGCGCGACTGCTGGCGGTGGACGCGTTCCATCGCGGCAAGCTGGGGGATGAACGCATGGATGCCTGGGATCTTGTGGCGGCGCTGGATGCGCTGGCTGCCCGGCGAGTCAAGGTGATCAACATGAGCTTTGCCGGCGCTGCCAACCAGTTGCTGGAGAACGCCTTGGATCGCGTACATGGACGCCAGATCATGACCGTCGCGGCCGTGGGCAACCGGGGGCCGCAGGCAGCGCCGCAGTATCCATCCGCGTACAAGGGCGTGATCGCGGTGACTGCGGTGAACAGCGAACGCCATGTCTATCACCGTGCAGGGCGGGGAGCGCATGTCGACCTGGCCGCCCCAGGAGTGGGACTGGCCACCGCCGATGCAGACGGCACCAGCGAAGTCCGCAGTGGTACATCGTTTGCGGCACCGCATGTGAGCGCAGCCATTGCCAGCCTGTTGACCCGGAAGGGGCAAACGCCCGCGAGCGTGCGGCGCATGGTGCTGGGGCAGGCGGCTGACCTCGGAGAGCCGGGGCACGACTCCGTATACGGCCATGGACTGCTCCAGATGCAGCGCCTGTGTGGCGCTTGAGTCGGCGGCGCTTGAGTTGGGTACGCGGATGGAATAAACCGTGACGTAGTGCGTATTCGGGGCATGACTCATTGCTCCACACACCCCACGCTGTCCACACGCACCTCCGTCGCCAAGGCGGGCGTCGTGGCTCGTTTTCTGCTCGTCGCATTGCTGATGCTGAGCGCATTCCTCAGGCTGCAATGGGGGATGCCAGACATCTCCGCAGAGGCCCGAGCCGCCCTGCTGGTCTTCGCATTCGCGCTGTTGGCATGGAGCGTTCTGCGCTGGGATGAGACCCCCGTCGCCATACTCTGCTGCCTCGCCCTGGTTGGCGCTTCCATCGTGCCGGCGGATACCCTGTACGAGAGTCTGGGCAACGAGCTCATCTGGCTGTTGCTGGGGGCCTTTGTCCTGTCCGCCGTGCTCCAAGGAAGCGGTTTGGCGCAGCGGGGCGCGCTGCGGTTGGTTGCCGGTGCAGCAACGGCCTCGGGGCTGTGCAGGCGGCTGTGCTGGGTGATCATGGCGACGGCCTTCGTCATCCCCTCCACCTCGGCCCGGGCCGCCTTGCTGCTTCCGGTGTTCTTGGCTCTTTCGCAGTCTATCGCCCAGCCACGCGTCACGCGGGCACTGGCATTGTTGTTTCCTACGATGATCCTGCTGTCGGCTGGAGCCTCCCTGCTCGGCGCTGGAGCGCATCTGGTGGCCGTCGATTTCATCGAGCGGAGCGGGGGCGAACGCATCGACTTTTTGCGCTGGGCCTGGTGGGGACTGCCTTTTTCCATGGCCACCTGCGCCATCGCCACGGAACTCATCCTGTGCCTGTTCCTGACCCGGTCTGAACGCAGGGAAGGGTTGCATTTGCCGAGCCAGGAACGCGAGCCACTCAGCGCAGAGCAACGCAATATCCTCGCCATTTGCGCGCTCAGCATTGCGGCCTGGATGGGGGGCTCCTGGCTGGGCCTCGATGCCGCGTTTGTCGCGCTGTGCGCAGCGCTGGCCGCCACGTGCCGGCCGCTCACCGGCATGGGTTTTGCACAGACCCTGAAGAAGCTGGAATGGAATCTCCTGCTGTTCCTGGCGGCCACCACCATGATGGGACAGGCGCTGCTCGACACAGGGGCCGCGCAGGCGATCGCCCAGTCGGCACTGCAAGCCCTGCCGCTGGCCGAAGCCTCAAGCATATGGATAGTGGGAGCTGCGGCCACGCTGTCCGTGCTGTCGCATCTGGTGATCACCTCGCGTACGGCCCGGGCTGTGGTGGTCATCCCGGTGATCGCGCTCCCGCTGGCTGCTGCCGGCAATGCAGATGCCGCGTTGCTCATCTTCGTATGCGTGCAAGGCAGCGGTTTTTGCCAAACCCTGGTTGTGAGTGCCAAACCCGTCGCCCTGTTCGCCAAGACGGACGGGATGGGTTGCGCGCCATCGGACCTGCTCAAGCTCGCTGCCGTGCTGGCGCCTTGCATGATTGCGCTGCTGATGCTGTTTGCGGTCGTCGTCTGGCCTGCCCAGGGGCTGGGGCTTTGATGGGCATATGTATGGATGTGTATCGGGCGGGAATAAAGCATGGCGCCCACCGTTTTCCTTGCATGCACCGGCGATTGCCGGACCTGAAATCAAGGAGTCCACACATGCGCAAGAAGATCACCCAGAGCCTGTTCCATTCGCCCGCTCGCCCGCAGCACAAGACGCCCCTGACGGTACTGGTTGCCCCCTCGGGGTTCAAGGAAAGTCTCAGCGCGCGCGATGTCGCAGAGCACATCACCGCCGGCGTTCACCGCGTCATGCCGGATGCCATCGTGCTTCAGGCACCCATGGCCGATGGTGGCGAAGGCTTCACCGAAGCACTCGTCGGCGCGACCCATGGCCAGTTGCAGTCACTTGCCGTGACGGGCCCGGTCGGCGAGACGATGCAGGCCTTCTTTGGTTTTCTGGGGGGCGCTGCACGCCGGACCGCCGTGATTGAAATGGCTGCGGCCGCAGGCCTGCGGCTGGTGCCCCGTGATCGCCGCAATCCAATGCTGACCACCAGCTTTGGGGTAGGCGAGCTGATCCGCGCAGCGCTCGACGCAGGGGCTGAACGCATTCTTCTGGGCTGTGGCGACTCAGGCATCAACGACGGTGGTGCCGGCATGGCCCAGGCCCTGGGCGCGCGCCTGCTCGATGCGAGCGGCAGCGAGATTGGCCAGGGTGGCGCTGAACTGGCACGGCTCGCTCGCATTGATCTCACGCATCTCGACCCGCGCCTGGCCCATGTGCAGCTGGACGCGGCCGTCAACTGGCACAACGTGCTGCTGGGTGCGCGCGGTGTGGCACGGGTGTTCGGCCCCCAGAAAGGGGCGACGCCAGAGCAGGTTCTGCTGCTGGATGCGGCGCTGGAAAACTATGCCGCCTGCATCCAGCGCTGCACCGGCATCGACGTTGGTTCTGCACCGGGCTCCGGTGCCTCAGGAGGGCTGGGCGCGGCCTTTGCCGCGTTGCTGGGAGGCACGTTGCACCCGCGCTTTGACATCGTCATGCGCTACCTGGATATCGATGCCTTGATGAAGAAGGCAGACCTGGTCATCACGGCGGAAGGCAGCCTGGATGAGCAAACACCCTTCGGCAAGGTACCCACCGAAGTGGCCCGGCGCGCGAAGCTGCTGGGATTGCCGGTCGTGGCGTTGGCGGGCACCCTGGGCCAGGGTGCCACGGCCAACCTCGAACATGGCATTGACGCCTTCGCGAGCATCGTGCATGGCCCCTGCACCCTGGAGGAATCCATGGCGCGTTCCCGCCCCTGGCTCGCCCGGGCCGCTGAAGATGTGATGCGGTTGATGTGCGTCGGCTCGCGTCTGAGGCTTCAGTGATAGCCTGAGAAGCCCGGCGAGTCCACCCGGCCGCACGGCTTTCACCGGTCATGGGCCGGCGTGCCGTCGCCATCGAACCCGTGCGCGCCCAGGCGCGTACGGGAGCCGTTGGAGCCATTGGATAATCGCGCCATGAACACGGTTTTCACTTCAATCGGCGTCGTCGGCACGGGCGCCATGGGCCGCGGCATCGCGCAGATCGCGGCCCAGGCCGGCAGCACGGTGTACCTCTTCGACGCCCACGCCGGCGCAGCCGACGCGGCGCGCACCCATATCCATCAACAGTGGCAGCGCCTGGCGGACAAGGGACGCGTCGAGGCGGCCCAGGTTCCCGCATGGCTGGACAGGCTCGTGCCCGTCACCTCGCTGCACGACTTCGCGCCATGCCAGCTGGTGGTGGAGGCCATCGTCGAGCGGCTCGACGCCAAGCAGGAACTGCTGCGCGCGCTCGAGGCCATCGTCTCGCCCGAGGCCGTGCTGGCCAGCAACACCTCGTCGCTGTCGATCACGGCCGTGGCGGCGGCGCTGCAGCACCCGCAGCGCGTCGCGGGCTTCCATTTCTTCAACCCCGTCCCGCTGATGAAGGTGGTGGAGGTCGTGGCCGGCCTGCGCACCGATGCCGGCGTCTGCGCCCGCCTGGCCGACTATGCGCGCGCCATGGGGCACACGCCCGTGCTGGCGCAGGACACGCCGGGCTTCATCGTCAACCACGCGGGCCGCGGCTACGGCACGGAGGCCCTGCGCATCGTGAGCGAGGGCGTGGCGGACTTCGCCACCGTGGACCGCATCCTGCGCGACCAGGTGGGCTTCAAGCTCGGACCATTCGAGCTGCTGGACCTGACGGGGCTGGATGTATCGCACCCGGTGATGGAGTCCATCTACCGCCAGCACTACGACGAGCCGCGCTTTCGCCCCAGCGTCATCACGGCGCAGCGGCTGGCCGGCGGCCTGCTGGGACGCAAGTCGGGCGAAGGCTTTTACCGCTACGTGGACGGCGTGGCCCAGGTGGCGGCCGAGCCCGCCGTGCCCGAAGTCTCGTCCATTCCCCCGGTCTGGGTCTCCACGCGCGCGGCGCGCCGCGCCGAGCTGTACCAGCTGCTCAAGAACCTGGGCGCGACCATCGAGACCGGCACATCGCCCTCGGCCAACGCGCTCACGCTGGTCGCCCCCCTGGGCTTCGACGTGACCACGGTGGCGGTGGTGGAGCGGCTCGACCCCGCGCGCACCATCGGCATCGACATGCTGATCGACGACGCCAGCACCCGCCGCCGCGTGCTGGCCACCAACCCCGCCACGCGCGATGACATGCGCAACGCGGCGCACGCCCTGTTCGCGCGCGACGGCAAGGCCGTGAGCGTGATCCGCGACAGCGGCGGCTTCGTCACGCAGCGCGTGGTGGCCACCATCGTCAACATCGCGGCCGACATCTGCCAGCAGCGCATCTGCACGCCCAAGGACCTGGAGACCGCCGTCACCCTGGGCCTGGGCTACCCCCTCGGCCCGCTGGCCATGGGCGACCGCTGGGGGCCGACCAACATCCTCGAGGTGCTGTTCAACATGCAGACCGTGTACGGCGACACGCGCTACCGCCCCAGCCCCTGGCTGCGCCGGCGCGGCGCCATCGGCCTGAGCCTGACGCACGCCGAAGCCTGACCACTGCCCCGCGACGGGCGCAGGCGCGCACAGCCGCCAGCCCGCCACGCGCCCATGCCGCCCAAGGCCTGCAGCCTTTGGCCGGCGCACCTCAAACGCTATAAATACTATAGCTACTAGCGCTTATCAGGCAAGCGCAAAACCCTCTTTTCATGCCAAACAGACGCCCGCCATCCGGCGGCGCGTCTGCGCATGGCCGCGGCCGCTCGCCCACGCGACGCACAAGTGACAGCCCCAGGCGGCAGCGCCGGTCCCCCACGCGACAATGGACCGCAACCCAGTCACGCAAACGACAGACCATGGACGAGCCGATTCTTACCATCGACGAACGCGAGGCGATCAATTCCGGTCGCTGGTTCTCTTCACTCTCTCCCTCACTGCGCCACGACATACTGCGATGCTCCTACGTCAAACGCTTCAAGGACGGTGCACTCATCACCGCGCGCGGCGACCCGCCCGAGGAGTGGATTGCCTGCGCCCGCGGCGCCGTGCGCGTGAGCTCCACCTCCCTTTCCGGCAAGCAGATCACGCTGACCTATGTGGAGCCGGGCATCTGGTTCGGCGACGTGGCGATCTTCGACGGAGACCGCCGCACGCACGACGCCTATGCGCATGGCGACACCACCATCCTGTGCGTGGCGCGGGCCGACTTCCACAAGATCCTCGCCCAGCACGCCGAGCTCTACGAGGCCATGCTGCGCCTGCATGCGCGGCGCATCCGCCAGCTGTTCGGCCTGGTGGAAGACCTCAACACCCTGCCCCTGCGCTCGCGGCTGGCCAAGCAGCTGCTGCACCTGGTGCGCAGCTATGGTGTGCCCAGCCTGTCCGACGGCAACGAGATCCGCATCGGCCTGCAGCTGGCCCAGGAGGAACTGGCACAGCTGCTGGGTGCGTCGCGCCAGCGCGTGAACCAGGAACTCAAGGCCATGGAGCGCGAGAACGCCATCCGCATCGAACCCGGGGGCCTGGTCGTGCGCGACCGCGAGGCGCTGCTGCGCATCGCGGAAGCCAGCCACTGAGCCCGCCGCCCACCACCCCTGCCCCGGGCCTGCCGGCCCATCCCGCCCCATGAACAACTTCGACCACTTCATCGGCACCCGCCCCGCCACCGGGCGGCACGCCTTCGATGCCGGTGCGCTGAGCGCCTGGCTGTCGCAGCATGTCGAGGGCTTTGCCGGGCCGCTCACGGTGGAGATGTTCAAGGGCGGCCAGTCCAACCCCACCTACCAGCTCGTCACGCCCACGCGCAGCTATGTCATGCGCACCAAGCCCGGGCCGGTCGCCAAGCTGCTGCCCTCGGCCCACGCCATCGAGCGCGAATACGCCGTCATGCGCGGCCTGGCGGGCACCGACGTGCCCGTGCCGCGCATGATCGCGCTGTGCGAGGACGAGTCCGTGATCGGCCGCGCCTTCTACCTCATGGAGTTCATGCAGGGCCGCGTGCTGTGGGACCAGTCCCTGCCCGGCATGCAGCCCCATGAGCGCGCGGCCGTCTACGACGAGATGAACCGCGTGATCGCCGCGCTGCACCGCGTGCGCTACGCCGAACGCGGCCTGGCCGACTACGGCAAGAGCGGCAATTACTTCGAGCGCCAGATCTCGCGCTGGAGCAAGCAGTACCAGGCCTCGGTCACCCAGCCCATCGCCGAGATGGACCGGCTCATGGAATGGCTGCCCGCCCACATGCCCGCGAGCGCGCGCGACGAAAGCCGCGTGTCCATCGTGCATGGCGACTACCGGCTCGACAACCTCATGTTCCACCCCACCGAGCCGCGCGTGATCGCCGTGCTGGACTGGGAGCTGTCCACCCTGGGCCATCCGCTGGCCGACTTCAGCTACCACTGCATGAGCTGGCACATCCCCGCAGCGCTCGGCCGCGGCATTGGCGGGCTGGACCTGGCGGCTCTGGGCATACCGGACGAGAAGGCCTACATCCGGCGCTACTGCGAGCGCACCGGCATCGCCGACGTCGATGCCCTGCACGCCGACTGGAGCTTCTACCTGGCCTACAACATGTTCCGCGTCGCCGCCATCCTGCAAGGCATCGCCAAACGCGTGGAGGCCGGCACCGCCGCCAGCGCCGAGGCCCAGGCCGCTGGCGCCACGGCGCGGCCCCTGGCGGAGCTGGCCTGGTCCTTCGCGCAACGCTGAGCCTCTGTACTGACCTCTGAAGGGAATCCCATGGACTTCGACTATTCGCCCACAACCAAGGAACTGCAGGCCCGGCTGACGCAGTTCATGGACGAGCACATCTACCCCGCCGAAAAGGCCTATGCCGAGGAAATGGCCGCCAACACCGCCGCCGGCAAACGCTGGACGCCGCTGACAACCATCGAGAACCTCAAGCCCAAGGCCCAGGCCGCCGGCCTGTGGAACCTGTTCCTGCCCGTGGACACGGCCGCCGCCTCGGGCTACCACGGCGCGGGCCTGACCAACCAGGAATACGCCCCGCTGGCCGAGATCATGGGCCGCGTGCTGTGGGCCAGCGAGGTGTTCAACTGCTCGGCGCCCGACACGGGCAACATGGAAACGATTGCCCGCTACGGCTCCGAGCCCATCAAGGCCGCGTGGCTCAAGCCCCTGCTGGAGGGCAGGATCCGCTCGGCCTTCGCCATGACCGAGCCGGAGGTCGCCTCCAGCGACGCCACCAACATCTGCACGCGCATCGAGCGCCAGGGCGATCACTACGTCATCAACGGCCGCAAGTGGTGGACCAGCGGCGCCAACGACCCGCGCTGCCAGGTCTTCATCACCATGGGCAAGACCGACCCCGATGCGCCCAAGCATGCGCAGCAAAGCATGGTCGTCGTGCCCGCCGACACCCCCGGCATCACGGTGGTGCGCGCGCTCAACGTGTTCGGCTACGACGACGCGCCCCACGGCCACGCCGAGGTGGTCTTCGACAACGTCAAGGTGCCGGTGGACCACATCCTGCTGGGCGAGGGCCGCGGCTTCGAGATCGCCCAGGGCCGCCTGGGCCCCGGCCGCATCCACCACTGCATGCGCCTGATCGGCCAGGCCGAGCGCGCGCTGGAGCTGATGTGCCGCCGCGCCAGTAGCCGCGTGGCCTTCGGCAAGCCCATCGCCGCCCAGACCGTGACGCAGGAACGCATCGCCGAGGCGCGCTGCAAGATCGACATGGCGCGCCTGCTCACGCTCAAGGCCGCCTGGATGATGGACACCGTGGGCAACAAGGTGGCCAAGACCGAGATCGCCATGATCAAGGTCGTCGCCCCCAGCATGGCCTGCCAGGTGATCGACTGGGCCATGCAGGCGCACGGCGGCGGTGGCGTGAGCGACGACTTCCCCCTGGCCTACGCCTACGCCAACGCCCGCACGCTGCGCTTTGCCGACGGCCCCGACGAGGTGCACCGCAACGCCATCGCCAAATGGGAACTGGGCAAATACGGCACCTACGGCCGCGACGCCCACGCCCCCGTCACGCGGGGCGCCTGAGCCGCGGCGCGCGGACGCGCTCCTTCACCCCAAAACCGGCGCAGCGCCGGCTTTTGGGTGATTTTCAGAGCCTTTTAGCGCCCCAGCGCTCGCCAACAAAGCGCAAACAGCTATTAAAACAATAGCAAATCTACCCCCATGGGCTCACAGGCCGATGGCGGCAATGCCGGCGCGGGCGATCTGCGCGTCCTCATGGGACTTCACACCGCTCACGCCCACGGCGCCCAGGCACTGGCCGTCCTTGAGGATGGCCACGCCGCCTTCCAGCAGAGCGTCCAGGGCGGGAGCCGACAGGAAGGAAGTGCGGCCGCCGTTGACCATGTCCTCATAGACCTTGCTATCGCGCCGGCCCAGCGCGGCCGTGTGGGCCTTGGCCGGTGCGATGTGCGCGGACACGGCGGCGGCCCCATCCAGGCGCTGCAGCCACAGCAGGTGGCCGCCGTCGTCCACGATGGCGATGGTCACGGCCCACTGGTTCTTCAGCGCCTCGGCCTCGGCGGCGGCGGCGATTTGCTTGACGTCGGAGAGTTCGAGCTCGGGTTTGGTCTTCATGGCGGCAAGTCCTTCAAGGAATGGGGATGAACGGGAAAAAGCGCGTTGCCCGGCAAGCGCATCAAGGCAAAAAGCATAGCGCCGCAGCGGCGCGGCAATGGGCCGGCGCAGGGCAAAAGAATGCAACCCATAAAGTACGGGATGGTGCGCGGGTATTGCATTTGGCGCCAAAAGCCTCCACCTAGAATCCATCGGCCTGCGTCGTGCAGGCCAATCAGGAGAGAAACCAGATGAATCCAGAAATCACCAGTGTCGGCTCTGCGGGCTATGCCATCTCGCAGGAGCAGCGCCACCGGGTGCTGCGCAACACCTACTGGCTGCTGGCGCTGAGCCTGGTGCCCACGGTGCTGGGCGCGTGGATCGGCGTGGCCACGGGCATCACGCAAGCGCTGCGCGGCGGCCTGGGGCTGATCGTGTTCCTGGGCGGCGCCTTCGGCTTCATGTTCGCCATCGAGAAAACCAAGCGCTCGGCCGCCGGCGTGCCCGTGCTGCTGGCCTTCACCTTCTTCATGGGCCTGATGCTCTCGCGCCTGATCGGCATGGTGCTGGGCTTCAAGAACGGCTCCGACCTCATCATGACCGCCTTCGCGGGCACGGCCGGCGTGTTCTTCGTCATGGCCAGCCTGGCCAGCGTGATCAAGCGCGACCTGTCGGGCATGGGCAAGTGGCTGTTCGTGGGCGCCCTGGTGCTCATGGTCGGCGGCATCATCAACGTCTTCGTGGGCTCCTCGGCTGGCATGATGGCCATCTCGGTGGCCGCCATCGGCATCTTCAGCGCCTACATGCTGTACGACCTGAAGCAGATCCTGGACGGCGGCGAGACCAACTACATCAGCGCCACGCTGGCCCTGTACCTGGACATCTTCAACGTGTTCCAGAGCCTGCTGGCCCTGCTGGGCATCATGGGCGGCGAGCGCGAGTGACGCGCGCCAGCCACCGCCCCCTCACCAAGCCCCGGTCCCCCGGGGCTTTTTTCTTGCGCGATGTGCCGCCGGCCGCCTCAACTTGCCGGCGCACCTGCCGATAAAGCATGCACATGCTGCCGCCACGCACCCTCCCCCTGCCCCGCACCGCCGCCGCCGGCCTGCGCGCCGTGCTCATCGCCGCCGCCGTGCTGCCGCTGGCCGGCTGCGAGATTCCCGGCCTCGGCCCGGACCCGCGCGCCGTGCAGCGCGAGGCCGAGGCCAAGGCCATCGGCGGCGCGTGCCGCCACGCGCTGCGCGGGCTGGAGGACTGCTTCACCCTCAACCCCAAGGCGCCCAAGGCCATGGTGTTCGCGGGCTGGAAGGAGATGGACCTGTACATGCGCGAGAACAAGATCGAGGGCACGCCCTCGGTGCTCACGCAAATGGAGAAGAAGCCCGCCACCACGCGCCGCGCGCGCGATGAGCAGGACGGCGAGGCCGATCCCCGCGACGACGGCCGCAACCGCAGCTGACAGGCCGCCCGGTCGCTATCAAATTAATAGCTTCCAGCACCCTATCCACGGGCGCCAACAGCCAAAAACCTCGTCAACCAGGCGCCGGGCCGTTCAATCCGCCCGCTCGAACACCGCCATGCTCTCCACATGGGCCGTGTGCGGGAACATGTTGACCACGCCCGCCGCCACGCAGCGGTAGCCCGCCTGGTGCACCAGCAGGCCCGCGTCGCGCGCCAGCGTGGCCGGGTTGCAGCTCACGTAGACGATGCGCCGGGGCGGCTGCCAGCCCTCATGCCCCGCGGGCAGCGGCGCCGCATCCTCGGCGCCGATGCGCGCCTGGTGGATGTCGGCCAGCGCCTTGGACAGGGCAAAGGCCCCCTCGCGCGGCGGGTCCACCAACCATTTGTCGGCCACGCCGTCGGCGATCAGCATCTCGGGCGTCATCTCGAACAGGTTGCGCGCTACGAAACTGGTAGCTGCCAGCGCTTGCCCCTTCTGCTCCTGGGCCTTGTTTTCCTTGTAATTCTCGCGCGAACGGGCGACCAGCGCCTCGCTGCCCTCGATGCCCAGCACCTCGCGCGCCTGGGTGGCCAGGGGCAGCGTGAAGTTGCCCAGGCCGCAGAACCAGTCGATCACGCGCTCATCGCGGCGCGCATCCAGCAGGCGCAGCGCGCGCGTGACCAGCACGCGGTTGATGTGCGGGTTGACCTGGGTGAAGTCGGTGGGCTTGAACGGCATGGTGATGCCGAAGTCGGGCAGGCCGTAGGCCAGTTGCTCGCCGCCCTCGTCCAGCAGGTGCACGGTGTCCGGCCCCTTGGGCTGCAGCCACCATTGCACGCCGTGCTCGGCTGCGAAGGCGCGCAGCCTGTCCTTGTCGGCGTCGGCCAGCGGCTCCAGGTGGCGCAGCACCAGGGCCGTCACCGTGTCGCCACAGGCCAGCTCGATCTGCGGGCAGGTGTCGCGTGCGGCCAGGCTACCGATCAGGGCGCGCAGCGGCATCAGCATGGCGTCCACATGCGGCGGCAGGACCTTGCAGGTCTCCATGTCGGCGATGTAGCGGCTTTTGCGCTCGTGGAAGCCCACCAGCACCTTGTCCTTCTTGGGCACATAGCGCACCGACAGGCGCGCGCGGTAGCGATAGCCCCAGGCCGGGCCCTCGATGGGGCGCAGAACGGTCTCGGCCTTGACCTTGGCCAGGTGCCAGAGGTTGTCCTCCAGCACGCGCTGCTTCACGGCCACCTGGGCCGCCACATGCAGGTGCTGCATCTTGCAGCCGCCGCAGGCGCCCGCGTGCAGGCCGAAATGGGGGCAGCCGGGCCTCACGCGCTGGCTGGACTCGCGGTGGATCTCGGTGAGGCTGGCCTGCTCCCAGTTGTTCTTCTTGCGGTGGGTGTTGGCCGTGACCAGCTCCGTGGGCAGCGCGCCGTCGATGAAGACAACCTTGCCATCGGGCTTGCGCGCCACGCCCTGGGCGTCCATGTCCATGGACATGACTTCCAGCCAGCCGGGCGGGAGTTCGTGGGTGGGCAGCGGGGGGATCAAAGAGGATTCTGTGGGGTCGCTCATGCCCCCGATTGTCTCAGGCCCGCCGTTCTCCCTACGGGCCCACAGACAGTTTTCAGCCGCGGTCGGCGCGCGGCGGCTGCGCGGCGGCGGCTGCGCCCTTGTCGGCTGTGCCCTTGCCGGCGGCGCGCGCATTGCCCGCCGCAGGCAGGCGGTTGACCTCGTGCTCACAGCCATGGTTGTCGAGCGAGAACACCAGCGTGCCGCCCGGCGCGACCTGGGGCAAGGTTTCGTGCAGGTTGCGCGACAGATCCACCGGCGGGGTCTGCGAGCGGTAGATGATCTGCTTGTCGGCCCCGTAGACCACGTAGCACGCAGCCCAGGCCCCCTGCGCGAACAGGCCGGCGATCAGTGCGGCCGCGGTGGCCGAGGCAAGTCGAATGGCTTGCATGGTGAATCCCTTCCGTCTCGTGATGTGAATGCGGGCCATTATTGCGGAGTTTGGCCTGCGCGCCGGCGCGCCCGGCCTCAGCCCAGGTGCAGGTGGTTGGAGTGCTTGACCTCCTCCATTACCGCGTAGGTGCGCGTCTCGCGCACGCCGGGCAACTGCCACAGCACGTCGCCGGCGAACTGGCGGTAGGCGTTCATGTCGGCGCAGCGCGTCTTGAGCAGATAGTCGAAGCCGCCGGCCACCATGTGGCATTCCATGACCTCGGGGTGCACCTGCACCGCCGCCTTGAACTGGTCGAACACATTGGGCGTGGTGCGGTCCAGCAGCACCTCCACGAACACCAGCATGCCCGCGCCCAGTTTGAGCGGGTTGAGCCGCGCCTCGTAGCCCAGGATGTAGCCCTCGCGCGTGAGCCGCTGCACGCGCGCAAGCACCGCCGTGGGCGACAGCGCCACGCTGTCGGCCAACTTGAGGTTGGAGATGCGCCCGTCTTCCTGCAGGATGCTCAATATTCGCCGGTCGATGCGATCCAAACCATCTTCTTCATGGGATTTCATTGGTGAATTATTCACCATGAAATGCATTTTTTGGTGATTCATTCGCCATCCAAGTGCGGATGATCGCCCCCATGACACATCCCCTCCCCTTCGCCCCCCGCCCCGCCGACACCCACCCGCTGCGCCAGGCCATCACCGCCGCCTGCCGCCGCCCCGAGCCTGAGGCCCTGGCGCCGCTGCTGGAGCAGGCGCGGCTGCCCGCTGCCCTGGCCGATGCCGTACAGGCGCGGGCGCTGCGCCTGGCCGAGGGCCTGCGCCAGCGCAAGAGCGCGGGCGGGCGCGCCGGCATCGTGCAGGGGCTGCTGCAGCAGTTCGCGCTGTCGTCGCAGGAGGGCGTGGCGCTGATGTGCCTGGCCGAGGCGCTGCTGCGCATTCCCGACGCCGCCACGCGCGACGCCCTGATCCGCGACAAGATCGGCACCGGCGACTGGGCGCCGCACCTGGGCAAGAGCCCCTCGCTGTTCGTGAACGCGGCCACCTGGGGCCTGCTGATCACCGGGCGGCTGGTGGCCACGCACAGCGAGAGCGGCCTCAAGGACGCGCTGCGCCGCATCACCGCGCGCGGCGGCGAGCCGCTGATCCGCAAGGGCGTGGATGCGGCCATGCGCATGATGGGCGAACAGTTCGTCACCGGCGAAACCATTGCCCAGGCGCTGACCAACGCGCGCACGCTGGAGGCCCAGGGCTTTCGCTATTCCTACGACATGCTGGGCGAGGCCGCCCTCACACACGAGGACGCCGAGCGCTACATGCGCGCCTACGTGGACGCCGTGCACGCCATCGGCCAGGCCAGCGCCGGCCGGGGCGTGTACGAGGGGCCGGGCATCTCCATCAAGCTCAGCGCCCTGCACCCGCGCTACCAGCGGGCCCAGTGGCAGCGCGTGATGGATGAGCTGTACCCGCGCGTGCTGCAGCTGGCCGAGCTGGCGCGGCGCTACGACATCGGCCTGAACATCGACGCCGAAGAGGCCGACCGGCTGGAGCTGTCGCTGGACCTGCTGGAGCGCCTGTGCCACGCGCCCTCGCTCGCGGGCTGGAACGGCATCGGCTTCGTGATCCAGGCCTACCAGAAGCGCTGCCCCTTCGTGATCGACTTCTGCGTGGACCTGGCCCGCCGCAGCGGCCACCGGCTGATGATCCGCCTGGTCAAGGGCGCCTACTGGGACAGCGAGATCAAGCGCGCCCAGGTGGACGGCCTGCAGGACTACCCCGTCTACACGCGCAAGGCGCACACCGACGTGTCCTACATCGCCTGCGCACGCAAGCTGCTGGCCGCGCCCGATGCGGTCTACCCCCAGTTCGCCACGCACAACGCGCAGACGCTGGCCACCCTTTACGAACTGGCGGGGCCGGACAGCTACCACCCCGGCCAGTACGAATTCCAATGCCTGCACGGCATGGGCGAGCCCCTGTATGAGCAGGTGGTGGGCAACGCGGCGGCGGGCAAGCTGGGCCGGCCCTGCCGCATCTACGCCCCCGTGGGCACGCACGAAACGCTGCTGGCCTACCTGGTGCGCCGCCTGCTGGAAAACGGCGCCAACACCTCGTTCGTGAACCGCGTGGCCGACGCCACGCTGCCGCTGGCATCGCTCATCGCCGATCCGGTGGCCACGGTGGATGCCGACGCCGCCGATGCCCCAGGCGCGGGCCAGCCCCACCCGCGCATTCCCCTGCCGGCCCGGCTCTACGGCGCCGGGCGCGCCAACTCGCAGGGGCTGGACCTGGCGGCCGAGCCCGTGCTGGCCCGCGTCGACCAGGCCCTGGCCGCCCACCTTTCCGTCGACGCCACCCCGCTGATCGCCGCGCCTGTGCAGCCCGGCCCGCGCACGCCGGTGCGCAACCCGGCCGACCATGGCGACACCGTGGGCCAGGTGCAGGAAGCCTGCGAGGCCGACGTGGACGCCGCCCTGCGCGCGGCCGAGGCCGCCCTGCCCGCCTGGGCCGCCACGCCGCCGGCCGAGCGCGCCCGCCTGCTGCTCAACGCCGCCGACCTGCTCGAGCAGCGCATGCCGCAGCTGCTGGCCCTGTTGATGCGCGAGGCCGGCAAGACCTGCGCCAACGCCGTGGCCGAGGTGCGCGAGGCCGTGGACTTCCTGCGCTACTACGCCGCGCAGGTGCAGTCCTTCGACCCCGCCAGCCACCCGCCCCTGGGTCTGGTGGCCTGCATCAGCCCGTGGAACTTCCCGCTGGCCATCTTCATGGGCCAGGTCGCGGCCGCGCTGGCCGCGGGCAACGTGGCACTGGCCAAGCCCGCCGAGCAGACGCCCCTGATAGCCCATGAGGCCGTGCGCCTGCTGCACCAGGCCGGCGTGCCCGCCGGCGCCGTGCAGCTGCTGCCCGGCCGCGGCGAAACCGTGGGCGCGCGCCTGGTGAACGATGGGCGCGTGATGGGTGTGATGTTCACCGGCTCGACCGAGGTGGCGCGCATCCTGCAGCGCAGCCTGGCGGACCGGCTCGGGCCCGCCGGCCAGCCCATACCGCTGATTGCCGAGACGGGGGGGCAGAACGCGATGATCGTGGACTCCTCGGCCCTGCTCGAACAGGTGGTGGCCGACGTGGTCACCTCGGCCTTCGACAGCGCGGGCCAGCGCTGCTCGGCCCTGCGCGTGCTGTGCGTGCAGCGCGACTGCGCCGACCGCCTGCTTGCCATGCTGCGCGGCGCCATGCAGGAGCTGCACCTGGGCAACCCCGCCGAGCTGGCGGTGGACGTGGGCCCGGTGATCGACGCCGAGGCCCAGGCCGGCATCACCCAGCACATCGAGCGCCTGCGCGCCCAGGGCCGGCGCGTGTTCCAGCCCGCGGGCAGCGACGCCCCGCGCGCGCAGGGCACCTTCGTGCCGCCCACGCTGATCGAGCTGGACAGCCTGGCCGAGCTGGGCCGCGAGGTCTTCGGCCCCGTGCTGCATGTGGTGCGCTATGAACGCGAGCGGCTGGACGGGCTGCTCGCGCAGATCACCGCCACCGGCTACGGGCTCACGCAGGGCCTGCACACGCGCATCGACGAAACCGTGGACCAGGTGCTGCGGCACACCACGGCGGGCAACGTTTACGTGAACCGCAACATGGTGGGCGCCGTGGTCGGCGTGCAGCCCTTCGGCGGCGAAGGCCTGTCGGGCACGGGCCCCAAGGCCGGCGGGCCGCTGTACCTGCTGCGGCTGCTGGCGCGCCACCCGGCCGCCGCCGCGCAGGCCGCCATGGCCGACACGGCCGCCCAGCCCCCCCGGGCCGATGCCCAGGCGGCGCTGCTGGCACCGCTGCAGGCGCTGGCCGCCTGGGCCCAGGCCCAGGGCCGCCACGGCCTGGCACAGGCCTGCGCCGCCCACGCGCAGGCGGCCTGCGCCGGGCTGGCATGCACCTTGCCCGGCCCCACGGGCGAGCGCAACGAATACCGCGTGCTGCCGCGCGAAGGCGTGCTGTGCCTGGCCGATGACGACGGCGCGCGGCTGGCGCAGCTGGCCGCCGTGCTGGCCGCCGGCGCGCGGGCCCTGTGGCCGCAGGACGCGCGACCCCTGCACGCCACGCTGCCGCCGGCGGTGCAGGCGCGCGTGGCCCTGGTTCCCGACTGGCGGGACGCCGCGGTGGACTATGGCGCCGTGCTGCACAGCGGCAGCGCCGAGGCACTGCGCGCGCTGTGCCGGCATGTGGCGCAGCGCCCCGGCCCCATCGTGGGCGTGACGGCCCTGGCCGATGCGGCGGATGCCGCCATGGCGCCGCTGCGCCTGGTGCACGAACGCGCGGTGAGCATCAACACCACGGCCGCCGGCGGCAACGCCAGCCTGATGACCATGGCGTGATTTCAAGATAAATCCGACCCTGGCGCCCTTGCATCAAGCGCCGATAGCTATCATTTAAATAGCAATCGTACTGGGCAAGGACCATTCGCCCAGCACCTCGTAGGGTCCGGACGCGCCACGCACGTTGTGCAGCAGCGCAAAGCGCCGCACCGTCCATTCCAGCGGCGGCACGGCCTGCTCGGGCACGGCGTGGTTGCTGTAGCACAGCGTCATGTGCGGCGTGATGCGCGGCGCCTGCGGCACGCCCTCCAGCCCCGGCACCCGGGACCACAGGGCGGCATGCAGCGCCTCGTACAGCGCGATAAAGCCGCGCTGCGCCTCGCCGGGCCCGCACAGCACGCAGGGGCGCTTGGCGTGCGGCGCGCGGGGAAAGCTCATCACGCGGTCGAAGCGCAGGTCGAACGCCGGCACATGCACGCCATGCGCCGCGTCGCGCGCCCATTGCAGGTGCCGCTCGGACAGGGTGGGCTCCCAGCCCAGCGACAGCAGCGTGGCATGCAGGCGCTGCGGGCGCACCTGGGCGTGCAGGTCGTGCCGCGCGATGAGCGACTGCGCCAAGTCCGTCGCCGCCTGCGCCGCCCGGGGCTCGGGCTGCACGGCGAAGAACAGGTGGTGGTGGGGGTGTGGCGCCGCGGGCTCCACGTCTGCAAGCGGCAGTTGGTGAGCGTCCATCGCCCCACTGTAGCGCCGGGTGTGCGCCCTGTCGGTAACAAGTTTTAACGCACGCCGTATCGATATACGGCCATTATCCGCCACCCGCCAAAATTGGCGACTGCAATATGACGGCCGTGTGTCCACAGCAGAAAGACACGCTGCCCGGCGGTGAATCGTGGAACGCCCGCCGCCTTGAATCAACGTCTTTTCCACCGATTAACTCCCCATTGATCGCCGCAAGCCAACCGCCTTGCAGGCCGCACACAGCAAGGCGCATGGCGCACAACGCATTTCGCAGCGGCGCACTCGGGATTTTTTAATACTTCATTAATATTCGGCAAATAAAATAATAAGGTTTACCCAAGTAAATCAAAAAGAATATCCACCCCATCATTTGATTGAAGTCAAATGCCGAATATGTCCGCGTGGGAAATAATGTCCGCCACGCAGTCGATATTCAAGGATATTCATGCCCAAGAACACGCCCACACCGCCCTCAGGGACGTTTGCCGCTGCGCAGCCTGGCAAGCGCACCTTCCTGCAGGAACTCATCGGCCTGGCCACGGCCTTTGGCCTGGCGGGCGCCGGCCATGCCGCCGGCCCCTCCGCCACCACCCAGCCGCCCCGCCGCCCCGGCATGGAGGGCAAGCGCTTCGGCATGCTGGTGGACATGCGCAAGTGCATCGGCTGCCAGGCCTGCACGGTGAGCTGTTCGGTGGAAAACCAGCCGCCCATCGGCCAGTTCCGCACCACGGTGCTGCAGTACGAGATCGACCGGCCCGATGGCAGCGCCCCCGCCATGGTCAGCCTGCCGCGCCTGTGCAACCACTGCGACGAGCCGCCCTGCGTGCCCGTGTGCCCGGTGCAGGCCACATTCCAGCGCACCGACGGCATCGTGCTGGTGGACAACGAGCGCTGCGTGGGCTGCGGCTACTGCGTGCAGGCCTGCCCGTACGACGCGCGCTTCATCAACCACGAGACACAGACCGCCGACAAGTGCACCTTCTGCGAGCACCGCCTGGAGGTGGGCCTGCTGCCCGCCTGCGTGGAAAGCTGCGTGGGCGGCGCCCGCGTGATCGGCGACCTGAATGACCAGGGCAGCGAGATCAACCGCCGCATCGCCGAGCACAAGGAAGAGATCAAGGTCCTGAAGCCCGGCATGAACACCGCGCCGCGCGTGTACTACATCGGCCTGCCCGATGAATTCGTCAACGGCGTGGACGGCCAGGCCAGCGTGCGCCTGGTGGCCGAGCACTGAGCAAGGAGCCCGTCATGCAAATCATCGAACTCCTCACCCCCCACTACGAGGCGGCCTGGCTGCCCTGGGCCGTGCAGTACTTCTTCCTGGCCGGCGTGGCCACGGGTGCCGCGCTGCTGTCCGCACTGTGCGTCTGGGGCTCCACAGGCAGCCTGATGCGCCGCCTGCTGCCCGCGGCGGTGCTGACGCTGGCCGTCAGCGTGATTGCCGCGCCCGTGTCGCTGCTGGCCGACCTGCACCAGCCCGCGCGCTTCTGGCATTTCTACGCGCACTTCACGCCCTGGTCGTGGATGTCGGTGGGCGCGCTGCTGCTGCCGGTGTTCGTCACGCTCAGCGTGGCGTTCATCGCCAGCTGGTGGCTGGGCCGCGTGGGCTGGATGCGCGCCCTGGCGCCGCTGCTGGTGCTGTCGGCCCTGACCATCACCGTCTACACCGGCGCCGAGATGATGGTCATCCGCTCGCGCCCGCTGTGGAACACGCTGTGGGTGCCGGTGAACCTGGCGCTCACCGGCTGGCTGGCCACCGTGGGCGCGGCCTTCGTGCTGGAGCGCTTCCTGCCCGCCACGCTGCGCCCGGGCGCCGCCGCCCTGCAGCTGCTGCGCGGCATCGGCCTGGGCATGGCCGCACTGCTGGTGCTGGTGGCGCTGGCCTGGGCCGGCACCGGTCTGGCAGGGCTTAACCGCTCGTTCGACGAGGCCCTGCGCCTGTTCCGCGACTTCCCCGTGTGGCGCCTGGCCATGCTCGGCTCGGCCCTGTTCGGCGCCGCCGTGGTGGGCGCGCTGCTGCGCGGCCGCCACCGCCTGGGCGCCACCGGCTACACGCTGGTGCTGGGCCTGGGCCTGGCGGCCAGCGCCTGGGCCTTCCGCTGGGCGCTGTTCATGGGCGTGCAAGGGGTGCCGAAGTTCGGCGCGGGCCTGTACCTGTACCACATGCCGCTGGGCGGCGACGGCCTGCTGGGCATGCTGGGCGTGGCCGGGCTGTGTGTGGCGCTGGTGGCGCTGGCGAGCTGGGCGCTGGAGCTGTTCCCCGCGCGCCAGGACGGCGGCGCGGCGCATGCCTGAAGCCCTCTTTATTTAAGTAAAAACCGCATCCAACGCAATACCGGCAAGCGCAAGCAGTTATAAAAATAGAAGCATAAGACGCTGCTGCGCTGGCCCCAGAAAGGTTGTCCCATGACCGACAAGAACCACAAACCCGCTCCCGAACACGCCGGCCCCGACGCCAGCCCCGAGATGAACCGCCGCCGCATGCTGCTGCGCGGCGGCGCCGTGGCCGGTGGCCTGGCGGCCTTTGCCGCCGGCTACGGCGAGACCGTGGCCAAGGGCGCCAAGGGCCTGGTGACCGGCACCTCCGGCACCGCCACGAAGAGCGCCACGCGCGGCAACTCGCTGACGCCCGAGTTCCGCATCGACCCCGTCACCGGCCAGCTCACCACCCAGCCCGGCCAGGTGGTCAGCCCCAGCAGCTGCCTGGGCTGCTGGACGCAGTGCGGCATCCGCGTGCGCGTGGACACCGAGAGCAACAAGATCCTGCGCGTGGCCGGCAACCCCTACCACCCGCTGGCCACCACGCAGCACGCGCCCATGGAAACGCCGGTGCGCGAGGTCTACGCCATGCTGGGCGGCGACAACGGCTTGGAAGGCCGCGCCACCAGCTGCGCGCGCGGCTCGGCCATGTTCGAGCACCAGAGCGCCGCGCACCGCGTGCTGGCGCCGCTCAAGCGCGTGGGCCCGCGCGGCTCGGGCCAGTGGAAGGCCATCTCCTTCGAGCAACTGGTCAAGGAAATCTGCGAGGGCGGCGACCTGTTCGGCGAGGGCCATGTGGACGGCCTGGCCACCATCCGCGACGTGCAGACGCTGATCGACGCCGACAACCCCGAGTACGGCCCCAAGTCCAACCAGCTGCTGGTGACCGACGCCTCCAACGAGGGCCGCACGCCGCTCATCAACCGCTTTGCGCGCCAGTCCTTCGGCACGGTGAACGTATCCAACCACGGCGCCTACTGCGGCCAGACCTACCGCGTGGGCACGGCCGCCGCCCTGGGCAACATTCCGGGCATGCCGCACGGCAAGCCGGACTGGAAGAACTCGCGCTTCGGCCTGTTCCTGGGCACCGCGCCGGCGCAGGCGGGCAACCCCTTCCAGCGCATGGGCCGCGAGCTGTCCGAGGCGCGCTCGCGCGCCGAGAACACCTACCAGTACGTGGTGGTGTCGCCCGTGCTGCCCATGTCGTCCAGCCACGCGGCGGGCGACAACAACCGCTGGATGCCCATCAAGCCCGCCACCGACCTGGCGCTGGCCATGGCGCTGATCCGCTGGATCATCGACAACGAGCGCTATGACGCGCAGTTCCTCACCCAGCCCGGCCCGGCCGCCATGGCCGCCGCGGGCGAGGCTGCGTGGAGCAACGCCACCCACCTGCTGGTGAGCGACCCAAAGCACCCGCGCTACGGCCAGTTCCTGCGCGGCGCCGACCTGGGCCTACCCATGCCCGAGCCGGTGGACGAGAAGACCCCGGCCGAAGACGTGTACGTGGTGCAGGTGGCCGACGGCAAGGGCGGCTTCAAGCTGGTGCCCCACACCGTGGCCCAGGCGGCCGAGCTGGTGGTGGAGCGCGAGTTCACCCCGCTCAAGGCCGCGGGCGCCACCGAGGAACCCACGCCCATCGCCGTGTGTACCTCGTTCGTCAAGCTGCGCGAGGAAGCGCGCCGCAAGACGCTGCAGGAATATTCCGACCTGTGCGGCGTGCCGGTGAAGGACATCGAAGACCTGGCGCGCGAGTTCACCAGCCACGGCAAGCAGGCCGTGGCCAACTCGCACGGCGGCACCATGAGCGGCGCGGGCTTTTACACCGCCTACGCCATCGCCATGCTCAACAACCTGATCGGCAACCTGAACGTCAAGGGCGGCTGGGTGCTGGACGCCGGCCCGTTCGGCCCCTTCGGCCCCGGCCCGCGCTACAACTTCGCGCAGTTTGACGGCGCGGTGAAGCCCAGCGGCGTGGCCCTGTCGCGCACGCGCTTCCCGTACGAGAAGACCAGCGAATTCAAGCGCAAGAAGGAAGCGGGCCAGAACCCCTACCCCGCCAAGGCGCCCTGGTACCCCGCGCCCGGCGGCATGAGCAGCGAGATGCTGGCCGCCGGCCTGCTGGGCTATCCCTACCCGGTGAAGGCGTGGATCAACCACATGAGCAACCCGGTGTACGCCATCTGCGGCTTCGAGAACACGCTGGTGGACGCCATCAAGGACCCGAAGAAGCTGCCGCTGTTCGTGTCGGTGGACCCGTTCATCAACGAGACCTCGGCCCTGGCCGACTACATCGTGCCCGACACCGTCACGTACGAGAGCTGGGGCATCGGCGCGCCCTGGGCCGACGTGGTCGCCAAGAGCAGCACCGTGCGCTGGCCCGTGGTGGAGGCCGCCACCGCCAAGACGGCGGACGGCAAGCCCGTGAGCTTTGAAAGCTTCGTCTTCGCCGTGGCCAAGCAGTTGCAGCTGCCCGGCTTTGGCAAGGGCGCCATGTCCACCAAGGACGGCGAGCCGCTGGACCTGGAATCGTCCGAAGACTTCTACCTGCGCGGCATGTGCAACATTGCCTACCAGGCCGGCAAGCCCGTGCCCGAGGCATCGGACGACGACATCGAGATCACGGGCCTGAAGCGCTGGATGCCCGACCTGGACCAGCGCCTGAAGCCCGAGGAAGTGCGCCGCGTGGCCATGGTGATGAGCCGGGGCGGCCGTTTCGACAAGATCGAAGACGCCTGGAAGGGCGAGCACATCAAGGCCGCGCACAAGTTCCCCGTGCAACTGTGGCACGAAGGCCTGGCCAAGATGCGCCACTCCATGACCGGCGAACGCTACGCGGGCTGCCCCACCTGGTTCCCCACCCGCTTCGCGGACGGCAGCAGCATGCGCACGCATTTCCCCGAGCAGGACTGGCCGCTGACCATGAGCAGTTACAAGTCCAACCTGATGAGCAGCATGTCGATTGCCGCCAGCCGCCTGCGCCAGGTGCACCCGCACAACCCCATCAGCCTGAACAAGGACGACGCGGCCAAGCTGGGCATTGCCAACGGCGACCACATCGAGGTCAGCACCCCCGGCGCCAAGCTGCAGGGCGTGGCCCTGGTGCGCGGCGGCATCGCCCAGGGCGCCATCGCCATCGAATACGGCTACGGCCACACCCAACTGGGCGCCGCGGCCCACACCGTGGACGGCCAGCCCATGGCCCACAACCCGCAGCACGGCAACGGCGTGAACCTGAACCGCCTGGGCTTTGCCGACCCCACCCGGCCGGCCAAGGACAACGTGTGGATCGACTGGGTCTCCGGTGCCGTCGTGCGGCAGGGACTGCCGGTGCGGGTGAAGAAGGTGTGATGCCCGTCAGGGCCTGAGCCCCGTGCGCTTGCGCAGGTACGCTGAATAGAAAAAGCCCATTGCAGTTGCGATGGGCTTTTTCATTCTTATCGGCGGTTTCGACCCTGAGCAGCCATTGGTTCTCCCGAAAATCTATCGTTCAGCGTGGAGTCAACATGATACTTTTCCATTACATGCCATAGTATTTTGAACTGAAGGAAACTGTGACCGGGCCACCATCATACGTGCACATAACATTTACTTTTAACTTCTTCTTGTGGTCATAGTATGTGTGGCAATGAGTCTGAGACCGGACCAGATCCAGTTCGCTTGGATTGATACTTAGTGCACCTAGCATTGGCTCAGGATCAAACTTCTGTTTCTGGTTGAACGGCATTGCGCGCTTCAGCTCGACGTCGATGTAGCTGACAAAGTTGCCCTCTCGCTCTAAGAACATTCTACATTCGTCGTCTTCTACGATGATATTGCCTGCTTCATTAAGCTCACCGCCAACGATTTCGAGAGCTTCTTTGACAGGCATCCCCATGTACTGAAACGGTCTATGGAAAGGCTTAGTCACCATAGGTAGATTGAGGACGGAAGCACGGTTTAGTGCCTGAACTAATGTGACTCCTGTGCGACTTGTATCAAGAACAGATTTATTGAAGACAACCCCAATACTTTCCACCAATCGCTTTAGCGCCGAAGGATAGTTCAAGTCATCTGTGAAATCTGCATAAAACTTTCCAAATAGAAAACCAGGAAGCTCACACTGCCGATACAGCAGGGGAAGCACCTTAACTTGTCGGCCTATAATTTCTTGATTCATCGCAACATCCAATTCGAGCTGAACCCACGGAGAAGCGACTGAATTGGGAGACAGAACTGCGACGACAAAATCTACGCTATCCAAACCTTGGCGGATTTTCTCAATAAGAGACTCTCCCACCTTGATTTCGGCCTCATCCAGCCAATACCTAACACCGTGGGCCTCAAGATCCACTGCCAACTTACGAACGAACGCCTTGTCAGCATGAGTGTGGCTTAGGAATATGCTCCTGCTCAACGAATTCTCCTTATTACCCGCCTGTGAAAACCTTGGCGGTCTCAACTCTGAAGTGCAACACCTGAACCCCAGGTGATTTGCACAAATGACTTCACGATACACGCACTTGCAGCCAGAAGATCGGCTGACGATGGCTTCTCTTTTGCAACAGGGCTGGAGCCAGCGTTCCATTGCCCGTCTCCTTGGCTGCAGCCCCAGCACCATTTGCCGCGAGCTTTGTCGCAATGGGTCTGCATCCGATGGCTATGCTTTCAAGCCTGCCCAGGCGGCCTGTGAGGCCCGTCGTGTTGCGAGCCGGCCCTTGCCCAAGCTGCACCCGCAAGGCGCTCTGTGGCGCGTGGTCTGTGATCTTTTGCTGTGGCGTTGGTCTCCCCAGCAGATTGCCCGCACACTGCGAGGCATGCACCCCGAGGATTCCAGCCAGCATGTGTCTCACGAGACGATCTACAACGCCATCTATGCCTACCCGCGCGGGGAGCTCAAGAAGCAACTGATCGCGCTGCTGCGTCAGGGACGCGGTGGCCGCAGGCCTCGTTCTGCGGGTCAGGATCGGCGAGGCCAGATTCCTGAGATGGTCAGCATCCACGTACGTCCTCCCGAGGTCAATGACCGGCTGATGCCCGGGCACTGGGAGGGGGACTTGATCAAGGGGGCCAACAACCAGTCTGCGGTCGGTGTGCTGGTCGAGCGCAGCACGCGCCTGGTGCTGCTGTGCAAGATGCCTGATGCAACCGCCCAGAGCGCCCTGGCGGCCTTCACGGCCAAGCTCAACCAAGTGATTGAGCCCATGCGCCAGACGCTCACCTACGACCAGGGCAAGGAGATGGCGCGCCATCGGGAGTTGGCCAAGGCCACGGGAGTGCGGGTCTACTTCTGTGATCCGCACAGTCTCTGGCAGCGGGGCAGCTGCGAGAACACCAATGGCTTGCTGCGCCAGTTCCTGCCCAAGGGGACGGACCTGGGCGTGCACGATCAGGATGCGCTGGACTCCATTGCGGACATGATGAACAACCGGCCGCGCCAGACGCTGGGATGGAAGTCACCGTACCAGGCGTTCCAGCAGTTCATGCAGGCCATCGCGCAGCGCCAGGACGCTACCATTCACTGAATCTCAATCGAACCGTTTCAACAACTGGTGTTGCGCTTCGGATTTGAGATCGCCCTTCCCTCCGCTTCGCTCCGACTGTTTCTCACTTCTACGTCATGCCGCACTCTGACATCGATCCGGATACTCTACGCCAAACTGTGCTTGAGGATATGGAGCGCTATTTGGCTCATTACACGCTGCCACTGCCTGGCACAACCTATGGAACGCCATGGTCGAAAGATCGAGTTGCGGCGGAGTTGGAAACGATGCGAACTTTATTAGTTGACCCCTACCCGTCCGAGTACTTTATCGAGGACAGAATACTGCCTGATGCCGAATGCACGCTCCCTGCCGTGCGTTCAGCTTGGGTAGTAGCTGAAGATGGTAGTTACCGACTACTGTTCGATCCTGCGGTTAGAGAGTATGTGCTTGTGAGTGGCACCCCAGAGAACGGCTGGGGCTCTTTTGGAATACGTGGCGATGCTCCAAGCACATTTCTCTCTCGCTAACGTACTGCATTATTGGTCACTCCAGCGGACGGCTTCGCCGCCCGATGAGCTTCGTTAGGCAACATGAAACTCTCTCCGAACCAAATCGATACGCAGTCGCTAACCCAATTTGGAAAGGAGGCGCTTGCTTTGCTGGAGGAAAGAAACTTCACGGCCTTGGTGAACAAATTTGGATATGCGCTTGCCTATGGCCGCAACTTGGCAGAGGCAATCGAGAACGATTTCGTTCAATGTATTGCTGAGGTCGAAGAAATCTCTAGTAACGTTACGCAATCAATCCAAGTTAAATACTTCAATCCAAACGAGATTTCACTGTATGCACTGGTGGAATGCGTTATTTCATTTGGCCAAAAAGAGGCCGTATTGGTTGAGCTCATTGTTACCGGCAAGGAGCAAAAGCACATCACCTTGGAGCAAATAAGCTATGCCACCTTTGGGCTTTGCCGACCCCACCCGTCCGGCCAAGGACAACGCGTGGATCGACTGGATGTCGGGGGCAGTAGTGCTGTAGGGGTTGCCGATGGGGGGGCGCAAGGTGTGAATGGAAACCGCCCCTAACCCCCATGGGGCGGAACCCTGAAGTTCTCGGTGATGTGCCGCTCGGCGCGCGCCAGAGCCGCCTGCAGACTTACGAGCCAAATGCGCAGGCGGCTGCGCCGGGGGCCTTCCTGCCCCTGTTGCGGCAAGGGCTGGGCATGCGTGGGGCTGTGGGTATCGTCGTGAACCATGGGCTGCGAATGTCGCGGCGCGGGTAGCATCTGTAAAGTTGAATTCAATGAAGATTCAATTCAGAAATACTGATGCGCAACCTCAATCTCGACCAACTACAGACGCTGATCGCCATCGCCGACCTGGGCACCTTCGCCGCCGCTGCGCAGGCCCTGCACCTGGCACCGCCCACGGTGAGCCTGCACATCAAGGAACTGGAGTCCCGTATGCAGGCGGCGCTGCTTGTGCGCGGGCGTCGGCAGGCCGAACTGACCGCCGCCGGCCAGGTGCTGGTAGAGGAAGGGCGCAAGCTGCTCGCAGCCAGCGATGATCTCATCGACCTGGTGCAGCGCCGCGCATCGGGCCGCACGGGCTTGGTCAAGGTGGGCGTTTCTGCGGGGGTGAGCACGCGGCTGCTGCCCCTGATGCTGGAGGCGCTGGGCCAGCGAAGCCCGGACGTGGAGGTCAAGCTGGAGGCCGTGGGCTCGGCCGACGCAATGCAGCGCCTGAAGGCAGGCACGCTGGACGTCGCCGTCGTCGCCAGTCCCCAACTCCCAAGCGCGGAGGTGCTGATCACGCCGTGGCGCAACGACACCATGGTGGCGGTAGTGCCCAGCGCCTGGAACCCGCCCGCGCGGGTCACTCCGGCCTGGCTGGCCAGCCGCCGCTGGGCCTCCTTCGCGCCGGCAACGCAGATGCATGGGCTGATCGCGGCCTGGTTTGGTCAAGCAGGCTTTCACCCCCGCCCCTTCCTCACACTGAGCTACCCCGGCGCCCTGAAAAGCCTGGCCGCTGCCAGCCAAAGTGCGGCCCTGCTTCCGCTGGAAGAGGTGCAGGACCAGACGGATACACCCGGCGTTCAAGTGCGCCCGCTGTCTCCTGCTCTCATGCGGCCCATGGCGGTGGCACACCGGGCAACGCCCGCGCTGAACCCAGCCGTTGCCAGCGTGCTCGCGGTGCTGGCCGATTTTGCGAACTAGCGTTTGCAGCCCGCAGGCCTGCATAGACTCTCCACGCCATCCCCTCATTTACTTCCATTGCGTGTTTCTGCATGCCCTTCACGCCTTTTCACATGGGTGCCGCGCTGGCGTTGAAGTCAGCCGCCCAGCAGCGCTTCAGTCTCATTGCGTTTGGCCTGGCGCAGATTGCGATGGATATGGAGCCATTGATCGGCATGCTTCGCGGGGCTGCGGTCCTCCATGGGCCCACACACACGTTTCTGGGTGCCTTGGTCATCGGGCTGTTGGTGGCGTGGGTTTCTCCGTGGGTGTGTGGTTTTTTGCTTCGCAGATACAACCTGGCGGTTCGTTGTCTCCACCTTCCCTGGCTGGCCGAAATGGCCGCTCCGCCTCCAGCCGCCGTGCTGTCGGGCGCGTTGGCGGGCACGTTGAGCCATGTGGTTCTGGATGCCTTGATGCACCGCGACATGCACCCGCTGCGCCCTTTCTCCGATGCGAATCCCTTGCTGGGTCTGATTTCGCATGACGGGGTGTACGAGCTGTGCGTTGTGCTGGGCGTGGCAGGCCTGGCCGGGTGGCTGATGGTCAAGTGGTTGCGGCGGAAGGCGTAACAGGTGGAGCGCGCCACGGTGCGATGCCCTGTTGCGGGGAGTCTGTCAGATACAGGACTTCTGCGAAGGCAAGGCCCGGTACGGCCAGGCCCGCACCAGGGCCGCATTCGGTACAGCGGGCCCAGCAACGCGCCGTAATGCGGGGATAACGTGCCATTCCTAGAATGCGGGCTTTTGCCCAACGAGCCTGCATGCACATCCTGATCGTCGAAGACAACGCCCTGGTGGCCAGCGGCATCCGGACCGGGCTGGAGCTGCATGGCTTCACCAGCGACACGGCGGCCAGCGTGGCCCAGGCCGAGGCCCGCATGGCCAGCCGCGACTTCGATGCCTGCGTGCTCGACCTGGGGCTGCCCGATGGCGATGGCATCAACCTGCTGCGCCGCTGGCGTGCCAGGGGGCATGACCTGCCCGTGCTCATCCTCACCGCGCGCGGCACCATCGAGGACAAGGTGGCCGGCTTCCAGACCGGAACCGACGACTACCTGACCAAGCCCTTCGACCTGCAGGAGCTGGTGCTGCGCCTGCAGGCCCTGCTGCGCCGCGCGGGCGGGCGGGCCAGCGATCTGCTGGCGCTGGGCGACTGCCTGGTGAACATGACCACGGGCGAGGTTGTGCGCGACGGCGCTCCGGTGGACATTTCGCGCCGCGAGTGGATGCTGCTGCAGGCGCTGCTGCAGGCGCGGGGCCGGGTGCTGAGCCCGGCGCAGCTGCACGACAGCCTGTATGGCCTGGACCTGGACGTGGGCAGCAACACGGTCAACGTGCATGTGCACCACCTGCGCCGCAAGCTGGGGGCCGACATCATCGACACGGTGCGCGGCCTGGGCTTTCGCCTGGGCACGCGCTACTGCGGCGGTGCGGCATGACGGCGGCGCCGCGCAAGAGCCTGCGCCTGCGGCTGATGCTGGGCCTGAGCCTGACCATCTGCCTGATCTGGGGCGGCGTGGCGGCCTGGCAGTTCACCAACATGCAGCGCGAGCTGCGCACCATGCTGGACGAGCGGCTGATCGCATCGGCCAAGATGGTGGTGGGCATCGTGCAGCAGTTCCAGCACGCCGAGCTGGCCGCCGCGCCGGGCGCGCACAACGACGCGCTGCTGTCGGTGATTGCGCGCGACGGCGTGGCCTGCGAGGTGAGCCTGGTGCGCAGCGAGGTGGACATACTGCCCATCGCCCGCACCAGCAACATTCCGGACCTGGCGTCGGCCGGCAGCGCGGGCTTTGGCCAGATCACCAAGGGCGGCAAGCAGTGGCGCACCTATGTGCAGGAGGAAAACGGCGTGCGCGTGGCCACCGCCGACCGGCTGGACGTGCGCGATCATCTGGTGGAGACCTTCGTGCGCACGCTGGTGCTGCCCTTTGCCCTGGCGCTGGGCGGCATCCTGCTGCTCACCTGGTGGATTTGCTCGCACAGCCTGCAGCCCCTGGAGCAGCTGCGCGAGGAACTGGGCCGACGCCCGCCGCAAGACCCCACGCCCGTGCAGTCGGGCCATGACACCCAGGAGCTAGCCCCGCTGGTGGACAGCCTGAACCAGCTGCTGGCGCGCATGGATGCCAGCATCGAGCATGAGCGCCGCTGGACCGCCGACGCCGCGCACGAGCTGCGCACCCCGCTCACGGCCATCAAGACCCATGTGCAGGTGGCGCAGCTGGCGCTGGCCGCCAAGCGGCCGGACGCCTCGCCCGAGATCGCCGCCAATGCCCTGCGCCAGGCGGGCGAAGGCATTGACCACATGCACGCCACGCTGGAGCAGCTGCTGCAGCTGGCCCGGGTGGAAAGCGCCAGCGCCGGCGAGGCACGCAGCACCACGGGCGCGGGCATTGCCCAGGCCTTCCAGCTGGCGTGCCGCCAGTCGCAGCAGCGCGCTAGCGGCGAGGGCGGGCCCCTGCCCGCCCGGCCGCTGGACATGCGCCAGTTACCGGCCGACCCGCAGGCCTGGGAAGCCATCCAGCTGCCGCTGGCGCCGGCGCTGCTGACCTGCGCCATCACCAACCTGATCGACAACGCGCTGCGCCACCACCGCGGTGCGGAGCCGGTGAACGTCACGCTGCAGTGGCACGCCGACGCCGCCCAACCCGGCGACTTGGGGCGGGTGGAAATGTGCGTGCACGACCAGGGGCCGGGCCTCACGGCCCAGGAGTGCGAGCAGGCCATGCAGCGCTTTTGGCGCAAGTCCGGCAGCGGCCCGGGCAGCGGGCTGGGCCTGACCATCGTGCGGCGCATTGCCGAAAGCGTGGGCGGCACGCTGGTGCTGGAGCCAGGCGCGCCGGGGCTGCTGGCACGCCTGAGCCTGCCCGCGCAGGCGGCCATGCCCAGCGTGGCCGGGGGTTGAGACGATGGAACGCGTGCTGCAACTCGGCCCCCTGGTGCTGCCCTGGGCCATGCTGATCCTGCTGGCCGGCTGGCAGCTGGGCAGCCTGGTGTACGAACGCCTGTCGGCGCGCCAGGGCCTGGCGCACGGCCCGCATGGCTGGCGGCTGGCCCTGCTGGCGCTGCTGGCGGCGCGCCTGGCCTTTGTGCTGCGCTACGCGGGCGAATATGCCGCCGCCCCCTGGTCGGTGATCGACATCCGCGACGGGGGCTGGGAGCCCTGGGCCGGCCTGGGCGCCGCCCTGCTCTATGTGGCCGTGCTGTGGCTGCGGCGCAGCCCCTGGCGCCGGCCCGCCGCCCTGGGGCTGGCCACATTCGCCGCCGTCTGGCTGTCGGGCCTGGCGCTGCTGCAGGCCACGGCGCCAAAGGACCAGGATGGCCTGCCGCCTTGGCGCGGCGTGGCCCTGGATGCGCGCACCGTCGCCATGCCCGAGCTGCGCGGCCAGCCGGTGGTGGTGAACCTGTGGGCCAGCTGGTGCCCGCCCTGCCGGCGCGAGATGCCGGTGCTGCTGCAGGCGCGCAACGCGCAGCCGCAGGTGCGGTTTCTGTGGATCAACCAGGGCGAGGACCCGGCCGTCGTCGCCCGCTTCGCCGCCGGGCATGGCCTGCCGCCGGCCGACGTGGTGCTGGATCAGTCCTCGCAGCTGGGCCGCGAGCTGGGCCACCGGGCCCTGCCCACCACGCTGTTCTATGACGGCCGGGGCCGCCTGACCGCCGTGCGCGCGGGCGAGCTGTCCGCGGCCACGCTGGCGCACCACCTGGCGCGCATCACCGGCCCCACGGCCGATTGATGGCCGATTAACAGCGATTGACGGCCGCGCCCGGCCCGGGTCACCACACGCCCTGCGGCGCGCCCTCGCCCTTCAGAAAGGCGTTCACCGGCAGCTGGATGTAGGTGCGCCCGTCGTCCTGCGCGGGCGGCAGCTTGCCCGCGCGCAGGTTGACCTGCACGGACGGCAGGATCAGCGTGGGCATGGCCAGCGTCGCGTCGCGCGCGGTGCGCATCTGCACGAAGGCGGCCTCGTCCACGCCGTCGTGCACATGGATGTTGGCGCGCCGCTGCTCGGCCACGGTGCTGACCCAGGCGGGCGCGCGGCCGGCGGGCGGGTAGTCGTGGCACACATGGATGCGCGTGTCCTGCGGCAGCGCCAGGATGCGGCGGATGGAGCGGTACAGCGTGGCCGCGTCGCCGCCGGGAAAGTCGGCGCGCGCCGTGCCCACGTCGGGCATGAACAGCGTGTCGCCCACGAAGACGTCGCCACCCACGCGGTAGGCCATGTCGGCCGGGGTGTGGCCGGGCACCAGCAGGGCGGTCACCTCCAGCCCGCCCACGCGGAAGGTCTCGCCGTCCTCGAACAGGTGGTCGAACTGGCTGCCGTCGGGCAGGAAGGCATGCTCGAAATGGAACACGCGGCGAAACAGCTGCTGCACCTGGCGGATATGCGCGCCGATGGCCACCTTGCCCCCCAGGTGGTGGCGAATGTGCTGCGCGCCCGAGAGGTGGTCCGCATGGGCGTGCGTCTCCAGGATCCACTGCACCTGCCAGCCCTGGGCGCGCACGTAGTCAATGATGCGGTCGGACGAGGCGCTGGTCAGCGTGCCGGACTTGGGATCGAAGTCCAGCACCGGGTCGATCACCGCCGCCTGCCCCGCCCGGGTGTCGGCCAGCACATGGCTCACGGTGCCGGTCACGGCGTCAAAGAAGGCCTCGATATGCATGAAGTCCTGGGACATGGGGTCATCCTTTCCGGTTATGGGGCTTGCACGGCCGCAGGGGATGGCGGCGCGGCAACAATCTATTTTTCGATATATTATATAAAAACATATTGTATTGCACCGCACCCCTTCCACCATGCCTGAAGACACACCAACGACGGAACTGGACCTGGCCGCCATGCGCTCCCACGCGGGCGAGGCGGTGGCCATGCTAAAGCTGCTGGGCAACGAGGACCGGCTGCTGCTGCTGTGCCAGCTGGCCGAGCGCGAGCGCACCGTGGGCGAGCTGGAACAGCTCACCGGCGTGGCCCAGCCCACGCTGTCGCAGCAGCTGGGCGTTCTGCGCCGCGACGGCCTGGTGGGCACGCGGCGCGAGGGCAAGTTCATCTGGTACCACCTGGCCGACGACCGGGCGCTGCAGCTCATGCAGTCCCTGCACCGGCTGTTTTGCACACAAGGAGCCTGACACCATGACCATTCTCTGGAATTCCTTCACGCCCTGGGCCTCGCTGGCGGGCGGCCTGCTGATCGGGCTGGCCGCCGCGCTGCTGATCGTGCTGCTGGGCCGCATCGCGGGCATCAGCGGCATCGTGGGCGCGCTGCTGCAGCGCGGCACCTGGGCCGGCTTTGGCGGCTGGGGCTGGCGCGCGGCCTTCGTGCTCGGCCTGGTGACCGCGCCGCTGGTGTGGCAGCTGTTCGCGCCGCTGCCGCCCATGGAGATACCCAGCGACCCGCTGACCCTCATCGCGGCCGGGCTGCTGGTGGGCTTTGGCACGCGGCTGGGCTCGGGCTGCACCAGCGGGCATGGCGTGTGCGGGCTCTCGCGCCTGTCGCTGCGCTCGCTGGCGGCCACCCTCACCTTCATAGCCACGGGCGTCGCCACCGTCTTCGTGGTGCGCCACGTACTGGCCTGAACCGCACCCACACACAAGGAGATCCACACATGACCGCCGCCATCGCTTCGCTTGCCGCAGGCCTGATCTTCGGGCTGGGGCTGATTCTTTCCGGCATGGGCAACCCGGCCAAGGTGCAGAACTTTCTGGACCTCTTCGGGGGCTGGGACCCGTCGCTCGCCTTCGTCATGGGCGGCGCCATCGCCGTGGGCCTGCTGGCCTTCGCCTGGGCCCGCCGGCGCAAGACCGCCCTGCTGGGCGGGCCCATGCAACTGCCCACGGCCACGGCCGTGGACGGCCGCCTGCTCACGGGCGCCGCGCTGTTCGGCGCCGGCTGGGGCCTGGCGGGCTTTTGCCCCGGCCCGGCGGTGATGAACCTGGCCACGCTGCACGGCGAGGTCTGGCTCTTCGTGGCCGCCATGCTGGTGGGCATGCTGGCGCAGCACGCCTGGGACTGGCGCACGCGCTCCTGAAACGATAGCTGGTAGCGCTTGACCTTCGGGCGATTCAGATGCATTCGATGCCAAGACGCCCGAATGGCAAGCGCGACAAGCTCCTTATTTCATAGCACATTAACACCATGGATTCCCTGCTGTTCCTCGTCGCCGCCGCGCTGCCCATGCTGTATCTGGCCCGGCACTGGCTCATGACGCCGCCGGCCACCCGCGCCAACACCCGCCTACGCCAGGAATGGTTTGCCGCCGTCGCCGAGCACAAGGGCTCCGAGGTGCTGGGCGTGCAGACGCTGCGCAACTCCCTCATGTCCTGCACCATGACGGCCACCACGGCCACGCTGGCCTTCATGGGCGGGCTCACGCTCACGCAGGGCCACTGGCCATCGCAGTGGTGGCACCACGGCTTTCCGGGCCTGGGCAGCGCGCAGGGCCTGGCGTTCTGGAATGCGTTTGCGGTGCTGGTGCTGCTGGCGCTGGCCTTCCTCACGTCCATGCTGGCCGCGCGCAACTACCACCATGCGGGCTTCGTGGCGGGCATGCCGGTGGAGTCGGCCGCGCGCCGCACCTGGCAGGCCCATGGCGAGCGCAGCCTGGCGCGCGCCGGCCTGTATTACAGCCAGTCGCTGCGGATGATGATCTGGGCCGTGCCGCTGGCGCTGTTCCACGTCCACAGCATGCTGGGCACGGCCAGCGCCGTGGCGCTGTTCGCCGTGATGTGGTGGCGGCTGGACGTGGACCGCTGAGCTGCTACTTGCCGCCCAGGCGGTCCAGCAGGCCGCCGCGGTTGCTGTCAGGGCTGACCGGCTTGCCGCTGGCGCCCTCCACGGCCGTCAGGAAGTAGCTCATCGACTCCACCGCCTTGCCGCGCTGCTCGCCGCTGTTGATGGTCTCGTCCAGGCTGCGCCCGTCCGCCGTGTACACCCGCACCCAGCTGCGCGGGGTGTAGGCGATCTGGTCCACCAGGCGCAGGGGCACGTCGAAGGACGTGGCGGGATAGCCCAGGGCCGGCGCCTCGGCGCGCGAGCGCGAGCGCACCCGGATCGCTTGGCTGGCGCCCAGGTGGAAGTCCGCCCCCGTCACCTCGGCCGTCTGGTGGGGCAGGCCCACCGTGAGCACCGCCTGGCCGGGCTTGGCGCTGGTCCACGCCGCCGCCAGCGTGGGGCAGCGCGGCTGCGAGCACACCACGCTCTCGGGCGCCACGGTCACCGTCTTGGCGCCGCCTTCGGCCACGCCCTGCTGGATCTGGGGAACCAGGGTCTGCCTGTTTGCGCAGCCCGCCAAAATCATGGCGCCCGCGACGCCAGCCAGCCACAACTTCATGGCTTCACTCCTGTGTGCAAAAGCGGCATGGTGCCACGGTTGCCGGGCCCCGCGCGCCACCCGCCCTATGGGGCCGCTTCCGCGGGCGACTGCAGGATGTCGCCAACGCACAGGTACTTGATCTCCACGTAGTCGTCCATGCCGTGGCGCGAGCCCTCGCGGCCCAGGCCGGATTGCTTGACGCCGCCGAAGGGCACATGCTCGGTGGCCAAAATGCCCACGTTCACGCCCACCATGCCGTATTCCAGCGCCTCGCCCACGCGGAAGATGCGCCCCACGTCGCGCGTGTACACGTAGCTGGCCAGGCCGGACTCGGTGGCGTTGGCGGCGGCAATGACCTCGTCCTCGGTGTGAAAACGCAGCACGGGCGCCAGCGGGCCGAAGGTTTCCTCGCGCGTGCAGGCCATGGCCGGCGTCACGTCGGCCAGGACGGTGGGCTCGAAGAACTGGCCGCTGCCCAGCGCGCGCAGGCGCTGGCCGCCCGCCGCCACGCGGGCGCCACCGGCGAGCGCGTCGTCGATATGGCGCTGCACCTTGTCCAGGGCGGCCTCTTCGATGAGCGGGCCCTGCACCACGCCGTCCTCGAAGCCATTGCCCACCTTGGCCTGGCGCACGCGCCGGGCGAACTTCTCGACGAAGGCGTCGTACACGCCGTCCTGCACATAGAAGCGGTTGGTGCACACGCAGGTCTGGCCCGAGTTGCGGAACTTGCTGGCGAAGGCGCCTTCCACGGCCGAGTCCAGGTCGGCATCGTTGAACACGATGAAGGGGGCGTTGCCGCCCAGCTCCAGGCTCAGCTTCTTCACCGTGGGCGCGCACTGCGCCATGAGGATGCGGCCGACCTCGGTGGAGCCCGTGAAGCTGAGGTGGCGCACCACGTCGCTCTCGCACAGCAGCCGGCCAATGGCCACGGAGTTGGCGCCATCGGCGCTGAGCACGTTCAGCACGCCGGCCGGGATGCCCGCGCGCTGGGCCAGCTCGGCCGCGGCCAGCGCCGTCAGCGGCGTGAGTTCGGCCGGCTTGACGACCACCGTGCAGCCCGCGGCCAGCGCCGGCGCCACCTTGCGCGTGATCATGGCCAGCGGGAAGTTCCAGGGCGTGATGGCCGCGCACACGCCGATGGGCTGGCGCAGCACCAGCAGGCGGCGGTTGTTGTCGAAGGTGGGCAGGGTCTCGCCGTTCACGCGCTTGGCCTCTTCGGCAAACCACTCGACGAAGCTGGCCGCGTAGGCCACCTCGCCGCGCGCCTCGGCCAGGGGCTTGCCCTGCTCCGCCGTCATGATGCGCGCCAGGTCGTCCGCATGCGCCAGCAGCAGATCGAACCAGCGGCGCAGCAGCTGGCTGCGCTCCTTGGCGGTCTTGCGCCGCCATTCCACCCCCGCGGCCTCGGCCGCCTGGATGGCCTGCCGGGCATGCTCCGGCCCCAGGTTGGCCACGTCGGCCAGGTGCGCGCCCGTGGCCGGGTCCTGCACGGCAAAGCGCTGCTCGCCCGCGACCCAGCGGCCGCCGATCAGGGCATGGGTTGTCAAGAGCTGCGGGTCGTTCAGGGCCTGCAGCGGGCTGGCGTCGGTCAAGGAATGCATGGCGGAAAAATGGCTGAGCAAGCCCCTGCCGCTCCAGGGCAGGAGCCGGCATGGGCCGCGGGGAACGGGGGCGGGGGCGGTGCTGCGCCTTACAGGCCCAGCGTGTACTCGCGCAGATAGCGCAGATTGCGCTGCGAGGTGAACGAGGGAATGGTGCAGCCGGGCGCGATGATGAAGTTGTCGCGGCCCACCTGCTGCAGACTGTCGTCCACCTCGGCGGCGATCTCGGGCAGAGCACGCTCCTGGATGCGCGTCTCGTCGATGCCGCCCATCAGGCACTTGTCGGTCATGGCGCGCAGCTGGGCCAGGCTGGGGTTGGTGGGCAGGCGGTCGGAGACGCTGAGCACCTCGAACGGATAGCCTTGCACCCGGTCCATTTCCAGCGAGCTGCCGTGCACGTGCAGCACGCGCGCCATGCCTTCGGCGGCCTGGAGCACGGCCACGGTGAAGGGCTTCTGGAACGTCTCGTGCTGCTCCTCGGTGGCGCCGCGCGCTACATGGGACGGAATGGCGCCGTTGATGGACAGGAACATGCCCTCGATGCCCAGGGCCTTCACCGCGGCGATGTAGTCGCACATGACTTCGGTCACCACCTCCAGCGCGGCCAGTGCCTCGCCGCGGTGGCGGTACAGGTTCTGGGCCTGCGTGAAGCCGATGTTGCGCACGATTTGCTGGTAGGGCTCGAAGCCCGTTTCCAGCAGGGGCGTGTCAGGACAGGCTTCCTGGATGCGCTGCAGGCATTCGAGCTGGGCCACGAAGCAGGGATCCTTGAGCGAGATCCGCGTGTAGGCGCGCAGGCTGGCCGGGTCTTCCAGCGTTTGCACGCCGGCAGGCACCGGGTAGCGGTAGTCGTTCATGACCTTGAGCACGTCCCATTGGTATTCGCGCAGGAACTCGATGTGCAGGTCGGCCGTCTGGCGGCCCTTCAAATGGTCGGACAGAAAGTGCACCCAGGCCGTGACGGGAGGACGGTCGACGGGCTGGCCCTTGACGGCGGCGAGAAAGCGTTGGCGTTGGTTCATGTTCTTCATGGCAAGGCAAAAAACGATAGGACAGGCGGCGCGCGGCGCTCAGCGGGGCTGCACGTTGGCGCCGCGCAGCAGCTCACCCACGGTGACCATGCTGTCTTGCAGGCGCTTGGAGTAGTCCGCGGGCGAGGTGCTGGGCGCGGGGAACATGGCCTGACCTTCCACGGCAGCGCGGAACTCGGGGTCGTTCACGGCCTTGGTGACCTCGGCGTAGAGCTTGTCCAGGATGGGCTTGGGCGTACCGCCCGGAGCCGCCACGCCGATGCGCGTCGCGAAGCGGTAGTTGGGAAAGCCGGCCTCGGTGGTCGTGGGGACATCGGGCAGCATGGGCAGGCGCTTGGCCGAGGTCACGGCCAGGGCCTTGAGCTTGCCGCTCTGGATATGCGGCAGCGGCGTCTGGGGCAGGTCGAACATGACCTGGATGCGGCCGGCCAGCAGGTCCAGGATGGCCTGCGACGCGCCCTTGTACTGCACATGGCTCATCTGCACGCCCGTCTGGCGCGAGAAGTTCTCGCCGGCCAGGTGCAGGGTGTTGCCCAGCCCGGCGGAGCCGAAGTTGACCTCGCCCGGATGGACCTTGGCGTAGTCCACGAACTCCTTGAGGTTGGAGGCCGGGAACTGCGGCGGCACGGAAACCACCAGAGGCGATTCCACGAGGTTGGAGATGCCGGCAAAGTCCTTGACCGGGTCGAACGGCAGCTTGGCGTTGAGCGCGCTCAGCGAGGCATGGGTCAGCTCGCCGATGAGGTAGATGGTGTAGCCGTCAGGCTTGGACTTGGCAATGTGCTCGGCCGCGATGATGGTGTTGCCGCCCGGGCGGTTGTCCACGATGAAGGGGTGCTTCATGTTGTCGCCCATCTTGCGCACCAGCAGCCGCGCCAGGAAGTCCGAGGAACCGCCAGCCGCGTACGGCACGACCAGGCGGATGGGCGTGCTGCCCGAGGGATAGGCCTGCGCCTGGGCCAGGGCCGGTGCTGCGGCCAGCAGCGCGCAAGCGCCCCATGCGAAGCTGCGACGGGAAATGGCGAACATGTTTGTCTCCTTGTTGGCAGTCAAAAAAAAGGTGCGAGGGTAATCAAATCAGAAAAACCTAGTGGGCCTGCAGCAGAGCGCTGCCGCTGCGCTCCATGCACTGCTCTACCGCCTCCAGCGCCTGCAGCAGGTCGGCCGCCAGGTCCTGGGCATCCTCCAGGCCCGCGTGTATGCGCACCAGGGGGCCCTCCAGATCCCAGGCCCGGGTATTGCGCCTGGGCCGGTCCATGGGCAGGACCAGGCTTTCGTAGCCGCCCCAGGACAGCCCGATGCCGAACAGCTTCAAGCCGTCGAAGAACGCGGCCAGGGCCTCCCGGCCCATGGGGCGCAGTGCGATCGAGAACAGGCCGCTCGCCCCCAGGAAGTCGCGCTTCCACAGCGCATGACCCGGGTCGCCGGGCAGCGCCGGATGCATGACGCGCTCGACCAGCGGGTGGCTCGACAGCATCTGCGCCAGGTGCAGGCCCGTGGCCCAATGCTGCTGCATGCGCAAGGCCAGGGTGCGCACGCCGCGCAGCGCCAGAAACACGTCGTCAGGGCCCACGGTCTGGCCGAAATCCTGCACGCCCTTGCGCAGCAGCGGCCAGGCGCGTTCGTTGGCGGTGGCAACGCCCAGAATGGCGTCCGAGTGGCCCACCAAGTACTTGGTTCCGGCCTGCACCGACACGTCCACGCCATGCTCGAAGGGCTTGAAGAACAGCGGCGTGGCCCAGGTGTTGTCCATGACCACGTAGGCGCCCACGGCATGGGCCTGGGCGGCGATGGCGGGAATGTCCTGCATCTCGAAGGTGCCCGAGCCCGGCGCCTCGACGAACACCACGCGGGTGCGGGGACGCAGTTGCCCGGCAATACCGGCGCCCACACGCGAGTCGTAGAACTCGGCCTCTATGCCGAAGCGCGCCAGCACCTGCTCGGCAAAGGCCCGGGTGGGGCCGTAGACGCTGTCGGGCAGCAGCACATGGTCGCCGGCGCTGACCAGGGCCAGGATGGCATGGGTGCAGGCCGCCAGGCCCGAAGGCAGGACCAGGGAACGGTAGCCGCCCTCGGCCTCGGCCATGATTTCCTCCAGGGCGCCCGTGGTGGGTGTGCCGAACCGGCCGTAGGAGGCGTAGGGGTTGTCGGGCTGCTTGCGGCTTTCCCATTCCGCCAGGGTGGAGGACAGGATCGTGGAGCCCCGGTAGATCGGCGTGTTGACCATGCCGTGGTGCAGCTCGGGGCGGCGTGCGGCATGGGCGAGGAATGTGGAGGCTTTCGCGGTTGCGGGCATGGAGGCAATCAAGGGGTCTTGGAATGTGCTCCAGTCTAGAAATTCCCTGTTGGAAAAGGGATTCAAATTTCAGGCACTCCAGCCCAATTGACGCAAAATAATTCCACTCAAATTTTTATTTGTGGAAATTAATTCCCATGGATCGGATAGACATACAAATTTTGTCCCTACTGCAAGAGGACGCCACTCTTTCGCTGCAGCAGCTCAGCGAGGCCGTGCACCTGTCTGCCACGCCGTGCTGGCGCAGGCTGCAACGATTGGAACAGGAGGGCTACATCCAACGCCGCGTGGCCCTGCTATCGCCGCAAAAGCTGAACGTGGGCGTGACGGTCTTCGTGTCCATACGCACCACCCAGCACAACGACCAGTGGATGCGCAAGCTCACGCGCGTGGTGGCAGACATCCCCGAGATCGTGGAGTTCTACCGCATGAGTGGAGACATTGATTACCTGCTGCGCGTGGTGGTCCCCGATGTCAGCAGCTATGACGCCGTCTACAAGCGCCTGGTCAAGGGCATAGAACTGTCGGGCGTGTCGTCCAGCTTCGCCATGGAGCAAATCAAATGGACGACCGCCCTGCCCCTGGATTACATCCCGTCGGCGTAGGAACGGTACACGGGGTGCTGTCGGCACAGCGCCCTCACCTGCTCGCGCACCCGAGCGGATACGGCTTCGAGCTGTCCTGCTTCAAGAGCGTCCAGCACGTCGCACAGCCAGCCGGCAAGCCGTTCGCACTCGGCCACGCCAAAGCCGCGCGTGGTGACGGCCGGTGTGCCGATGCGCACCCCCGAGGTGACGAATGGCGAGCGCGGGTCGTTGGGCACGGAGTTCTTGTTGGTGGTGATCCAGGCACCGGCAAGCGCGGCATCGGCGTCCTTGCCCGTGTAGGGCTTGCTGGACAGGTCGATGAGCATCAGGTGGTTGTCGGTACCGCCCGAGACGATGCGATAGCCGCGCTGCTGCAGCACGGCCGCCATGGCGCGAGCGTTGGCGATGACCTGGCGCTGGTAGGTCTTGAAGCCGGGTTGCAGCGCCTCCTTGAAGGCAATGGCCTTGGCCGCGATGCTGTGCATCAGCGGACCGCCCTGGATGCCGGGGAAAACGCCTGAATCGAGTTTCTTGCAGAAATCCTCGCCCTGCCCCTGGGCCAGGATGATGCCGCCGCGCGGGCCGCGCAGGGTCTTGTGCGTGGTGCTGGTGACCACGTGGGCGTGGGGCAGCGGGTTGGGGTACTCGCCGGCCGCGACCAGCCCCGCCACATGGGCCATGTCCACCCAGAAGATGGCGCCCACCTTGTCGGCGATGGCGCGCATGCGTGCCCAGTCCTTGTGGCGCGAGTAGGCCGAGAAGCCGCCGATGAGCATCTTGGGCCGGGTTGCCAGCGCAATGCGCTCCATCTCGTCGTAGTCGATCAGCCCCGTCTCGGGGTCAAGGCCATAGGGCACGATCTTGTAATGCCGGCCGGAGAAGTTGGAGGGATTGCCGTGGGTCAGGTGGCCGCCCTGGGCCAGGTTCATGCCCATGACGGTGTCGCCGGGCTGGGCCAGGGCCAGAAAGACCGCCGCATTGGCCTGCGCACCAGCGTGCGGCTGCACGTTGGCGTAGTCGCATTCGAACAATGCCTTGACACGCTCGATGGCCAGGCGCTCGGCCACGTCCACGTTGTCGCAACCGCTGTAATAGCGGCGGCCGGGGTAGCCTTCGGCGTACTTGTTGGTGAAAACCGAGTTCTGCACGGCCATGACCAGCGGGCTGGCGTAGTTTTCGGAGGCGATCAGTTCGACATGGTCTTCCTGGCGGCGCTCTTCGCTGCGAATGGCTGCGGCCAGCTCCGGGTCGAAGTCCGCGAGGGTCAGGGATGGGTCGTACATGGTGGGTGTCCTATCGACGGGTGCGTTGAGGTTTGGAAATTCGGGGGGATTCGGCGGCATTCAGGTCCAGTTGCCGGCGGGTGGCGCGGATGAGGTCGCTGGCTGCGGCCAGCGCCTCGGCTGCGGGTTTGCCGGCCAGGCTGTCGATGAGCCGTGCGCCAATCGCCTGGGCGTCGGCCAGGCTGGCGCCGCCCAGCCCGGCCAGGGACCCGGACAACTCCTGCGGACCATCGGCCACCAGTAAGCCATCCACGCCGGCGCGGGCGGCGTCCTCGGCAAGGGCGCCCGGCTGGCGCAACGGGTCGTGGCGTTCAATGAGGTGGGCATGGCCCAGCAGCACCACAGGCGTGTCGCTGTCCGATTGGCGGAACTGCCGCACATGGTCCAGCACCTGCGGCAGCCCGGTGCCCAGCCGCAAGGCATGTTGACGGGCCGCCTGGATGAGCGGTTCGTCGCCAGATGGGCCGGAGAACGGTACGCACAGCGCAATGGCGTCGGCACCGGCCTCGACCAGTACGTGCATCAGGGCGGGCGTGATGTCGGCATAGGGGTAGCCGCCCACCACGTAGGGGACGAGCGCCCTACGTCCTTGCGCGGCCAGGTGCGCGGCTTTGGCGGCAAGCCGGTTCATGGCAGGCCCACCTGCCAGCAAGCCGCATTCATGGCGCCAGCGCCATCGGTGCCGCCGCGCCCTGCTCCGCCGCCACGGCACCACCCCCGCTGGGCGCCAGCAGACGAGCCACTCGTGCCACGATGTCGTCGATCTGCGCCTCGCTGCACACCAGCGGCGGTAGCAGGCGGATGGTGCGCTCGCGGGTCACGGTGATCAGCAGGTACTGCTCCGCCAGTGCGCGGCCAACCAGCTCCTGGCAGTTACCGCCCAGCTCGATGCCCGCCATCAGCCCCAGCCCCCGGATGGACTGCACGTCCGGATGGCGGCCCAAGGCCTGCCGCAGCCCGGCCAGCAGGCGCTCGCCCAGCAAGGCGGCCCGCAGCGGCAAGCGGTCGCGCTCCATGATGTCGAGCACGGTGCAGGCCACGCGGCAGGCCAGCGGGTTGCCACCGAAGGTGGAGCCATGCTGCCCGGGCGAGAACAGGTCGGCCGCGGCGCCACGCGCCAGGCAGGCGCCGATGGGCAAGCCGTTGCCCAGCGCCTTCGCCAGGGTCATCACGTCGGGGGCAACACCGGCATGCTGGTGCGCAAACCAGGCGCCCGTACGGCCCAGACCAGTCTGGATCTCGTCGAGCATCAGCAGCCAGCCGTGGCGGTCGCACAGGGCACGCAGCGCCCGCAGGTAGTCGGGGCTGGCGACGCGGATGCCGCCTTCACCTTGTACGGGCTCCACCAGCACGGCGACGATGCCGGGGCAGTCTTGCGCCGCACTGCGCACGGCGTCGATGTCGTCATAGGGCACGCGCACGAAGCCGGGCAGCAGCGGCTCGAAGCCGCTTTGCGCGGCGGGGTTGCCCGTGGCAGAGAGCGTGGCCAGCGTGCGGCCGTGAAAGGCGTTCTCCATCACCAGGATTTGCGGCTGCTCCACCTGCTTGCGATGGCCGTGCAGCCGGGCGAGCTTGATGGCGGTCTCGTTGGCCTCGGCACCGGAGTTGCAGAAAAAGACCTTCCCCATGCCGGACAGCGCGCACAAGCGCTCGCCCAGCCGCTCTTGCCATTCGATGCGGAACACGTTGGAGGTATGTAGCAGCATGCCCGCCTGCTCCGCGACGACTGCAGCGATTTCGGGGTGGGCATGGCCCAGGCTGGTGACGGCCACGCCGGCGATGGCGTCCAGATACTGCGCGCCCTGCTCGTCCCACAGGAAGGCGCCGCTGCCGCACACGAAAGAGACAGGTTGGCGGGAGTAAGCCCGCATCAGGTGGGTAGGGGTTGACGTCATGAAGGAATGCTCCGGTGGCAGGCGAATGAAAATTGGCGGGCCCGAATCAGTTCAGGCGGATGCCCTGGGCGATGGGCCTGGCCTCTCGCCTGCGCGGGCAGCAAGAGTTCGGCGCATTGCGCCTGTTCGGTGTGACGCAGAACCTGCACGACTTGCTGGCAGGCCCTGGCCGCGGCCTCTGGCAGGGGCACTCCGCCCAGCCAGTGCCCCGTCAGTGCCGCGCAGAACAAGTCGCCGGTTCCCTTGGGAACGATGCCGACGCACGGGTGGGTGAGGACATGGACATGCGCACGGGTTACGAGGACGACCTGCATCTCGCCCGGCGCCCATGTCTGCGGCGCGGCACTGGTCACGGCCACCCATTCGGTGCGACCGACCAGCAAGGTGCGCGCGGCGGCCGCGACGCTGGCGACATCGTTCACCGGCAGTCCGGTGAGCCGCGCCAGCTCGAAGCCGTTGGGCGTCAGTCCGTGTGCCAGCGGCAGCAGATGCTCCCGATAGGCGGATGCCATGCCCGCGTCAACATAGATGCCGTGGTCGTGGTCACCCATCACGGGGTCGATGACGATGCGCACCTCCGCGCGCTCGGCCAGCAGCGCGCGCGCCCAACGGGCCAGCGCCACGGCCTGGGCAGGGCTGCCCAGATAGCCGGCCAGCACGGCCTTGAGCGACCGCAGGGCGCCGCGCGCGGACAGGTCCTGCAAGTAGCCCTCGAACCATTCGATGGGCAAGGCGCCGCCGTGCACCGTCGGGTAATGCGGGGTGTTGCTGAGCACCACGGTCGGCACGGCCGCCACCGACAGGCCCAGCGCCTCGAGGGCGGGCACGGCGGCGTTGTTGCCCACGCGGCCATAGACCACCTTCGATTGCACCGACACCACGTCGAGCCGCAAAGGCTGCTCGCCCGGCAAACCATCCAGGTCCATCATGGAGCTCCCTCCGCCATGCTGGTGGGCCAGTAGTAACTATCCGGCCGATCTCTCGCGCCAAAGATGGCCTGACCCACACGTACCACGGTGGCGCCCTCTTCTATGGCGATCTCGAAATCGCCCGACATGCCCATGGACAACTCCGGCAGCTCGATGCCCGCAGGCGCGCTTTGCCGCAGTTGCTCGCGCAGGCCGCGCAGCAGGACAAAGCAGCGGCGCACGCGTTCGGCCTCGGCGGAGAACAGGGCCAGCGTCATCAGCCCGCGCACGCGCAACGCGGAGAACGCGGGCAGTTGCTGGATGAAGTCCGCCGCGTCCTCGGGCACCAGGCCGTATTTGCTGGCCTCACCCGAGGTGTTGATCTGCACGAACACGTCCAGCGACCGCCCCTCGGCCTGCAAGCGCCTGTCCAGCGCCTCGGCCACGCGCAGGCTGTCCAGCGCCTGGAACTCGCTGGCAAAGCGTGCCACCAGCTTGGCCTTGTTGGTCTGCAGGTGGCCGATGACCGACCAGTGCAGATCGGCCAGGTCCTGCATGGCCTCCCATTTGCCAGAAGCCTCCTGCACCTTGTTCTCGCCAAGCATGCGGCAGCCCGCCGCATAGGCCAGGCGCAGGCTGGCTTCGGGCTTGGTCTTGCTCACCGGCAGCAGCCGCACGCTGGCCGGATCGCGGCCGACGCGCTGACAGGCGGCGGCGATGCGCGCCCGTACGGCGGCGAGGTTGCACTGGAAATCCTCGACCGTGGCGGCCTGGGGATACAGGCCGTGCTGGTCGTGGCGGGTCTGTGTGGATGCAGGCATGGCTTATCCCTTCCTGATGGCGGACTGGACGATGGCAGCGCTGGCAGACGGTCTCCGCCAAGGCATCTGGCCGTTGAGAACGGCATAGGAGAGCAAACCGATCAGCAGCCCCCAGAACGCACCACCGATGCCGAACAGGGTGATGTTGGCGGCAGCGGCCAGAAAGGTGATCAGCGCGGCCTCGCGCGTCTTGGCGTCGGCCAGGGCGTTCGCGAGGCTGCCGCCGATCGTGCCGAGCAGCGCCAGGCCCGCCAGCGTGGTGATGAAGGTCGCGGGGAAGGCCATGAACACGGCGGCCAGCGTCACCCCGAACACGCCGACGAGGATGTAGCACACGCCCGCGGCAATACCGGCGATCCAGCGCTTGGACGGGTCCTCGTGCGCCTCCCGGCCTGTGGCGATGGCTGCCGTGATGGCCGCGATGTTGAAGGCATGCGAGCCGAACGGCGCCATCAGCAGCGAGCCCAGGCCCGTGACGGTCACGATGGGGTTGGCGCTGGTCTTGAAGCCGTCGTTGCGCAGCACCAGCATGCCGGGCATGTACTGGCCCGTCAGCGTGATCAGAAACAGCGGCAAGGCGACGCTGAGCAAGGCATTGAGCGAGAACTCTGGCCGGGTGAACACGGGTGCGGCAAAGCGCAGCTCCAGCCCCGACAGATCGACCCGGTGCTGTAGCAGCAGGAACGCCAGCCCCAGCACCAGGATGCCGACAACGGCGTAGCGTGCCGTGGCGCGCTTGAGCACCACATAAGACACGATCAGCAGACCGGCCAACGTCGGGTCGACACTCATGCCGCCAAAGGCCTGGATGCCGAACTGCAGCAGGATGCCCGCGAGCAGGCCGGCGGCCACGCCGGAAGGAATCAGCCGGATGACCTTCTCGAAATAGCCCGACAGCCCCAGCACTACGAAGGCCGCGGCCGATATCAGATAAGCCCCCACGGCCTCGGCGTAGGGTGTGGTTGCCAATGCCGTGACAAGGAACGCGGCCGCCGGCGTGGACCAGGCCGTGATGATCGGCTCGCGCGTCATCCAGCTCAGAAACAATCCCGTCACGCCCACGCCAATCGAAATCGACCACACCCACGACGCCGTCAGCTCGGGGCTGAGGCCCGCCACCTTGGCCGCCTGGAACACCAGGATGAAAGTGCCGCCGTAGTTGACGATGACCGAGATCAGGCCGGCCACGATGGGATGGGTGAGATCGCTCCAGCGAAGAGACGAAGGCGAATTGGCGGATGACATGGTCTTGATACGACTCCCAAAAAATTGGACTGTCTCGTGGGGACTTGATTTATAGGTGTGTAATGGCTTGGTAAAACCATCCACTTTCAACAAGGCATACAGACCAATTGTTCAAACACGCCCAACTTGAATCCGTCAAGGCCTGGATGGGAGACCCCGCGCATGGCGCCTTGCCGCGGCATGTGCGCATCCAGCGAGCCATGCGGCAACTGATCCTTGACGGCGCGCTGGAGGTGGGCCGCCCGTTGCCCGCTTCGCGCGCGCTGGCCCAATCGCTGGGCGTCTCGCGCGATACGGTGGAGGCGGCCTACGGCCAGTTGCACGCCGAAGGCTTCATCGAGCGGCGCGTGGGCAGCGGCAGCTTTGTGTCGGAGCAGGTGCAACGCCTGCCGGGGCACGGCCTGCAGCGGCGCTCGGCTAGGCTCCAGCCCGCGTTGCGGCTGAGCCAGCGCGGTCAGGCCATGTTTGCGGGAGGCGGTGTGCGCGACTTTCTGGCACCGCGCGCCTTTGCGCCTGGCGTGCCGGAAACGCGCAATTTCCCACTGCATACCTGGGAGCGCTTGCAACGGCAGGTGCTCAAGGAATACGGCACTCAGGCGCTGCTGCACAGCCCGCCCCAGGGCATGGAGCCGCTGCGCCGGGCCATTGCCGACTATGTGAATCTGGAGCGCGGCGCACGCGCCACGCCCGAGCGCGTGCTGGTGCTGACCAGTTCACAGCAGGCTCTGACCTTGTGCGCCAGCGTGCTGCTTGATGCCGGCGAACGCATCTTCATCGAAGACCCCGTCTATCACGGCGCGCGCAAGGCCTTCGATGCGGCAGGGCTGGAATGCGTGCCCGTACCGCTGGATGCCGATGGCATGCAGGTGGACCTTCTGCAGACGGCGCAGCCTGCAAAGGCCGTGTTCCTGACACCCTCCCACCAGTTCCCCACCGGCACGACGCTGGCGCTGGATCGGCGGCTGGCCGCCATCGAATGGGCGCAGCGGGAGCAGGCCTGGATCATCGAGGACGACTACGACAGCGAATTCCATTACGCGGGCAAGCCCACGGCCTGCGTGCAGGGCCTTGATCCGCATGAACGCACGATCTACATCGGCACCTTCACCAAATCGCTGTTCCCCGGCCTGCGCATCGGCTACATGGTCTTGCCGCCCCAGTTGGTGGCACCCATGACGGTGGCGCGCACCTTGCTGGACGGGCACAGTGCGCCCATCCCGCAACTGACGCTGGCGCGGTTCATCGAGGGCGGGCACCTGGGCGCGCATGTGCGCACCATGCGCGCCGTCTATGCCCAGCGGCGGGACGTTCTGGCACGGTTGGTGCGCGAGCATCTGAGCGATTTCCTGGAGCCGCGGGTACCGGCGGGCGGCATGCAGATGCCCTGCGTCTTCACACGCGACATTCCCGAGCATGAGGCCGTGGATATTGCGCGCCGAGCCGGCATCGACCTGCTGGGGCTGACGGCACTGCACGCATCGTCCAGACACAAGGCCGGGTTTCTGATGGGGTTCGCCGCCCACACGCCGAACGAGCTGGAAGTCGCCGTGAAGAAGTTGGCGAATGTGCTGCGCGCGCTGAGCCATTGAGGCATGGCAACGTGAACCGCAGAAAGGGGTAGTGAGCCGAAAATGAAAAAAGGCTCCTAGCTGGATAGCTAGGAGCCTTTATCAATAATGGTCGGCGTGGCGGGATTCGAACTCGCGACCCCTTGCACCCCATGCAAGTGCGCTACCAGGCTGCGCTACACGCCGACAAGACTTGAATTCTATACTGAAAAATCAGTCGCAAAAGAGAAGTGCGCGAATTTCTTCCAATTCTTTTCTCAGCTGGTGCGAATTCAGCGGCGCAGCCATCGGCACCGCTGCATCCGATGGGTCACCGCCGTTCGGAGCCGCCGCACACGCAGCCTCCTCGCCCAGGCCTTCCGGCACGGCTTCGCGCGCACCTCGGTCCGCATGGGCCAGTTCCTGCAAACGGTTGCGTGCACCGCTGATGGTGAAGCCCTGGTCGTACAGCAGATCGCGGATGCGCCGGATCATCAGCACCTCGTGGTGCTGGTAGTAGCGGCGATTGCCACGCCGCTTCATGGGACGCAGCTGCGTGAACTCCTGCTCCCAGTAGCGCAAGACATGCGGCTTGACGCCGCAAAGCTCCGCCACTTCACCAATCGTGAAGTAGCGCTTGGCCGGGATGGAGGGCAGCAAGGTGCTCATGAAACTCGCATGGAAGAGGCAGAACCGTTAAGGGTACTGCAAGCGCCCTTGGGCCACCAGGGACCCCAGGCCTGCGCGCCGGATTCACGCCTTGGACGGCCCCTGGATCTGCTCCTTGAGCTTGCTGCTGGCATGGAAGGTCACCACGCGCCGCGCCTCGATGGGAATGGCCTCGCCCGTGCGCGGATTGCGCCCGGGCCGGGGGGCCTTGGTGCGGATCTGGAAGTTGCCGAAACCCGACAGTTTGACGTCCTGACCATCGACCAGACTCTGCACGATCAGGTCGAAGAACGCATCCACCATGTCCTTGGATTCGCGCTTGTTCAAGCCGATGTGCTCGAACAACAGGTCTGCCAGCTGCGCCTTGGTCAGCGCAGGGGACTCCAGGCTTTCCACCGCGAGTTCCATCGTTCCAGGCTCCGCTCCCAAAGTCATCGCAACCTCGCTCCGGTCTGGTGGGTCAGGGCCTGCAGCACTGCCTGCACGGCCGCGTCGATCTCCGCATCCGTCAGCGCGGCAGTATCGCTGCCCAGCGTCAGACGAATGGCCAGGCTCTTTTCGCCCTGCGCCAAACCGCCGCCCGCCGGCGCCGTCTCCCCCGCACGCTGCGGCTGGGGCCGGAAGACGTCGAACAGCACCGCCGAGCGCAGCAGGTCACCCGGCAGCGCTGCACCGACGGCCTGCATCACCTCGCTATGGGTGATGCGCTCGGCCACGACCACGGCGATGTCGCGTTCCACGAGCTGTCGCTTGGCCACAGCCCGGAAGCTGGGCACCTTGCGTTGCAGCACGGCGTCCAGCTCCAGCTCGAACATGACCGGCGCCGCCGGCAGGTCCCAGGACTGGCGCCATTGCGGATGCAGCTCGCCCACGAAGCCGATGGCCTGCCCGTCCAGCAACACGCGGGCGCAGCGGCCGGGGTGCAATGCAGGGTGCGTGGCCGGCTCGAACGTGGGGCGCAGCGGCGCCAGCAGCGCCTCCACGTCGCCCTTGGCGTCGTAGAAGTCCACAGCCTTGTCCTTGCGGCCCCACTGCAGCGCGTCGCCCGAGCCATAGGCCAGGGCCGCCACGCGCATGGGCTGCGCGAAGCCCTGCACCGTGGTGTCGGTGTTCTGCACGCCGGCGTCGCGCAGGAAGACGCGGCCCAGCTCGAACACACGCACCCGGCCCGCCTTGCGGTCCAGGTTGAACTTCAGCACCTGCAGCAGCGATCCCAGCAGCGACGAGCGCATCACGCTCAAATGGCTGGCGATGGGGTTGAGCAGCTTGATCGGCGCCGCGTTGCCCGCCAGTTCGTTCTCCCAGCGCTCTTCCACGAAGCTGAAGTTGATGGTCTCCTGGTAGCCCAGGGCCGCCAGTTCGCGGCGCACCGCGAAACTGCTGCGGCGCGACTCGGCGCGCAGCTTGGGCGTGATGGGTGCCAGCGGCGGCGTCGTGGGCAGGTTGTTGTAGCCCACCACGCGCGCCACCTCCTCGATCAGGTCTTCCTCCAGGCGCAGGTCGAAGCGGAACGACGGCGGCACCACGGTCACGACGCCATCGCCCTCTTCCACCGGCAGACCCAGACGCTTGAGCGCGTCCACGCATTGCGCCTGCGTGAGCGGCATGCCGATCACCTTGGCGGCGCGCGCCACGCGCATGCGCACCGCACCCTGCGCGGGCATGTTCACGCGCAGGTCGTCGATGGGCGCGCAGGCCGTCTCGGGCGTGCCGCAGATCTCGATCACCAACTGGGTGATGCGTTCGATGTGCTCCACCGTCAGCTCGGGGTCCACGCCGCGCTCGAAGCGATGGCCGGCATCGGTGGAGAAGTTGTAGCGGCGCGAGCGCCCCGCGACCGCCTCGGGCCACCAGAAGGCGGCCTCCACATAGATGCTGCGCGTGTCGTCGGAGACGGCCGTGGCATCACCACCCATGATGCCCGCCAGGGATTCCACCTCGCGGTCGTCGGCGATCACGCCCACCTTGTCATCGACGGTGACGGTGTTGCCGTTGAGCAGCTTGATCTGCTCGCCCGCCTTGCCCCAGCGCACGTCGAGGCCGCCATGGATCTTGTCCAGGTCGAAGATGTGCGACGGGCGCCCCAGTTCGAACATCACGTAGTTGGAGATGTCCACCAGCGGCGAAACGCTGCGCTGCCCGCAGCGCTCCAGGCGCTCCACCATCCACTGCGGAGTGGTGGCGCGCGTGTTGACGTTGCGCACCACGCGGCCCGAGAAGCGGCCGCACAGATCGGGCGCGCTCACGCGCACCGGCAGGCGGTCGTCAATGGTGGTGGCAACCTGTGGGAACTGCGGCGCCTTGAGCGGCGCGCCGGTCAGCGCCGACAGCTCGCGCGCGACGCCGTAGACGCTCAGGCAATGCGCCAGGTTCGGCGTGAGCTTGAGCGTGAACAGCGTATCGTCCAGCCGCAGGTAGTCGCGGATGCTCTGGCCCAGCGGGGCATCCAGCGGCAGTTCCAGCAGGCCGCCGTGGTCTTCCGACAGCTTGAGCTCGCGCGCCGAGCACAGCATGCCGAAGCTCTCCACGCCACGCAGCTTGCCCACCTTGATGAGGAAGGGCTTGCCGTCCTCGCCCGGCGGTAGCTCGGCGCCCACCATGGCGCAGGGCACGCGAATGCCCACGCGGGCATTGGGTGCGCCGCAAACGATGCTGAGCAGTTCGGGCTGCCCCACGTCGACCTGGCACACACGCAGGCGGTCGGCGTTGGGGTGCTGCTCGGCCGCCTTGATCTCGCCCACGACGATCTTGGTGAACGGCGGCGCGACGGGCTGCAACTCTTCGACCTCCAGCCCCGCCATGGTCAGGGTGTCGGCCAGTTCTTGGGTGGTGAGCGGCGGGTTGCAGAATTCGCGCAACCAGGATTCGGGAAATTGCATAGTCAGACTTCTTTGGCGTGCTCTTGAAAAGAGAGCTGCTTGCGCTTGTCGGTTATACGTTTCAGTATGAAATGCATCTGAAACCGTTTCATAGCAAGCGCAGTCAGCTCACTTTTTTGCATTACTGGAACTGCGACAGGAAACGGATGTCGCCGTCGAAGAACAGGCGCAAATCGTTCACGCCATAGCGCAGCATGGTCAGCCGGTCCGGCCCCATGCCGAAGGCAAAGCCGATGAAGCGCTCCGGGTCCAGGCCCATGTTGCGCACCACGTTGGGGTGCACCTGGCCCGAGCCCGCCACCTCCAGCCACTTGCCTGCCAGCGGGCCGGACTGGAACTGGATGTCGATCTCGGCGCTGGGCTCGGTGAAGGGGAAGAAGCTCGGGCGAAAGCGCAGCACCAGATCGTCGCTCTCAAAGAACGTCTTGCAAAAGGCCGTGAACACGACCTTCAGGTCCTTGAAGCTCACGTTCTCGCCGATCCACAGGCCCTCGCACTGGTGGAACATGGGCGAGTGGGTCGCGTCGCTATCGACGCGGTAGGTGCGGCCCGGGGCGATCACGCGGATCTCGGGCATGGCCTGGCCGGCGTCGATCAGGCCGCGGTGCCGCTTCACATGCTGCACCGCATAGCGCACCTGCATAGGGCTGGTGTGCGTGCGCAGCAGGTTGGGCGCCTCGGGCGTGCCGCCCTCCACGTAGAAGGTGTCGTGCATGGAACGCGCCGGATGGTCCTCGGGCGTGTTCAAGGCGGTGAAGTTGAACCAGTCGGTCTCGATCTCGGGGCCGTCGGCCACCTCGAAGCCCATGGAGCCGAAGATGCGCTCAATGCGCTCCAGCGTGAGCGATACCGGGTGCAGCCCGCCACGCCCGCGCTGGCGACCGGGCAGCGTCACGTCCAGCGCCTCGGCCTTGAGCTGCGCCTGCAGCTCGGCATCCGCCAGCGCCTGGCGGCGGGCCGTCAATGCGGCCTCCACGGCCTGCTTGGCAACGTTGATCGCGGCACCGCGCGTCTTCTTGTCCTCGACGGAAAGCTGCGCCATGCCCTTCATCAGCTCGGTCAGGCGCCCCGACTTGCCCAGGAACTGGGCCTTGGCATTTTCCAGCTCGGCGGGGGTTGCGGTACGCGCGAACAGCTCGCGCGCGCTTTCGACCAAGGAATCCAACTCGTTCATATCGACTCTTGAAAAGAAACAAGGGCTAGCGCCTTTTCAAGCCCTAGCCCTTGCTGTTTGAGCGCTAGCAGCTATAAAAAACTACAGCTACCAACCGTGAACTCAAGCGGCCAGCTTGGCCTTGACTTGCTCCACGATGCTGCCGAAGGCAGCCTTGTCATGCACCGCGAGGTCGGCCAGCATCTTGCGGTCGATCTCGATGGATGCCTTCTTCAGGCCGTTGGCGAACTGGCTGTAGGTCAGGCCCAGTTCACGGGCAGCGGCGTTGATACGGGCGATCCACAGTTGGCGGAACACGCGCTTCTTGTTGCGGCGATCACGGTAGGCATATTGCCCAGCCTTCATCACCGCCTGTTTGGCGATGCGGAAGACGTTACCGCGGCGACCACGGAAACCCTTGGCAAGGGCGAGAACCTTCTTGTGACGGGCGCGGGCCGTTACACCACGTTTGACGCGAGGCATGTGTTTTCTCCTTGTTCGTCAGTTGATTACAGGCCAGCGGAGGGCAGCATCTTTGCGATGGAGCCCATATCGCCTTCATGCACGTTCACAATGCCACGCAGGTGGCGCTTGTTCTTCGTGGTCTTCTTGGTCAGGATGTGGCGCTTGAAAGCTTGGCCACGCTTGACCGTACCGCCTGGACGAACGCGAAAACGCTTCTTCGCGCTGCTCTTGGTCTTCATCTTGGGCATGTGAATGCTCCTGTTGATTGTGCTCGTGAGGCGTTTGCACACCGCTGTGCAACCTTGTTGGCCCCGAGCCACTTTTTGAACGGCCTGCCTGAGCCTGCCGTGCGGCAGCGCTTGCGCGCCACCTATCGGCCAACGCCCCCTTGCGAGGGCGCCAACCAAATTCTCTGCTTACGCTGCGCCGCCGCCGACGGCTGCCGCGCCTTCCGCCGCAGGCTTGCCTGCAGCGGGCTTCTTGCGCGCCGGAGCGATCATCATGATCATCTGGCGGCCTTCCAGCTTGGGGAACTGCTCCACCAAGATGGTGTCGGCCAGGTCATCCCGGAGCCGGTTCAGCAGCGCCAGACCCAGCTCCTGGTGCGTGATCTCGCGGCCGCGAAAACGCAGCGTGATCTTGCACTTGTCGCCATCGGCCAGGAAGCGGCGGATATTGCGCAGCTTGATGTTGTAGTCACCATCGTCCGTACCCGGACGGAACTTGACTTCCTTGATCTCGATGACTGTCTGCTTGGCCTTGGCCTCAGCAGCCTTCTTCTGCTCCTGGTACTTGAACTTTCCGTAGTCCATCAGGCGGCAGACCGGCGGATTGGCCGTGGCGGCGATTTCAACCAGATCCACATCCAGTTCACCCGCCATGCGCAGCGCCTCTTGCAGACTCACGATGCCCAGGGGCTCGTTGTCCGGGCCGGACAGGCGCACTTCGGGCGCCATGATTTCACGGTTCAGGCGGTGCTTGCGCTCCTCGCGCTGGCGACGGTCACGAAATTCGGTAGCGATGGTTCTCACCCTCAATCAAAAAGCTACGAAAAGCGTAGCTGCTTACGCACTGTTTATGCGCTTCAAAGCAGTTTTCTACTCTCAAGAATCAGGCTTTGGAGGCGATGTCCTGTGCGATCAGGTCGACGAATGCATCGACGGACATCACACCGAGGTCTTTGTTTCCTCGGGCACGCACCGCCACGGCGCCTGCCGCCTTCTCCTTGTCACCTGCGACGAGGATGTAAGGCAGCTTCTGCAGCGAATGCTCGCGTATTTTATACGTAATCTTCTCGTTGCGCAGGTCTGTCACCACCCTAAGGCCTTGATTCGGCAGCGCTTTTTGCAGCTTTTCGGCGATTTCGCGACAGTAATCCTGCTGCGCATCGGTGATGTTCAGCACCGCCACCTGCACTGGCGAAAGCCATACGGGCAACGCACCGGCATGTTCTTCGATCAGGATGCCGATGAAACGCTCCAGGCTGCCCACGATGGCGCGGTGCAGCATCACGGGCCGGTGGCGCCCCCCGTCCTCGCCCACGTATTCGGCATCCAGGCGCTCGGGCATGGAGAAGTCCACCTGCATGGTGCCACACTGCCACTGGCGACCGATCGCGTCCTTGAGCGTGTATTCGATCTTCGGGCCATAGAAGGCGCCGTCGCCCGGCGCGATTTCGAACTCGCAGCCGGAGGCGCGCAGGCTCTCCATGAGCGCGTGCTCGGCCTTGTCCCAGCTGGCATCGGAGCCGATGCGCGCCTCGGGGCGCGTTGCCACCTTGTAGATGATGTTCGTGAAGCCGAAGTCCTTGTAGACCTTCTGCAGCAGCGCCGTGTAGGCCGTGCACTCGGCCAGGACATGCTCCTCGGTGCAGAAAATGTGACCGTCGTCCTGCGTGAAGCCGCGCACGCGCATGATGCCGTGCAGGCCGCCCGTGGGCTCGTTGCGGTGGCATTGGCCGAACTCGCCGTAGCGCAGCGGCAGGTCGCGGTAGCTCTTGATGCCCTGCTTGAAGATCAGGATGTGGCCCGGGCAGTTCATCGGCTTGAGGGCGTAGTCGCGCTTCTCGCTCTCGGTCGTGAACATGTTGTCGCGGTACTTCTCCCAGTGGCCGGTCTTCTCCCAGAGCGTCTTGTCCAGGATCTGCGGGCCCTTGACCTCCTGGTAGCCGTTGTCGCGGTACACGCGGCGCATGTACTGCTCCACGTCCTGCCACAGCGTCCAGCCCTTGGGGTGCCAGAACACCGTGCCTGGCGAATGTTCGTCGATGTGGAACAGGTCCAGCTCGCGGCCCAGCTTGCGGTGGTCGCGCTTCTCGGCCTCTTCCAGCATGGTGAGGTACTGCTGAAGCTCATCCTTCGTGGCCCAGGCGGTGCCGTAGACGCGCTGCAGCATCTCGTTGCGGTGGTCGCCGCGCCAGTAGGCGCCCGCCACCTTCATGAGCTTGAAGAACTTGAGCTTGCCCGTGCTGGGCACGTGCGGCCCGCGGCACAGGTCTTCAAAATTGCCTTCGCGGTACAGGCTGACATCCTCATTGCTCGGGATGCTGGCAATGATCTCGGCCTTGTAGTGCTCGCCCAGTCCCTTGAAGTACGCAACGGCCTCGTCGCGCGGCAGCACGCGGCGCACGACAGGCTCGTCCTTGGCGGCCAGTTCGGCCATGCGCTTCTCGATCGCCACCAGGTCTTCCGGCGTGAAGGGGCGCTTGTAGGCAAAGTCGTAATAAAAGCCGTTTTCGATGACCGGGCCAATCGTCACCTGCGCATCCGGAAACAGCTCTTTCACGGCATAGGCCAGCAGGTGGGCCGTAGAGTGGCGGATCACCTCCAGGCCATCCGCGTCCTTGGCCGTCACGATGGACAGCGGGCTGTCCTCCGTGATCTGGTGGCTGGTGTCCACCACCTTGTCACCGATCTTGCCGGCCAGCGCGGCCTTGGCCAGGCCGGAGCCGATCGATGCCGCCACCTCGGCCACCGTGACCGGGCCGGGGTATTCGCGTTGGGAACCATCGGGAAGCGTGATGTGAATCATGGGAGTCCTTGTCAAATCTTTTTCAGGTGGAAGAACGCGCTTCCCAGCCCCGGAAAGCAAAAAGCGCGGTACAGGTCCGCGCTTTTGGAAGGGAGAGAGAGTGAACCTCGTGCAGGCGCGAACGGCCAGCCTCAACGGCCGGTGAACATCTCCGATGTAGTTCGCGGTGTCATAACCAGCATGCCTTTCTCGCCCTTGTGCATTGATCGTCGGCGCATTTTACCCTGCGCCAGCAAAAAAGCCCGAAGCGGCTGCTTCGGGCTTGTGCGCACTGGTGCGGCAGATCAGTGGAACTGCTCTTCTTCGGTGGAGCCTGTCAGGGCCTTCACGCTCGACGAACCGCCTTGGATCACCGTGGTCACGTCGTCGAAGTAGCCGGCGCCGACTTCCTGCTGGTGCGACACGAAGGTGTAGCCCTTCTCGCGTGCGGCGAACTCGGGCTCCTGCACCATGTTCACGTAGTGCTTCATGCCTTCGCCGCGGGCGTAGGCGTGGGCGAACTGGAACGTGTTGAACCAGTTGACGTGGATGCCGGCCAGCGTGATGAACTGGTACTTGTAGCCCAGGGCCGACAGGTCGTCCTGGAATGCGGCGATCTGCTTGTCGTCCAGGTTCTTCTTCCAGTTGAACGAGGGCGAGCAGTTGTAGCTCAGCAGCTTGCCGGGGCATGCGGCGTGCACGGCCTGGGCGAACTCGCGGGCAAAGCCGATGTCCGGCACGCCGGTCTCGCACCACACCAGATCGGCGTAGGGCGCGTAGGCCACGCCGCGGCTGATGGCCTGCTCCAGGCCGTTCTTCACGCGGTAGAAGCCTTCTTGCGTACGCTCGCCGGTCAGGAAAGGCTTGTCGTTGGCATCGTGGTCGGACGTGATCAGGTTGGCTGCTTCCGCGTCGGTGCGGGCCAGCACGATGGTGGACACGCCCATCACGTCGGCGGCGAAGCGCGCGGCGATCAGCTTCTCGCATGCTTCCTGCGTGGGCACCAGCACCTTGCCGCCCATGTGGCCGCACTTCTTCACGGCGGCCAGCTGGTCTTCGAAGTGCACGCCGGCTGCGCCTGCGGCAATCATGTTCTTCATCAGCTCGAAGGCGTTCAGCACGCCACCGAAACCGGCTTCCGCATCGGCCACGATGGGCAGGAAGTAGTCGATGAACTCCTTGTCGCCGGGATTGATGCCGCGGCCCCACTGGATTTCATCGGCGCGCTTGAAGGTGTTGTTGATGCGGCGCACCATGGTGGGCACCGAGTCGTAAGCGTACAACGACTGGTCGGGGTACATGGTCTCGCTGGTGTTGCCGTCGGCGGCGACCTGCCAGCCCGACAGGTACACGGCCTCCAGGCCCGCCTTGGCCTGCTGCATGGCCTGACCGGCGGAGATCGCGCCGAAGGCATTCACATAGCCCTTCTTCGCACCGCCATTGACCTTCTGCCACAGCTTCTCTGCGCCACGCTTGGCCAGCGTGTACTCGGGCTGCAGGCTGCCGCGCAGGCGCACCACATCGGCGGCGGTGTAGCCGCGCTTCACGCCCTTCCAGCGGGGGTTTTGGGCCCAGTCCTTTTCCAGGGCTGCGATCTGCTGTTCACGGCTCAGTTGTGCGTTCAGGGAATCAGGCATGGTTGCTCTCCAAGAGGTGGGGGAAACGGCTGGCACCACATGTGGCGCCCTTGGAGACAACTTTAAGTCTTCTATAAGACCAATGCAATCTCTTATGTCTTATACAAGAGATAAATTTAACCTATAAAAATCAATAAGATAGCCATCCAATTCCCCAATATGGAAAATTATTTCTCGTATTGAGAAAATTTTTTGCACCGCAGCAAGCATTGGAAATCACATAGCGAAAAGCAATTGCCACAATACGGGATATCAAAAGAATCACAGCCCAGCGCCGTGCAACCAATCGCCATGCGGCAGACGCGCCGACTCAATGGCATGACGTACATGGATCTCGTACACAAGGCAGCACAGCTCCTGCCCCTGGACCCGCACCAGCACCTCCCGCCTGGCGTACTCGTCGTCCGCATGCGCTGGCGCCCCGGGAACCAGCCCCTCGATCCGGTCCAGCACAGCCTCGAGTTGCGGCGTGATGGCATATACCTCCCCCAGTACCCGCGCGCCGGCCTCCTGCGCGCCACCGAGACGCATGCCCGGGTACCGGCCAAGCGTGTAGAGCCGCCCGGGCACCCGCGCCATGCCGATAAAGCGAGGGGCGAGCGTCAGGCGGGTGATGTCGTTGCTACCACCGCGGCGCAGCGTGCCATACACGAAGACATGGCGCTGCGGCGACGCGACGCGGCTTTCGTCGGGCATGATGTGGATCCTTTTCATTGATGCGAGCCGGAAGTCTAGTGAGCCCGCCCAGCCGCCCCATCGCCTATGCCTGCCTTGCGCTCAGCATGTCGCTGGTGGGCTGCTATGTGGCCCTGTCCAAACCGCTGGCAGCCGCCTTCCCGGTTTTCCTGCTGGCCTGGATGCGCTTTGGCATCGGCGGCGTGGCCATGCTGGGCTGGCTCAAGAAGCCACTGCATGAGCCGACCTTGACCACGCAGACCCACGGCCTGTTGTTTCTGCATTCGCTGCTGGGCAACTTCCTGTTCACCGTCTTCATGATCTACGGCGTGAGCCTGACCAGCGCAACCTCGGCCGGCGTGATCATGGCGTCCATCCCCGCCTGCGTGGCTGTGATGAGCTGGCTGTTCCTGCGCGAGCGCGTGGCGCCGCGCACCTGGGTGGCCGTGGCCTGCGCGGTCGTCGGAATCGCGATTTTTTCGCTATCAAAACAAGAGCAATCTGCGCTTATTCACAATGGGCCAGATGGCCAAAGCACTCAAAACCAGCAATGGCTGGGCTACGCCCTGCTGCTGTGCGCATCGCTGTGCGAAGGGGCGTATTCCGTGATTGGCAAGAAGCTGACGGGGGCGCTGGGGCCGAAGCGCATCACGTCCCTCATCAATCTGTGGGGCTTTGCGCTCTCTACGCCGTTCGGCCTGTATTTCGCCTGGCGCTTCGACTTCGCGGCCGTGCCCTGGAGCATCTGGCTGCTGCTGCTGTTCTATGCGCTCGCCGCCTGCATGTGGACCGTGTGGCTGTGGATGACGGGCCTCAAGGCCGTGCCCGCCGCGCAGGGCGGCGTGTTCACCGTGTTCCTGCCGGTGAGCGCGGCACTGGTGGGCGTGCTGGTCCTGGGCGAGCGCTTCACGCCCATGCAGTTGCTGGCCTTTGGCATCGCCCTGGCCAGCGTGGTGCTGGCCACCCTGCCCTCGCGGCTGGCGCTGCGCGTGGGGCGCGGCGGCGCCCGTTCGGGTTGACTACAGGGGGCGGGTACTGACCACCATGCCGTCGGCGTCGGCATACAGCCAATCGCCCGGACGCACCCACACGCCCTGGATCTGCACCGCCACATCGGCCTGGCCTTCGCCGCGCTTTTCCGTGGGCAGGGGCATGAGGGCCAGTGCGCGGATGCCCAGCGGCTCGGCATTGAGTTCCGCCACATCCCGCACGCAGCCGTTGACCACGATGCCCGCCCAGCCATTGCGTGCCGCGCTGGCCGCCAGGTTGCCACCCACCAGCGCACGGCGCAGCGAGGCGCCGCCGTCCACCACCAGCACCCGCCCCTGGCCCGGGGAGTCCACGGCGGCCTTGACCAGCGTGTTGTCCTCGAAGCACTTGACCGTGCTCACGGGCCCGCCGAAGGCCGCCACCCCGCCGTAATGCTGGAACACCGGGGGAAGCACGCGGAAAGCGCCGCTGTCGTCGCCCTTGTGGGCATCGCACAGATCACAGGTGCTGATGGGCGAAGAATTCGTCATGGGCCGGAGACCTTTCTGGCAAGAGGCTGTCGTTGGGCTGCGGCCGCACCATGCGGGCCGCACGCGGACATTGTCGCCCGCCCCGCAGGTGCTGCGCCGCCACCTGCCCCGGCGGGTTTCACCCCGGCCGGGACGGCAACAAATGGAGGCAAAAAAAGAGTTTCTTCCCTTGGAAACGCATTTTTTTCCCAGTAGCATCACCGCTGCCAGTGGAGCAGCAGGCTTTCGCTGGCCACTATCACACTTCCAATAAGGACAATCCAATATGGCAACTGCAAAGAACACGCCCGCAGCTCCGGCAAAGAAGCGCACCCCCAATGCCGCCTTCATGAAGCCCCTGACCCCCAGCCCCGCCCTGGCTGCCGTGGTCGGCGCCGCCCCGCTGCCACGCACGGAGATCATCAGCAAGCTGTGGGTCTACATCAAGGCCCACAACCTGCAGGACGCCGCCAACAAGCGCATGATCAACGCCGATGCCAAGCTCAAGGAAGTGTTCGGCAAGCCCCAGGTTTCGATGTTCGAAATGGCCGGCCTGATCGGCAAGCACGTGAAGTAAGCAGCCCTTGCAGGGCATGCAGGCCTCGGCACCCTGCCCGGCCCGCGGAAAAAACCGGCATGCAGATGCCGGTTTTTTTTCGCCCGTACCGTCGCTCCGGGGATTCTGGGATGTGAATAGGGTTTTAGATCACAAATGCGATGCATTCGTATTTATAATTCAGCCATCGTCCCCTTAGCCAGCCACGACTGCCTGCACCATGATCGTCTGTGTTTGCCGCCGCGTATCCGACCGCGAGATTGCACGCCATGCGCGCGCAGGTATGAGCTTCGATGAGATCCAGTTCGAGTTGGGTGTGGCCACCCAGTGCGGGCGCTGCGAGGACTGTGCCCGCGATGTCGTGGCGCAGTGCTGCGCATCGCAGCCGGTGGCCGCCCTCTACAACGACGCCGCACCGAAGACCGTCCAGCTTGCCAGCCCACTCCAGGAAGGCACAGCATGGAACTGCTCTACGTACTCGCAGGAAGCCTGATCATCGTCATATGCTCGGTCTGGTGGATCTTGCATAAATAGGCAAGACTCAAGGTCTTTTCGCCCCTTAAGCGATGCTGGACAAGCGCCAGCAGCTATCACTTTTATGTCCCAGTCTGATCGATACGGCCCCTCTGGGGGCATGAGCCGCAATGCCGTGATCGCGGGCTCCGTGGTGGCTCTGCATGTGGCGGGTCTGTGGGCCCTGCAGTCGGGCCTGATGCGGAAGGCCGCGGAAATCATCATCCCGGCCGAGGTGCTGAGCGAATTCATCACCCCGCCGGCACCTCCCGCACCACCGCCCCCCCCTGCCCCGCCACCACCCAAGCCGGCCCCTCCGCCGCCCAAGCCCAGTCCCGTCAAGCCACGGCCGGCCCCCCTGCCGGTGGCGATCGCCGATCCCACACCCGCGCCCGCGGCACCGGCAGGCGTGGTGGAGCCGCAGCCCGCGCCCGCGATCAACGCGCCCGTCGCTCCCGCGGCGCCGCCAGCACCACCCGCGCCCCCGGCACCTCCGGCGCCGCCGGCCATCGTCCAGCCCTCCAGCGACGCCAGCCACCTGAACAACCCCAAGCCGGTCTATCCAGCGGTGAGCAAGCGCCTGGGGGAACAGGGCAAGATCATGCTGCGCGTGCTGATCGGAAGCGATGGCCTGCCGCAAAAGGTGGAGGTCAAGCAATCCAGCGGCTTCGAGCGCCTAGACCGCCAGGCCGTTGAGACCGTTTTCCGCTGGCGCTTCGTGCCCGGTACACGCAATGGTGTCCCCGAGGCCATGTGGTACCTGCAACCCATCAATTTCGTTCTCCAACAATAATCCGCAGGAGTTTTCATGGAATCGCATTTCGGCATCGCCAACGTCTGGACACAGGGCGACTTCGTCACCCGCGCCGTCGCCGTGCTGCTGATCGGGATGTCGCTGGCATCCTGGATCGTCATCATCATCAAGGCACTGGACATCATCAGGTTCAAGAAGCACGCCCGCCAGGCGCGCGACTTCTGGCACAGCGAGGACTTCGCGGCCGGCCTGACCAAGCTCGGCGCCGATCCGGCCAACCCCTTTCGCCACCTGGCGCTGGAAGGCCGCGAGGCCACGGCCCACCACCGCAACACCCAGGCCCATCTGCACGACAGCCTGGACGTGAGCGACTGGGTCACGCGCTGCCTGCGCAACTGCATCGACGAATTCACCGCACGCCTGCAGTCGGGCCTGGCCATACTGGCCTCGGTCGGATCCACTGCGCCCTTCATCGGCCTGTTCGGTACCGTCTGGGGCATCTACCACGCGCTGGTGGCGATCGGCTCCACGGGCCAGTCCACCATCGACAAGGTGGCCGGCCCCATAGGCGAGGCGCTGATCATGACCGCCCTGGGCCTGGCCGTGGCCATCCCCGCGGTGCTGGGCTACAACGCCCTGGTACGCGGCAACAAGTCCATCCTGCACGGCCTGAACAGCTTTGCACACGACCTGCACGCCTACTTCGTGACCGGCGCACGCGTGACGGTGCACAGCGAGAGCGCGGCCAAGGTGCTGCCCATCAAGAAAGGCTGACGCGCCATGGCATTCGGAACCCAGGACGACGCCGACGAGGTGATGAACGAGATCAACATGACGCCGCTGGTGGACGTCATGCTGGTGCTGCTCATCATCTTCATCATCACCGTGCCCGTGATGAAGCACGCCGTGCCGGTGGACCTGCCGCGCGCCAGCAACGAACGCGAGGTGATCAAGCCCGAGACGATCCGCCTGTCGGTGACGGCGGACGGCAAGTACCACTGGAACGAGAGCACCATCGATGACGAGGATCTTGAACCGCGCCTGCGCATCGAGGCCCAGAAGGAACCCCAGCCCGACCTGCACATCCGAGGCGACAAGGAGGTGCGCTACGAACGCGTGGCCCAGGCCATGTCCGCTGCGCAGCGCGCCGGCGTGCGCAAGATCGGCTTCGTGACCGATCCCGCGCAGTAAGGGCGACGCCGTTCAGCGGCAACCCGCCCGGCGGATGCAACACCTGGATACGAAATAGGAAGCGGACCACTTGACTTGCAATTGAGAATTGTTATCATTCAAATATTGCAACGCACGGAAGACTACCCATGCACGCCAGCCTCACCATCCCGTCCGCATCTCGCATCTTCGCAGCCGACCAGCAGCAAGGCGCATCGGCTCTCCAGCACAATGGCCTGGCGGTGGACAGCACCGCCCTGCTGCAAGGCCACAAGGCCGTTTCCATCATGCACAACGGTGCCGTCTATCGGCTGCAGGCCACCAAGCTCGGCAAGCTGATCCTGACCAAATAGAGTTTCATCGTGGGGCGACTCCAGGACCTCGGTCCGAAGGGTCGTATTGGCCAGCCAACGGGCATGCCCGCGTAGCCAGGCTTTTTTTAGCCTCACGATCACCCCCGAAACGCCAGGCGCATGCGCCAGGGCAGTTGCTCCGAATGTGCCAGGCATCTGCCCAAAGCCCCCGCTTCAAAAGCGCGCGGCGTGGCCCGGGACTCTTATGCGCATCGGCCCTTCACGCCGGGCATGCGCAAGACGCCCGGGGAGAACGCCCCGCTACCACTTGCCACGGTTGGGCTGGCGCCGGCGCACGGCCTCGGCCAGCAACTGCACCATGTCCTGTCGGTCGGTACGCATGGCGAAGTCCACGGCTGACAGGCCCAGCTGGTTCTTGAGCGTGGGGTCGGCCCCCTCGTCCAGCAGCAGGCGCGCCGCATCGGCCGTGCCGTAGCGCACGGCCATCATCAGCGGCGTGGTGTCATTGGGCGAGGCGGCGTCGATGTAGGCATGGTGCTCCAGCAGCAGCGCCACCATGGCCGGAGCCTCCTGCGTGGTGCACGAGGCCGCGTAGTGCAGCGGCGCCCAGCCGGTCTTGTTGACATCGGCATCAGCGGCAATGAGGGCCCGCGCGGCGGCCAGGTTGCCGCGCAGGGCAGCCATCATCAGCGCGCTTTCGTCCTGGGCATTGCGCTCCTCCACCTTCAGGCCCTTGGCCGCGATGAGCACGCTGGCGACCTGCTTGGCTTCTTCGCGCAGCGCCAGCACGAGGGCCGGCTGCCCCTTGGGGTCGCGCGCATTCGGATCGAAGCCGCGGCGCAGCAGCGCGGTCACGGCAGGCGCGTCGTCACGCAGCACGGCCTGAAAGAAGTCCTCATAAGCCCCGGCCCGGGCCTGCCCGGCCATCGACCCCAGGGCCAGCCAGGCCAGTACGCCGCGGCGTTGCATCACCCTCATGCGGCCTCCCGTTGCAAAAACAGTCGTTCGAAGTTACGGCTCGTGGCCTCGGCCACCGCCTCCACGTTCATCCCCTTCACGGCCGCCAGCTGCTGCGCCACGAACGGTACGTAGGACGGGTTGTTGGTCTTGCCGCGGTACGGCACGGGTGCGAGATACGGGCTGTCGGTCTCGATGAGCATGCGGTCCATGGGCACGAAGGCGGCCACGTCGCGCAGGTCCTGCGCGCTCTTGAAGGTGATGATGCCCGAGAACGAGATGTAGTAGCCCAGGTCCAGCGCCGCGCGGGCCACCTGGGCCGTCTCGGTGAAGCAGTGGAACACGCCGCCGGCGCGGTTGCCGGGGCCGTCCTCGCCCTCCTCGCGCAGGATGGCCAGCGTGTCATCCGAGGCGCTGCGGGTATGGATCACCAGCGGCTTGGCGGCCATACGCGCCGCGCGGATATGGGTGCGAAAGCGCTCGCGCTGCCACTCCAGATCGGCAATGCTGCGCCCGCCCTTGCGGTCTTCCATGCCATAGTAGTCCAGCCCCGTCTCGCCAATCGCCACCACGCGCGGCAACGCGGCACGCTCCAGCAGGTCCTGCACGGAAGGCTCGGCCACGCCCTCGTTGTCCGGGTGCACGCCTACCGTGGCCCAGAAGTTGTCATAGGCGGTGGCCAGGCCGTGCACGCTGGCGAACTCTTCCATGGTGGTGCAGATGCACAGTGCCCGGTCTACCTGCGCCTGCGCCATGGCCTGGCGGATCTGCGGCAGCTGGTCAACGAGTTCGGGAAAGTTCAGGTGGCAGTGGGAATCGACAAACATGGTGGTGCACAAAAAGCAAAAAGCCGACCCGCAAAGGCGGTCGGCATCGAACAAGGGCGCTCCCGCACGGGGCGCAGCCTCAGATGGTCTGCGTGGGCCGGTCGGAGGCCAGGGCCGTGCCCAGAATTTCCTCGATCTTGTGCTTGAGCTGACGCGACTTCTCGTCCTTGGGAAACTGGATGCCCACGCCCTGCGTGCGGTTGCCCGCGGCACGCGCCGGCGTCACCCAGGCCACGCGGCCGGCCACCGGGTAGCGCTGCGGATCCTCGGGCAGCGTGAGCAGCACGTACACATCATCGCCCAGCTTGTACTCGCGCGGCGTGGGCACGAAGATGCCGCCCTCCTCGAAGAACGGGATATAGGCGGCGTACAGCGCGGCCTTCTCCTTGATGTTCAGCTGCATGACGCTGGGACGCGGCGCTGTGGACGGACTGCTCATAGGTCGTAAAGGGCTATCAATGGCGCGAGTTTAGTGTGTGGCGCGCCTGGGCCACAAGCGCCTCCAGCATCAGGCCGGCGTTGAACGGGTGCTCTGCCGTGCGCGCCTCCCTGGAAAGCTGCCGCGACCAGCGCGTGAGCGGGCCCACGCCCGGCGGCTCGGGCAGGTCTGCTGCGGTGAAATAGCGCGGCGCCGCGCCCACGCGGTGCGCCAGCAGGTCGTGGCAGAGCTTTTGCAGCGCATCCACGGCCTGTGCGGGCTCCAGGTCGGCCAGCGCCGAGACATCGCCGCGCGCCATGGCCTTCGGGATCAGCGCCCAGGCCTGCGGGCTGCGGCCGGCACGGGCCAGGGCCAGTGCGTCGTCGGGCCGGCCCCCGGCAGCGCGCAGCAGGGCCTGGGCCGCATCGGCCGGCACGCCCTGCCCCGCCAGCCAGTCCTGCATCTGTCCGGTCTGCGGCCACAGCATGGTGTGACCCAGGCAGCGGCTGCGGATGGTGGGCAGCAGCTGGTGCGCGGCCTCGGTAGCAAGCACGAAGCGCACGTCGCCGGGCGGCTCCTCCAGCGTCTTGAGCAGTGCGTTGGCCGTCACATGGTTCATCTGCTCGGCCGGATAGACCAGCACGGCCTTGCCGCGCCCGCGCGCGCTGGTGCGCTGCGCGAATTCCACGGCATCGCGCATGGCCTCCACGCGGATCTCGCGGCTGGCCTTGCGCTTCTTGTCCTCGATCTCGGCCTGGGCCTTCTCGGGCAAAGGCCAGCCCAGCGCCATCATCTGCGTCTCGGGCATGAGCACGCACAGGTCGGCATGGGTGTGAACGTGAATGCCATGGCAGCTCGCGCACTGGCCGCAGGCCCCGTGCGCGGTAGGCGCGTCGCACAACCAGGCACGCACCAGCTCCAGCGCCAGCGTGTACTGGCCCAGGCCCGAGGGGCCGTGCAGCAGCCAGGCATGGCCGCGCTGGGCCAGCAGCGCCTGGCGCTGCGCGGCAATCCAGGGGGCGACGGCCTGGGCCTGCTCGCTCATGCACCCTCCTTGCCTGGCAACCAGCCGCGCGCCGCCACCACAGCCAGCATCTGGGCCGCGACCCGGTCGCGCTCTTGCGACGAATCGATGCGCGCGAAGCGCTGCGGCGCGCCCGCGGCGCGGTCGGCGTAGCCCTGCGCCACGCGGGCGAAGAATTCCACGGGCTGGGATTCAAAACGGTCGGGCGCACGCGCGGCGGCCAGGCGCTCCGCCGCCACTTCGGGCGGCACATCGAACCACAGCGTGAGATCAGGATTGCGCATCAAATCGGCATCAGAGGCAAGACCAGTCTGCGCAAGCCGCTCCATATACGATAGCACCCGCAGGTCGAAGCCACGGCCCGCGCCCTGGTAGGCGAAGGTGGCGTCGGTGAAGCGGTCGCACAGCACCACCTCGCCACGCGCCAGGGCCGGTTCGATCACGCAGCGCAGATGGTCGCGCCGCCCGGCGAACACCAGCAGCGCCTCGGTCAGCGCATCCATGCTGTCGTGCAGCAGCATGTCGCGCAGCTTCTCGGCCAGCGGCGTACCGCCGGGCTCGCGCGTCACCGTGACGGTACGCCCCGCGTTGCGCAGGGCCTGGGCCAGTTCGGCGATATGCGAGGACTTGCCCGCACCGTCTATGCCCTCGAAGGTAATGAACAAGCCTTGCATTTATTTCTGTCCGCGCTGGTAGCGGTTGACGGCGCGGTTGTGCTCATCCAGCGACGCGCTGAAGTGGCTGGTGCCGTCGCCGCGCGCTACAAAGTACAGCGCCTTGGTGGGCGCGGGCTGCACGGCCGCCAACAGCGCCGCCTTGCCCGGCATGGCGATGGGCGTGGGCGGCAGGCCCGCGCGCGTATAGGTGTTGAAGGGGGTGTCTGTGACCAGGTCGCGGCGGCGCAGGTTGCCGTCGAACTTCTCGCCCAGGCCGTAGATCACCGTGGGGTCCGTCTGCAGCAGCATGCCCACGCGCAAGCGGTTGGTGAACACACCGGCAATCTGCGCGCGGTCCTCGGCGCGACCGGTTTCCTTCTCGACGATGCTGGCCAGGATCAGCGCCTGGTCGGCCGATCGCAAGGGTGTGTCCGGCGCGCGCTGCGCCCAGGCCGCCTCCAGGCGCCGGTCCATGGCATGCAGGGCGCGGCGCAGCACGGCCAGGTCGCTGCTGCCCTTGGCATAGGTGTAGGTATCGGGAAAGAAGCGCCCCTCGGCCGCCACGCCTGCGCGGCCCAGGCGGGCCATGATGTCCTGCTCGCTCATGCCCTGGGTCTCGGGCTTGAGCTGCTCGGCGCGGGCCAGCGCCTGGCGCACCTGGCGGAAGTTCCAGCCCTCCACCAGCGTGACGGCGCGCAGCGCCTCTTCGCCACGCACCAGCTTCTGCAGCAGCGCATAGGGGCTGGTGCCCTGCGGAATCTCGTAGTTGCCGGCCTTGATCTCGCGATCCCGACCCGACAGTCGGAACCACAGGAAGAGCAGGCGCGCGTCGGTTTGGACGCCCGCCTGCGCCACCGCGCGGGCCACGCCGCGCGGCGTGGTGCCGGGCTCGATCTCCAGCTCCAGCGGCTGGTCCGCGGGCACGCCCACGCGCACCGGCAAAGGCGCCTGCAGCCACCAGGCTGCCGCAGCGCCCGCGGCGATCACGATGAGCAACACCAAAGCGAGGAAACGACGCACAACCCTGCAGCCAATAAGAGTGAAGCCGGGCATCATAATTCAGCCATGAACGACCCCAAGCCAGTGCCCCCGTCCCTGCCCGCGGGCGGCGTGACCCTCCTGTCCCACCTTGGCGTGATCCGCGTTGCCGGCGAGGATGCCGCCCAGTTCCTGCACGGCCAGCTCACGCAGGACTTCGCGCTGCTGGACATGCAGCACGCGCGCCTGGCCGCGTTCCTCTCCGTCAAGGGCCGCATGCAGGCCAGCTTCATCGCCTTCAAGCGCAGCGCCACCGAGGTGCTGCTGCTGTGCTCGCGCGACCTGCTGGCGCCCACGCTCAAGCGCCTGTCCATGTTCGTGCTGCGCAGCAAGGCCCGGCTGACCGACGCCACGGCCGACTTCGCCCTGTACGGCCTGCTGGGCGATGCGGCCCGCGCCGTTCTGCCCGCCGCCGGCGAGCCCTGGGCCAAGGCCGACGTGGGCGACGCCAGCGTCGTGCAGCTGTACCCGGCCGACGGCCAGCCGCGCGCTCTGTGGGTGGCCCCCGCCGCCGGCGCGGCCCCCGCCGGCGCACCGCTCCCTGAAGACCTGTGGCTGTGGAGCGAGGTGAGAAGCGGCATCGCCACGCTCACCGCGCCGGTGGCCGAGGCCTTCGTGCCGCAGATGCTGAACTACGAATCGGTGGGCGGCGTGAATTTCAAGAAGGGCTGCTACCCCGGCCAGGAGGTGGTGGCGCGCAGCCAGTTCCGCGGGACGCTCAAGCGCCGCACCTACCTGGCGCACGCACCGGCCGGCGTGGAGGTGGGCGCCGAGGTGTTTGCCGATGGCGACCCCGAGCAGCCCGTGGGTACCGTGGTTCAGGCCGCCGCCGCACCCGCTGGCGGCGTGGACGCCCTGGTGTCGCTGCAGATCGCGGCCGCCGACGGTGCGCTGCAGGTGGGCGCTGCCAGCGGCGTGCCCCTCACGCTGCAGCCCCTGCCCTACGCGCTGCTGCAGGACATCTGAGGCGCGCGGGGGCACGGCCCTGGCGCAAGCCCCGGCCTCAGGCCGGTGCCGTCGTGCGGATCAGGTGGTCGAAGGCGGACAGCGCGGCCGTGGCCCCCGCGCCCGCGGCGATGACGATCTGCTTGTATGGCACCGTGGTGCAGTCGCCGGCAGCGAACACGCCAGGCACATTGGTGTGGCCCTTGGCGTCGATCGCGATCTCGCCGAACCTGCTCAGCTCCACCGTGCCCTTGAGCCAGTCGGTGTTGGGCAGCAGGCCGATCTGCACGAAGATGCCCTCCACCGCCACCTGCTTGACCTCTTCACTGGTGCGGTCCTTGTAGGTCAGGCCTGTCACCTTGTGACCGTCGCCGTTGACCTCGGTAGTCTGGGCATTGAGGATGACCTCCACGTTGGGCAGGCTCTTGACCTTGCGCTGCAGCACAGCGTCGGCCTTGAGTTCGCCCGCAAACTCCAGCACCGTCACGTGGGACACCACGCCGGCCAGATCGATGGCAGCCTCGATGCCCGAGTTGCCACCGCCGATCACGGCCACGCGCTTGCCCTTGAACAGCGGGCCGTCGCAGTGCGGGCAGTACGTGACGCCCTTGGTGCGGTACTGATCCTCACCGGGCACGTTCATGTTGCGCCAGCGGGCGCCGGTCGAGAGGATCACGGTGCGGCTTTTGAGCACCGCGCCGTTGTCCAGCTCCACCTCGATCAGGCCGCCCTCGCTCGCGGCGGGCTTGAGGGCCTTGGCCTTTTGCAGGTTCATGATGTCCACCTCGTAGTCGCGCACATGGCGCTCCAACGCGGCGGCGAACTGCGGACCCTCGGTCTTCTGGATGGAGATGTAGTTCTCGATGTCCACGGTGTCGAGTACCTGGCCGCCAAAGCGCTCGGCCGCCACGCCGGTGCGGATGCCCTTGCGCGCGGCGTACACGGCCGCAGCAGCGCCGGCGGGGCCGCCGCCGACGATGAGCACGTCGAACGCCTCTTTGGCGTTGAGCTTGGCGGCGTCGCGCTTGGCGGCGCCGCTGTCGATCTTGCCGACGATCTCGGCCAGCTCCATGCGGCCCTGGCCGAAATGCTGGCCGTTCAGGTAGACGGTGGGCACGCCCATAATCTCGCGCGCCTCGATCTCTTTCTGGAACACGCCGCCGTCGATGGCCGTGTGCGTGATGCGTGGGTTGAGCACGCTCATGAGGTTGAGCGCCTGCACCACGTCCGGGCAGTTGTGGCAGGAGAGCGAGTAGTAGGTCTCGAAGTGGAAGTCGCCTTCCAGGTTCTTCACCTGCTCCAGCAGGTCGGCCGCTTCCTTGGAGGGGTGGCCGCCCACCTGCAGCAGCGCCAGCACCAGCGACGTGAATTCATGGCCCAGCGGCACGCCGGCGAAGCGCACGCCCGTGTCCACGCCGGGATTGGTGATCAAGAAGGACGGCTTGCGCACATCGGCGTCGTTCTTCTCGACCACGGTGATCTTGTCGGATTGCGCGCGGATGTCTTCCAGCAGCTCGCGCAGCTCCTGCGACGCGGCCCCGTCGTCCAGCGTGGCCACCAGCTCCACCGGCTTCTGCAGGCGTTCCAGATAGGCTTTGAGTTGGGCTTTGAGGGTGTCGTCGAGCATGGCGCGAATCCTTGTTGTGAAAATGTTCGGAGAAAAAAAAGCCCGGGCGCCAGGCACCCGGGCGTCTTCAACAGGTCAACTGAAGCAGTGGCTTAGATCTTGCCGACCAGGTCCAGCGAAGGCGTCAGCGTCTTGGCGCCTTCCTTCCACTTGGCGGGGCACACCTGGCCGGGGTGGGAGGCGGTGTACTGGGCAGCCTTGAGCTTGCGCAGGGTTTCCGACACATCGCGGGCGATTTCGTTGGAGTGGATTTCCTGGGTCTTGATCACGCCATCGGGGTTGATCACGAACGTGCCGCGCAGCGCCAGGCCTTCTTCGGGGATGTGCACGCCGAAGGCGTTGGTCAGCTGGTGCGTGGGATCGCCCACCAGCGGGAACTTGGCCTTGCCCACGGCGTCGGAGGTCTCGTGCCACACCTTGTGCGAGAAGTGCGTGTCGGTGGTAACGATGTACACCTCAGCGCCGGCCTTCTGGAACTCGGCGTAGTTGTCGGCCGCGTCCTCGATCTCGGTTGGGCAGTTGAAGGTGAAGGCAGCCGGCATGAAGATCAGCACGGACCACTTGCCCTTCAGGTCGGCTTCGGTCAGGTCGATGAACTCGCCCTTGCCATTGCGGTTCACGAAGGCGGTGGTCTTGAAGGGTTGCACTTGCGTATTGATCAGGGACATTGCTGTTTCCTTGGTTGGTTGGCTGAACACAGACTGAAGTCTAGACGCTTACAATCAATCAATCCAATTAATTAACATGATTGAATTGATTGTTTTTATCTATAAACACCCCCCTATCCCACCCACTCGAATACGAACACGTCTCAGCATGAAACCCAGCCAATGCGCACGCACGGGGGCTTCGCGGGGCGCGCTTGTCAGTGCGGGGGCGGGCGCCCACAATCGGCGCCCATCATCACTACAACGAGGAGCCTCCCCATGAAAGGCGACGCACAAGTCATCGCGCACCTGCAGGCGCAGCTGAAGAACGAACTCACGGCCATCAACCAATACTTCCTGCACTACCGCATGCTCAAGCACTGGGGCTTCGACAAGCTGGCGAAGAAGGAATACGAGGAGTCGATCGGCGAGATGAAGCACGCCGACAAACTCATGGACCGCATCTTCATGCTCGACGGCCTGCCCAACCTGCAGGACCTGGCCAAGCTGCAGGTCGGCGAGGATGTGCCCGAAATCCTGGAATGCGACCTGCGGGCCGAGCGCGGCGCCCAGGCCACCATCAAGGACGGCATTGCCTACTGCGAGTCGGTGCGCGACTATGTCTCGCGCGACCTGCTGCAGGAGATTTTGGAAGACACCGAGGAGCACATCGACTTCCTCGAGACCCAGATCGACCTCGTGGACAAGGTCGGCCTGCAAAACTACCTGCAGTCGCAGATGGGCGACGCCGGCTGATCCGGCGCAGACATCGACGACAACGGGCTTCGGCCCGTTTTTTCTTGCCTGCGCAGCAGGGCCTGCCCCGCGGTCCAGCAGCCCCGGGCCCGACAACCCTGTAAGGCAACTTCCTACACACCCCCTCCGGCAACCAGACGCCACGCACCGCCGAACCCCGACTTAATTTCCTTTTGGCCCGGTTTCACAATCCATTTCAACGGATCACGCAACACATGCATCGGCATGCAACGCACGGATCCACAGCTGGAAAGGATTGACCCATGACCTCCGAACAACTGCTCGCCGAAATCCGCGAAGCCAACCTCACCTACCTGATGCTGGCCCAGACCCTGATCCGTCAGGACAAGGCCGAAGCCGTGTTCCGCCTGGGCCTGAACGAAGAGGCTGCCGACATTCTGGCATCGCTGTCGGCCGCGCAAGTGCTCAAGCTGGCCTCGCGCAACACCTTGCTGTGCAGCTTCCGCGTGGACGACAACCTGGTGTGGAGCCTGCTGACCAGCCATAACACGCCGCGCAAGGCCGCCAGCGAGGCCACCAACACGCTGCACGCCAACATCCTGATGGCCAGCCGCGTGTCGGAAGTGCTCTGAACGCCCGCCCCCTTCGCCCCAGTCCCACCCGTTCGCCGTTTACCGAAAGCCCGCCATGTCCGCACCCGTCAAGAGCGTTCTCAACGAATCCCGGCAGATCGAACGCGCCGCCATGCTGATCGAGATGGGCGCCCGCATGCAGGTGCTGGAGTCCGAGACCACGCTGTCGTACGAACGCCTGATCCGCCTGTACAAGGAGATCGCGGGCAAGTCGCCGTCCAAGGGACAACTGCCGTTCTCCACCGACTGGTTCCTGACCTGGCAGGAGAACATCCACAGCTCGCTGTTCCTGAACATCTACGAATACCTGTCCAAGGGCGTGGACCTGGACGCGGTGGAACTGCTCACCAAGGCCTACCGCCTCTACAACGAACAGGTGGCGGCCGCGCAGATCGAGCCCCTGCTGTCCTTCACGCGCGCCTGGCGCCTGGTGAAGTTCATCGACGCGGGCATGCTCACGCGCACCAAGTGCGCGCAGTGCGGCGGCCAGTTCGTGACCGAGTTGTACGAAAACCGCCACTTCACCTGCGGCCTGTGCAACCCGCCGGCCCGCGCCGGCAAGAGCAAGAGCGCCGGTGCGCTCACGCTGCACTGAGCCTGCCGGTCTTTGAATAAAAACGGCCTCCAGCGCTTAATGGATAAGCGCTATCAGCTATTGATAACATAGCAAACTATGCAGGCCGGATGCAACGGCCCCGCCCCTCAGAGCCCGCCCATCAGCAAGCCGCGCACGTTGCCGTCCATGGGCAGCGCATAGTCATGGGCCGCCAGCACGGTGCCCGCCATGCCCACGAGCTTGAGGCTCACGTAGACAGCCTGCGGCGCCACCGTGTAGGTACCCACCAGCACGGCCTGCGCCGAATGGGCCTGCGCCACCTCATGCGCCTGGCGCGACAGCAGCAGCTCGCCCTGCCCCGGCCGCTGGGCCAGGGTCGTGCGCAGCCGCGGCTCCGCCACCTGCAGGCCGCGCTGCGCCAGCCGCCCCGCCGCCTGCTCGGAGATCAGGCGGCCCAGGCGGGATGACTCCTCCAGCCGATCCGCGTGCACCACGGTGGCCACCAGCACCGGCTCGCCGGCATCCAGCCGCACCTGCTGCAGCAGCACGTCCACCGCGCCATGGTTGTGCGCCAGCAGATCCACCGGGTCAGAAGCCACCGCTGCGCCGTAGTAGTAGCGCGCGCACCCCGTGGCCGTGAGCGCCAGGGCCGCAGCCGCCGCCATGAGCGCGCCGCGCCGGCGCATGTGCGTTCCGCTCCTCATGGCACCACCTGCCAGGTTCTGACCGTCACCGGCGCGGGCGGCCGCGGCAGGTACAGCGGCGCGTCGGCCTGCGCGATGGAATACATGTCCGACGTGCGCACCAGCGCGCGGCCCTCGTGCTCCAGAGAGGTCACGACCAGCACCTCGGTGCGCATGGGGTGCACCTGCTCCCAGGTGGCCGCGGGCTCCACGCCGGCCGCGTCGCGCCGCACCTGCACGCCCTCGGCCAGGCGCAGGCCGCCGCCGGTCGGCGCCGCGCCCGCATGGTGCTGCACCAGCTGGGTCTTGACCTGCAGGTTCACGGCCGTGGGCTCGGTGCTCACGGCAATGCCAAGCTCGACAAGCCGGGTCACCAGCAGCTCGCGGAATCCCCGGTTGAAGCCGGACTCGTGCGGCGCCACCGCCACATGGATGGGATGCTGCCCCTCGGGCCACTCGCGCAGGCGCACGGCCACATGCGCCGCCACATCGGCGGCCAGCACATCCCAGTGGTGCACGGCGCGCGCGGTCTTTTGCGTGGATGGCGCATGCGCCACGTCCAGCGGCACATCCTGCTGGGCGGCGGGCAAGGGGGCACAGCCAGCCGCCAGCAGTGCCAGCGCACAGGCGGCGAGAACCCGGTTTCTCATGATGGGCGTTACTTTCGAGTCGGTATCCCCGCATGCTAGCGGCCACCTGCGGAAACCATGGGCCGAACAGCCGGGGCTTTAGGGTGCGTATTTCGGTGATGCCGGCCGCCGCATCCGGCGACCTGGGCCCCCTGCAAGCATAGCCATGGCATCGCACACCCTGAACACCACCAGCCTCCCCTGCATGGAATGCCCTGCTCAGAGCAGGCGTGTCAAGACTCCGCTGCGTCCATTGCGGCCAGGTAGCTCTGCACAGCGTCCCGGCTCTCGGTCAACTCGCGCAGCCTCCCCTCCAGTTGCTGGAGTTCGTGGGTCAGGACGTCCCGAATTTCGTCGCACTCCTCAAACGACGCGGGATCGTCGCCCCTCACGCAGGGCAGCAGCACCCGGATGGCGCTCAGCTTCAAGCCGGACTCATTGAGCTGGCGAATGCGCACCGCCGCCAGCAACTGCGCGTCATCATAGTCCCGGTAGCGCGCTTCGGTGCGGGCGGGTTGCAGCAGTCCGTGCTGCTCGTAGTAACGCAGCATTCGTTCGCTGACACCGCTACGCCGGGCTAATTCTCCAATCCGCATTCCGGACCTCCTTGGCAAAAAGGGTTTGACTCTGACAGCGCTGTCAAAGTCTACCCTGCCGCTTTCATCACCAAGGAGCCCTGGATGACAGGCAGCAGTCCCCCTTTTTCCGACGAAATGACCGCGCAATGCGATGGGCGCCCCGCGTCTTCGGTCGACCTGGCCCCGCTGGCATTCGCTGGCTACGCCCATTTCACAGCCCTGCAGGTGCGAAGCGGCAAGGTGCGCGGCCTGGACCTCCATCTGCAGCGCCTGCGCGAGGCGTCCCTCGTCCTGTTTGGCCGCACCTTGGCGGACGAGGTGGTCACCAGCCATCTGCGCGCGGCACTGGCGCGGCAGCATGCAGGCGATCGGTCCTTGACGGCCACCGTCTACTCCCCTGCGGGCGAGTTCACGGCAGCGCAAGGCGCAGCGCCCTTGAGGATGCTGGTCCGCACATCACCCGCATCCGATGGCCCACAGGGGCCGTTGCGCCTGGACATCGTGGACCACGAGCGCGTTCTGCCGGAGATCAAGCATGTGGGAGAGATCGCCAAAACGTGGTTTCTTCGCAAGGCGGTGGAACGGGGCTTTGACGACGCGGCCTTCATGGACGCCAAGGGGCGCCTCAGCGAGGCGACCATCTGGAACCTGGCCTTCTGGGACGGCCGTTCCGTGGTGTGGCCCCGGGCAGCTGTGCTGCGGGGCACCACGATGTCCATCGTGATGCGTCAGCTGGAGCGCATGGGCATCTCGCAGCGGCATCAGGACATCACGCTGGACGCGCTGAAGTCGCTGCACGGCGCGGTGGTCATGAACTCGTGGACTCCGGCCGTCGAGGTGCGAAGCCTGGGTGCGATCGACATGCCCTCTGCGCCCGATTTCCTGGCGCTGCTCCACCGCGCCTTTGCACAAGAGCCTCTGATCGCCATTTGAACTCTCGGAACCTGCTTGCCCGCAGGGACCCTGTCCCGCCGGGCCGCAGTCAAATGGCTGGCGGCTCAGGATCAGACCGCAGCCGGCTCGGCGGCGGGCAGCAGTTGCGCCACCGCCGCATGCAGCGGCGCCACCTGGCGGCACACCAGGGCCAGCTGGATCTGCACCAGCGGCAGACCCTCGGTGGTGGCATCTGCCTGCTGCTCCAGGGCCTGCGCCAACGCCTCGGCCGCGCCGTCGTCCGGCGCCAGCGGGTGCCGCTCGCGCAGGGCCTGGGCCATCTGTTCGATCTGGCGGGCGGCCTCCTCGGCGGCGCGCGCCACCAGCGGGTCCGCCACCACGTCGGGCGGCAGGCCGCGGTGCGCCCCCAGGGCCGACAGATAGCTCAGCAAGGTGTGCGAGCGCACCAGCAGCTGCAGCCCCACGCGCGCGTGGCGGCGCACCCAGCGCGGTTCCTGCAGCATGTGCGACAGGGCCGCGGACAGCGCGGCGTCGGCGTTGTGCGCCACGCGCCGGGCCAGGCGGTAGTCCAGGTCGTCGTTCTTGCCCGTGGCGTACTGCGACATGATCTCGCGCAGGTACAGCGCATGCGCCTGCACCGCCTCGGCGGCCACGGCGCCCAGGCGCCGGCCCTGCCAGTCGGGCAGCACCAGGAACATGGCCGCGGCCGAGATGAGGCCACCCAGCACCGTATCCAGCAGCCGCGGCACGATGAGGGCATAGCCTTCGCCCGTGGCTTGGTTGAAGCACAGCAGCACCATCAGCGTGATGCCGGCCGTGGCCACCACGTAGCGCTGGGTGCGCGTGAGAAAGAACAGCACCCCTGCCGCTACGGCCAGCAATGCCTGCAGGTACAGGCTGGGAAACAGGCGCAGCAGCGCCCAGCCCACCAGCAGCCCCAGGGCCGTGCCCAGGATGCGCTGCGCCACGCGCGCCACCGTGGCGCCGTACGTGGGCTGGCAGACGAACAGCGTGGTCAGCAAGATCCAGTAGCCGTGCTGCGGGTCCGTGAGCTGCATGGCAACATAGCCCAGGCCCAGCGCCAGCGTGAGCCGCACCGCATGCCGGAACAGCGCCGAGCGCGCATGCAGCTGCTTGCGCACGCGCCCCCAGGCATCGGCCAGTGAACGCGGCGTGCGGTCGAACAGCGCAATGTCGCCCAGCACCGCGCCCTGCATGGGCTGCGTGGCCGTGGTGAGTTGTGCATCCAGCGTGCTCAGGTTGCGCGCCAGGGCACGCAACGAACGCAGCGGGCGCAGCCAGGCGCTCTGCCCCTGGCGCTCCAAATAGACGATGGAGTCGTGCAGGTCCGCCAGCGCCTGCCCTCCCGCCGCATCGCGCGCCAGCGGGCGGCGCCGGTGCAGGGCCTCGCCCAATTGCGTGCAGGCCACCCCCTGCAGCATGAGCACGCGCTGGCAGCGGTACAGCACATCACTGTGGAACAGCACGTCCGCCCACTCGTTGTAGTGGTAGTGCGAGGAGCTGGCGCGTTCGTGGATGTCCTGCGCGATGAAATACAGGTTGAGCAGCTGCAGCAGCCGGCCCTCGGGCGGCTTGGCCGCGCCCATGCGGCTGAACAGGCTTTCCTTGGCGCTGTTGAGCGCCGCCACCACGCGCGCATTGGTCTGTGCCAGCGCCAGGCGGCGGCGCTCCACATCCACGCCGCGCACCGGTTCAAAAACGCTGGCCTTCAGGCGCAGATACGCGCCCAGTTCCTCATACAGCGCGGCCACGCCGTGGCGCACGGGCAGCAGCGGCGCCAGCACGCACCACAGGAGCGACAGCAGCCCATACCAGGCCGCACCCGCCAGCAGCAGCACCGGCACCTGCCAGAACGGCGTGTCCGCCGGCGGCCCCCGCGGCACGCTGAGTGCCGTGTACAGCGCCAGGATCACCGTGGCCGAAGCGATGGCCCGGTAGCGCCCGCCCACGGCGCCCAGCAGGGTGAAGACGAAGCTGCACCCCAGCAGTGCCAGCACGAACCACAGGGGCCGGTCGATCAGCGCCGCCACCGGCAGCGCCACCACGGCAAAGCAGGCCAGGGTGACCAGCAGCGCCTGCAGGCGCCCGCGCCAGCTGTCGTCCGTCTCGGCCAGCGCGCAGGCCAGCACGCCAAGGAACAACGGCACCACCAGGCCCACCTGCTGCGTGCCCCAGCACCAGGCCATGGCACCGCCCAGCGCCAGCAGCACGCGCAGCCCGTAGGCCCAGGCGACCTGGGCCCCCAGGCGTTGCAGCCATTGCGCCGTTATGTTGTCCACTCGTACACCCTTTGTCGTCGCGGCCGCCGGCATCTGCCCGCACCGGCGCAGCCAGCCCTGCGCCCCTGCGGCGCGCGCCGTGCCATCACCCGGTGTTGCGCAGCCCCGCGGCGATGCCGTTGATGGAGATGTGGATACCCGTCTGCACGCGCTCGTCGCCCTGCCCCGCGCGCCAGCGGCGCACCAGCTCCACCTGCAGGTGGTGCAGCGGATCGATGTACGGGAAGCGGTGGCGGATGGAGCGCGCCAGCGCCGTGTTCGCGGCCAACCGCTGCTTCTCGCCCGTGATGCGCGCCAGCGCGTCGGCCGTGCGCTGCCACTCGGCCTCGATGGCGCCGAACACCTTCTTGCGCAGGCGCGTATCGGCCACCAGTTCGCTGTAGCGCGAGGCCAGGGCCAGGTCGCTCTTGGCCAGCACCATGTCCATGTTGGACAGCAGCGTGCGGAAGAACGGCCACTGGCGGTACATCTTCTGCAGCAGCGCCAGCTGGGTCTTGGGGTCCTTGCCCGGCGCCTTCAGGAAGGCCTCGACCGCCGCGCCGAAGCCGAACCAGCCCGGCAGCGTGAGGCGGCACTGGCCCCAGCTGAAACCCCAGGGAATGGCGCGCAGGTCCTCGATCTTCTGGCTGGGCTTGCGCGAGGCGGGGCGCGAGCCGATGTTCAGCTCGGCGATCTCGCGGATCGGCGTGGAGTTGAAGAAATAGTCGGTGAAGCCCGGCGTCTCGTACACCAGCGCGCGGTAGGCCGCCATGCTGGCCTGCGACAGCTGCTGCGCCGTATCCAGGAAGGCCTTGGTGGCGGGCTTGGTGGGCTGCAGCAGCGTGGCCTCCAGCGTGGCGGCCACCAGGGTTTCCAGGTTGCGCCGGCCGATCTCGGGGTTGGCGTACTTGGAGGCGATGACCTCGCCCTGCTCCGTCAGGCGGATCTGCCCGCGCACCGTGCCCGGCGGCTGGGCCAGGATGGCCTGGTAGCTGGGGCCGCCGCCACGGCCCACGGTGCCGCCGCGGCCGTGGAACATGCGCAGGCGGATGGGCGCGCCGGGCTGGCCGGCACTCATCTCGTCGAACAGCGCCACCAGCGCGATCTCGGCGCGGTACAGCTCCCAGTTGCTGGTGAAGATGCCGCCGTCCTTGTTGCTGTCGCTGTAGCCCAGCATGATGTCCTGCTCGGCCCCGCCGGCGCGCACCAGGGCCGTGATGCCGGGAATGGCATAGAACTCGCGCATGATGGGCGCGGCGTTGCGCAGGTCGTCGATGGTTTCGAACAGCGGCACCACGATCAGGTCGGCGCGCGCCTCACCGTCCAGCGTGCCGCGCATCAGGCCCACTTCCTTTTGCAGCAGCAGCACCTCCAGCAGGTCGCTCACCGTCTCGGTGTGGCTGATGATGTAGTGGCGGATGGCGTCCTGCCCGTAGCGCTCGCGCATGCGGCGCGCGGTCTCGAAGATGGCGATCTCGCCCAGCGTGTGCTCGGAATACTGCGCGCCCACCACGCGCAGCGGCCGCGCGTCGCACAGCAGGCGCGTGAGCAAGGCGCGGCGCTCGGGCTCCGGCAGCGCGGCGTAGGCGGGCTCCACGCGCGCCGTGGCCAGCAGCTCGGCCACCACGCGCTCGTGCTGGTCCGAACTCTGGCGCAGGTCCACCGTGGCCAGGTGAAAGCCGAACACCTCCACCGCGCGCATCAAGGGGCGCAGGCGCTCGCCGGTCAGCGCCGCGCCGCGGTGCGAGCGCAGCGAGGCCTCGACCACGCGCAGGTCGGCCAGGAACTCGGCGGCGCTGGCGTAGGCGTTCTGCGGCGCGACGGCATGGCGCGCGGCGTCGCCGCCCGTCAGCTCCTTGAGCGTGGCGGCCAGGCGCGCGTACACGCCGGTGAGCGCGCGGCGGTAGGGTTCGTCGTGGCGGTGCTCGCTGGTGTCGGGCGAGCGCTCGGCCAACGCCTGCATCTCGGGCGAGACCTGCACCAGATGGGCCGACAGCGACAGCTCGCGGCCCAGGTTGTGCACCTCCGTCAGGTAGTGGCGCAGCGCCACCTCGGCCTGGCGGCCGAGCGCCAGGGCCAGGGTGCCCGCGCTCACGTTGGGGTTGCCGTCGCGGTCGCCGCCGATCCACTGGCCCATGCGCAGAAAGCTGGCCACGGGCTGGTTGCCCCCCAGCTCGCGCTCCAGCTCGGCGTAGATCTTGGGGATCTCCTGCAGGAAGGTGTATTCGTAGTACGAGAGCGCGTTCTCGATCTCGTCGGCCACCGTGAGCTTGGTGTAGCGCAGCAGCCGCGTCTGCCACAGCTGGGCCACGCGCGCGCGCAGCTGCGCTTCGTTGGCGGCCAGCTCGCGCGGGGTGAGCGTGTCGCGGGCAGTTTTGTAGAGCTGGGCGCGGGCCTGGATGTCGTCGCGCTGGGTGAGCAGCAGGGCGATCTCGCGCTCCGCGTCCAGGATGCTCTTGCGCTGCACCTCGGTGGGGTGGGCCGTGAGCACCGGCGCCACGTAGCTCGTGGCCAGCGTCTGCGCCACCGTGCGCGGCGCGATGCCGGCCCAGCGCAGGCGCGCCAGCGCCACCTCGATGCTGCCCTCCTGTGCGCTGCCCGCGCGCTCGTGCACGGCGCGGCGGCGGATGTGGTGGCGGTCCTCGGCCAGGTTGGCCAGGTGACTGAAATAGGTGAAGGCGCGGATCACGCTCACCGTCTGGTCGCCCGTCAACCCCTTGAGCAGCTTCTTGAGCGCCTTGTCGGCCTCGTGGTCGGCGTCGCGGCGGAAGGCCACCGACAGCTTGCGGATCTGCTCCACCAGGTCATAGGCGGCAACGCCCTCCTGCTCGCGGATCACGTCGCCCAGGATGCGGCCCAGCAGGCGGATATCCTGGATCAGCGGCAGATCCTTGTCGGTCTTGCGGGAGGGCGCCGGCGCCGCGGCGGCGTCGGTCTTGCGGGCGGTGGCGGTCATGCGCGAGGGTCTCCTGGTGCGCCGGTTGAATTGGTGTGGCTATGGCGCGGCTGTTGCAGCGCAGCATGCTAGCATCCCCCGATGCCCCCGCCGCCGTGCCCGCGGGGCCCGAGACAGATGCCGCCATGACCACCTCCACCCCCACGCTTCCCCCCATCGTCATCGCCACGCGCGAAAGCCAGCTGGCCCTGTGGCAGGCCGAGCATGTGCAGGCCCTGCTGCGCGCACGCGGCCATGCCGTGACGCTGCTGGGCATGACCACGCGCGGCGACCAGATCCTGGACCGCACGCTGTCCAAGGTGGGCGGCAAGGGCCTGTTCGTGAAGGAACTGGAGGTGGCGCTGGAGGAAGGCCGCGCCGACATCGCCGTGCATTCGCTCAAGGACGTTCCCATGGAACTGCCGGACGGCTTTGCCCTGGCCTGCGTGATGGAGCGCGAAGACCCGCGCGACGCCTTCGTCTCGCCGCGCTACGCCGCGCTGGCCGACCTGCCGCAGGGCGCCGTGGTCGGCACCTCCAGCCTGCGCCGCCAGGTGCTGCTGCAGGCGCTGCGCCCCGACCTAAAGATCGAGCCGCTGCGCGGCAACGTGCAGACGCGCCTGCGCAAGCTCGACGAGGGCCAGTACGACGCCATCGTGCTGGCCGCCGCGGGCCTGAAGCGCCTGGGCCTGCACGAACGCATCCGCAGCGTCTTCGAGCCCGACCAGATGCTGCCCGCCGCCGGCCAGGGCGCCCTGGGCATCGAGATCCGCGCCTACCGCCAGGACCTGCGCGACGCGCTCGCGCCGCTGGCGCACCAGACCACCTGGCTCACCGTGACGGCCGAGCGCGCCGTGAGCCGCGCCATGGGCGGCAGCTGCTCCATGCCCCTGGCCGCGCACGGCCTGTGGAGCGGCAGCACGCTCACGCTGCAGGCCGCCTGGGGCGACATCGACGGGCGGGTGCCGCTGGTGCGCGCCCAGGGCCAGGCCCATGTGGCCACCCTGGCCGAGGCCGACGCGCTGGGCCTGGCCGTGGCCGCGCAGCTGCGCGCGGCCGGCGCCGTGGGAGCCGGCTGACCTTGCCCGCGCCGCAGCCGCCCCGCGCCATCGTCACGCGCCCCGCGCGCGAGGCCGCCCAATGGGTTGCGGACCTGCGTACGCGCGGCATCGTGGCCCAGGCCCTGCCGCTGATCGCCATCGGCCCGGTGACCGACCCGGCGCTGCGCGATGCGCTGCAGCAGGCCCGTGCGCGCTGGAGCGACTACCGCGCCGTGATGTTCGTCAGCGGCAACGCGGTGCAGTATTTTTTTGAATCAAATCAGCCTCCAGCGCTTATCCATCAAGCGCAAACAGCTATCAAAACAAGAGCGTGGGCACCCGGTCCGGGCACCGTGGCGGCGCTGCGTCAGGCGGGGCTGGCGCCCGAGCGCATCGACGGCCCGGCGGCCGACGCCGTGCAGTACGACTCCGAAGCGCTGTGGCAGGTCGTGGGGCCGCAGATCGGCCCCGGCGACCGCGTGCTCATCGTGCGCGGCACCAATACCCCCACCGCCGAAGGTGGCAACGGGCGCGAATGGCTGGCCGGTGCGATTGCCGCGGCCGGCGCCACCGTGGACTTCGTCGCCGCCTACGAGCGCGGCGCGCCGCGGCTCGACGCCGGGCAGCAGGCGCTGGCGCACGCGGCCGCCAGCGACGGCTCCGTATGGCTGCTGAGCAGCTCCGAGGCCGTCACCCACCTCGGCACCGTGTTGCCCGCGCAACACTGGGGACAGGCCCGAGCCCTGGCCACCCATCCGCGCATCGCCCAGGCCGCCCTGGCGGCCGGTTTTGGCAGCGTCAAAGAATGTCGCCCCGCCTTCGATGAGGTGGTCGCGTCGATAGAATCGCTTTATGAGCAATGAGCATCCATCCGACCTGCCCGCCTCCGCGCCGGCAGCCCCCCGGACATCCGCGCCCGCCGCCCGCAGCGGTGGCCGCGCGGCGCTCTACGCGCTGGGCGCCGTAGCCATCGCCGCGCTCGTCAGCTCGGTGCTGCTGTGGCAGCGGTTGTCGTCCATCCAGGAACAGCTGGCGCGCCAGTCCGCCGACTCCGGCGCCCAGGCCATCGAGGCCCGCGCAATGGCGCAGCAGGCGCAGGAGCTGGCCCGCGAGACATCGACCCGACTGGCCGTGGCCGAGGCCCGCGTGAGCGAGGTGGCGCTGCAGCGCAGCCAGCTGGAAGAACTCATGCAAAGCCTGTCGCGCACGCGCGACGAGAATCTGGTGGTGGACGTCGAGGCCGCCATCCGCCTGGCACAGCAACAAGCCCAGCTCACGGGCAGCCTGCAGCCGCTGGTGGCCGCGCTCAAGAGCGCCAGCCGCCGCATCGAGCGCGCCGCGCAGCCGCGCCTGGCGCCCGTGCTGCGCGCCATGGACCACGACCTGGAGCGCCTGGAGCGCGCCACCGTCACCGACACCGCCGGCCTGCTGGGCCGCCTGGACGACCTGGTGCGCCAGGTGGACGACCTGCCGCTGACGGGCAGCGTGGCCCAGGCCGCCGCCATGCGCCGCCAGGCCGGCAGCGAGGCGCCCGCCCCGGCGACCGCGGCCGCCAGCGAACCGCTCTGGCAGGCCACCTTGCGCCGCACCTGGGAAGGCGTGCGCGACGAGGCCCGCGGCCTGGTGCGCGTGAGCCGCATCGACCAGCCGGACGCCGTGCTGCTCGCCCCTGACCAGGCCTTCTTCCTGCGGGAGAACCTCAAGCTCAAGCTGCTGAACGCGCGCCTGGGCCTGCTGGCGCGGCGCATGGACTCGGCCCGCTCCGACCTGGCGACCGCCAGCGCCGCGCTCAACAAGTATTTCGACCCGGCCTCGCGCCGCACGCAGAACGCCGCCACGGCGCTGCAGCAGCTGCAGGCCCACATGAAAACGGCCGAGATGCCCCAGCTCGACGACACCTTCGCCGCCCTGGCCACGGCCGCGGCCGGCCGCTGACCCGAGGACGACGCCCCCACCATGCGCGCAGCACTCTGGTTTCTGGCACTGTTCGGCGCGGCCGTCGCCGTGGCCCTGTTCGCGGGCAACAACCAGGGCACCGTCACGCTGTTCTGGCCGCCCTACCGCATCGACCTGTCGCTCAACATGGTGCTGATGCTGCTGTTCGGCGGTTTCACCCTGTTGTATGCGGCCCTGCGCGGGCTGTCGGCACTGCTGGAGCTGCCCGTGCAGGCCCGGCGCTGGCGCCTGCTGCAAAAGGAGCGCGCCATGCACGGCGCGCTGCTGGACGCCCTGTCGCAAATGCTGGCCGGACGCTTCCTGCGCGCCCGCAAGGCGGCAGAATCCTCCATCACCCAGGAACGCGCCCTGGACGAGGCCGGCGAGCCCCTGCCCCATGGCCGTCAGCTGCGCACGCTGGCCCACATCGTGGCGGCCGAGAGTTCGCACGCGCTGCAGGACCGCGCCACGCGCGAGTCGCACCTGCAGCAGGCGCTGGACAACATCCCCGAGCGCGCACCGGCCGTGGAGCTGGAGCTGCGCGAGGGCGCCCAGTTGCGCGCCGCACGCTGGTCGCTCGACGAGCGCGACGCCAGCACCGCGCTGGAGCGCCTGTCCGCCCTGCCCGCCGGCACGGCGCGCCGCACGCTGGCGCTGCGCGCCAAGCTCAAGGCATCGCGCCTGTCGCACATGACGGAGCAGGCCCTGGAGACCGCGCGCCTGCTGGGCAAGCACCATGCGTTCTCGCCCGCCGCAGCCGAGAGCATCGTGCGCGGCCTGGCCACGGAGCTGATCAACGGTGCCCACGACCCGGCCCAGCTGCAGCGCATCTGGCAGGGTCTGGAGCCCGCCGAGCGCGGCATGCCCGAGATCGCCGTGCATGCCGCGCACCGTCTCTCCCAACTGGGCGGCGAGGCGGCGCAGGTGCGCGCCTGGCTGCTCCCCGTGTGGGAGCGCATGGCCGACCTGTCCGACCAGCAAACCCTGAAGCTCGTGCGCGCCCTTGAGGGCAGCCTAGAAGGCCTGGACGCGAACTGGCTCGCGCGCATCGAGTCCGCGCAGCAGGCCGACCCGCGCAACGCGCGCCTGCAATACCTCTCGGCCATGGCCTGCCTGCACCGCGAACTGTGGGGCAAGGCCCAGCACCTGTTCACCCAGGCCGCGCAGCAGCTCACCGACGCGCCGCTGCGCGCCAGCGCCTGGCGCCACCTGGCAGAGCTGGCCGAGCAGCGCGGCGACGCCGAGGCCGCCGCCGCGGCCTGGAAGAAGGCCGCGCTCGCCGCCGGCTGAATCCCCTCCCCGCCCGCCCCCCCCACCTGCCCCGCGCACCTTGGCCCCCGCCCGGGTCTGCTGGGCAGTGGCCGTCTGGTTGCGCCTGAAAATTCACCTAACGCAAATCAATTACGGATAGTAGAATTTCAGCGCATTGTTTGCGCGCCTCAGGAGACACGCCATGAACGCCACCGCCACACCCGTACCACCCGCAGCCCGCGCCGATCTGCCGGCCCCGGCCGCCATCCAGCAGCTGCACCACTACGCCTACAAGGCCCGCGACGCGGAGGAAACGCGCCATTTCTACGAGGACATCCTCGGCCTGCCGCTGTACCACATCATCCAGAGCGACTACGTGCCCAGCACCGGCGAGTACTGCCCCTACACGCATTTCTTCTTCCGCCTGCAGGACGGCTCCTTCATCGCCTTCTTCGACCTGGGCGACGACGTGAAGCCCGAGCCCTCGCCCAACACGCCGCTGTGGGTGAACCACATCGCCTTCCGCGTGAACACCGTCGAGGAGCTGGAGAACACCAAGGCCCGCCTTGAGGCCCATGGCATCGAGGTGCTGGGGGTGACCGACCACCATATCTTCAAGAGCATCTACTTCTTCGACCCCAACGGCATCCGGCTGGAGCTGTCGGCCCAGCTCGCCGACGCGGTGCAGATGCAGCGCGAGAGCACCACCGCCCACGCCCGCCTGGCCGAATGGACAGCGCGCAAGCAGCAGTGGCGCCGCGAACGCGCCGCGGGCCAGTCCGACCAGCCCCTCAAGCCGCAGCAAAACGACCGGCCGGAATTCGTGCCCCCCGCAGGCTCTTGATCAAATATGGCTACAGCGCTTATCCAATAAGCGCTGACAGCTATCAAAGGAGAAGCACACCCAGCACGCCGTAGTCGTAACGGAATAGAATGGCCCATCCTCCGAACCATTGCCTTTGACGGCATCCCACGGGATGCCGTTTTTCATTGCCATGAGCGACACGATTGAACAACCCGGTCTGAACGGCCTTTCCAAATCCTTCGAACCCGCGGCACTGGAGGCCCACTGGGGCCCCGAATGGGAGCGCCGCGGCTACGGCGTGGCCGGCCACCGCGGCACCGGAGTGCCCAAGGCGGGCGAACCGGCCTTCTCCATCCAGCTGCCGCCGCCGAACGTGACCGGCACGCTGCACATGGGCCATGCGTTCAACCAGACCATCATGGACAGCCTGACGCGCTACCACCGCATGCTGGGCCACAACACGGCCTGGGTGCCCGGCACGGACCACGCCGGCATCGCCACCCAGATCGTGGTGGAGCGCCAGCTGCAGGAACAGGGCGTGAGCCGCTACGACCTGGGCCGCGAAGCCTTCGTCAGCAAGGTCTGGGAGTGGAAGGAAAAGAGCGGCAACACCATCACCACGCAGATGCGCCGCCTGGGCGACACCGTGGACTGGAGCCGCGAATACTTCACCATGGACGACAAGCTGTCCCAGGTGGTGACCGAGACCTTCGTCAAGCTGTACCAGCAAGGCCTGATCTACCGCGGCAAGCGCCTGGTGAACTGGGACCCGGTGCTGCAGTCCGCCGTGTCGGACCTGGAGGTGGAGAACGAGGAGAAGGACGGCTCGCTGTGGCACATCGCCTACCCGCTCACCGATGGGTCGAGCCAGTTGGTGGTGGCCACCACGCGCCCCGAGACCATGCTGGGCGACGTGGCCGTGATGGTCCACCCCGAGGATGAGCGGTACAGGCACCTGATCGGCCAGACGGTGACCCTGCCGCTCGTGGGCCGCCAGATCCCCATCATTGCCGACGAGTACGTGGACCGCGAGTTCGGCACCGGCGTGGTCAAGGTCACGCCCGCGCACGACAACAACGACTACCAGGTGGGCCAGCGCCACAAGCTGCCCATGGAGGTGGTGCTGACGCTCACCGCCACCATCAGCGACAACGCGCCGGAAAAATACCGCGGCATGGACCGCTTCGTGGCGCGCAAGGCCATCGTGGCCGACCTGGAGGCCCTGGGCCTGCTGGTCGAGACCAAGAAGCACAAGCTGATGGTGCCCATCTGCACCCGCACGGGCCAGGTGATCGAGCCCATGCTGACCGACCAGTGGTTCGTCGCCCTGAGCAAGGTGGGCGAAGGCGATGCCACGGGCAAGAGCATCGCGCAGAAGGCCATCGACGCCGTGGCCAGCGGCGCGGTGCAGTTCGTGCCCGAGAACTGGGTCAACACCTACAACCAGTGGATGAACAACATCCAGGACTGGTGCATCTCGCGCCAGCTGTGGTGGGGCCACCAGATCCCGGCCTGGTACGACGAGACCGGCAAGGTGTACGTGGCCCGCAATGAGGCCGAGGCGCAGCAGCAGGCCGGCGCGGGCGTGAAGCTCACGCGCGACGAGGACGTGCTCGACACCTGGTACTCGTCCGCGCTGGTGCCCTTCAGCACCATGGGCTGGCCCCAGCACAGCGATGCGCCCGAAGGCGACTACAACCTGTACCTGCCCTCCTCGGTGCTGGTCACGGGCTACGACATCATCTTCTTCTGGGTCGCCCGGATGATCATGATGACCACGCACTTCACCGGGCGCGTGCCGTTCAAGCATGTCTACATCCACGGCCTGGTGCTGGACGCGCAGGGCAAGAAGATGAGCAAGTCCGAGGGCAACGTGCTCGACCCGGTGGACCTGATCGACGGCATCGCCCTGGAGCCCCTGCTGGACAAGCGCACCCAGGGCCTGCGCCGCCCCGAAACCGCGCCCAAGGTGCGCACCAACACGCAAAAGGAATTCCCCGAGGGCATTCCCGCCTACGGCGCCGACGCGCTGCGCTTCACCTTCGCGGCGCTAGCGTCGCTGGGCCGCAGCATCAACTTTGACAGCAAGCGCTGCGAGGGCTACCGCAACTTCTGCAACAAGCTCTGGAACGCCAGCCGCTTCGTGCTGATGAACTGCGAGGGCCACGACTGCGGGCTTGACACCAGCCACGGCTGCACGGAAAGCTACCTGCGCTTCAGCCAGCCGGACCGCTGGATCGTCTCGCAGCTGCAGAAGGTCGAGGCCGACGTTGCCAAGGGCTTTGCCGAGTTCCGCCTGGACAACGTGGCCAGCACGCTCTATGAGTTCGTGTGGAACGAGTTCTGCGACTGGTACCTGGAAATCGCCAAGGTGCAGATCCAGACCGGCAGCGAGGCCGAGCAGCGCGCCACGCGCCGCACGCTGATCCGCGTGCTGGAGGCCATCCTGCGCCTGGCCCACCCCATCATCCCCTTCGTCACGGAAGCGCTGTGGCAGGTGGTGGCGCCGATCGCCGGCCTGAAGGGCGACTCCATCGCCATCGCCCCGTATCCGCAGGCCCAGCCCGAGAAGATCGACGAGGGCTCCATCGCCTACGTCGGCCGCATCAAGCAGGTGGTGGACGCCTGCCGCACGCTGCGCGGCGAGATGGGCGTGTCGCCCGCGCAGCGCCTGCCGCTGCTGGTGACGGGCGACGCGCAGTTCATGCGCGCCATCGCGCCCGTGCTGCAAAACCTGGCCAAACTCAGCGAAGTCAAGGTGTTCGACGACGAGGCCGGCTGGGCCGAGGCCGCCAAGACCGCGCCCGTGGCCGTGGTGGGCGATGCGCGCATGGCCCTGTTCGTCGAGATCGACGTGGCCGCCGAGAAGCTGCGCCTGTCCAAGGAGGCCGCACGCCTGTCAGGCGAGATCGCCAAGGCATCGGCCAAGCTGGGCAACGAAGCCTTCGTCGCCAAGGCGCCGCCCACGGTGATCGAGCAGGAAAAAAAGCGCGTGGCGGACTTTGGCGCCACCTTGACGCGCATCGAAGAGCAGCTGGCGCGCCTGGGCTAAGATCGGCGCCCACTGTCCCCCCCCACACAAAGGCGCCCCGGCGCCTTTGTTTTCATTGTTCGTTCCACCATTTCGTGAGGCACTCGACTTGAACGCTCCCACACGCGTCCGCAAGGCCGTCTTCCCCGTGGCCGGTCTCGGCACCCGCTTTCTGCCCGCCACCAAGGCATCGCCCAAGGAGATGCTGCCCGTGGTGGACAAGCCCCTGATCCAGTACGCCGTGGAAGAGGCCTACGAGGCCGGCATCCGCGACATGATCTTCGTCACGGGGCGCAGCAAGCGCGCCATCGAGGACCATTTCGACACCGCCTACGAGCTGGAAAACGAGCTGGAAAACGCCGGCAAGCACGAGATGCTGGCCCTGGTGCGCAGCATCGCCCCCGACGACATGAACTGCCTGTTCGTGCGCCAGCCGCGCTCGCTCGGCTTGGGCCACGCCGTGCTGTGCGCCGAGCCCCTGGTGGGCAACGAGCCCTTTGCCGTGATCCTGGCCGACGACCTGATGGTGGGCGACAACGGCGGCCCCGGCGTGATGGCGCAGATGACGGCAGCCTTCCAGAAGCAGGGCCGCTCCCTGCTGGCCGTGCAGGAAGTGCCCCAGGAGCACACCAAGCGCTACGGCATCGTCAAGGGCGACCCCGCCGGCGGCGCCCTGCTGCGCGTGGACGAAATCGTGGAGAAGCCCGCGCCCGAGAAGGCGCCCTCGCGCATGGGCGTGGCCGGCCGCTATGTGCTCACGCCGCGCATCTTCAGCGAGATCCGCAACCAGCCCAAGGGCGTGGGCGGCGAGATCCAGCTGACCGACGCCATCGGCCGCCTGATGCAGCACGAAGCCGTGTACGCCTACCAGTACGAAGGCAAGCGCTACGACTGCGGCAGCAAGGAAGGCTTTCTGGAGGCCACGGTGGAACTCGCCCTGCAGCACCCGCAGGTGGGCGCACAGTTCCGCACCTACCTGCAGTCGCTGGCGCTGTAACACCCGCGAGGGGCGCAAGGCCCCTCTTTACTCCTATTTTAATAGCTATTAACGCTTAATTCATAAGCGCAACAGCCTTATTCAATGCCTAACGGCGGCGCAGCACGTGGATGAACTCATCGCCCACGGTCTGCTGCGCCACCAGCTCGTTGCCCGTCTGTCGTGCAAAGGCCTGGAAGTCCCGCAGCGAGCCGGCGTCGGTCGCCACCACCTTGAGCAGCTGGCCGCTGGCCATGTCCGCCAGGGCCTTCTTGGCCTTGAGGATGGGCAAGGGGCAGTTCAGGCCCCGGGTGTCGATTTCCTTGTGGATGTCCATTTTCTCTAGTCCTTCGGTGCGTCCAGCCCGCGTCGGCGCTCCGCGTTTTCCTCGGCCGTGAGGAACACCGGCTCATGCCCGCGCGAGCGCAACCAGTCGGCCAGCGCGTAGCCCGTGCCTGCGGGCCAGCACTTGAGCCGGTCCAGGTCGTAGAAGCGGTGGTCCGCCAGCTCGGGCGACAGGCGCACCTGGCCCAGCGCCTGCACGTGGTAGGCAATGATGACCTGGTTCATGCGCATGAACTCGTACACGCCGACCAGCCGCACGGAGCGCGCGTCGAGGTCGGTCTCTTCCTTGACCTCGCGCGCAATGCCTTCCTCTGGCGTCTCGCCCGCCTCCATGAAGCCTGTGATCAGCGCGAACATCTTGGGCGGCCACAGCGCATTGCGCGCCAGCAGCACCTGGCCGTCCACCTCCACGATGGCCGCCAGCACGGGCGTCGGGTTGTTCCAGTGCGTCCAGCCGCAGGCGGGGCAGCGCAAGCGCTCCTTCTCGCCACTGTCCTCCATGAGCAGCACCGGCGCCAGCGCGGTGGCGCAGTGGGCGCAGAAACGGGTTTCGTATTGCATGGGAACGCGATCTTCTTCGAGGCAGCCAGGCCCAATTGCTACAAAATAAATAGCTTTTGACGCTTATCCATCAGGCGCCAAAGACGATTTTCAATACCAACCCAAAGCCGACTTTCCGCCCATCAGGCGGGGAACACGCCGGTGGAGAGGTAGCGGTCGCCCCGGTCGCACACGACGAAGACGATGGTCGCGTTCTGCTCGCGTGCCGCGATCTGCTGCGCCACCCAGCAGGCGCCAGCCGCGGAGATGCCGCCGAAGATGCCCTCCTCGCGCGCCAGGCGCCGCGCCATGTCCTCGGCATCGTCCTGGCTCACGTAGACCAGCTCGTCCACCAGGCTGGGCTCGTAGATCTTGGGCAGGTATTCCTCGGGCCATTTGCGGATGCCCGGAATGCGCGAGCCCTCGCTGGGCTGGGCGCCGACGATGCGGATGGCCGGGTTCTTCGCGCGCAGGAAGCGCGACACGCCGGTGATGGTGCCCGTGGTGCCCATGGCGCTCACGAAGTGCGTGATGCGCCCCTCGGTCTGCTCCCACAGCTCGGGGCCCGTGGTCTCGTAGTGGATGCGCGGGTTGTCGGGGTTGGCGAACTGGTCCAGCACCACGCCCTTGCCCTGCGCCACCATCTGGTCGGCCAGATCGCGCGCGTACTCCATGCCACCGCTCTTGGGCGTGAGGATGAGCTCCGCGCCGAAGGCCTTCATGGTCTGGGCGCGCTCCACGGACAGGTCCTCGGGCATGATCAGCACCATGCGGTAGCCCTTGATGGCCGCGGCCATCGCCAGCGCAATGCCGGTGTTGCCCGAGGTCGCCTCGATCAACGTATCGCCGGGCTTGATCTCGCCGCGCTCCTCGGCACGCCGGATCATCGACACGGCCGGCCTGTCCTTCACCGAGCCTGCGGGGTTGTTGCCCTCCAGCTTGCCCAGGATGACGTTGCCGCGTGCCGCGTTGTCCTGAGCGCCTATGCGCTGCAATGCAACCAGCGGCGTGCGCCCGATCGCGTCTTCAATGGTGGGGTAAGTCTTCATACAGCGTTACTGTGCCATAATTTGCGACTTCGCTTATTCCCGCCGGAGTGGTGAAATTGGTAGACGCAGGGGACTCAAAATCCCCCGCCGCAAGGCGTGCCGGTTCGATTCCGGCCTCCGGCACCACATTGAAGGCCGCACAGTTCCCAGAACGTGCGGCCTTTTTCTTTTCCCCTCTGTAGAGCGGGCTTCAATCGTTCGCCAAGGTGTGCTGAGGTGCGCTTGCAGCCGGGTACTTTTGACGGTACCTCCACTGGATACCGAAAAAAGTACCGTCATGCCCCTTACGGATACCGCCTGCCGCAACGCCAAAAGTACCGACAAGCCATACAAGCTAGCGGACGGGGCTGGACTCTATTTGTTGGTCAAACCTGCAGGCAAATATTGGCGATGGGACTACCGCCATGGAGGCAAGCGCAAGACCCTGGCCCTTGGGGTGTATCCGGGCGTGAGCCTTCGCGATGCCCGAGAGCAGTTGGCCGCCGCACGGCTGGCGCTGCAGGCTGGCGACGATCCTGGCGCGCTGCGAAAGGCAGGCAAGGCCAAGACCGCCCACGAGATTGAAAACACGCTGGCGGCTGTGGCACAAGACTGGATGGCCCACCAGTCCAGCCGCTGGGGTGCGTATCCCGGTCCACTTGAACACTCGGTCTGGCTACGTGACCACCTAATCCATTGATCACGAATGGCGGCGGAGCTGGTTCAGCCTTGCCGAGTAGCTAAAGGCCTCTCGCTCCTTTTAAACTATTCCCAGGGCAGCGAGGAAGGGGCGGCATCAGTATGGAGACCAGGTGGAGGACGTTGTAGTGAACCTTGTGCCCCTTGTCTGGATGATCTCAAGCCGACGCCACGAATGGGAGCGCCAAGGGCAAGAGTCGGGCGATGAAGCAGGAGAGGCGTACGCCGCAGTACACGACGCGGGGGAAAATGTGTCTATCGCGGGAGCCTGAACGGAATTAACTCTGACATCCCAATCGATGCAAACGCAACCGCTATCATTTCCGAGGAAACAGCACCGTCACCAGGCTGAAAGCCATCCATAGTGGAATGAGCCTTCTGCTGAGCCGGATGATATGCGCCTACCACTGAGCGGCGAGGTATTTTTTGCCTCCCCCAACCCGACATGCTTACGCGACGGCCTAACTTTCCGAGTCCGCCTTGCTGCACCTAAAGCATCCAGAAATCTATGCTCAGGTCTCCAGGATCCCTTCAGGGCTCCTAGCATTCCAGACCAGCGACGCGTCCATCCTGGCGATCAAGGCTTCCGCAAGGGCCTTGCTGGCGGGTAAGGGCAGCGGTGGGCTAAAGCTCTACTTCGCGCCGGTCATGTGCGGGGGGCTTTCGACCTACTGTCTGCTCACGGCGTTTCCGGATGGCACAAATTCGCCGCTCCTTGTATGGACGCCGTTGTATGGGAACCCAGAGACCACAACGCTCCTCGCTGTGCTGCGTGCTCCGTGCATCGAGCTGTTTCTGCTTGACGAGAAGAACCGGCCGTGGCTTTCGTATATCGCCGTAGTCCCTGATCGAGCGAAGCTTGCGAGGTTCTCTCAGAAGCTGCAATTTGCACCTGGGGACATGGCACGTGCTACGAGTCATGACGTGATTGACCAAGCAAGCGCGTGGTTTTCTCGTGGGGGCGAGCGCGAAGACAGGCGGGCTTTCACCCTGAGCTTCATTGAGGCGGTCATGCGAGAGGACTTGGTGATGCTTCATGCCGGTACGCGCGACTCCTTTTATGGAGAGGAAGTTCGCCACGCTGAACTGGGCTACACAAACCCCGGTGATCGTCAAGAGCCTGATCTGGCGGAAGAGCTGGCGAGGAAGTTCGGGGGAGGAAAGGTATTTCTAAACCCATTGAAGCTGCCCAACATGGAAGAGTTGTGCGACACATTGGTCATTGGTGCGATCGCGAACTTTTACTTCCAGTTCAAGTCGAGTCCGAATACGGAAGCAACAGCGAAGAGGGGCACAGGTCGCCTTAGAACCACCATCGTGCACCACGTTGCCAAGGCGGTGGAGCAGACTGGTAAGTGCATCGACTATGTTGGAGGTCCTGGTCCGTTCACGATATCGCTCAAGGCTGACCGCAAATTTCGGGCGTCAGTGCACCAGCACGGTAAAAATGCCATTTTCGTGATCGTGACCCATGAAGCTATTCGGGACGACCTCGCTAAATATGCGTCCGAGATCCTGCCGCTTGCTGAGCGCGCCACGAGGGTCATCTGTCACGTGGCCGAGACGGACATCTACAAGTATCTGCACTTCTGCGCGACGGAAGAGGAGTTCTTCAAGCTTCTCGTCGCTGACTTCAGATACATGCGCGTGCAGAGAGCGGTTTACGACCAAAGACTCTCTGCGTATGCGCGCGGTGAACCCATCTTGATATAGCCCGTTCGAGCAGGCATGGTGTGCACGATGGAGATCATGCACACTATGTCGAGCGAGGCGATCGCCCCAAATCCCAAGCGGCGCTTTTACAGTCCAGAACTCAAGGCCCAGGTCGTAACGCAGTGCCGGGCGAACGGAGCGTCGATTGCGGCTGTGGCTCTGGCCCATGGCATCAACGCCAACATCGTCCATCGCTGGCTGCGCGAGCACGCTGCGCCACCCGCTCCCAAACCCATCAATCCGTTCATCCCTCTGAGCCTCTCTGCGCCCGAGGTTGAGGACGCTGCACCTGTTCACGCGGCGGGCAGTCCCACTTCGGATATTC